>DOSJ01000009.1 GCA_003514005.1 Candidatus Falkowiibacteriota bacterium
GCTATTAAGCAACAAGCCTATTATTTTATTGAATGAATATTGGTTATTGAGTATTGAATATTAATAATATGTTTTATCTATACATATTCACAGCAACATTCGCACTATCCATCCTCTGCACGCTAGTGATAAAAAAACTCGCTTGGCGTCTTCGCATATTAGATGAGCCAAAAGGCGATAGAAAACTGCATGCAAAACCTACCCCGCTTCTAGGCGGTGTTGCTATTTTTTTTGCTTTTTTTGTTTGCTTGTTTTTTGTGAGAGATCTACTTTTGGCGGGAGATCTTGAGGCTATGCACTGGATCGGTTTTTTTGCTGGCGGATTATTTTTGATGATTGGCGGTTATTTGGATGATAGGCACAACCTAAGTCCGGGGAGACAATTGATTTTCCCAGTACTTGCTGTTTTGTCCGTTGTGATTGGGGGTGTAGAGATTGAAAAAATAACGAATCCGTTTGGCGGTTTTTTTTATTTGGATAAATATCAGATCCAGTTATTTACGCTGTTTGGGTTTAAATTTACTTTTATAATCATTTCGGATATTGTTGTCTCTGTTTGGCTTTTGGGCATGATGTATACCACAAAGCTTTTAGACGGCGTTGACGGATTGGTTTCAGGCGTTACGGGTGTCGGTGCTTTGATTACTTTTTTATTTACCATGACAACAAAATATTTCCAGCCGGATATCGGTTTGGCCGCATTAATATTGTCCGCGGCTTGTTTCGGTTTCTTGGTTTTGAATTGGCATCCGGCAAAAATATTTTTAGGTGAAGGCGGTTCACTGTTTCTTGGCTTTGCGTTGGGCGTGCTCGCGATTATTTCGGGCGGTAAAATCGCGATTACGCTTTTGATAATGGGTATTCCGATTTTGGATTTGTTTTGGACAATCTTCCGGCGACTAGCGGAAGGCAAGAATCCTTTTAAGATTTCGGACCGCAAACATCTGCATTTCCGCTTGCAGGATATCGGCCTAAGCCCTAGGCAGACATCGGCGACTTATTATTTGTTTGCCCTTATTTTTGGCTTAAGCGCGGTTTTCATGCAAAGCAAAGGAAAAATATTCGCTTTGGGAATTTTAGTAATAATCATGCTAGGGATTATTGCCGTATTCAGTCGCGCGGACAGGAAAAATAAAACATTATGAATACAAGAACTAAATTTAGTTTATTATATTTTTGGTCTGCGATTATTTTGGTTTTGATCGCTTGGCCGACAGGCGAGTGCTATGAGTGCGATGTTTTTACATGGTACGATAAGGTGGCGCACGTTTTGTTGTTTGGTGTTTTTTCATATCTTTTAGCGCAGGTACTGATTGCGAAAGCAAACGCCAATCTGTCGCACGTTATTTTCTATGCTTTTTTTTCGGGAATATTTTATTCCGCAATGTGCGAGTTTATTCAGGTATACGTGCCAGGAAGAACAGTTTCCGAATATGATTTTTTGGCAGGAACGCTTGGAATAACATTTGCGCTTTTTATATTTTATGAAAATTTTAAAAATAAAAAAACCTAAATTGCTTTTACATATCTGCTGTGCACCTTGTGGTGCGTATGTTACAAACCTGCTTAATCTGGATTATGAGGTTGTCCTTTATTTTTTTAATTCAAATATTTTTCCTGAAAATGAACATGATACAAGATTGATAGAAGTAAAAAGAATCGCAAAAGAATTTGGCTTGAAATTGATTATTGGTGATTATAATCATTCTTCTTGGCTAGAAAAAATAACCGGGAAAGAAAATGAACCAGAGAAAGGTTCGCGTTGTCGAATTTGTTATTGGGAAAGGCTTGAAAATACAGCTTTGACCGCTCAAAAGCAAAAAATTGATATTTTTGCTAGCACCTTGTCGGTCAGCCCGCACAAAGATGCCGTAGCAATCAACATAATCGGTAAAGATTTGGAAGAAAAATATGGCGTGCAATTTTTAGATAAAGATTTTAAAAAACAGGATGGTTATAAAAAATCTTTGGAATTATCCAAAAAATATAATTTTTATCGTCAAAATTATTGTGGCTGTGAATTCAGCCGAAGGTAGAGAAAAATGAAAAAATTATTATTTAGTATTTTCTTAATCATTTTATTTTTTCCAATCAGCACAAAAGCCGCTTTCGCCAACAATCTTAGTGGTCGTATTCTTTTGGATGTTGAACGAAATGGCGAGGCTTGGTATGTTTATCCGGAAGATTTAAAAAGATATTATCTTGGCCGTCCGGATGACGCTTTTCGCGTAATGCGCGAGCTTGGGCTTGGTATTGTCGAAAAAGATTTTCAGCGCTTGGCGCAGGCCGGAATGCTGATTGCTGGGGATACGGATTTGGCAAAGCGCCTTTCTGGAAAAATAGTTATCCAGACTGAAAAGAACGGTGAGGCTTGGTATATTTATCCGCGCGATTTAAAAAAATATTATTTGGGGCGGCCGGCCGATGCTTTTCGGATAATGCGCGAGCTTGGTCTTGGCATAACGCGCAAAGATTTGTCAAAAATCCACAAACCGGGTGCGGAGGAAAGCATTGACGCGTACAGCAAATACGAGCATAAAAAAATCGATGTCAACGGTACGCTTTTTACGATTGACATAGTTACGATTGACATGCGCAATCCGAATTTAAAAATCATTAGCGCAACAGCCGATAAACAGGATTGTGAATCCGCTTGCCAAGCAAGGGCTTTGGACGGATATGTTTTGGAAAACAATGCCTTTGCCGGAATCAACGGAACGTATTTCGAATCTTATTCTGCCGCAAAATTAAATTATTATTTTTATCCGGTGTATGACACAAAAGAAAAGATTTTGATCAATGAAGATCAGATGAAATATTGGACGACCGGACCGATTTTTGTCTGGGATGTGAATAATAAGTTTTATTATTTCAAAGATTCTCGCGAGTTTGTCGGCGTAAAAGCGTTTGAAGAAAAAAATAATGTTAAAATCCAAGCGGCTCTCGGCAACAAACCGCGTTTGATTGAAAACGGCATGAATCTTTTGATCGAGTGGGATATCGACGCAAAGCAAAGAGACGCTAAGCTTGCACGCAACGCAATCGGAATCAAGGACAATCTGATTTATCTGGTGGTCGCCCAATCCGCCACGGTGCCGGATTTGGCAAATATTATGAAGACAATCGGAGTTGACTATTCCTTAAATTTGGACGGAGGCTATTCAGCCGCGCTTTGGTATAACGATGAATACATGGTCGACCCTGGACGCGATGTTCCGAACGCGATTGTGTTTACTCAGTAAAGTAAGAAGTGAGAAGTTAGAAATAAGAAGTATGAAGTAAGAAGTAAAAAGTTATTAAGCATAAAGTTATAAAGTGTTTTTGATTTTAAATATTTTCAACTTTATAACTTCTTACTTCTAACTTCTTACTTTCCAAAACTTATGTTATCAAAATTTCAAGACAAACTAAACGCAAACAAAGAACTTTATCTGCGCGTCAAAGTCCGTCCAGGGTCGTCGAAGAATGAGGTTAATCAGATTCTGGATGATGATACGATAAAGATTAGCATCGCGGCCAAGCCGATAAATAATCAGGCAAACAAAGAGCTGATAAAATTTTTGAGCAAAATATTTGCGGTTGCCACTGATCAGATAAAAATAATCAGCGGAAAAAGCGAATCTTTGAAATTGATAAAAATAATAAAATAAAAACATATGGAAACAAAAAAAGAAACATTAAATATACCGAAACATGTGGCTATTATCATGGACGGCAATCGTCGCTGGGCGCGCGAGCGTAATCTGCCGACGATAGAAGGCCATGCCAAGGGTTATGGGAAATTAAAAATTATACCTGATTTATTTTTTCAAAAAGGCGTTGAAATAATTTCGGTTTACGCTTTTTCAACGGAAAACTGGAATCGCAGTCAAGAAGAGGTTAATTATTTAATGCAATTGATGAAGCAGGCACTTTCTGATGAGTTGGAAGAAATAAGTAAAAAGGAAATAAAAATCTTGATTTCCGGACGTATAAGCGACTTGCCCGGTGACTTGCCGGATTTATGCCTTGAGGCGATGGAAAAATCCAAGAATAACAATCGCGGTATTTTGAATATTTGTTTGAATTACGGGGGACGCGCCGAGATCGTAGACGCTATCAGAAGCATGTTGAAAAATAAGGTTGACCTGGAACAGGTACATGAGGGTATGGTAAAAAAATATTTGTACCAGAATGATCTGCCAGATCCGGACATTATAGTCCGTACTTCCGGCGAAAATCGCTTGTCCGGTTTTTTGCTTTGGCAATCGGCGTATAGTGAACTTTTGTTTGTAAAAAAGTATTGGCCGGATTTTGAAAAAATAGATGTGGATTTTGTTTTGGAAGAATATGCTTTGCGCAAAAGGCGTTTTGGTGGTGGTGTTTAGTGATTAGTTGATTAGTTAATTAGTGGATTAGAAGATTCAATGAATATAGAAAGCAATATATTTATTCCCTAATTAACTAATTACTAATTAACTAAGTCACTTGACACTATATTTGAAACAAAAAACGTGTTATAATATAGATATAAAAAAACACGCCATGCTGAATAAAAGAAAAGTTATTAACGCCAGTCTTGGAACAACCTTGATATTTTTTATCGTTGTTTTGTTTTTGTTTGTAATAAAAAATAATGCCACGGTATCGGCACAAACAAGCGCGAAAGACGCGATTGCGATTCGGATTGTGCCGAATATCGAGCATTACAGCGCAATGCGCTGGTACAAGAATCAAAAATTTACCGGATCACCGCAAAGCTTGCTGGTTGACGGATATGGCGCGGTGCGCGATGGCCGGACAGTCTATGTTAATGTTGCCAATGTTTCATCCGGAGATAATACCATTTATACGAATATTTATCTGATTACTTATAACCAGGAAGCAGAAAAAGCAACTCAAGATATTTTTGGCAATATTATCAAAAATTGGAAATTTAATACCAATGTGTCTGATCGCGGTCATTGTCGAAAAGACAATTCAACTGTTTGTTCCTTGGATAGCGAATGTGCTATCAGTGATTTTTGCGATAGCCGCAAGTCGTTAATTATCCGTGATGCTCGTCGGCTTGAGGATTTATCCGAGATTCGGATAAGCCTGAATAATTTTTTTAAAGAGCAAAACCGTTATCCGCTCCTTGCGGCCGGAACCTATCTCCCGAATAAAACCATATCGGCATGGCCGAGTTGGCGTGAACAATTTCGCGCCGAGCTTGGTACGTCTATTTCCTTGGACCCGGTTAATCAGCTTGGAAAATGCTGTCCTGCTGGCGCTGGTTTTTCTTGCACAGCCGGGAATGACTACAATCCCAAAACTTGCTGGGATGAAAATCGGAAAATTTTTCCGACAAATTTGCCTAGCGTATTGCCGGATAGCAGCTTGGTTTACGTATATAGCACTGACAAGCTTGGTTTGGCTTATAGCTTATGCGCGGTTTTGGAATCTGGCTTGGCAATCGGCGGAAATCAGCTAATCGGTGCTGCTTGTCCAAAGCCATGCGTAGATATGGATTACGACGGTTACGGGCTTTTTGCAAATAGCGCCTGTGTCCACAACATCGCCGATTGCGACGATACCAATCCGGCGGTTTCCGGTGGTGGTCCTGAAATATGTATAAATGGCATTGATGATGATTGCGACGGCATGATCGATTGTAATGACGCAGACTGTGTTTTTGATCACAACTGTGCGATTGTAAATGTTTGTACAATTAATGGTAGTTGCGATGCCGGAGAAACTTGTGCAAATTGTCCAGCGGACTGTTGTTGCGGAGATGGTTCGTGCAATAACGCAACAGAATGCCCTGGAAAAGCATATGTCTGTCCCGCTGATTGTAAATGCGGAAATGGACACGTGGATTGTGGCGAAGAATGCGATGGCGGAGTAGGTTGTAATTCTGATTGTACCCTGGCCATAGCTACTTGCACGGATGCGGATAAAGACAGATATATCAAAGAAGCTACGCTTGTTTCGATATGTGGCAATGTGTGCGGAAACGGCACTCAATCTTGTCTTGGGAATAACGATTGCGACGATAATAATCTAAATCGTTTTCCGGGCAAGGCGGAAATCTGCGACGGCTTGGATAATGATTGCGATGGCTTGATTGACGAAGATTTTACAGCAGAAAGTTGTGCCTTTTTGTGCACTTTTAATTATAATCCGTCTCGCGCCGGTTCTTTGCGTTGTTGCGGTAATGATCTTAATGAGGGTGGACCGTATGAAGCCATTGAATCTTCTTGCACGGATGGCAAAGACAATGATTGCGATGGATTTTTTGATAATGATTCTGTAAATTTATTAAATCCGGATACTGACTGTCTTTCTTGCAATGCCGGCAATAGCTTGAATGAAAGCTTTTGGTATTTGTTTAATCAGCCGGATTGTAATCAATGCGATAACGAAGGCGATGATGACGGTAATCAATCAATCGGCTGTCCGAATTTTTGGAATGCTTATCCGGGAATGGCGGACAAATGCGATCAGGCTTGCGGGACGGTAGCGGCGACAGTGGATTGCAATAACTATGAACATGGAACAGAAACCAAATGCGATGGAATTGATAACGATTGTGATGGACAGATTGATGAAGGCGTAAAGACGATTTTTTATCTTGACAGCGATGGAGATACTTACGGCAATCCGAGCGTTTCCGGTGAATATTGTCTATCCACCAAACCGGTTAATTATGTTATTAATAATAGCGATTGTGATGACGCGAGTGCCAGTGTCAAACCGGGAACTGTTGAAGTATGTGGTGATTCAGTAGATAATAATTGCGACGGAAATGTTGACGAGGGATGTGCTATGAATTCATATTGCAGAGATAGCGATAGAGATGGATTTGGCGATCTAATTACGGTTGTTAGCGCTCCGGTTCCGCCAGGAGTTGATTATATTACGGATTGCACAGATTGCAATGATTCATCGCCTTGGGCTAAGCCGGGCGGGATAGAAACTTGCGATGGTTTGGATAATGATTGCTTGAATGGCGTTGATGACGGTTGCGACAATGATGGTGACAGATATTGCGATGCGCTTATGTTGTTTTACAATTATCCATTGCTTGTCTGTTCTTTGACAAACGTAGCTAACGGTGCTAATGGGAATGATTGTGATGACAATAATGCGCTAAGACATCCAGGAAATGCAGATATTTGTGATGGTGTCGATAACGATTGCAATCCTGCTACCGTAGACGGTAGTGGTATGGCCTCCTATGAAGTCGGAACAGAAATAACTTGCAACGATAGCATCGATAATGATTGTGACGGCGACATAGACAATGCAGATTCGGATTGTCCGAACCTATGCATCTTTGATTTTACCTTGCCGTGCGTACTCAACTAGATATCGTGATAGATTGTTCCGTTTTATTCGTATTTTTTCGTTATTTTTGTGCCTAGGCCGCAATCAAATGCAGAGCCAAGCTGGTTAAAAATCCAATTAATGATCCAATCAAAACTTGAGATGGCGTATGGCCGATTTTTTCTAGGAGATGAGGATATTTTTCTTCTAAAACATTGTCATTTTTCAAATCTTTAACCAAGACATTCAGAGTGTGTCCATGTTGTCCCAAATAGCGCCTGATACCAAGGGCATCGCGGATAACAACGATTGCCAAGACAATACTGATTGAGAAAAAGGGTGAGTTTAGGCTTTCTTCCAAACCGGTTATTGTCGCTAGGGCGATTACGAGCGCGCTATGTCCGGAAGGCATACCGGAATACGCGGTAAGATTTTTAAACGCAAATTTCCTTTGGTTTGATTTTAGAAAAAATTTTGCGAATTGCGCGATAAATCCGGCGATAAGCGGGGCAAGTAAAATGTGATAATTCATAGATTTTTTATTTAAGCCAATCGCTTAATCAAACAGGGTTATATCGTGCATGATTGACTTTTTTTATATTATTAATTAATCTTTAATAATGATGGATTATTTTAATGCGATTATTTTTGGTTTTGTTCAAGGAATAACCGAATTTTTACCGGTGTCCAGTTCAGGACACCTTATTCTTTTGCACCAATTTATTGATTTGCCAATCAATAATGAGGTAGCTTTTGACGTGGCCTTGCATTTTGCCACATTTTTGGCGATATTTTATTTTTTTTACAAAGATATTTGGCTGATTTTACTTGCTTGGTTAAAAAGTTTTAAATCAGGCGCAAATCCGGAATCGCGCTTGGCTTGGTATATTGTTATTGCGACCGTGCCAGCGGCTTTTTTTGGAATATTTTTTGATGATATAATTGAAAACGTTTTGCGGTCGCCCTTGGTCGTAGTATTTATGCTTATTTTTATTGGATTTTTATTTATTATTTTTGAAAAAATCGGAAAAAAAACCTTAGAATTAAAAGATATTAATTGGCGAAAATCTATAAGTATCGGTTTCGCGCAAGCTCTTGCCCTAATACCGGGTACATCCCGTTCGGGTATTACTATTATAGCAGGTTTGGGTGCTGGATTAAAGAGGGAGGAAGCGTTGCGTTTTTCTTTTTTGATTTCTTTGCCGATTATCTTTGGCGCAAGCATAAAAGAGATTCCGGGTTTATTTTCTCAAAGCTTTGGCAGTCAAGAGTTGATTATAATCGCCATTGCTTTTGCCTCAACCTTTGTTTTTGGCATGTTTACAATCTCTTTTTTCTTGCGTTATGTAAAAAATAACTCCTTGACGGTTTTTGCCTGGTACCGTTTTGCTCTAGCCGCGCTAATCCTGCTCTTTTTGTATGCCTAATACTTTTAAAATATATACTCTTGGTTGTAAGGTGAATCGTTATGATTCCGGGACTGTCAAAGCGGAATTGATTGCCACGGGACTAAAACCGGTTTTAGGAAAAGCCGATTTGGTTTTGGTTAATACTTGCTCGGTAACGGAAAGTGCTATTCATAAGAATAAGCGGATGATAAATAAGGCGCGCCAAGAAAACCCTTTGGCCAAGGTTGTTTTGCTTGGCTGTTGGCCAAAAATTGATATTGCGCAAGCTACTAACGCGGGTGCGGATATTATTTGGGGAACAGGGAAATTTAATGAGTTAATTTTGCAAATAAATAATTTATTTCCGGATAAAAACAATACAGATTTTAAAATCCCGGGTTTAAGCTCCATTGACCGTGCGCGCTATTTTTTAAAAATCCAAGACGGTTGCGAGCAATTTTGTTCGTATTGCATTATTCCTTTTGCCAGAGGAAAATATCAAAGCCGTGATTCCGACGAATTGCTTTTGGAAGCAGAATCGGCGGTAAAACTCGGTTATGAAGAGATTGTTCTCTGCGGAGTACATTTAGGCATGTATGGCAGGGAAGGGAATAACGAAACAAAAACTAATTTATGCGGAATAATAAAAAAAATTTTGAAAATAAAGGGTTTGGGTCGAATTCGCTTAAGCTCAATCGAGATTAATGAAGTTACTGACGAATTGATTGATTTGATGAAAAAAAATCGAAAAATATGCCGTCATTTGCATATTCCATTGCAGGGTGGTACAGACAGAATTTTAAAAGCTATGAATCGCCCTTACAATATCGCTTTCTTCAAAAACAAGATTGATAAGATCCAGAAAGAATTGCCGGATGTCGCGATAAGCACGGATGTTATTGTCGGTTTTCCCGGTGAAACAAAAATTGATTTTGAAAAAACCAAAGATTTTATCAGAAAGTGTGAATTTAGCCGTTTGCATGTATTTTCATTTTCGGCTCATAAAAAAACCAAGGCCTATGCTATGCCAGACCATATTGAAAAACTTGAAATCAAGCATCGTTCGGAAGAATTAAGGGTTGTTAGTAAGAATTTGGAAAAAAATCATTTGGAAAAATATCGAAATAAAAAATTGATAATATTGGTAGAAAAACAGTCTGATGACAACTATATGGGCAAGAGCGAGTATTATTTTAATATAAATTTTACAAAAAATGATGTAACAAATTGGTTTGGGCACAAATCAAATGACTCATTAATTAAAAAGCTGGTTGAAATTAAAAATTAGATAGATAAAAACACAAAATTTTTTACAGCCTAATAGGCTGTTTTTTATTTTCTGTGGATTAATTGTTAATAAAGTTTTTTTAAAAATCTGAAACTGTGTGTATCTGGACAAAAGATAATTATTATTTTTTAATAATTAACAAAAATTTTTATAATTTCATTTAATTTTAGTATATAAATAATATGGTAGAGTATGTTGACTTTTGGGTAATAGTGGTGTATACTAAAGTTATGAAGGTGAAAAGTGGGGAAGAGTGGTGAAAATAAAACAGAAAAATAAAACAAACCAAAACAAAGAAAGAAAAATAAAAAAAATTTAAAACAAAATTTTAAATAAAAATAAAAAAACAGCTAGCCAAGATAATACGCGCTAGCGTAAAACAAAAACCCCCGTAAAATTGCTTACGCAATCACGGGGTAGACAAAAAACTACTTCAGGAAAGCGTAAGTTATTTCTTGGAGAAAGCATGGGGATGCTTTTATGCTCTGTTCCGGTCAACCGGAAACGAGTTAAAACAAAAATAATTAAGGCGAAGAAGGGGCCTGATACCTGCGTCTTGGCAGAAGATCAGTCTCCTCGTTAATCTTAATTCCCATACGCTTATAAATATGCTTACAGTGCTTAAATTTTTTTATGTTTATCGGTGAATACAAGCACAATTTAGACAGTAAGGGGAGATTAGCGGTTCCTGCAAAATTTCGAAGTTTGCTGGATAGCGGGGCAGTTGTTACTCGTGGTTTGGATAACTGTCTTTTTTTATATCCAAAAGCTGAGTGGCAAAAGATAGCGGAAAAATTGGCAAATCTGCCGATCAGCCAGGCAAAGGCCAGGGCTTTTTCACGTTTGATGCTTGCCGGCGCCATGGACGTTGATTTCGACAGCCAAGGTCGCATAACATTGCCGGAGTATTTAAGAAAATTCTGCGGACTTGAAAAGAATACGATTATAGCCGGTCTTTATGACAGGCTTGAAATTTGGGATGAAGAAAAATGGAATAAATATAAGGAAGGCGCTGAGAATGAGAGTACGGAGATTGCGGAGGCGCTTGGGGAGTTGGGGGTGTAGGGATTTATGATTTCCGATTTCCGATTGACGAATGATGTATAAATAAATAAAAATATGAAAATAGAAATAAAAACAAAAGAAAAAGCGGAGGAATTAAAAGTCAGAGTTATTAAGGCGCCGATTGTTGATACGCGCTTGTTAAAACAAATTATTTTTGCTCGTACCAGGGCATTGGTTTTGTAATTTTGGGATTGCTTAATGATCGGTGGGAATTTTTTATTTGTAGTATTCGGATTATAACTATGGCAGAGTATAAACACATTCCAGTAATGCTTCGGGAGGCTTTGGATTTTTTATTGTTGTCACCGGGGAAAAATATTATCGATTGCACATTGGGAGGAGCGGGATATACAGTGGCAATAGCAAGAGAGGTTGGAGAAAAAGGATCTGTGTTGGCGATTGATTTGGATAGCTTGGCGATTGAAAATGCCAAAAAAATCATTAAAGAAAAAGAATTAAAAAATATAAGTCTAGTTCAGGATAATTTTAAAAATGTTTATCAAATTACGAAAAAAATTTGGCCGGAAGAACAGTGCAAGAAGGTTGATGGGATTGTACTTGACCTTGGCTTATCTTCAGCTCAACTCGCGGATAGGAATCGGGGATTTTCTTTTCAACTGGATGCTCCGTTAGAAATGCTTTTTGGAAATATACAATATTCAATAGACAATATTCAATATGGAACTCGCACCAAAGATATAGTAAATACTTGGAGTGAAAAGGAGATTGAAAAAATAATTAAAGAGTACGGAGAAGAGCGGTTTGCCAGAAGCATTACTAAAGGAATTGTTACTGCTAGAAAAAATGGGAACATTGAAACAACAAAACAGCTAGTCGATATAATCGCGAAATCAGTACCGGGAATTTATCGAAATAATAAAAAAATTCATTTTGCCACCAGGACTTTTCAAGCTATGCGTATCGCGACAAATGATGAGTTGACTAGTTTGAAAAGCGTGCTATTACAATCCATGGAATTACTGTCACCGGGAGGAAGATTGGTCGTCATATCATACCATAGCTTGGAAGATCGCATTGTAAAACATTTTTTTCGGAATGAAGCCAAAGAATGCATTTGCCCGCCGGAAATACCTATCTGCAATTGTAATCATAAACCAAGTTTAAAAATTATAACAAAAAAAGCGATATTGCCATGTAGTGAAGAAATAAAAAATAATCCCAGAGCAAGAAGCGCAAAGCTTCGAGTAGTGGAAAAAAATTAAAACAAAAAAATTAAAAAATAAAAATAAAATGAGTCAAAATTTAATTCAAAAATACAAGCAAGAAGGCTTGCAAGCTAATAATTGCAATAATTCCAGGCGAAAAATAGCTAGAAGCAAATCTTTTTATGACTGGGCTTTGTTCAATAAACTTTTATTTTCTATGGCTATTATCTGCGGTTTATGCTATATTGTCGTTATTAATGATTTGTCTATAAAGGGGATTGTATTGGAGGAGTTGAAAAAGGATGCCATAACTCTGAACGAAGAAAAGAAAAATCATGAACTATTAGTGATGCGATTAGAGTCATATGACAATATTAATCGAAGAGCGCAGGAAATAAAAATGGTTAAGGTGGATAAGATTGAATATATCAGCGTAGGCATGGATGCGGTTGCCAGAAAATAATAAAGTCAGGAAAAAGCAATGATGATCAGGAATAAAAATAAGAATAGTTCCAAGGAAAACTCCAATCGCCTCAATTTTATTTTGGCGGTTGTTTTTTTGCTATGTATTTTGGTTGTAATTCGTTTATTTATTTTGCAAGTTTCCAATCACGATCTTTATATCGCGCTTGCCTCTGATCAGCATCAGGTGTACAACAAACTGGAGCCGAAGCGGGGGCAGATATTTTTTCAGGACATAGATAATACTCAAGGCGGTTATTATCCGGTTGCTACGAACAAAGATTTTGCTTTGGTATACGCGGTTCCGCAAAAGATTGAAGATCCGGCCGCGGTTGCGGAAAGTTTATATAAAATATTTGATGAAGAAAAAATTATCAAAGAAGTCGAGGATTTACTTGCAAGTGATGAGTTTTTTAAACAAGCCAGCACAACAGATGAAATAAATTCCGAAAAAAGCTTTGCGGACGATAAAAGCGAAGAATTTTACAAGATTAAAAAAGAAGCGGAAATTGAGCTTAGAAAAAAAATGGTTATCGAAGGATATATAGCGAAATTGTCCAAAAAGCATGATCCATATGAACCGCTCAAAAGCAAAGTTGATGAAGACGTATTAAAAAGATTAATGGATTTGAATATTGTCGGAATTGATTATATTTTGGAAAATTTTCGATTTTATCCGGAAAAAAATATCGGTTCACAGATACTCGGTTTTGTCAGTGATAATAGGGAGGATCGGCATGGACAATATGGATTGGAGGGTTTTTTTGATGACGAGCTTACCGGGTCATTCGGCTCTATCAAGGCAGAACGGGCGGCAAAGGGCGGATTGATTATCGTTAAAGAGCGTGAATACAATCAGCCGGTAAGCGGCAGTGATTTGGTTCTGACGATTAATCGTTCAATCCAATTTACCGCATGCGGCAAGCTTCGGGAAGCGGTTTTGCGCCACGGAGCGGATGGCGGCAGCGTGGTAATTATGGATCCAAAAACCGGCGCGATTATCGCGATGTGCTCTTATCCGGATTATGATCCGAATGAATATAAGTCAGTTGACAATATTGATGTATATAATAATCCGGCAATTTTTTATCAATGGGAACCGGGCTCGATTTTCAAGGCGATTACTATGGCATCCAGTTTGGATCAGGGAAAAATCAGTCCGGAAACAACATACGTTGACAATGGTTTTGTAATGATTGAGGGTTGGCCAAAGCCGATAAGGAATTCTGATTTTGAAACCAAAGGCGGGCATGGCGTGGTAAATATGGTTACGGTTTTGGAAGAATCTTTGAATACCGGCGTGATATTTGCGATGCAAAAGATTGGCGCGGAGAAATTCGCGGAATATGTAAAAAATTTTGGTTTTGGTGAAAAAACTGGAATTGAGCTTGAAACCGAAAGCGGCGGGCGCATTGGGATGCTTGAGGCGAAAAATATCAGACCGATCGAAGCGGCAACGGCAACATTCGGACAAGGAATTACGGTTACGCCTTTGCAAATGATAAACGCGTTCGCTGCTATTGCGAATGGTGGGATATTGATGCAGCCATATTTAGTCAAAGAAATCCGGAAAGAAAACGGTGAAAAGACCGTAACGCAATCACGGGAAATTCGTCGTGTAATTTCAGCTCGAACTGCCGCCTTGGTCAGCGGTATGCTGGTGAAAGTGGTTGATAAGGGGCATGGTAAGCGCGCGGGTGTTGATGGCTACTATATTGCCGGGAAAACCGGTACAGCGCAGGTTCCGAAAAAAGGCGGCGGATACGAAGAAAACGCGCACATCGGCTCTTTTGCCGGTTTTGGTCCGGTCGATGATCCGGTTTTCGCGATGCTGGTAAAAATAGATAATCCGCGGGATGTTGAATGGGCAGAATCCTCGGCCGCGCCTTTGTTCGGTGAAATCGCGGACTTTATCTTGAATTATTATCAAGTGCCGAAGGAAAGATGAGGTGATTTTTGATTTTCGATTTTAGATTTACGATTTAAAAAACATCAGTATGTTAAAAAATATAATTCAATTTAAATTAAAAATATTGGCAAAAATAATTGTTGCTAAGTATAAGCCGCGTATTATTGGGATTACCGGTAGTGTAGGTAAGACTAGTACGAAAGAAGCGGTGTATACGGTTTTGCGGGATAAATTCAATACGCGGAGCAGTATTAAGAACTATAATAATGAGATCGGTTTGCCTTTGACTATTATCGGAACCGATTCAGCTGGAAAATCCATAATCGGCTGGTTTAAAGTTTTTTTTAAAGCTCTAAAATTAATTCTTTCTTATGATAATAATTATCCTCGGGTGATTATTTTGGAGATGGGAATTGATCATCCGGGAGATATGGAATATCTGCTCGGTATCGCAAAGCCGGAAATCGGTATTTTGACATTTGTTGGGTCAGTACATGCGGAGTTTTTCGGCTCAAAAGAAAAGTTAAGACAGGAAAAATCCTTATTAATCAAAAGTGTTGATAAAAACGGCTATTCAATAATCAATTACGACAATGAGGGTTCGCGAAAATCAATTTCTGAAAGCAAAGCCAAAGTTATCAGCTATGGTTTGGATGAGAAAGCGAATTTGCGCGCGCAGGAGATTAGATATTTTTTTGAAGATATGAACGATAGTGCTCTGCAAGGTGTGAATTTTAAAATTATCTATAATGGTGCGGCAACTCCCGTGCTTTTGCCGAATGTTATTGGCACGAACGTGATTTATGCCGCGTTAGCCAGTGCGGCCGTAGGACGGGCAATGGATATGAATATGGTTGAAATCAGCCAGGCTTTGAAAAAATTAGTTTCTCCAAAAGGTCGGATGAATATTATAAAGGGAATAAAAAATACGATAATAATTGATGACACATATAACGCTGAACCGCAATCTATGATTGCGGCTATTAGCATACTAAAGAAAATTCCGACAAAAAACAAACGAATTGCCGTTTTAGGCGATATGCTGGAACTTGGAAAATATAGCGAAGCAGAACATTGTGAGATTGGAAAAAATATTTTTAAACTAGGGATTGATCGTTTGGTATTGGTAGGCGAAATATCCGTAAATATTGAACGTGGCGCTATTGAAGCCGGAATGCAAAAGGATCAGATTTTCCATTTTGATAAATCAATTGAAGCCGGAGTGTTTTTAAAAAATAAAATAACAAGCGGTGATTTGATATTGGTAAAAGGTTCGCAAGGGATGCGCATGGAAAATGTAGTAAAAGAAATCATGCTTGAGCCCAAACGAGCTCCCGAGCTTTTAGTGCGTCAGGATAAGGAGTGGGAGAATAAATAATTTTTTTTAAAATATTTTCGGGTATTTCACATCCGTATCGGTCGTAAATAAATAATATTGACTTTTTATTTGTGAATGTTATTATAATAGTATGTTAAAAATATATAAAAATTTGAATATCTGTTGCGCAGAAAGGTGTTGACTTCCCGGACAGATTTTTATTTTATCAAAATAAGTCTCGGGGAAAACCCGAGTTTTTTCATGTTAATTAAAATACTCAGATTAGACAAACTGAAATAAATTAAATTATTTTTTTAAAATTAAGCCTTTAAACTTTTAAAATTTAAATGGAAGTATATGACAAGATATTTTATTTATTACTTTAACATACACGCTGATAGTAATAGACGTAAAGGCGAGTAATTTTAAAAAAATAATTTAATTTATTTCAGTTTGTCTCGTAGTATGAGTTAAATAAACAACTATCATATGACATACAACAATATCCTACAAACAATCGGAAATACGCCCTTGGTTCGCATTAATAAATTGAATAAAAAAAATCAGGTAAATATTTTTGCCAAAATCGAAGGGCAAAATCAGGGGGGAAGCATAAAAGATCGGATTGCTTTAAAAATGATTGAATCAGCGGAGGCAAGCGGATTGTTGAGCCATGACAAAACTATTATTGAGGCTACTTCCGGAAATACGGGAATCGCTTTGGCTATGATTGGGGCAGTAAAAGGATACAGAGTTGTGATTGTTATGAGCGCGGCGGTTTCGATTGAGCGTCAAAAAATGATCAAGGCATTTGGCGCGGAGATTGTGTTGACAGACGGCACAAAAGGCACAGACGGCGCGATTATAAAAGTCCATGAATTAGTGGCGGATAATCCGGAAAAATATTTTCATGCCAATCAATTTTCCAATGAAGCAAACAAAATTGCGCATTATGAAACTACGGCAGAGGAAATATGGAAGCAGACAGGCGGGGATATCGACTACTTTGTAGCCGCAATCGGAACATCAGGAACGTTGATGGGGGTAGGCGAATATTTGAAAAAATATAATCCCCAAGTACGGATCGTAAGTGCGGAGCCGGAGGTCGGGCACTATATTCAGGGGCTAAAAAACATGGAAGAGGCGATTGTGCCGGCAATATATGATAAAAACAAGATTGATGATATAATAATGATAAATACAAAAAAAGCTTATGAAATGGCCTTGCAAATCATTAAAAATGAGGGAATTTTTGTCGGAATGAGCTCTGGTGCCGCAATGTTGGCTACTTTGAAAGTAGTGGAAAAAATCGATTCCGGAAATATTGTTACGATTTTTCCGGATAGGGGGGAGAAGTATTTGAGTACTAAATTGTTTGGATAGCTTTTGTTTTAAATCACGACCGCTTTTGTAAGCTGATAATCCTTTTTGTGCTGACAGAATTTGTGCATTTTTTAAAAAATTATGAATTATAATAAAATATTGAATAATTTTTTAAAAAATTGCTACAATTATGTATGCACAAAAAGGATTATCAGCTTACAAAAGCTATGTTAAGTTGATAAATATTTATTAAATATATGCGAAAACTATATCTATACAACACATTGAGTAAATCAAAGGAAGAATTTAATCCAATCAAGGATGATCAGGTCGGTTTGTATACATGCGGACCGACAGTTTATAATTACGCGCATATCGGCAATTTGCGGTCATATATTTTTGCTGATTTTTTAGCTAGGGTTTTGCGCTACAATTTTGGTCAGAATAGATTGCTCTGGGTGATGAATATTACGGATGTTGATGATAAAACAATCAGAGATTCAAAAATAAAATATCCCGACATGGACTCCATGCCGGCTTTGAAAAAGCTGACATCGGAATACGAGGGTATTTTTTGGCAGGATATGGAAAAGATGAATATTTTAAAACCAAATAAAGTTACACATGCGGCTGATGATTATTATATTTTAAAAATGCAAGACTTGGTAAAAAAAATTGTTGAAAAAGGCTACGGTTATGTAAAAGAAGGTTCTGTGTATTTTAATGTAAAAAAGTATTCTAATAATCATAGTTACGGAAAATTAATAAATCTTGATGTTTCAAATTTAAAACTTGGCGTTAGCGTTGAGGCGGATGAGTATGAAAAAGAGAACGTTCAAGATTTTGTTTTATGGAAAGGCAGAAAATCTGACGAGCCATTTTGGGAATTTTTATTAAATAATGAATCGCTTCCCGGACGCCCGGGATGGCACATCGAATGTTCCGCTATGGGTGAGGCAGAGCTTGGGATGCCTTTTGATATCCATACGGGAGGGATTGATTTAAAATTTCCTCATCATGAAAATGAGATTGCGCAAAGCATAATCGGATATAATGTCGCAGAACCAGTAAATTTTTGGATACATAACGATCATTTATTGGTTGACGGACAACGCATGGGCAAGCGATTTAAAAATTTTTATACGACAAAAGATCTTGAGGAAAAAGGGTTTAAGCCATTGGTTTATCGTTTTTACTGCATGCAGACAAATTACGGGAAACAAATGAATTTTACCTGGGAAGGATTAAAGGCATCGCAAGAAGGACTAAATCATCTTTATAATCAAGTAAAAGAATTAATTGAAGTTTCAGACAATCAGCGTGAAAATTTAGGTGTCTCTGACGGGTCATTCGATTTAATTAATAAAGATTTTAAAAATGAGTTTATTGAATCAATAAATGATGACTTAAATATGTCGAAAGCGCTTGCGGTTTTGCAAAAAACAATAAAATCCAATTTATCAAAAAAAGAAAAATTAAATACAATACTGGATTTTGACAAGGTTCTGGGTTTGGATATAGAGAAAGAAATATACAATCAGCCAATTTCAGATGAGATAAATGACTTAATAAAACAAAGAGAAAAATTTCGTAGAGAAAAAAATTGGTCAGAATCTGATCGATTGCGTGAAGAAATTGAAAAGTTGGGTTATGGTGTGGAGGACGGGAAAGATGGAATGAGAATTATTAAAAAATGATTTGTATTATTGCCATTCCCGCGAAGGCGGGAATCTCGGTTGAAAATTAAATAAGTTTTGAAAATGTGGTTTTAAATAAGTAAAAAATAAAACTATATTGGTGTTTTTATAACCAAGATTCCCGCCTTCGCGGGAATGACAAAAAGAAATGGAATTGCAAAATGATTTTTGGCAAAAATTAAATAAGCCATTTTATGCGATGGCGCCGATGGCGGGAGTCGCGGACTCTGCTTTTCGGCAAGTTTGTAAAGATTTTGGGGCAGATGTCGTTTACTCGGAAATGGCGAGCGTGGCGGCGCTTTGTTATAATCCAAAGAAAACTTTGGAACTATTGGAGTTTTCGGAAAAAGAAAGGCCTTATGTCGTGCAATTGTTTGGTAGTGAGGCAAAACAATTTGCGGAGGCGGCGCGAATAGTAACAAAAGAAATTAATCCGGACGGAATTGATATTAATTTTGGTTGTCCGGTAAAAAAGGTGGCGAAGCAGGGCGCGGGCGCGGTGCTTATGCGCGACAAGAAAAAATCACGGGAAATAATTATAAGCACGATTGAAAATACCGAGTTGCCGGTTTCGATAAAGACGCGCGCGCAAGTCGATACGATTGACGCTTTGGAATTTTTGGATTATATGCATGATTTGGATATTAAGGCGCTAATGATTCATGGACGAACTTTGGCGCAGGGTTTTTCCGGAGATATTAATTTTGATATTATTAAAAAAGCACGCGATTACTTTGGTGGAATTATTATGGCAAATGGCGGGATAAATTCTTTGGATGACGGAATCCAAGTACTCAAAAAAACCAGAGCGGACGGACTAGGAATCGCGCGTGGCGCGCTGGGATGTCCTTGGATTTTTCAGGAATTAAAAAATATTAAAAAAGAAAATAAAATTCCTGAAAAAATTTTTGAAATCGCTTTAAGACATGCCGAGTTAGCCGAGAGCCTAAAAGGCCAACAAGGCATCATCGAGATACGCAAGCATTTATGCTGGTATGTACATGGCATAATAGGTGCCAGTGAAATGCGTAGAGAATTGATTAATGTCAGCAGTTTAAATGAAATAAAAAATATTTTTAATTCTTTTGGTTTTGTGGTATAATAAATATATGCCTGAAGATAAAAAAGAAATATTAAATAATAATCAAGAAAACATTCCTAATGTTTCAATTAATGAGAGCGCTGAGGATAACCCCGAGAATATTGGCCGCTTTGAGCAGGTGAAGCCAGCGGAAATTATTTTGGAAAAACCGGAGCAAAAATTGGAAGAAATTCTTGATATGGACGATGGAGAACTAGGTGGCATTGTTTCAGCCGGACAGCAGAGGAAAATGAGTACCGCGCGCGCGAAAGAAATAGAGAAAGTTCTGGAAAAGGGACTTGATGATATTTATTTAGCTATGCCGGTTGAGAAGCGGGCTATTTTTAAAAGCACGGGCGAAAAAACAATTAGCCAGATCAACGGATTAATAGAAGCAGGAAAAGTAAATATGAAAAAAGTTATAGATTTGATTCGATCTTGGCTTTCTTTGATCCCCGGAGTGAATAAATTTTTTTTGGAGCAAGAAGCGAAAATAAAAGCGGATGAGATATTGAATTTGAGCAAAAAAAATAATTTTAACGAAGAAAATTAAATATGCAAAAAACAAAAACCAATAGTATCGAAGATTCTGATAATGGAATCACAATAAATTTAAAAAAATCCAGCCTTGCGGAATTTACAAAACGTCCTGTGCCAAACGAGAGGGATGTTGAAAATTTTGAAAAAATAATTGAAGACCAAGAATCAGAAATGAATCCGCCTTTGGATGAGGATCTGGATGAGGAGATTGAAGAAAGTCTTAATGAAATATATCAAGATGATAACGGCGATATGGTTGATGTAAAAAAAATGGATATCAAAAAACGACATGGATTTTTCTATTGGTTTTTTGTTGTGATATTTTTTTTGTTTGCGGCTCTTGGCGCTTATTATTTTTATGATAGCCATTATTTGAAAAAGTCAAATGACGCGGCCGCGATCGAATTTAACTTGTCCGGTAAAACCGATGTGGTGGCCGGAGAGGAGTTTTTTTATACGATTAATATCAAAAACACCGGCAATATCGGCATTAGCGACGTTCAAATAAGAGTAAATTATCCCGAAAATTTTAAGATAGCGGATGTTTATCCGGAAAGCGTAAAAGATAATCCGTCTTTGTGGCAATTCGATTATTTATCCGCGCATTCGGCAAATGAAATTAAAATAAAAGGAACAATGGTGGGACTAAAAGGCAAGACTGGAATTATTCAGGCGACAATGAGCTATATGCCGGAAAATTTTTCTTCGGAATTTAAAAAAGAAGCAACCTTGGCAACAAATATCAGCGATATCGGCTTAGAATTTGATTTTGATTATGTTTCCAGCGTTTTGGCCGGCGAGACTGATGAAATTACTATCCGCTTTAATGCTATGGAAAATAATTTTATCAATAATTTTCGAATAACCTTGGAACCGCGCGAAAATCTTGAAGTCTTGGCCGCGGATGGGAAAGCTTATGAAAATTTGGCTGATTTTACCATGGACAGGCCCGGAGTTTGGGAGATTAAGAGTCTTAGCCAAGAGGAAAAAGTAATGCCGATTCGTTTTCGGTTTGCAAAAAAAGAGAATGATAAAGAAGCTTTGCTTTTTAAATTCGAATATAAAAACAAAGAAGATCAATACTCGGAATTTTATAACGAGACTTTGAATTTTGACGTAATGAAAAGTGATCTCAATCTTACATTAATCGTTAATGGCGCTCGTGAAGACCAGGGTGTTAATTTCGGCGATACTTTAAATTATTCATTGGTATATAAGAATAAAGGAGAAACGGAAATGAAGGATGTGGTTATAATGGTTGTTTTAGAAAGCGATTTTTTGGATTGGCGGACTTTGAAATATGAAACAATCGGTAAAGAAAAAGGTAATACGATTTCTTGGTCAAAAGAAGAGATTCCAGCTTTGGCCGCGATTCAAAAGAACGAAGAAGGCGTGATTGATTTTTCTATCCAAATAATGCCGGCCGGAGAACCGAATCAAAAGCAAGAGTATCAGGTAAAAAGCCACGCGCGTTTTAGTATTGGCAATATTGAAGAGGGCAAACCCGTAGAAAGCGACAATCAAAGCAATACGATTGTCAATAAGATAAACAGCGATTTGAAATTATCCGAAACGCTTCGCTATTTTAATAACGACAATGTTCCGGTCGGAACCGGTCCGCATCCGCCCAAGGTTGGTGAGACTACCACTTACAAGGTCTATTGGGAAATCAATAATAATTTGAACGAATTGAATGAACTAGTGGTAAAATTAGTATTGCCGGCATATGTCAATTATGACAATAAAAATCGCGCAACAGTCGGCGATATACGCTTTGACGAAGCAACGCGCGAGATCAGATGGGAAATCGGACGGTTACCGGTAACGGTTTTTTCTGCCAGCGCCGAATTTAGTATAAGCCTTACCCCGAGCGATGAAGACCGGAATAAAATCATGGTTTTGATTCCGGGCTCAAGCGTTTCGGCGGTAGACAGCAAGACAGAGGCCGTGCTTAGTCAGACAACAAAAGCTAAGACTACAAAATTGGAGGATGATCAGATTGCGCAAGGGGATGGGATTGTGTTTTAAAAATTTTTTGATTTATGTAATAGACCTGTTGCTTTTTAACAACGAATGATAAAATTAGTGTATAAAGATTATTTAAAATAA
>DOSJ01000006.1 GCA_003514005.1 Candidatus Falkowiibacteriota bacterium
GTCTACTAAATGGGGTACAGTTCAATCAAAGCTGTATTTTTTTGATGTATTTAAATATCTAGATTTTGAACTTTTCTCGCATGTGTTTGGATAAACTTTTTCCGGGGTGCGACTTCGCCACCCATCAACATGTCAAAAATCTCATCAGCCATAGTCGCATCATCGATAGTAACTTGGCTCATGATACGCGTGGCAGGATCCATTGTCGTTTCCCATAGCTGATTCGGATTCATTTCTCCCAAACCTTTGTAGCGCTGGATATGAATTTTTTTCAAAGCTTTTTTATTCGTGTCTTCAATTTTTTCCGCTGTATCTTCTTCGTCTTCTTCACCTTCGGCAACCTGTATTTCCTCTGGGATTCCGCCCAGTCTTTTTATTATTTCCTCTTTTTCTGCATCGTTAAAAGCCCATTCCGATTTTGTGCCTTGTTTTACGGAATAGAGAGGCGGTTGTGCTACGTATATATGCCCTTCTGCGATTAAAGGTTTGAAATGACGATAAAATAAGGTGAGTAAAAGAGTACGGATATGCGAACCGTCCACATCGGCATCGGTCATTATTATAATGCGGTTGTAACGGAGTTTTGAGATGTCGAATTGATCGTCAATATTCGTACCTAAGGCGATAACAAGGTTTTTTATTTCGTTATTCGCAAGCATTTTGTCAAGGCGCGCTCTTTCTACGTTTAAAATTTTTCCACGCAAGGGGAGTATGGCTTGAAAATGGCGGTCGCGTCCTTGTTTGGCGGAGCCACCAGCCGAGTCTCCTTCTACGATATAGAGTTCGCATTCTTCTGATTTGCGGCTGGAGCAGTCAGCAAGTTTGCCCGGCAAGGTAATGCCGTCCAAAGCGCCTTTGCGTAATATAGATGCGCGAGCGGTGCGAGCGGCTATGCGTGCTTGGCTGGAAAGGATACATTTTCCGATAATCGCTTCTGCATCTTTGGGGTGTTCATCCAGATAGATAGCAAAAGCCTCGCCAAAAAC
Organism: Candidatus Falkowiibacteriota bacterium; assembly: GCA_003514005.1. Taxonomy (GTDB): domain Bacteria; phylum Patescibacteriota; class Patescibacteriia; order Patescibacteriales; family UBA12075; genus UBA12075. The sequence goes on from DOSJ01000006.1 coordinate 987, forward strand.
TTGTTCAACATAGGTTTTGATTTCAGCGTTTCCGAGCTTGCCTTTTGTCTGTCCCTCAAATTGTGGTTCGCGCATTTTAACGCTGATAACGGCAACCAAGCCCTCGCGAACGTCCTCCCCGGTGAGGTTTTCTTCCTTTTCTTTTAGGATTTTTTGTTTACGTGCGTAATTATTTAATGTCCGGGTCAGCGCGGTGCGAAAACCGACAACGTGCGTTCCGCCTTCCATATTGTATATGTTATTGGCAAAAGGTAAAACGACTTCGTTGTATTCGTCATTGTATTGCAAAGCCAGCTCTACTTTGGAATCCTCGATATCTTTTTCAATATAAAAAATATTTTCGTTTTTTGGAGTTTTGTTGCGGTTAAGGCTTCTGACATAAGACTTGATTCCGCCTTCAAAATAGTAAATATATTCTTTAGACTTGTGTCCGGAGCGGCGATCACTGATTTTAATAGTGATGCCTTTGTTCAAATAAGCCTGTTGGCGGTAGTGGTCTAGGATTTTCCCCCAGCTAAATTCGGTTTCTGAAAAAATCGTTTTGTCCGGCTTGAATGTAATAGTAGTTCCGGTTTTTTTGGTATCGCCGATTGATTTTACTTTTTTCAAAGGCTTGCCGATATTATATTCCTGGATCCAGACTTTGCCATCTGTATGCACCTCTGCCTTCATGTATTCGCTCAATGCGTTTACAACCGATACGCCAACGCCGTGCAAGCCACCGGATACTTTGTAGCCACTGGCATCACCGCCGAATTTACCGCCGGCATGCAGTTTTGTCATAACCGTTTCCAGTGCGGATACGCCCGTTACTTTGTGGATTCCAACCGGAATGCCACGGCCATTATCCGAAACTTCAACCATGCCGTCATTCAAAAGCGCGATCGTAATCGTATCGGCATGTCCGGCCATGGCCTCATCCAAACCGTTGTCTACCACTTCCCAAATAAGATGGTGTAAACCGGCACTGGATGTTGAGCCAATGTACATACCCGGTCTTTTGCGAACCGGGTCAAGACCTTCAAGTACTGTAATCGAATCTGCGTTATAATCGGATTTTTTTGCCTTTTTTTCAATTTCTTTGTCGTTTGAAGCCATATTTTTATTGCGAATATTAAATAAAATAATTTAAAAACAACCCTGCGTTTTTGGGTTCTTTATATACATATATTTTAGCAAATCATTGGTATTTATGCAAGGTTTTATTCATTAATTTTTACTTGACACAATCTTATTATCGTAATAGTCTAAATATATTAAGAGCACTTAAAATAATTTATTTAATAAGGGGGAAAAATGCCAATCTCAATATCAATACTAATAGTAATTGCAATTGTTTTCATTGGTCTAAAAATAGGACTTTATAAAAAAAAGAATTTTAAAAATTTTCTTTTGTCCGATAAAATGAAAACAAGGATATTAAAGGTAAAAAATTTTGATAATCCGAATGATTAATCCATCTAACCCTTGCCAATAATAAAAAGGCAAGGGTTTTTTATTTGAATTAATACTTATTTTTTGCTAAACTATTGCTATGGATAATATTTTTAAAAAGAAAAAAAACATTGATTTTCAAAGTGATAGTTATCAAGAAAACGGCGAGCCTAATACTCGGGAAGATGTGAATAAATCAGCAGATTCTGATTTTGCGAATTTCAAAGCCGATATCAAATCATATAATGATCCAGAGGGTTTGACTGTGCGCAAAATGAGCATTGGTCTTTGGCTTGTGGCTAATCGGAAAAATTTTCGGATTATACTGACCGGTTTTTTGCTTTTAATCATTTTTATTACTTGGGGGAATTTTATTTTTACTTTTGGCCGTCATGTTTTTTTTGGAATCAAGCAAGATCAAAAGCTGTTTTCGGAGATGCTTTTGTATAATCAAGATTTATTCAATTATTTGCAATCCAAGCCTTTGAAAAATTTAATATTTTCAGATGCCGAATCAATCAAGATTGAAGAAGGCCGTTATGATTTTTATATCAAGATCAGCAATCCAAATGAAAAATACTGGGCGCATTTTGATTATGTTTTTTTGGCCGGCAATACAAAGACCCGGCAGGCCAGCGGTTTTATTTTGCCAAATGAAACTAAATATATTGTTTTGCTTGGCGCGGATATAGAGAATGCCGGCGGTAATCCGTCATTGAAAATCGAACAAATGAATTGGCAAGAAGTTGATTATCATAAATTTAAAGACTGGGAAAAATTTGCCGCTTACCACCTAAAAATAAACACGGATAATATCCGCTACACGCCGGCGCAAGCCAGTAATCTTTCGGAAAAGATTAGCATTAACTCTCTGGATTTTAGCGCGACTAACAACACCGCGTATAATTACTGGGATATCGCTTTTGTGGCTTTGCTTTTTAATGACAACCGGATTATCGGCGTTAATCGCTATGCCGCGAATCGTTTTCTGTCCGGACAAACGCAAAATATCAGCATAACCTGGCCGGAAAATATCGGGCGCGTTTCCAATACCATGGTTATTCCGGAAATAGACATTACTCGCGATGATATCTATATTCAATTTGACGGCGGAACCGGTACATCAAAATAATGATTTTATGTTTTTGCTTCTTTAACTCATTTTGTGGGTTTTTCAAATCTTTATCGGCCAAAAATCAATTATTTATTTTCAGTCTAAGTTGAGACTTGAGAAAAACCTCTTGTCATTCCCGCGCAGGCGGGAATCTCGGTTTTAAAAAAAACTGATTTTTGAGTTAAAGATTATTTAGCTAATGTTATCAAAAAATATTAAGTTATTTTTAACCAAGATTCCCGCCTGCGCGGGAATGACAGAAAAAAGAGTTTTTCTCAAGTCTCAAGCTATAGAATGTTTTTAATAATATATGTTCTATAAGATATTATTATATTTAAAAAATCTTGACTGGATTATCTTGGCCAGTATTTTTTTGTTGGTGATTTTCGGTTTGGCGGAAATATATAGCATCGCCCTTAGTAACGATAGCTTAGGCTTTTTAAATTTCAAGAAACAATTGTTTTTTATCATCGTCGGTTTTTTGTTTTTGTTTATCTTTTCTTTGATTGATTATTATAATTTACGCGGTTTTAGCAATTACTTATATATTATTAGCGTTATTCTATTAGCGAGCGTCTTATTTTTTGGCAATACGGTGCGCGGAACAACTGGTTGGTTTGATTTGGGATTTTTTCGTTTACAACCGGTAGAGTTTGTCAAGGTATTTCTTTTGATTTTTTTGGCAAAGTATTTTTCCAATGCTTCAATAAAACTGAATCCCTTGAAGCATATTTTGATTTCCGGCGCTTGCACGCTTGTCTTGATAGTTTTGATTTTGATGCAGCCGGATTTTGGTTCAGCTTTTTTATTGTTTATGCTATGGGGGATTATGATTTTTGTTGCCGGATTTAATAAAAAATATATTATAATGATTGCGGCAACTTTGCTTATCGTGTTTTTGAGCGGTTGGTTTTTTTTCTTTGAAGATTATCAAAAACAAAGGCTTATGACATTTTTTAATCCACAAAGCAATCCCTTGGCCGAGGGGTACAATGTTAATCAAGCGATTATTGCCGTAGGATCCGGCGGTTTGACTGGCAGGGGAATCGGTTTTGGTTCCCAATCCCAGCTGAAATTTTTGCCGGAAGCGCAAAATGATTTTATTTTTGCCGTAATTGCGGAAGAATTAGGCTTTTTGGGGGTATCATTAATAATTTTTTTCTTTGCGGTTTTTTATTTCCGGCTTTTACGTAATGCCTTTAAAATAGGCGATGATTTCGGCATTTTCTTTATAATTGGCGCCTTGGGCTTGATTTTTATGGAAATGTTTATTAATATAGGAATGAATATCGGTTTACTGCCGGTAGTCGGTATATCCCTGCCTTTTATCAGTTATGGCGGAAGCGCTATTATCTCTACTTTAATTATAGTAGGCCTTGCCGAAGGCATTATTGCAAGAGCGAGATTAAAAACTTAGGGTATTTTAAAATTTCAATTTTTTCGTTTCTTTCGTATTATTTCGTTATTTTCGTGTATTTATTAAAAACAAGAGACACGAAAATAACGAAAAGATGCGAAATAAACGAAGTAATATGTTTATATAAATTAATTAATTTAAAAATAATCAAATGGTAAAAAAGAAAACACTTGAAGTTCAGACAAGAACTGAAAAAAAAGTTAACTATAAGGATTTACGCAAAGAAGGCAAGGTGCCTGCGGTGGCTTATGGCAAAAAAATCGAAAATACTAATTTAATCGTTTCCGCGCTTGAGTTGGAAAAAGCTTATGCCGAAGTCGGTAGCGCGCATTTGATCGATTTAAAGATTGACGGCAAAGATCCGGTAAAAGCGATTATTAAATTCGTGCAAAAAGATCCACTAAGAAACACGATTACACATGCGGATTTTTACCGTGTAAATATGCAAGAAAAACTCGAGGTAGAAACCCCTTTGCACTTTATCGGCGAACCGCGCGCGGTAAAAGAATTGGGCGGAGTATTGATTAAATCCATGGAATCTTTACTGGTACGTTGTTTGCCAAGCGAGCTTTTGGATTTTATCGAAGTTGATTTGTCAGGATTGGATAGCTTTGAAGCAAGCGTCAAAGTTTCTGATTTAAAAATTCCGGCAAGTTTCGAATTGATTACACAATCAAACGCACTAGTCGCGAGCGTAGTCGAACCAAAGGTAGCGGTTGAAGAACCGGTAGTGGCAAAGCCTGTAGCAGAGGCAGACCCAAAAGCCACTAAGGGTGCTGATGGCAAGGAAAAAGTAGATCAAAAGAAAGGCGATAAAAAATAGTCTGGGCTTATAAGTTTTACTGTTTTCAATTATTTATTTTTTTGTTAGTATTGTGTTGACTATAAACGAAGACACGAAAATAACGAAAATATACGAATTTAACGAAGTAATTTTTTTTGAATTTTTATTTTAATGGATACAAAAGACAATAATCAAGATAAAAATCTTTTGATTAAAATCTCGGATAGCGACATAGCAAAAAGCGATACGGAAAAAGATATTTTGAAAGACGAGCTTTTAAAGACAAAACAGAAAATGAAATTCTGGGCGATTATCGGCGCAGCACTATTGTTAACCTCAATAGTGCTTTCTGTTTTTGTGTATTATTTGCTTGCCGTTGATAATAAGTCTGCAAAAGCATCACAAAAACCTTTATCTTCTCTAGTAAATACAGAAGGCGGAGAACCGGCGCTTAATACCGAAAATATGGCTAGGCGTTTGCTTGACGGTGTTTATGTAGAAAAAGGCAAAGAGAATATTTTTCCAATCGCGTTTATGATTGATAATCATGTTGACGCCCGTCCACAAGCTGGTTTGGAAAAAGCTCAATTGATAATAGAGGCCGAGGCCGAAGGCGGAATTACGCGCTATCTGGCTGTGTTCGCGTCTGACGAAGACTTGGAAAAGATCGGCCCGATTAGAAGCGCGCGTCCGTATTTTATTGACTGGGCAAAGGAGCTATCCGCTTTGTACGTCCATGTCGGCGGCTCTCCGGACGCATTGGCAAAGATGATAAAAGAGAATACACTGCATATCAACGAATTTTATAACGGCGAATATTTTTGGCGCGGTACCGATTTTGTGGCGCCGCACAATGTTTTTACTTCGCGGGAAAAAATGTCTGAATATTTAGCCGGGAAAGAGTTGGAAACGGGTAAATTCTTTGAATGGAAATTTAAAGATGATGCCAAAAAAGAGGATGTCGGCACATCAAGCTCTATCAGTATTGATTATGTAATTCCTGATTATGTGGTTCGCTGGCAATATAAAGCAGATACAAACAACTATACTCGTTATCTGGGCGGAAAAAAACATCTGACCGTGAACGATACAGAGCTAATCGCAAAAAATGTTATCATTCAATATGTCAAAGGCGAGGTCTTGGACGAAGCCAAGCGCCAGAGCTTTGAACATATCGGCACAGGCAAAGCGTTAGTCTGCTTGGATGGTTTTTGTTACAAAGGAACATGGAAGAAAAAAAGCGCGGAAGCCCGCACTCGTTTTTATACAGAAAATGATGAAGAATTTGAATTTAATGCCGGAAAAATCTGGGTAGAGGTTGTAAAACCGTGGTATACCGTAAAAATAGAGTAATCAATTGATAGAAATTATAACTAGTCGATAATGACCGCCAAGGTCTTTTTTTATTTCAAAATTCGCTTTTGGTAGTTCTTGTTTGATTAATTTTGTGATGGATGTTTTTTGGGTGTGGTCGATTTCTAGGATTAGCTGTGTAGCTGGTAGCTGGTAGCATTTAGCTTTTAGGTGGTAACGGATGGAGTTTATTTGTTTGAATAATATGCGGTAGTATTTTAGGCCGTCGCTGCCGGCAGTTAGAGCAAGGTGCGGTTCTTTTTGGATGCTTGGGGAATTTTTGATTTGCGTTGGGGTAAGGTAGGGGAGATTGGCGGTGATTATGATTTGCGATTTATGATTTTCGATTTTCGATTTATTTATAATGTTGATGATTGGATGTAGTAGGTTGCCTTGGTAAAATTTTATAAATCTATTAACTTTATTTAATTTGGCATTTTTTTTTGCGGTGGCAAGCGCTTTGGATGAAATATCTGATGCGATAAAAGTATAGTTCGAATTTTCCAATCCGCTATCTAAAATATTTTTAACAATAGCCGTAATAATACACCCGGAACCGGTCCCAATATCAATAAATATTGAATGTTGATTATTGAATATTGAATATTTTAATGCTTCTTCAACCATCATCTCCGTTTCTGGTCTTGGAACAAGTACATTATTATTAATAAAAAATTTTAAACCATAAAAGTATTTATATTCGGATATGTACGCAAACGGAGTATTGTTTACGCGTTGTTTAACTGCTGTTTTAAATTTTTTAAATTGTAATTGCGATATTTTTTTATTTGGATAAGTCAATATATGCTCGCGCTCTTTCTTTAAAATATTGGATAATAAAAGCTCCGCCTCAAAAAGCGGATCTAATATCTTGTTTTTGCTTAATTGTTTCAAGGCAAATTGCAAAGCTTGTCTAATATTTAGAGAGTCGATTTTATTCATTTTGATTTTGCATTTTTTGTATTTCTTCACGCACAGATTTTATGATGTCTTCAATATAACCATCCATGATCACGGCGATATTGCTCCAATTTTGTTTTATCCGGTGATCTGTTATGCGGTCTTGGGGAAAATTGTATGTGCGGATTTTTTCCGAACGGTCGCCGGATCCGATCTGGGATTTTCTTTTTGAAGCTTCTTCGTTATGTTGATCTTCTTCTATCTTTGCCAAAAGCCTTGAGCCCAAAACCAACATCGCTTTTTCTTTGTTTTGATGTTGATCTTTTTGGTCTTGGCATTGTACGACAAGTCCGGTTGGAATATGCGTTATGCGGATAGCGGAGTTTGTGGTATTGACTTTTTGTCCGCCCGGTCCGCTGGCGGCATAGGTGTCAATACGTAAATCTTCGGCACGGATTTCTATGTCTTGTTTTTCCGCTTCTGCTAAAACAGCCACGGTTGCCGCTGAAGTATGCACCCGGCCTTGTTTTTCGGTTTCCGGCACTCTTTGTACGCGATGGATACCGGCTTCGTATTTTAGTGTTCCGTAAACGTCTTTGCCTTTTACCTCAAATACGATTTCTTTAAATCCGCCAATACCGATGCGATTCGAATCAAGAATACTGATTTTCCAGCCCTGCTTTTCCGCAAAACGGGAATACATGCGAAAAAGCTCTGCGGCAAACAGAGCAGACTCGTCGCCACCAGTTCCGGCGCGAATTTCCATAATAATATTTTTTTTGTCATTCGGATCTTTTGGGTTAAGCTCTGTGTTTATTTCTGAAATTAATTTTTGCTCTTTAGCAGTAAGATTCTCAAGATCAGACTTTATCATGCCAATCAGTTCACTGTCGGTTTCAGTTTTTAATAGCTCGCTATTATCACTAATTTGTTTGCTAATGTTTTCATATTCTAAAATCAACTCAATCACTGGCTTGAGGTCTGAATGCTTGCGCGATATTTCAGTATAACGGTTTATGTCCTTTGTAACATCCGGCAATGAAAGTTGTGTGCTTAATTCGTTAAATTGTTCTTTTATATTTTCGTACATGGGTTAGTGATTAGTTAATTAGGGATTAGGGGGGGGGCGAATAAAATTTGGTTTTTCCGATATGTGTACAGATTAATAATAAACTCTGTTCTCCTCTTGTCATTCCCGCGCAGGCGGGAATCCAGGGGGAAAAGATCTGTGCATTATTAAACCTAATGACGTTTAAAAATATTCGAATCTTTTTCTCCTGGATTCCTGATCCCCGGCCAGCTCCGCTTGCGGGGCGGGCATTTAATATTTATAACCCTAGCGGGAATATTGTATGTCAGAAATGACAAAAATGTGGTTATAAAAAAACGGTTATTTTTATTATGCTTCTTATGATAATTATATCATAATAAACAAAATAAAAATAACCGTTTTAATATTGCTATTTTTTATCAGCTTTTTTCTTTTTGTCTTTTGTTTCAATCGCGCTGGATTTTACGGCCGCTTTGGCTGCTCTTTTGGCTGTTTTGCCTTTTTTTGTACCGGAAAGTTTTTCAGTCACGTCTTTTTTTGCATTAAACTTTTCAACGCGTCTTGCCGCATCTACTAATTTTTGTTTGCCGGTATAAAAAGGATGGCACTTTGAACAAAGCTCGGTTTTTATTTCCGCCAAGGTGGAGCCGGTTACAAAACTGTTTCCACATGCGCAACTTACGGTAGCATCCGTAAAATATTTCGGGTGAATATCGTTTTTCATAAAATTCGTTTATTTTTACTATTAAATTTAATTACTTTATTGATGTTATCATATTTGATTAATTTTTGCAAGAGCATATATTTTGTGAAAAATAAAAAATATGTTATAATATAAAATGTAATTAAAACATATCCCCATGGCAAAAAATAATAATAAAATTAGCAAAAATAATAAAGTTATAAACTTTATCCACTTCATGCAGAACGAATTCGGCGTGGGAAGTTTTAATGCTATTAAAAAAACTGAGCGCAAGATTGTTAAAAAAATCAATCGTGAACATCCTGTTGCCAGTGAGAAATTCCATAAAATTGGAAAATTAATTGACGAAGCGTTAAAACATTTGCCTGACGAAGAAATTGTTTTCAAGGATCATGATGATAGACATTCAGACGATTGGAAAAAAACACATTCAGAAATAAAAGATAAATTGCATAAAGAAAAAAATAATAACACTAGCGGCAAGATGTTGCTCGTTAGTTCCGAGAGAAAATCCGTCGAGAATATCAGTTTTAATTATGATTGGAAAACATTGTCATTGGCGGTTTTTTTGTTTTCCATAATTCTGATGAACTGCTTTTTTTGCTTAAAACCACAAGCAGTCATTACGATATTGGCTTACGCGGACAAGTTGGTCGCTTCCGAAAAACAGATTATTGAAAATAAACCAGAAAGCACCCTTCAAGTCGCAAAGTTAAATGAAATCGGAATAGGGGAAGCGGAAATTGCCGAAGCCAAGGCTCGTTTTATAAAAGAAAATCAAGAAAGCCTACGAAATAAAAAAGCGGTTGGCATTAGCGCCAAAGATTTGTTCGGACAATTGGCAGATGCTAGTGTAGATGACGTCGTTAGTCAGTCAGATACAGCTAAATCCGGAAAAATTGATAAAATTGTAGATACAATAAAACTATCCTGGATTAATTTTTTTAAAGAATTGAATTTAAAATAGCCTATGTTAACACAAGAGCGGTCATTGGAAAGAGTTGATGTCATGTCAGTCGCAAGATTTTTGGGGATTGCCACCGCTTCTAGTCTTATCCCGTTTTATATTCATCTGCAATGGCTTACCGGGCCACTGGTAAATGCGCTTTTAATTATAGCGCTTTTTTTAATCGGCATTCGGAGCGCTATGGTGTTGTGCGTAATACCCAGTCTAATGGCGTTAGCGGGCGGACTTATACCCGCCGTTCTTGCTCCGGTTGTACCGTTTATTATGCTTAGCAATATGTTGTTTGTGTTATGCATAGATCGTCTTTACTCATTTTTTAAAAATGACAACCAAGGTTATTGGCTGGGCGTCGCAGTCGGTTCGTTTATAAAATTTATTTTTTTGTATTTCAGCGTTTCTTTCATGTCAAAATTGCTGATAAAGCAGGAACTGGCGCAGAAAGTCGCTCAGATGATGAGCTGGCCACAGTTGGCGACAGCTTTAAGCGGCGGATTAATCGCTTGGGCGGTTTTAAAATGGTTAAAAAGAATATGACTTATTAATATTAAATTAAATTTTATTTTAATATTTTTTAGTAAATTACATCTCTACTCTTTGGTAAAAAAAGAGTTTTTTTAATTATTTTTTAAAAAATAAGCTAATATTAAATAGTTTTTAATGATAAATAATTATATAATAATTAAGCACAAAAGGCTTGACTAATGCAAGAATTTATGCTATATTATGTTTAATTAATTTAACTTAAGAAAATTTGAATTAAAAACTATTTATTTTTTATACTGCGAAGCAAGTTGTCCATGCCTTGATACGCTTCAATACATATGGGAAATGTTTCTATTTTAGATCAAATTATCGATACGCAAAAAGCCGAGGAGATCGCCCGGTTGGATGCTGTTGAGATAATCGACAATCTTTTTAGCGAGCTGTCAAAGCGCGAGCGCGATGTTATTATCCGGCGCTATGGTTTGCATGGCAATGGCAAAGAAACCCTTGAAAGCATCGGTGCCGCGCATGAGCTTACCCGCGAACGCATTCGTCAAATCGAAAGTTCCAGCGTCCGCAAATTACAGCAACTGAAAAATTTGGATAAATATATCAATAATTTGAAAAAAGTTATTTATCAGCTTTTGGAAGAGCACGGCGGCTTAATGGAAAAAGAATATATGCTGGAAACTTTGGTTGGTTTTTCTATCAACGGTTTTAAGGTTGAAAGCGAGAACAAAGCAATCCATAAAAATTATTTGAATTTTCTAATCACAAAGCTTTTACACAAAGAATTTGAAGAAGGCTCCAGCTCCAAGCATTTTAAAGAATCATACCGCTTGAAATTCAAAGAAATCGATCATCTGCAGGAATTAGCAGAACAGTTGATTGAACATATCAAAGAAAGCAAGCGCGTATTCAAAACCGATGAGCTGATCAAAAAAATAATCGAATTCGAAAGCTATATTAAAAATAAAGAAAAATTCTCTATCCCCGGCAGTATAGATATATCCTGGACCCTGAACCGCGATTTATTTGAAGAAGATGCCGAGTTTATCAACAAGCACAAAATACTGTATTCTATTTTGCGGGCAGTGAAAAAAATAGAACAGAATAAATTCGGCGATTGGGGGATTCATAATTGGCGAGAAATCAAACCAAAAACCATCAATGACAAAATATATTTAATATTCAAATCACATAAAAAGCCGATGCATTTTGTTGAAATCGCCGATCGGATAAACAAAATCGGTTTTGATGCAAAAAAGGCAAATCCCGCTACTGTGCATAACGAATTAATCTTGGACGGCAAATACGTCCTGGTGGGCAGGGGATTGTACGGCTTGAAAGAATGGGGATACAAGAACGGGACCGTAGTTAATGTTATTGAAGAGATTTTTAATGAGAGTGAAAAAGAACTATTAACCCGCGACGAGATTGTTGAAAAAGTTTTGGCAAAAAGAATGGTAAAAAAAGCGACAATAATCCTGGCGCTTATGAACAAAGACAAATTTGCCAAGGAAGACGGAAAATATCGATTAATAAAAAGTATTTAAAATATTTCAAAAACAGCCTTATTAAAATAAGGCTGTTTTTGTTTTTTGTAAATTGAAAAATATTAAAGTTTGAACGTGATTAGTGGTGTGAAGTTCAAGTCTGTGCTGTTCGTTGCTTAACCACTAATCGTGACCACCGTCTACCACTAAAATACTTCCGGTAATATAGCTCGTATCATCACTGGCAAAAAATAAAATTGCCTTTGCTATTTCTTCTGGTAGCGCAAATCTTTTTAGATATATCTTCCTTGTTTCATCTTCAACAAATTCTTTGGATAAATCTTTATTCATGTCAGTATCTACCCAACCTGGAGCGATCGCATTAACTTGTATCTTCGGAGCAAGCTCTTTTGCAAAATCTTTCGTTAATGTTATTACACCAGCTTTTGAGGCGTCATAATCAATCGCGTCGGGGCTAAAGCTGTTAATCGCATTTGTAGAAGATATGTTAATTATTTTTCCGCCAGTTTTTTTCAGCATTTGCTCAGAAACATATTTACTACAAAGAAAATTTCCAAGCAAATTGACATCCAGAGTCCTTCTCCATTGCTCAACACTTCTTTCAAGAATCGGAACATCATAAACAATTCCTGCATTGTTAACAAGAATGTCAATTCTACCAAAAGTTTTCGTAGCTTGATTAATCATTTCAATAACTTCATTTTCTTTGGAAATATCACATTTTATCGCAATTGCTTCCGAATCCATTTTTTTAATGTCATCAACAACAGCAAATGCCTCTTTTTCGGAGGAAAAATAATTAACAATAACTTTTGCGCCCTCTTTTGCAAATAACAATGCGGTGGCTTTTCCAATGCCCCTGCTGGCCCCTGTTATTAGGGCAATTTTATTTTTTAATCTCATATTATTTTGCTAGTTATTATAATTTTTTTCAATCTACGATCAGACTTGAATTTCGCACAAAATTACATTTATTTTTTTCTTTGATTTGCGAATGCAAACCACTTTTAAAAAGAATTAAAAAGTGTTTTTCGTTTTGAGGAATAGGGAAATTAAAGTAGTGAATTTTCTTTGTGCAAAAACTCCTATTTAGACTTTTGGCAGACAAGATTTTACATTTTTGATTATATGATTATAAACAAATTCAAAATCAACGATTAATTCCGAAATGTTTGGCTGTATGTCATCTGGCGTTTTTTGACCGTGTGCTAATTCATGTCTGATTCTGTTAATTCTTTCGAGTCTTGCGTTAATGTCTGGTTGAAGAGAAATTAGATTTTGTGCAGTATTAAATAAAGTATTGAAATTATTTTTTGCTTTTTCACCGACCACGTTACTAATAAGCCCTCTTATTTGGTCAAGTTTAGTACTATGAAAACCCTCAATATTTTTTTCTCGAGCCCCCATTTGTGTTTCTAAAAAATACTGTACATATTTTTTACCTCTGTATGCGGCAGATTTGTGGTGTTTAATCGTTTTATCGAGCCAGTTTTGCAATATCGTTTCAATCATATATTCTATAGCACCGCAAACCAGAACATATGCGAAAGACATCATCTCTAATTTATAAACACTTGTTGCCGGGTATTTATCTATGTCTTTTAGTGTTCGTATGATATATTTTTTTCTTTCTAAGATATCATTCATACGAATTATGTTGCAAGAATTTTTTTAGCTATTTCCATTCTTTGTTTGTAATTTTTTTTATCAGATGTTTGTGCCGTTATAGAATTGATATAGTCTTGATTGTTAATCAATGTAGTATAATTTGATTTTAAATTACCCCCCATTAATTTACTACTGCCCTGTAAATGAGCTACTGCACTCATCACAGATTCAAATATTGCGCGGTTAAAGGTTTTAGAATCTTTGGTTCGTGGAAAAGCTGAGCCGATATTTTTATCAATAACTATAATAGTATCATTGAATAAATTTTTATATTCTATAATTTTTTGTTCATTAATGTTTTGATTAGTACTCATGAATTTATTTAAAAACGAAGTTATAGGCTTGTCATAATTGTGTCCTTCAAAAAATGCTGCAAAAAATCTTAAAATTGTTTCAACGTCCTTCATTCTTTTATCTGATTTTTTTGAAATTATTTTTCTCCAGGTGGTATTTTTTTCGTTTATTTCAAAAAGTAAATCGTTAAAAGTTCCACCGTATATACAATTTCTAATTTCTTGTTGATTCAATACTACGCTGCCTGTGTTAATTCTTTGAAAGGCAGCAAATTTTATATTTGGATCTTCTTTTGGGTAAACAAGAATAATTGCTTTTAATACAGCATTTTTTATTTTTTTTTGATAAGACTCATCAAGATCGTCGAACGTCTTATTTATAAATCTTTTATCTATTCCTTCATTATCTTTATCTCCGGTGAGTTTAAATATTCTTTCATCTCTGAACCTGCCTTTAAAAAAATCACAAATTGATAAGAGTCTTTGTTGTCCGTCTATTACTTCCATGGTTTCAGATTCTGGGTCTCTCCCTAATAAAATATTCGGCACAGGATAACCCAGCAAAAGGGATTCAATAAGTTTGCTTGCTTTTTTAATATCCCAAACAAATTTTCTCTGGAAACTTGGCTGGACAATTATCTGTTTTGTTTCATTATATTGTCTAATTGAATCTAGGGTGTAATCAGCGCCATAACTAATAATTGGCCCTTTTAAGGGTAATGACTCTTCATCAGTATCTTCAATACTGAAAACTGATTCTTTAATTAGGGCTTTTTTTGATTTGGTCATATATTGAATTTATTAATAATTCGTTTTTGTAGTATTAGCGAAGAAAATATCACATTACCCCTATTTTAATTAATGAAAAAGAAATTTTAAAATTTTTTTTCTGTTTTGGTTTTTAGGTAGAGGGGTTAGGGGTGAATGTCTAAAATCAAAAACTCCTCATTGGTTTTATTTTAATTGCAAGTATTACTGCATAACTTGACTTGGGTGTAAGGAAAAGTTAATTTTTTCTCTCGACTCAAATAATTTCTCCGATTGAATACTTTTTTCTTTTGCTAAATCTTTTTCAACTTGTTCAAGCATTTCGAATTCTACTTTTGAAAATAAATTTGCGGGTATGCTATCCAATCTCTTTTTCACAGTTTTAATTGCCTGATCAGATTGATCTATTCCAATCCATTTTCGGTTCAGCTCTTGAGCCGCCAAAAGTGTTGTTCCTGATCCACAAAAACAATCAAGCACTAAATCGCCCTCATTTGATGAGGCGTTCAAAATAAGTTTTAATAAATCTAAGTTTTTTTCTGTCGGATAATTTGGATATTGAGGATCTTTAAATTCCCAAATATCTTGCATTTTTTTTCCGTCTTTTTCGTCAAGAAATATTTTTTTTCTTGGCACGCCGTTTGATGACCACTCAATAAGACCTGTTTTATCCCATTCCTCTAATAACGCGGGTTCACTGCGCCAATGGCGGCCTTTTGGTGGTTTTATTCCCTTCCACTCTCTTCCTGTATTTCCGTTTGCAGTTTCACCAGGGGCGTGCAAAGGTATCGTCGTGTATGATCGTCCATCTTTGTCAACTTTTTTAAATAATCGCGCCTCATCTTCCACCGTATATTGGACACGAGGATTGTTCCAAGTTGGATTTTCAGATTTTGAATAGAAAAGAATTAAATCCTTAACATTTCCGTAGGCCTTGCGATTAAAGTTTTTTGGATTACATTTAATTCGAGTAATATCATTACGAAAATTTTTGCGACCAAAAACTTCATCCATAATCAATTTAACATAATGACCGACTTTATAATCAATGTGAAGATAAATTGATCCATTTTCCGATAGTAATTCTCTTAAAAAAAATAAACGTTCTCGTAAAAATTCTAAAAAGTCAGCCCCTATAAGAGTGTCACTATAAGCTATGTCATCATCACCGCTACTGCTAATCGTACTAGCCCTATCCTCGCCAATTTTAAAATGCCCGTTTGTTGCAAAGGGCGGATCAATGTATATCAAATCTACTTTGCCCGTATATTCGTCAAGCAATGTTTTTAAAATTGGAAGATTGTCGCCTTGAATCAATTTGTTTCCTGTTTTTCCACCGAAAACCGTCTTTAATTTAGCATTCACGGTTTGAGCGAGAATATCTTCCTCGGATTTTTTATTTTCGTATGAGATAATCATAATTAAAGCTGATAAAGAAATTCGCGTAAAACTAAGGCACTTACTATATTTTCTTTTTTTAATTTTCCTGTTATGTCCTTGTGCATTTTATTTTTGCCTTTGATGTAGAGCACTCCATCTAGAATCGCAATTATTGTTGCTTTTACGCCCTTCGCTTTTACCGTTGAAATTGCGTCATTAAACTGCGCGTTCTGGTGTCCGCCAAAATCAGTTAAAAATTTTGCTTCACCGATGACATATTTTCCATTAAAACGTCCGATAAAATCAAGACCCTTATTATGCTTATAATTCAAATGCTCTCTTGCAAAAGCCATCATTCCAGCATCGCCTGCATCCAAAATAGCGTTTCCCTTTGCTTTTAAAAATTTGTCATGCTTCACAGGGGTAATTCCCAAAGATTTAGTATTAACCCAACGCTTAAAAAGCGGACCGATTTGGCGGTTTGTTTCTTTTGGCTCAGACGATCGAGAAAAAATTTCATCAAGACCCATATCATAAAGTCTACCGCACAAACGATCAACCGTGGCAGGATTTCGTTTTAATGATGCCTTGTCGCGTTTAAGATATGCCACATACGAATCTTTAATTGGAAATAAATCCATCCTTAAAAGATTTTCAAGTAGTGTGTCGTTATCTTTCTTTTTAAACGCTTTTTCTACTTTTTTCCATAATTCTCCGTCAAGATCTCTTATACCTTCGGGAATTGTAGGATAAACATGAAAAAGATCGTCTAGGTAACTCCTTTGATTAGCATATTCTATACTTAGCTGTGTCCAATGATTCATATGTTTATTTTACTATAAAAATGAATAAAATAGAAATCGTTTTTTACTACCCCTTTGTGAGTAGAAAAAACACCTTATTACTCTATATAAATAAAAAACTATTTTTCATTATTATTAAAAAAGTAAATTTAAAAAAAGAAAGAATTTATTTCACACAATGTGTGAAATACAAACTTATTGATTTTTTATTAAATATTAGTTTAAGAATTTATTTAAATTTCTAATAAACTTACTCTTTGAATTAAATATACCAACATACTAACAAAGATTCTATTTTTATTTTAGCACAAGAGCTAAGATTGCACAATCTTAGTAGAGATATCTTCGATATGTAATCGTGTTTTAAAAAATTACATTGGTAATAGAATGAACGCAATGTAGCATATAAACAAAGTGCTAAAAACTAAAGGCTGTTTTTATTTTTGTTAAAATTATGTTATAATAAAAACACGACATATGTTTTTAGAAACAGAAAAACCAAACTCGTATAAAGATAAGAAGGAGGTATTCGGGCAAGCGCCAGAGACTCAGGATCCGAACAGCAATATTTTTGTATTGTTGGGTGTTATTATAATTATTTTTTTAGTTTTTGCTTTGGCGTATATCACCTTATCAGATAAATCAAATAATAAGGCGCAGGTAGCGCCACAAAAAAATATTGCTACCACAAGCACAGGGAAATTGCCCCCTGATATTAGTGTCAACCAGTCGGATCAGTATGATCTGGGAACTTCGACCGATGTTTTGATTGCTGAAAATGTCAGTTTTGGATATTTTTATAAAAAACCGGAAAATAATCGCGAAATTACATTACAAAAATATGAGTTGCCTCTAAATATCAAGACTGATGTGAAAAATTATTATGACGCAAGTCGTAAAATCAATTTGGATGAATACTTGGATGATTTGAATACTTATGGCTTTACGGTATTGGAAAATCAATCCGAAATCACGGACAAAGATTTTTATTCAGCATATCATGATTTAGCAAGCAAAGATTTGCCAATGGTCATTACGGATGATTTTATTTTTTATTATTATCAAAATGTTTTTAAAGACGTATATAAAGAAATTGAAAAAAATGTTTTTTATGAACATGTCTGGCGTTTGAATAAAGCGCTTTACGATATCGCTTTGACGCGCTACAAGAACAGCGAAGAAATAATGGGCGCAGACAATAACCCGGTTTTGGAAGGACAAAGACAGCAACTGGCTTACTTGGCGATGGCATTAAAATTATTAATGCCGACAAAAGAGCAAATATCAGAAGACGTAAATTTTAGCAATTCAAATAAGTTTACTCCTCAAGAAGCGGATAAATATGGCTTCGTAATTCCTGATTTTTTGCAAGCCGACATTGAAAAGGAATACAAGTTGATTTCTTTCGCCAATAAAATAGAGAAGTCACCGATTATGCTTTACCCGCTTGATTACAAAAAATTCTCTATTCCAAGCAACTATCTTGCAAACGCAAAACTAAGCAATTTTTATGTTACTTTGACATGGCTAAAAAATGTTTTCCCTCTTTACTACAAAAATTCCGATTGCGAGGATTGCCTGTTGGATAAAGATGACTGGGTGATAAATATGTATGCCGGCGCGAGATTAGCCCGTGACTTGAACGATAATCAAGATCTGAAAAATCAGTGGGCGATAATCTATAAGTTTATTTCTTTTTTTTCCGGCTTGCGGCAAGACATGACGTATCTAAACTACCACGACAATTTGCAAAAGCTGTTTGGTAAAAATTATAATTTGGAAAAAATATTTTCTTTGGATAACGACGGCCGGGATAATGATTTACAAAAAATCCAAGACAATCTGGCGGAATTGCAATTCTCTCGGATTGAAGGCGGTATTGATCGCAGTGATATCAAAAATCGGCCTTTTATCGGGATGCGGCTTTTGCAGGAAGACTTTTGGCCGAATGATTATATCTTTAAGGAGCTAAGCAATGATTCGATTAAGGCAAGCTTTACAAAAATTACTGACAACACGAGAAAAACCGCGTGCAGTGATAAAAAGGGCGGAGTATATCGTTGCAGTGGATTTGGTTATGATGTATTAGGTCTTGTCAAACCGATTGATATTAATAGTGAGTATTATTATGACAACATTGATTACGCGGGATATACTGAACGACTTGCCGGCTTAAGGCATGAGATTGAATATTTTAATCAGAATACTTGGAACAATAATGTCTATTGGCTGACGCTTGATATCTTGAAAAAAATCCTAAACAACACATCGCAAAATAAAGCAGTTTACGCAGAGAGCAGTAAATGGAATCAGGGAAGAAGCTACCAGACTGCTTTAGGCGCATGGGTCAATTTACATCTTGACGAAGATACTCTCGTGCCCTACGCGGAACAGGAAACCAATACGCACGGGCTTGGTTTGTATAATCGTTCATGCAATTTGAATAATTATATTGAACTTGATGTCGAATTTATTGATGAACTTATCGCGCGCAATGTGATAATGATTAAAATGCTTAGCATCTTGAAAGTTGATAAAGATACGAATGCCGCCTCGCTTAGGCTCAAGGATCTGAATTCGGATCTGCAAAAGCTTTCGGTTATCGCAGAAAAATTAATCAAAAACCAAGCAATAGACGATGATGATTGCCGGATGTTGGATGACTTTGCGCGGCGTAATGTCGTTGATAAGCTGGCTTCAAAATCATTCAGCATAAATTCAACGGAAAAAGCCTCGGTGCAAAGCGTGGAAAAGATAAAAATACTGGCAATGATATATAATCGTGGAAATGAAAAAATATTGGTTTTTGGCCCGATGTTTGCATATAAAGAGTAATATTCTTGACATTTATTCTGTTTGTGCTATTATTATAATACAATTTAAAAGACCGCAGAAAGCAGGCATATTTAGTTAAATATTACTAGATTTTAAGACCCGCCTAGGTAAAATTTTTTACAACTGTTGGTTTTTTATAACCATTTTTTTATTGCCAAAAACTATAAATATTTAAACGAGGATTAATTATAAATCAAATAATAAACTATATGCCTAAGACAAAATTACAAAAACAGGAGATCCTTAGAACAATTGAGGAAAAAATTAAAAAATCAAAATCAATCGTATTTGCAAAATTTGACGCGCTTGGAGTCAAGGACAATGAAGCTTTGCGCAGTAACCTAAAAAAATCAGACAGTGAATACTTAGTTGCCAAAAAAACTTTGCTTGATATCGCATTCAAAGACAAGGGGATAGAGAATCTAGAAATTAAAAATTTTGAAGGAAAGGTAGCCGCGATTTTCGCTTATGGCGATGAGGTTGCCCCGGCAAAAACAGTACATGATTTTAAAAAAGGCAAAGAAGAAAAAATCGATTTTGTCGGCGGTATCTTGGAAAACAAATTTTTAAGCAAGGAACAAGTAAGTGCCTTGGCATTATTGCCAAGCAAGAATGAGCTTTATGCCAAAATGGTCGGCTCGCTTAATGCTCCGATTTCCGGCTTCGTCAATGTCTTGGCCGGCAATTTGCGCAAGTTTGTTTATGTTTTAAAAGCAATTGAGGAGAAAAAGTTTTAAATTATTGGTTCCTTTGATAATTTTATGGGTAAAAAATTTTGTCATTCCCGACACTCCATAGCCCCGCAGGGAATTGATATTAAATGATCGGGAATCTTGGTATAAAAATAATAAAATAAGGATAAGATATAATGGTTTTATAACGAACATACGGTAAAAATATTTTATTATTAATAAACCAAGATTCCCGCCTTCGCGGGAATGACAAGTGAGGAAAAAGTGTTTTATAAATAACCCCATAGAATTGCCACGATAACATAATTAATAATTAAATATAAATTAAGCTGATTATATGTCGCGTTGTACACGTTCACATAATCCGCAGTAAATAAAAAAATATGACAGAAGAAAAAACCCCAGTAGAAATTCCGGCAAAATTCAAATCTTTGGTAGAAGAAATTGAAAAAATGTCCGTTTTGGACTTAGCGGAATTAGTAAAGATCTTAGAAGAAAAATTCGGCGTTTCCGCTGCCGCACCAGCCATGATGATGGCAGGAGCACCAGCCGGCGCTGTTGCCGAAGTTGAAGAAAAAGACAGCTTTGATATCGAAATCACCGAAGCAGGAGCTAACAAGATCGCGGTTATTAAAGCCGTTCGCGTTGTTACTGAAATGGGCTTGAAAGAAGCCAAAGACTTGGTTGATGCCGCTCCAAAATTGGTTAAAGAGGGCGTAAAGAAAGAAGAAGCGGAAAAGATTAAAAAGCAATTGGAAGAAGCAGGCGCAAAAGTAACTTTAAAATAATCACTTTTTCGACTCAAGAAAACAGGCAAATATCTAATTTGCCTGTTTTTTTATTGTTTTTTTCTGAAAAATTAGTTAAGATTATAGCATGGTAAATATTTATAAAATTCGAATATTCTTGTGGATTATCTTGTTTTGCGTAGTTGCTTTTTTTTCGTATCAAGCAATAGTTCCCGGAGGGAAGATTACTTATGATTATGATTTTGAAAACGAAAGCTTTTTTATCAGCAAACTAAGCCCGAATGAAAGATTGGCATCAATAAACAGTGGTATTAATAATAAAATCGTTGGAAATCCGGTATATTTCAATTTGCGAACGCCGCGTGCTTTTGACCGAGCCGATCTTTTTGTAAAATATAAAAACCTGGCCAATGCGCCACTAATCGAGGCCGGAGTATTGGCAGATAAAAAGATTTGGCGTTATGATTTAAAGCCCTTGGAAAACCGCTTACTTGATCGTTTGTCTTTAGTTTGGGATGTGAAAAAGGATGGTGAGCTGATATTACTAAGCAATCCCGAAACCGCGAATTCGGATACACAATTCAAAAGCGTTGGCGAGTTTATCGCCTCGAAAGAGCATAAAGGCGGGGTTGCCGAGTATAATTATGAGCTAAAAAATGATTTTATTTTGCCTTACCACCAGCCTGATGATACTATAAATAAAATCGTTTTTCCGGAAATTTTAGGTTCATACCAATTTTATGTATATTTAAAAAATGAAGATTTGGATTTTAATTTTGACTTAGTTGACCTAAACCGAAATTCCGATGCGGACGATGTTCAACTTTATCTTTATTATAACAATCAGTTGATTGATTCCCGTCATCTAGATGATGACGGCATTGCAATTGATAATAAACAAGAAAGCAAAATTCATTCGCTTGAAATTAAGCAAGCGAATCTGCCGGAAGGAGTATATAAAATCGAGCTTAAAGCAAATAACGATATTTTGACCAAAAAAATCACAACAAAACAAACTAAAATCGCTTTTATTAATAAATTGGAGTTGTATAAAACTGAGAAAAAAGACCGCGAAATATTTACAGACAGCCGCGAAGTTCAATTTACGACTGTAAATCCAGAAAGCTTACAAACTATTTTGATCGGTGATTCCGGGCTTGTGATCAACGAAACTTATCGACAATTCAAGCAAGTATCAGTATCCAGCACTACGCCGGCTTTAATAAAAATCGCGAAAGACGGAATAATTGTCAGCGGTGACGGTTTGTTCAGTTTTAGCAAATCGGCATTTTTCAATCCCAAAATAAAAAAAGCGGATATGCATTTGGATGTTCAGAAAGAAGGGATAAATTATGTGATCGCAAAATATGATTTCCCGGAAGAGGTTGGGGAATGGAGCACTCAAACCGTATCCTTTGATATCAGCCGCGCTTATCGTGAGAACGGAAAATATGGTTTCATAATATCCGTTCCTGGTCTTGACGATATTTCCAGCGACGGGATTGTTTTGGATGAAATAAAAATCAGCCTAAGCGGAAAAAGTCTTTGGGAAAAGATACGAGAAATAATAAATCAAAAATATGCTAAAAAAGATTAATCTGCAAGCCTTGATAAGAGAACTATTCTATGTGTTTACAGGCGCTTTTTTAATTTTCTTTGCAATGGAACTATTTTTTCCCGGCATAATTTTGGCTTATGTTAACCTAAATTTTGTATTGATTTTATGGTTAATGACTGGTATAATATTAGTGTTATCCAAAAAGAATAATGATGTGGCAGATTAATATTATTAACATAAATCCAGGGCTTCACGCAACATTTCCTTTGCCGCGCTGTGGCTATGGTATAAAAACCTATGATAAAAGGTGTAATAATTAAAGACATAACAACTTATGGAGATGAACGTGGGTGGGTTGCGGAAATATTTCGAAATGACGAAACTGATTTTCAGCCTGTAATGACTTATGTAAGCATGACAAACAATAACGTTGTTAGAGGTCCTCATGAACATTTAGATCAAACCGATTATTTTGTTTTTTGCGGTCCAGGAACATTTGAAGTGCATCTTTGGGATCGGCGTGAAGATTCAGAAACAAAAGGCGAATACGTAAAAATAGTTGCCGGAGAAAATGAACCAAAAACAATCATTGTTCCTAACGGCGTGGTTCATGGTTACAAATGTATTTCCGAAACTCCTGGTTTATCTATAAATCTGCCAGACAAACTTTGGAAAGGAAAAAACAAAACCGAAGAAGTTGATGAAATAAGATGGGAAAAAGACATAAACTCACCATATAAAATAATATAATAAATTAATCAATAAATTAAAAATTTTAAATTTTAACAATTAAAATTGATTAGAAATTTAAAATTTAAAATTTAAAATTAAAAAAATGGATTGTATTTTTTGCAAAATCATTGCTAGTGATATTCCTAGCTACAAAGTTTATGAAGATGACATGGTTTACGCATTTTTTGATATTCTGCCAATCAGCCAAGGACACACAATTATTGTATCAAAAAAACACGTAGCGGACATTGAGGGTTTGTCCGAAGAAGAGCTAAGCGCCATGACAAAAGCAGTCAAAAAAATCGGTAAGGCAATGATTGAAGGGCTAGGTGTAAAAGGCTATAGCGTATTTTTGGACAACAAAAGCGCCGCAAACCAACATGTTCCGCACGTCCATTTTCACCTGGTACCACGCGCCGAAGGCGACGGTCTCGAACGCTGGCCGCAATCCGGTTACGGCGAAGGCGAGGCTGAGTTCTGCTTGAAAAAAGTTCAATCAAAATTATAGTATTCCGCGGATTTACGCGAATTAGAACGCGGATAGACGCGGAAAAAAAATATGGATTGTTTATTTTGTAAAATTGTAAACAAAGAAATTCCTTGTCATAAAGTTTTTGAAGATGATAAGGTTTTGGCTTTTTTGGATATTGCGCCGGTTAATCCGGGGCATGTGCTGGTTATTCCAAAAAATCATTACCAAAATCTGGAAGAAATTCCGGAACAAGAGCTATGTTCTTTGATTATTATTGTGAAAAAAATCGGAAAACTAATAAAAGAAAATCTTGGTTATGAGGGTTATAATGTATCGGAAAATAATGATCCTGTTGCAGGGCAAGTGATACCGCATATCCATTTTCATATAATTCCACGCAAGAACGGAGACGGTTTTGAACTATGGAAGCAGGGGAAATACCTGCCAGGCGAGGCGGAGGAGGTTTTAAAAAAAATAAATAATATGGTTCTTTAACTTATTTTGTAGATACACCACATCCGTATCGGACTAAACTAAAAGTTAATTTGAAATTTGAAATTTTTAATTTTTAATAAATTTTAAAATATTAATTTTTATTTACTTTTAAGTAACATCTATTTCTTGAAGTTGCATATTTGAAAATTTCAAATTAAAAATTCAATAAAAATTATAAATTATAAATTTAAAATTAGATTAGCGCAACAATAAAATACTATCTTAATCAATAATTATTTCAAAAGAATCTAAATATAATATAATGAAAATCTTAATTATCGGCGCCAAGGGAAATCTTGGCGGACAATTGCAAATAGTTTTTCAAGACCAAGAAGTTTTTGCTTGGGATAGGGATGATATCGATATTACCGACAAAGAACAAATTGATATTAAAATAGACAAGTTGAAGCCCGATATCATAATCAATGCCGCGGCGTATAATGCGGTTGACAAATGCGAGATTGATAATGCGGAATTCAAATTGGCGAAAATGTTGAATGGTACAGCGGTTGGCTATCTGGCTGATGCGGCTATTCGAAATAAATCTTTGTTTATACATTTTTCAACTGACCACGTTTTTAGCGGGCATAACCCAGCCAGACAATTGGAAGCAAAGCTTAATGGCGGTTTTGCGGAAGATGACGAAACCGCCACACTCAATCGTTATTCCGAGAGTAAGCTCTTGGGTGAAAAAGAAATTTTAAAAAGAGAAACCAAAGGTTTAGAGTATTATATTGTCCGCTTGTCTCTACTTTTTGGGCCAAAAGGTGAAAGCCCTGAATCAAAGCCAAGTTTTTTTGATTTGATGCTTGCGTTAAGCAACAAACAAGAAGAGCTAACAGTGGTTTATGATGAAGTTAGTTGTTTTACCTATTCGCCGGATTTGGCGCAAACAGTAAAAAAAATAGTATTTGACAAAATGCCTTTTGGAATTTACCATATAACAAATTCCGGACAAGCTAGCTGGTATGACGGCGCTCGCGAATACTTTAATCTGCTGAATTCAGATGTCCGCATCAAGCCCGTAAGCGGCGCTATTTTCCATCGTCCGGCAAAACGTCCGTCTTTCAGCGCACTGAAAAATACCAAGCTGGAGCCTTTGCGAGATTACAAAGATGCATTAAAGGATTATTTAAAATTAAAATAAATTTAACAAATAATTTTTGATTTATGAAAGGAATTATATTAGCTGGGGGGACCGCAACGCGGCTTTTTCCCTTGACAACGACAACGAGCAAGCAATTATTACCGATTTATGATCGGCAGATGATTTTTTATCCTTTGAATGTTTTAATCAAAGCCGGAATAAAAGAAATCTTGATAATAGTTTCGCCGGAACATTCCGGACAATTTTTAAATCTGCTTGGATCTTTGTTTGAAAAGTATGGAATAAATATTGAATTTAAAGTTCAGCCGATACCGCGCGGGCTTGCGGATGCCTTTATAGTTGGAGAAAAATTTATTGGTATGGATAATGTGACTATGATTTTGGGTGACAATATCTTTGAGGATGATTTTTCAGATGATATAAGCGGATTTAAGTCAGGAGCAAAAGTATTTGCCGTAAAAGTACCTGACCCTGAAAGATCTGGTGTTATTGTTTTTGATAATAATATGCGCGCAATTAAAATCGTTGAAAAACCCAAAGATTGGATATCTGATTATATTATCCCCGGCTTATACATTTATGACAATCGTGTATGTAATATTGCTAAAACCGTCAAACCAAGCGATAGGTCTGAATTAGAAATCGTCGATCTGCATAATTGGTATCTAAAAAGGGGTGAGCTGGAAGTCGGCATGGTAAAAGGTGCTTGGTTAGATGCAGGAACTTTTGATTCTTTACTCGAAGCAAATATCATCGTAAAAGAAAAAAATATTTATAAACATTTTGATCCGTTGGTTGATGAAGCAATCAAGGAATTTAATATCCAATTAAAAGAATTAGCAAAAAAAAGATTATCATAGGTATTTACTATGGAAAAAAAGAAACTTTACATTGGATTTATTACTTATAGCAAAGAGGCAATGGCATATTTGCCGTATTTTTTAGATTCATTATTCAATCAGAATATAACAAATTTTGAGACATTGGCAGTTGATGGCAATGAAGATGGAACAGATAGAAATATCAAATTATTAAATAAATATCCGCAAATAAAAATTATTAGTAAAGGAAAAAATCTCGGTTTTGGAAAAAGCTTCAATCTAATGATTAATGACGCGCAAAAAAATGGAGCGGAATATTTTATGGTTTTAAATCCTGACACAATACTTGAATCTGATTGTGTTAATAATTTACTAACTGCTATCAAAAATGACAATAATTTAGCATCAGTCAGCCCAAAGATTTATAAATGGAATTTTGTACCGGATAAATCAAATGAAAAAACAAATATTATCGATTCATTCGGCATAGTTTTAAAAACCGGTTTAAGATTTTTTGACTTAGGACAAGGGCAGATTGACCATGGACAATACGAAAATGCAAAAATTTTTGGACCGAGCGGAGCGGCGGCCATGTACCGGATGAGCGCATTGGAAAAAGTTAAGTTTAACAATCAGTACTTTGATGAACTGATGTTTATGTACAAAGAGGACTGTGACTTGGCTTATCGCTTATTTTTGGCAGGTTACTCATCCGCCTTAGTTACAACTGCAAAAATGTATCATGACAGGACTGTGAGCGGAAAAGGTGATGGTAATATTTTAATTGCATTGAACAGAAGAAATAAAAGCAGAAAAGCCAAAAAATGGTCATTGTTTCATCAGCTGATTATTATAAAAAAATATTGGAGATTGCAAAATACAATAAACAAAATTTCTATTTTGAAACATGTATTTTTAATGTTTATTTTTTCCTTAATATTCGAGCAATATCTTTTGATTTATTTTTTTAAAATTTTTAGGACAAAAGTAAATAAGTATTAAATATGCGACTATCAATCATAACCGTATCTTGGAACGTAGAAAAAAAGCTTGAAGAAAGCTTAAGAGCTATTTTTTCTTCAACAGGACTTACTCCTGACGAATTTGAAGTGATTGTTATAGACAATCACTCAAAAGATAAAACCGTAGAAATGATTAAGCGAAAATTTTTGCGTGTAAACTTGATTGCAAATAAAAAAAATCTCGGCTTTGCCAAGGCCAATAACCAGGGAATCGGACAAGCGCATGGCCAATATATCCTTTTATTAAACCCTGACATGCTTGTGCGTTCGGATACTTTGAGGAAAATGATTGATTGGATGGAAAAAAATCCGCAGGCCAGCGTCGCGGGATGCCATTTGCAAAATGAAAAAGGGGAAACAATCAAGCATGTGCGCAATTTTCCGACATTATGGGATCAAGCGGCAATCATATTAAAGCTTCCTCATATCTTTCCAAATATTTTGAAAAAATATATTCCCGAAGATTTTGATTATAATAAGGCGGCAAAAGTTGACTCGATTCGTGGCGGATTTTTCATGGTACGGGCAAAACGCCATATCCCTTTTTGGCTGGATGAACGCTATTTTATTTGGTTTGAAGAAGTCGACTTTTGTTTGCAGATAAAAAATATCGGTGAAGAAGTTTGGTATACGCCGGTTGCGGAGTGCACAGACTATGTCGGTCAAAGTTTTAATCAAGTAAATAGTCTAAAAAAACAAAAATATTTTCGTGATTCCATGCTAAAATATTTTAAAAAATGGCATCCATCTTGGCAATATTGGCTACTGAGATTTTTATGGCCAATTGGCTTTTTATTAACTTGTATTGCTGAAAATCTTAGATTCAAAAGCAGAGGCAAAACCTAAAATACTATGTTTAAAAAAGTTGCAATAATTATTTCACCAAACTACAAGGACTATGCGGAAAAATTTTTGCCAGACTGCATCAAGAGCATTCGTGAACAGGATTATTCGGGAGATATAAAAATATTTATTACCGATAATGAAACGTCGCCAACCAGCGTTTTGTTGCTAAAAAAATTAGCGCCGGATGCCGAGCTTGTTCTAAATATTCATAACGATGGTTTTGCAAAAGGTTGTAACGACAGCATGCGCTTGGCGCTTAGTCAGGGGTTTGATTATATTTTTTTAGTAAGCATCCATTCAATTTTGGAAAAAAACTGTGTAAGCGAATTGGTAAAATTACTGGAAAGTGATAAAAAGATTGGTGTTGCGCAAGCGCGCATGATGTTGTATGGTGATACAGATATAGTAGCGAGCCTGGGAAACGAAACGCATTTTTTAGGTTTTGGATTTTCGAGCGGTTATAAAAAAAGATGGGAAAATCAAAATATTATTTCAAAAGATGTTTTTTATACCTCAGGGGCTTCCATGATGTTTCCGCGAGAAGCATTAATAAAAGTCGGATTATTTGATGAAGAATATTGGATGTATAATGAAGACCAAGAACTGCCATGGCGTCTGTGCCTAAACGGCTGGCGAGCCGTTGTCGCGCTTAATGCGGTTGCCGTAACCAAATACAACTTTAAGAGATCAATCAAACAAACTTATTGGATGGATCGCAATCGAATAATTTCAATTATAATTTGTTATAAAATAAAAACACTAATCTTGATTCTTCCCGCGTTTATAATCATGGAAATCGGTCAACTTTTTTTTGCTTGGAAAAATAAATGGTTAAAAGACAAGTTGAGGGTTTATTTATATTTTCTAAATCCAAAAACCTGGGCTTATTTAATTTCAGCTAGGCATCGAAATCAAAGCTTGCGAATAATAAAAGATAAAGAAATCTGCAAAATGATTACCGGAGTAATCGATCACCAAGAATTTAATGATTGGAAATTACGATTAATTAATCCGTTTTTTAATTTTTACTGGAAGACGATAAAATTTATTATGTTTTGGTAATCAATGTATTGGGATATATAAAAACTTTTTTGTCATTCCCGCGAAGGCGGGAATCCAGGGTTTATTGCTCGAAACTGGATTCCCGCCGGAGTTTATGCCCGGAGGGGTACGGGAATGACAAGCGAAGAAATTAAGTCTAAAATAATTTTTTTTAAATCCAAATCTTGAAATTAGAAATTTTATATTTATGGACATCAGTATCGTAATCGTAAATTACAAAAGCAAAGGCGACACTTTGAATTGCATAAAATCAATCAAAGAGGCTTGTTTTGATATTGCGGATAAAAAGTTAAAACATGAAATCATTGTCGTTGATAATAATTCCGGCGATGCGATTGGTGAAATCCTTAATTGGCAATATCCGGAAATCGTATTTATTCAAAATAAAAAAAATACCGGAATGGGCGCGGGCAACAATGTCGGCCTAAAAAAAGCGCAGGGGAAGTACTCGGTAGTTATGAACCCGGATATTATCGTATTCAAAGACGTGTTTACAAAGCTGTACGGCTACATGGAAACAAACGAAAATATCGGAATAATCGCGCCTCAGCAATTGTCGCCGGACCGCAGTATCCAAGATTCTTGCTATCGCTGGCATGGCCTACTAACGCCGATTTATCGCCGTACTCCTTTGGGCAAAACCGGCTTTGCCAAAAAAGATATTGATCATTTTTTGATGAAAGATTTTGACCACAAAACCATCAGAAATGTCGATTGGCTTTTAGGGTCATTTCTGTTTTGTCGCAGTGAAGCATTAAAACAAGTCGGCTATTTTGACGAGAGATATTTTATGTATTTTGAAGATACGGATTTATGCCGCAGATTTTGGAATAAAAATTGGAAAATAGTCTATTATCCGTTAGTCAAAGTTATCCATAATCATGCGCGTGAAAGCGCCCAGGTAGCGTGGTACAAGTTTTTTACCAGCACGACCACAAAACATCATATTCGGTCTTGGGTGAAGTATTTGTTAAAATGGGAGATTAAATAATTTAGGATATAAGATTTTAGATATATGATTTAATTTATTATTAAAATATATCTAAAATCATATATCATAAATCATAAATTACTACCATGCAAAAAATAAAAAAAGCCATTGTCGCAGTCGCCGGTTCGGGTACGCGCCTGTTGCCTGTAACCAAGGCCATGCCAAAAGAGATGTTACCGATAGTCGACAAGCCGATTATCCAGCTTGTTGTTGAGGAATTGGTTGCGGCCGGAATCGAGGATATCATTCTCGTAACCAAGTGGGACAAGAAGCCGCTTGAAGACCATTTTGACCACAGTATTGCCCTGGAAATCGATCTTGAAAAAGCCGGTAAGCTGAAAATTTTGGAAGAAATAAAAAAAATCGCCGGTTTGGCAAATTTTATTTATGTGCGCCAAGCGCCGCAATACGGCAACGGTGTACCGATTTTATCTGCGTCCACTTTAGTTAAAGACGAGTTTTTTGTTTTTTGCTTTGGCGATGATTTGGTAAAATCAAAGGTATCGTTTACAAAACAAATGGTCGATGAATATGAAAAAGTCGGTAAGCCCATGATCGGCGTACAGGAAATGCCAAAGGATGTTTTGGATCGTTATGGCATAGTCGATCTTTTCCCAAATTCAATGCGTCTCAAGGGTATTGTTGAAAAGCCTGAATACGGAACCGCGCCCTCAAATCTTGCCTCGTTTGGTAGAATGATTTTGAATCAGGAAATCGTTGATGAATTAAAAAACACCCCCCTGGGAAAGGGAGGTGAATTGTGGATTGTGGATGCTATTGAAAAATATATTAAAAAGGGTGGTGATTTTTATGCCAAGAAAGTCGAAGATGGGGAATGGCTGACTACCGGAGACCCTTTGAATTATCTACGCGCGACTTTGAAATACGCTTTTGATCGCCCGGAGCTTAGGGATGAGATAGCGGATTTTTACAAGAATAATTATTAAATCTTTGCCCTTCCGGCTCGCACTCTCTCGTTTTCAGTCAAATATTGTTTTCTTAAACGGACGCTTTTTGGTGTAATCTCAAGATATTCATCGTCTTTCATAATACTCATGCCTCTTTCCAGTGTCAACTCAACCGGAGGAGTCAAGCGTATCGCTTCATCCGCGCCGGAAGCGCGCATATTTGTCAGATGCTTGCCCTTGGTCGGATTAACCGCAAGGTCATTGCCCTTGGCAACATTGCCGACAACCATACCTTCGTAAATATCAACGTTTGCTCCAATATAAAGATCGCCGCGATCCTGAAGATTGTACAAAGAGAATCCCAAGGCCTTGCCGGATGCCATTGATATCATGGAACCGACAGTATGTTTTTCAATTTCGCCAACATAGGGTTTAAAACCGATAACACGAGAATATAGAATGCCTTCACCTTTTGTGTCTACCACAAAATCATTGCGATAACCAAGTAAACCGCGGGTCGGAATTTCAAAAATAATTCTAGTATGTCCATGTTCCGGTTTCATTTCAAGCATTGCTCCGCGTCGTTTGGATAATTTTTCGATAACGGTTCCGGTCATATTTTCCGGAACATTGATTGTAAGCTCTTCAAACGGTTCTAGTTTTTCACCGTTTTCTTCCTTGATAATAACATGTGGCTGAGATATTTGAATCTCGTAGCCTTCACGCCGCATATTTTCCAAAAGAATAGCGATATGCATTTCGCCACGACCGCTTACCTTGTAGTGGTCAATCGCAGAAAAATCAATCTTTAGACCAACGTTTATTTCAAGCTCTTTTAATAATCTTTCTTTGATTTTGCTATTGGTAACCAGTTTGCCTTCGCGTCCGGCAAATGGAGAAGTGTTGACCAAAAAATTCAATGTAATGGTTGGCTCATCAATCTCGATTGCCGGCAAAGCGGGTTGATTTTCGTTGTCACAGATAGTTTCGCCAATAAAAATATTCGGCAAACCGGATGTCATTATAATATCGCCGGCATAGGCTTCGCTTACTTCTTTTCGGGTCAAGCCTTCAAAAGTAAAAAGCTTTGATATTTTTCCTTCACGCGTATTGTTTTTGATATCTTTGATAAGTACTCTGCTTCCCGATTTTATCGTACCTTCGTATATTCTGGAAATAGCCAAGCGTCCCAGAAAATTATCATAACCAAGATTAAAAGGCTGTGCACTCAAAGGACGTGTGTTACTATCCGCGCTTGATGCTATTGGCGTTTGTTTTAAAATAACATCCAAAAGGGGACTAAGACTGTCGGAATTATCGTCCATATTTAATTTGGCAATTCCTTGTTTAGCGATTGCGTAGATGGTTGTAAAATCGAGCTGTTCATCGTTGGCACCCAAATCCAAAAAAAGTTCATATACCATTTCTTTTACTTCTTCTGCTCTTGCCGCCGGTTTGTCGATTTTATTAATAACCACAATCGGTTTCAAGCCAAGCTCAAGTGATTTTTTCAAAACAAACTTTGTCTGCGGCATCGGACCTTCTTGCGCGTCAACAACCAAAAGAACCGAATCAATTGAACGGAGAACGCGCTCTACTTCGGAGCCGAAATCCGCATGACCGGGAGTATCAACGATATTGATCTTTGTATCTTTATAGTAAACCGATGTATTTTTTGAATAAATCGTAATGCCACGCTCAAGCTCGAGCGCGTTTGAATCCATGCTAACGCCTTCTTCAGACATCCCGGTCTGGCGCATCAAAGCATCGGTAAGAGTTGTCTTGCCGTGGTCAACGTGTGCGATAATTGCTATATTTCGAATATCCATGCAAATAAAAGTCGCCTTAACTAGAGGGCGACATGATTAGATTATTTATATATTAAAATATCATAATACATTTTTATATAAAAGTCAATACTTATTAATTTTTTAAAAATTAGCTAAAATAAGCTATTATTTTAATAATAGCAAATTGGTATTGACTTTTGTTAATAGATATGATAAAAAGAGTTAGGTTTGACCTATGGTGGGTCATTTTTTTGTACATTTAAAAAGGAGTTTAAGAAATGAATAAGATTTTTGCAAGTATTTTTCTGTTTTTAACATTGGTCATTTCGCCAGCATTCGCAGAAACAATCACTATTAACGATGCTGTCGGCGATGCTATCGGTATTCAATTTGAAACCTATAAAATAGATATCAAAAATTTTACTCCGGGCATTAATTCCGGGGCTATCGCATTCGACATATACACCGATTATCCTCAAAACGGCATTACTGTTGGTACCTGGGCAACTAAACCTGCTGACTTGTTTATTACTGAAACATACCATGGCGTGGACTATGAGTGGGCGATACCGCTTGTAAACCGCACTGGCTTTACTGCCGGAACAATGTATGCTGTAGGTAGCTATTTTAATTCCGATCATTTCAGTCCCGGCCCTGGTTACATCTACAATCCCGGTGAAAAAGTTCAAATTGCCACAATCAGCAGTAATTATGGAATTCCATCACTTGGTGGCGGCTCTGTTACATGGGAATCAATACCCCAGGGCATATCTGATTACATTATCCATATTACAACAGGTATCTGGCAAGATGACCCATATGGCGTCTTTGATGTTAAATGGGTAACTGCTTACTGTGCCAATGACATTATTTCCGGAAGTACATCTCCTGTTCCTGAACCAGCAACCATGATGCTGTTCGGTCTTGGACTTCTTGGAGCCGCCAGAATCAGTCGGAAAAAAACTGCCTGATTTTTATTGAAAAATCTTTAACCCCCCTCATCACTAATCAACCGGTTGATGAGGGTTTTTTTATTTGCAAGAAAAGTGATATAATTAGCGTATATAAAATATAAGAGCTTAAAAAAAATTTAATATATTTTTAATTTTAATTATTTATTTCTAACAATAGTATGAAAAAGTTTATTTTATTATCAATTTTTTTAATCAGCACAATAATTTTAGGCGGATGTTCGCAAAAAACTACCGAAAATAACAAGGATTTGCCAAATGAACAGGGATTTAGACGACCGGATTTTGGCCAACCGGAACGTAATGCGGATATTACCGGAATAGTAAAATCGATTAGTGGTAATGAAGTTACAATAATTAAAATTGAAAGACAGGAAAGACCGGAAAATACAGAAAAAACAAAAGATACAGAAACCGATACAACAAAAACCGCTCCGGTTCTTGGAACTGGTACGAATGGCGGAAGATTTCCCGGAGCTGGTGGCGGTATGGGTAGAGGAATGAATATGGACACAGATCAGCAGGCGGCAATGCTCGAAAGAATAAAAGCGATGAGTACAGGAGATGTAACCGTAACAATACCTGTCGGAATTAAAATGCTTAAACCTGATACGGAAATTACAGATAAGATGGATATGGTAGAGGCGAATTTAAGTGATATTACCAAAGACAAAATGATAAATGTTTGGCTTGATGAAAGCGAAAGCGAAAATAAAAACGCGTCTTTTGTTTTGATTACTAAGTAATAAAAAAATAATAAATAAAAAATATGAGTGAATCAATTATTGAAGCAAGTAGAAAAGCGAGAAAAAATGGTATATTTGGATTTTTTAAGAGAAAAAGCGTGATTATTCCGCTTATTTTGATTGTTATTGCGCTAGGCGTATGGTTTTTTTATAATAAAAACCAAAGTACTAAAGAAACAAAAAGCGTTGTCAAAATAAGCGAGGCTACGGTCAAAAAATCTGATTTGCAAATTGCTATCGAGGCGGATGGCAAAGTCGTTTCCGAAGATGGTGTAGAATTATCATTTTCCGTAAGCGGTGACACATTGGAGGTCAACCAAGTTTTTGTAAAAGAAGGGGACAAGATTAAGAAAGGCGACAAAATCGCTTCGGTACGCACAGACGACCTTAATTATGACTTGAACAAAGCATATTCAAATTATCAATCCGTCCTCGCAAGCTACAATGAAAAGGTGGCTGGTGCGACAGATAAAGAAATCGCTAATGCTAAATCATCAATCGAACAGGCTGAAATATCTTTAAGCCAGGCAAAAATAAGCTTGGAAAAAACAAGAAACAGCGCTAATGAAAAAATTGAAGACGCGGAAGAAAATGTAAATGATACACGCGAAGATATGGAACTTAATAAAAATGAGGCAACCAGCAAAGATATAAAAAATGCGTATGCCGATATTTTAGATACAGTTAAGGCTATTAATCTCAGTTTTGAAACAATTTTACTTGCTTCTGACAAAATCATCGGCGTTGACGACACGGATATTAATGATAGTTTTGAAGTAAATCTTGGTGCAAAAGATAACGCCGCGTATTTGTCTGCAAAAGACACATATCTTCAAGCGAAATATTCCTATGATGAACTTAACGATTCTGTCATTGGTCTTTCCAAAACAAGCACTTATAGCGAAATTGATGATGCGGTAAAAAAAGCGGAAAAAGCTCTGACGCAGTTTGAGGCGCATTTATATCAGATGCAAAAAATGATCAATGCAACTATTAGTACTGCTTCGCTTAGTCAAACACAGATTGATACTTTTAAATCTACAATTTCTTCAAATCGATCAACAATTAACGCGAAAATAACAGCTCTTAATAACAATCTTGATTCACTTGCCGATGCTCGTGAAAATTTAGACGACTATATTACCGCATATAATAATGCAGTAAAAGATCTTGCGACAGCGAAGGAAGAGGCAAAACAAGATATTGCAAATTCCGAAGCAAGTTTAGCCGCAAAAGAATTGTCATTACAAAATGCTAAAAATGACTACACAGAACTGTTAAAACCGCTGAGCGATTCCGAACTGGCTTCTGCACGCTCAAGCCTGACAACCGCTTCCATAAATCTTGACAAAGCTAGAAACGACCTTAATAAAGCCGTACTCACATCACCGATAGACGGTGAACTCGCGTTGTTGAATTACAAGGCTGGTGATATTATTCTAAGCAATGAAAGCAAACCCGTTGCCGTTATAATTAATAATGATACATTATTTGTGGAATTAAATATTGAAGAATCAGATATCAGTAAATTAAGCGTAGGCCAAAAGGCGGTTGCAACCTTTGACGCCTTGGATGAACAGGAATTTAACGGAGAATTAATATATATTTCGCAAACTGCAGAAACAAGCAATAACGGCATTGTTACATACTTGGTAAAGGCTGCTTTGAGTGATACCAAAGATTCAAAGATTCGCGAAGGTATGACCGCGAGCGTAAATTTCATAATCGATGGCGTTGCTGATGTTCTGCAAATTCCGGTTTCAGCCGTAAGAAATGTAAATAGCAAGCCTTCAGTCCAATTAAAATCAAATGAATGGGTAGAGGTAAGTACTGGTTTTACTGATGGTAAAAATGTAGAAATAAAAAGCGGTCTAAATGTTGGCGATATTGTTTTGTATTAATAAGTCGTCTTTATTCTAAATCTATGGAGAGTTTCATGATTCAATTAAAAAATGCTCACAAATCTTATTTTTTAGCCAATGGCGACGAAATTCCGGTTTTAAACGGTATTGATTTGCGGATAAAAAAAGGCGAATTTGTCGCGTTAATGGGCGAGTCTGGCTGTGGCAAAACCACTCTTTTGAATATCATCGGCTGTTTGCACTCTTTGAGCGAAGGCGAATATTTTTTGGATAATGAAAATATTGGCAAAGTTCATGATGATTTTACCCTAGCATTTATTCGCAACAAAAAGATGGGGTTTATTTTCCAGCAGTTTAATCTTTTCACGCGCTTGAGTGCCCTAAAAAACGTCGCGTTGCCCGCGCTTTACGCTGGTGTAGAAAAAAAAGCAAGAGAAAATCGAGCATCTGAATTGCTCGCCAGCATCGGACTAGGGGAGAGAGTAGAACATAGGCCAACAGAGCTTTCCGGAGGACAACAGCAAAGAGTGGCGATTGCTCGAGCGCTTATGAATGATCCGGAAATAATTTTAGCCGATGAACCAACCGGAGCACTTGATTCCAAATCAGGACAAGAAGTTATGGAAATATTTATGGGATTTAAAAATAGGGGAAAAACAGTTGTCATGGTAACCCACACCACGGAAGTTGCGAAATTTGCCGACAGAATAATTTATTTGCGTGACGGAAAAGTCGTTGACAATGACTACAAGTTGAAAAATAATTATTAATTTAAGCATAATGACACATTTTATCTCAGCGTAAATCCGCGTTTATATCCGCGTCTATCCGCGCTTAGCTACCAATATAACAAAATATCAAAAAACGAAGAACGTTAACAACGAAAATTAACTCGTTAATTAAACAATATGATATTCGAAATTTTTAAAATGGCATTTGAATCGCTTTTGGCTAAAAAAACCAGAAGTTTTTTGTCGATGTTGGGAATTATAATCGGAGTGTCTACTGTCATTGCCGTATTTGCAATCGGACAAGGAGCAAGAAATGCGGTTGATGAACAATTTGCCGGATTGAGCGCGAAATCAATTATGATAATGGGTAACATGGGACGTCCGGGTTCAACAGCTAGCTCAAAATTAAGCATCGACGATGTCAAAGTAATTCGGGATAATGCAGAACACATTGCGTTGGCCACTGGTATCATCCAGGGCAATGCAACTGTAAGCTATGAATCCAGTGAAGCATCATATTCGGTTGTTGGAACTGATCTTGATTTTTTTCAAATTGCTAACCAAAAGATTGTACAAGGACGAATGTTCAGTGAAGAAGAGATCAACTCAAAAGACCGCTTAGTAATTTTGGGTAGTGATGTAGTAGAAAATCTCTATACAGATAAAAATCAAGTTATCGGCAGTACAATTACAGTTGGTGGGAAAAAACTTGAAGTGATTGGCTATTTTGAAGAAACCGGTGGCACACTGGGGCGTACCAGCAAAGACGAAGCGGTATACGTTCCATACCAAACTGCCCAATCCAGTATTCTTGGTTCCCAAGGTGGAAATTTAATGGTTACTATGGAAGCAGATGATGTGAATAACATCAGTATTGCCACGGAAGAAGTAACAAAAATTTTGCGCACCGAACATAAATTAAAAGACGGACAAGAGGATGATTTTCGTGTTATGGATGCTGGATCAATGGTTGGCGCCGCTCAAGATTCCGCCTCACTTATGAGCACAGTTTTAACATTAGTTGCTGCCATTACACTTTTGGTTTCTGGGATTGGTATTATGAATGTTATGTTTGTTACGGTCGCGGAACGAACCAAAGAAATAGGCATAGCCAAAGCTATTGGTGGTAAACAGGGCAATATCTTGACTCAATTTTTACTGGAATCAGTAATTTTGTCTACAGTTGGGGGACTTATCGGAGTTATTATCGGCCAATCAGCCATCCCAATTATTTCATATTTTAATTTAATGACCATGTCTTCATCACTTTCTGGCCCGCTTTTAGGTTTTACTTTTTCTGCAATTGTTGGCGTATTTTTTGGCTTTTACCCTGCGCTAAAAGCCAGTAAGCTTGATCCGGTCGATGCTTTGCGAAGTGAGTAGTTATGGTTAGCGGGGAGGTGGGGAGTCAAACTTGCTTTTTTGTAAATGTTGTGCTAATATAAAAAATTCTTTCCAATTCTGGAAAGGTCCCAAACCTCGGGTAGGGGGTGCACATTAAAAAGCGGGCTTTTAGCCTGCGAGGAGGAAGTAATGAATCATCATAAAGTAAGTATTGAGAGTGTCGCAAGAGTAGTGATGGCATTGGGGTTAGACGGTTTTAAAAAACTTAGCAGTCATATGCCGGCATGCAGTGTGAAATATGCCGGATTCACCATAGGTGAAGTTGAAGCAATTCTCAATATCCTAGGTGAAGCAAATATAAAAAGAATGTTGGCGGGCGACGTTACTATTGAAATTAAGGAACTTATCCAAAAAATGGTGGATAAAAACGGACGTTTTATTCCACTGGTTGGCTCAAAAAATTACGATTGTAATCCGAAACCGGACTACAAACTTATTCAGCCGGATATTAACTATGCGGAACGGTTTAATAAAGCTGCTAAGTTTTTACACAACGCAATATTTGTATCGGCAGAGGAATACCAGAAGAGGAGCGAAAAACTTATTGAACAATTGCAAAATGACCCTATGTTTTCAAATTTATTAAACGGCGTTTGGCTACCCGTCTGTTATCCTGAGTTTCGAGTTTCTGATTACAAAAAAGATCTGTTTGGATATTTCTTAAATGCTGTTACTGCTTCATATGCACTTCAGATTCCAGGAAGGTATTTTAATAATTACATAAAAGTTGTGTTTCCAGGAAAAATTAAAATTGTTGATGAGAGTCATGAACGTTTTATTGCTAAGATGGCCAAAGGTCCGCTTGTGGGACTCCAGTTTTTCCCTTTTCAAGGATTTTCCATCAACGCAGTAAGGGAATTAATGTCGATACTTCCGAAGTCAATGTATCTTTCAGGTCCGATTGATTTTGCAGTTGCGATGACTATCCATCCTGATATCTTGGCACGTGATTATTTTACACCATGTTACGATTGTTCTGCGGTATCTTGGGATTCCAGCTACTCGACATATTTTGTTGCCACCCAAGAAAGTTTAAGGTTTGATTGTGCCTTAGGTTTCGGCAATGCGCATAGCCACTCTACCAGTAGCTTGATTTACCTCGGATAATAGTTTAGGCTACTTACCTTTTTTCATTAACTGCATTTTTTGTTCTTTAAGAAGTATACTGGAGGCGTGAGTAACCCGCCTCCTTTTATTTTTGAGAAATTTTAGTTAAATTGATTCAAACTATTTTTTTTCCTTGAGAATTATTTGAGTACAGATTGTCTAATATGCGTTTAAAAATAAGGGAAGAATTATGTAGTGATTATTAGGGGGGGGGTAATAAATAATTTGACAAATTTATTTGGTGTGGTAAAATATTACCACAGTTAATAAATCTTTTCCCCATACCTAAAAAGCTCGTGAATTTTATCATGCTTTTTAATTCGTGGGTCATAAACATATGGAGAAAAAAACAAACAATTTCGGGGCAATACTCAAAGAATTTCGTTTTAAAAAAAACCTAAGTTTAAGAGAGGTATGTAAAGAGATTGGCTATGATCCAAGCAATTGGAGCAAGATTGAGCGGGGAGTATTGGCTCCACCGACCGACTTAAATACTTTGCATAAATGGGCGCTTACTTTGGGTCTAAAAAAGGGCGATAGCGCGTATCAAGATTTTATCGACCAAGCCAATATATCACAGGGTATAATCCCAGAGGACATTCTGGCTCAAAAAAATCTGGTCAAAAGCCTACCGGCCTTTTTCCGCACTATTCGCAACGACAAGCCATCCAAGGAGGAGATTGATACGTTGATTAAATTAATTAGGAATTCTTAAAGCAAATGGATTTTAGCAAATTCAGAACACCTTACATTAAAAAAGACGTTATTAAAATCAAGGCTGATACTTTTCGGAAAATGTACTGGAATGATTCTATTCCCGTAGATATCGAAAAGATTATAGATGTCAAATTGGGTATTGACATTATTCCGACTCCGGACATGATGAAGCTTTGCAATACCGATGCCTTAATCTCATCTGATTTTACTTCAATTAACGTTGATAACGATTGGTACAATGACGAGCGAAATATGAACCGTCTCCGTTTTTCTTTGGCACACGAAATGGGTCATTTTGTTTTGCATAAGGATATTTATGGAAGTTTTAAGATTGAAAGTCTTGATGATTTTTATAATTTTATAGAAAACATCTCTCAACAAACCTACCGGAGCATGGAATGGCAAGCGCAAACCTTTGCCAGTTATTTGCTGGTCCCGCGAGACATGGTGAGGTCTGTTTACAAAAAAATTTATGATGAAGTGCGACAAAGCGCTTCTATGGATTTTTCAAATATTGAGGAAGAATTTTTAAATGATCTTATGTCTGTGCCAATGAGTAAAGAATTCGGAATTTCAGCGGAGGCGATGTTTTATGTGTTGAGTGAGTATAAAAATTGATTTTATGGATTTTAAATAATAATATTTTAAAAATAATTTTCGTTTGCATGCTTGGCGATGAATAATTATGGAAAAGCGATTTATCGTCCTCATGCTTTTGTTATTTTCACTTTCTGCCTGCACCGCGTACGATATCCCTCAAACTTATGTAGAGCCGGTCGAGAAATCGGTTATTGAGAGACCGATTGATACAAGCAGTTTGACTGTTCCGGAAAAAAGCTCTGTTAGTGAACGGACTGAAACAGATGCGAAAACAAAAACAGTTACCGAAAAACCAAGCATTGATGTTCCGCTTTCCAATGACAATCACTACACCAATGTCGATGGCAACGAAGTTCATTCTCCGGCTTTCGCCCCATCCCGCCCATCCGGCGCTTCGGCCATGTGTAGAGACGGGAGTTATTCATTCTCACAGAATCGACGGGGGACTTGCTCGCGGCATGGTGGGGTTGAGGAGTGGTATTAGGACAATATTACCATATTCATTATTGCCGTAACTTCAGTATAGAGGGAATATTATTAAATAAAAAAAATTATGAACGAATTTGATGTTGTAAATTTAAACAAACAGATGTTCCAGCTTACTATTCAGCTGCTCAAGTCTACTTGGCCATTAATTTTGTTTGCTATTGTTGCGTCAGTAACGATTCGATGGACTGAAAAGAATATTCAGGAAAAATCAATTAAATTTTTTGTAAGAAAACATAAAATAGAAATTTATACAGGTATTTTTGGTATTGTAGGTTATGTAATAAGCTACTTATTTATTGAACAGCCAAATATTACATTATTAATGAATGTGGTAATTACTATAACGGTAATTTCATTAGTTATATATTCAAAAACTAAAGACAGAGATTTTTATTTTATCTCACTGTTAAATGATCTTGAAAGATATGAATGGATAGGTCAAGGTACTTTTCAATTTAATAGAAATGAAAAATCGTTTGAAATTACAAATTCTCATTCTGGTTATATTTATCCCAGATGTCTAAATTGGAGTGATTATTACACTAATTTTGAATTTAAAATTATAAACAAAAGCTTAGGTGTTATTTTGCGCGCAACAAATTTATCAAATTTAGTTATGCTTCAAATATTTGATGAAGGAATAAAAGCACACATAAGAGTAAATGGATTTTGGCAGTCTTGGGATATGCATAGCACTCATTTAAAATTTAGTCATAGGTTAAATTTGGATCAATGGTATGAGTTTAGCGCATATTGTGATAAAAACTCTATCAAGGTTGTGATATCAGAAAATGATTTAGAAAATAAAACCGTTTTCGATAGAAGCTGGAGTATTCCAACTGGTAGTATAAACTTTGAAATTAAAAATGGCGATGAAATTAGTGGTACAATGCCTTTTTCAATAAATTTGGAATTCGGAACATTGGGTTTTAGAAACCATGGGGACGAAAGGGCGTTAGTTAAAAATTTATTTAATGAATTACCCCGGGGCAGAGCCCCGAGGTATCTCGCTGTTAGCAAGATGTTGTGTTTTAAAAAAACTTTAGTTGTCCTTCATGGATCCGTACGTAGTTGCTACTCTGCTTTTCGATGTAACTTCTTATCATTGCTTCATTTCCGTATTGCCCCACAGTATTGGCATAGTAGCCCGATGTCCATAGACTCCCTCCCCAAAGTATCTTCTTTATTTCAGGATGTTTTTTGAATATCCCCTTGGCAGTGATACTCTTTATCTTCATAACCATTTCAGAAACAGACATATTGGGAATTCCCTGCACCAAGAAATGTACATGATTTTCATCCGCCCCAATCTCAACAAAATTCATTTCATAGCATATGCCAATTTCAGAACAAATGTCACGCAAAGTAATCTCAACTTCTTTTGTCAAAACAAAACGCCGATATTTCACCGGAAATACTATATGATACAATAACAATGTTTTATTATGTCTTTTGAATACATGTTTATCATCTGTCATGAATACATTATATATGTAATCCACGGTCTTGAAAACCTACGGTTTTCAAACTTTCCCTCCTTATGGTAACCCCGGGGCAGAGCCCCGAGGAATTCTTTCGATTAAAAAAATACAATATTAAAAATTACAAAAAATTAATAAAAAAAGAATTTAGACAACCCCTAGAAATATTAAAAAATGCTATTGTTTACGTTTTCTTAATAGTGTAGCATGGGTGTAATATGTGTGTAATTACACTCGTATTACTTTTTATATCATTTAATTCGATACCCTTGACCGATTTAATTATTTTAGATAGAATAATTAAAGTGATATTAAAAAAAACAATTGCCGGTGTAACTCAGTTGGTAGAGTAGTGGTTTTGTAAACCATTTGTCGGGGGTTCGAGTCCTCTCGCCGGCTCATATTTTAAAAAGACTGCCTTTTAGCAGTCTTTTTAATTTTGATTTATTAGATAATTCTGCAGATAAATAGTAAACATTGTTTTT
The DNA here is from genome assembly GCA_003514005.1 of Candidatus Falkowiibacteriota bacterium. Lineage (GTDB taxonomy): Bacteria > Patescibacteriota > Patescibacteriia > Patescibacteriales > UBA12075 > UBA12075. Next base: position 44,296 of record DOSJ01000006.1, read on the forward strand.
CTCTTGTCATTCCCGTACCCCTCCGGGCATAAACTCCGGCGGGAATCCAGGGGGAAAAGCGCTTAATGTTCTAAACTAGTATAATTGATTATGATATTCGAATTATTTACCCCTGGATTCCCGATCATTTAATATCTATTCTCTGCCGAGGGCAAGGAGTGTCGGGAATGACAAAATATTTTACACATAAAATTGTCAAAAAAATTATATTTTGAATTATTATTAAAATAATGATATAATAATATCAGATAATTGATGATAATAATAGGAAAAAATAATGGAAATAGAACCATATTTCAAGTCAGCTATTGAAAATAATGCCTCTGATTTGCATTTGGTAGAGGGGAGTATTCCGGCGCTAAGAGTTTCTGGAGAATTGATAAAATTTAATGAAAATCCCATACCTTTTGGCGAATTAAGGCATGCTATAAATTTGAAAATAGATAAAAACACCAGAGAACGATTTGAAAGAAAACGTGATTTGGATTTATCCATGGTTTTTTTTAAAAACCGTTTTCGCGTAAACCTGCATTTTCAAGATGGCAAAATCGGCTTGACAGCCAGACTTGTACCGATTCAAATCCCGACACCAAAAGATATCAGACTAACGGAGACAATCTATGCCTTGACGCATCTGAAAGACGGGTTAATCCTTGTAACCGGTGCTTCCGGAACCGGAAAATCAACAACACTGGCCGTAATGCTGGATATTATCAATACGGAACGGCGTTCGCACATTATCACTATTGAGGATCCGATTGAATATGATTTTCAAGACAAACAAAGTATAGTCGAGCAAAGACAGCTTGGCAGAGATACCTCTAGCTTTGCTGACGCGTTAAAATACGCTCTTCGCCAAGACCCGAACGTGATCATGGTTGGCGAGATGCGCGACCTTGATACTATATCCGCGGCTTTGACTGCGGCTAAAACCGGTCATTTGGTTTTATCAACACTGCACACCGCGACTGCCGCTGAAACTGTTGAACGCATTGTCGATTTTTTTCCTTCACAGAACCAGGGCTTGATAACTGGACAGCTTTCAACCGTACTTAGGGCGGTGATTTCCCAACAGCTGTTGCCGAAAAAAGACGGCGGATTAATCGCCGCCCGTGAAATATTAATCAATAATCGAGCTATTGCAAACCTGATCCGCAATAATCAAGTATCGCAAATCGGCAATGCTATCCAGACCGGGGGACAAGAAGGCATGATTACCATGAACAAGGCGATTGATAATTTGTTTCAAGAAGGACTTATCACGGAACAAGTAGCGCGAAATCGTAAGCGCGACCTAGAAACACAAGCTGCTTATTATTAATAATAAAAATATGATGCCAGAAAAATGGGTAAGCGTAATCGGAAACATCAAAGACAATTTCAAGGTCAAAGATGAAGGAAAGTTTCATAGCGACGAAGAAGGGGGAACAGATATTGAATTTATCGAATTTGACGGACCGCTTGGCCTAATGCGTTTGGAGTTTATCAGCCGCCCGGTAATCTTGGACAAAAAAACCATATACTCAAATCGTATCGGCTCTGAGACAAAGATTGATTATGTTTATAGCCCTGACGAGAAAAGCCATATCCTGGTCGTTTATAAATGGGACGAATCACAAAATGATTGGTTGGAAATGGATGATAACAATTTGTTTAATTAATTTTAACTTTGATTTAATTAAATAATAATATGTTAAAAAATTCAAAATTATTAATTATTTTAACGTCTTCAATGTCACTTGTGTTGATTGCGCTTTTGGTAAACACAAAAATAATTCGTGTAAGAGAAGGTGCAAATGAACAAATAGTAATTGAAACAAAACCGGTGATTGAGAAAAAAGTGTTAAGCCCGGAAGATATCAAAAATTTAAAATTAAAGTATGATCAAGAATTGCTCGCAGTAACGAACGAATATGATAGGATTATTAATCTTGAGCCCGAATCCGGAAAAAAAGAAGAGTTGGAAAAATTGCGAGAAAGGATGCTTGATCTGGTTATTCCGGAAGAATATAAAAAGACCCACCTTGAGCTAGTTTTGATTTTTACCAAAATCAACGATATTTTAAATGAAGAAAAAAAAGACATTGATGAAGCAGAGATACTTTTAGCCAGAGTCAAAGAAAAATACAAAACACTTGAAAAAACATAGCCGAAAAAAGATATGCGCTATAATAAATTTTTACCGTTATTTATTCCCTTGCTCACGTTCATTCTGCTTGAGTTTTTTTATTTTAGGCCCAGAATGATTTACGTCGTACTTGTAATTTTGATTTTATTATATTTTTTTACTTTCCGGCAGTTTATCAAAGCCAGCAAAAAAAAAGAAAATATTTGGAATTACTTGATATTGCCCGCGCTATTTTTAATTAGCTCAAGCGGATTTTCCGTTTTGATGCCAAGCAAATTTTTAGTACAGTCCTTATTTATTGTAGTTTTTCTTTTTTTAAATATTTATTTTCGCACAACATATTATTATTTTTTGAAACCGGAAAAATACCAAAAAAATTCATTAGAAAATTTATCATCATATGGAAGCTTTCTTTCTGTCTATTTTGCTGCATCCGGCATTTATGGGCTCCAGTCTTTTTTGGGAATGAATACGTGTCTATTGATGCTGATTTTGCTGTTTTTTATAAGCGCGATTGTTTATCAGGTTTTCTTGACAAATAGCATTTTGACAAAATCCGGCATTTTGTTTATTATAATCCTACCGTTAACATATCTGGAAATTGCCTGGTCAATATCATTTTTATCGCTTAGCTATTATATTCTAGGCTTAATAATGGCCGTATGCTATTATATTGCTATCGGCTTGGTCAGATTTTATCTGATCGGTAAACTGGATGCGCAAATAATCAAACTTTATTTAATTTTTGGATTTTTAAGCATATTTTCCGTGTTGTTTACATCGCGGTGGGTATAAATATTATGAAAAATTTTAATAATCGGATAATTGTAATAGCTATTTTGGCAACTGTTTTTGGAACCTTGAGTGGGGTTGTCGGCACTATCATCACACGCGTTTATCTTTTGGAGGACATTTTTAATCTGCCACTACTTGGCGATATAAATCTGAGCGGGGGTATTGATAATAATTCCGGCTTGATCATACGAAATGCCAAAAAAATCGTGATTGAACAAAACGACAAGGTTGACGAAACTGTCAATAATGTTAAAAGCGGGATTATCGGTATCTATGAAAAAATCGATAAAATTAATGTTGACTCAAAAAAAACACCAGCCGCTTTTATTCCCAGCGATTACTACGATTCAAAAGGTGAAAAAGGACAAGGATTCATTGTTACAAGTGATGGCTGGGTCGTGTCAAATTTTATTCCCGATTCTTACAAAAACGAATCAGCCACCGGTACCAAGGAGGCGATATTTAAAAAATATGTTGTCGTGTCCAGCGATAAAAAAATTCACCAAGTAAAAAATATTATCATTGACCCATTGGGTAAATACGCATTTTGGCAAATAGTCGCAAGCGATTTGCCGGTAAAAAGATTTGTGAATCAGGAAGACCTAAAAAACGGACAATTGATTGTCGCCACGAACTGGGACGGCGAGGTTTTGCTTTCCTCAATTATTTCCAAGACTGAAAACGACAACGAGTTAATACGGTCAAGCGATAATTTTTTTGCCGTTATCGAGATTGCTGAAAAAAGTGGCAGTGATTTTTTGGAAGGATTTATTTTTAACTTAAATAGTGAAATTATCGGTGTAATTAATAGCGACGGTCAGGCGGAACTTGTATCCAATCTTATTCCCTGCATGAGCTGTATTTTCAAAACCGGAAAAATTGCTTATCCAAAATTCGGTGCTAATTACATTGATTTATCAAGAATGTTTGATTCCGAAAAAAATAACATTGGAAAAGGTGCATTGATTTTTCCCAACAAAAGCGGAATAGCGGTTGTTAAGGGCGGATCTGCGGGCATAGCTGGACTTAAAGAAGGAGATATTATTCTCAAAATTAATAATACTGAACTAAATTCAGATACCAGCTTGTCATCACAAATAAACAAATATCTTCCCGGCGACGAATTGACTGTTGAATATATTCGCGATAATAAAACCGCAACTGTGAATGTAGTTTTAAAATAAGGTTCTACGATATTAAGTGTGATATTTTTTTGTCATTTCGTAGCGGAGCGGAGAAATCCCTTAAAGATGGAAATTTCGCTAACCATATTTATTCTAAATACAACGTATAAGGGATTCCTTCAGTCGCTATCGCTCCTTGCGGAATGACAAAAGACAATCAATTGATTATCGCAATTATTATACTAAACTAACAATTGACTTTAGGTTTTGCAATACTCTTATTATAGAGCCTAAAATAATTGACCGAAATCAAGATTAAAGGTAAAATAATATATATAAATTTAGATAAACTCGAAGCTTAGCTAGCTTATTGATAGCTAAGCTTCTTTAAAAGAATGGCTAATATTAGAAATTTCTGCATAATTGCACATATTGATCACGGAAAATCAACTTTGGCTGACCGCATGCTGGAATTAACCGGTACTATTGATAAGCGAAAAATGAAAAATCAAATATTGGATCAGATGGATATCGAACGAGAACGGGGGATAACCATCAAACTCCAGCCGGTTACAATGGATTTTAAAGGCTACACCTTGAATCTAATAGATACACCCGGCCATGTTGATTTTAATTATGAGGTCTCGCGAAGCCTGGCCGCGGTTGAGGGTGCAGTGCTATTAGTTGACGCCACACAGGGAATACAGGCACAAACTTTGGCAAATCTTTATTTGGCAATTGAACAAAATCTAACCATTATTCCAGTGGCAAACAAAGTTGATTTGCCTGCCGCAGACAAGGAAAAAACCAAACGGGAAATAATAGAACTTTTGGGTTGCAAAGAAGATGAGATAATCTTTGCTTCCGGAAAAACCGGGGAAGGAGTCGAAAACATTTTGCAAGCCGTAATTGAAAAAGTTCCAGCGCCTTTAATTGCCGAAAAAGATGAAAAAGCCAGAGCATTGATATTTGATTCCAACTATGATGAATACAAGGGCGTGGTCGCCTATATCCGCGTTATGGAAGGCGCGATAAAAAAAGGCGACAGAATAAAATTACTTGCTACAGGCGCGACCAGCGAGGCATTGGATGTTGGAATATTCAAGCCAGCCTATCTTTCCACCAATGAGCTTGAAAAAGGCAAGATCGGCTATATCATAACCGGATTCAAGGACGTAAGTGAATGCCGTGTTGGCGATACAGTTGTTTTGGAAAAGAATTCTGATCAATTAAAGCCACTCAAGGGCTATACCGAAGTAAAGCCTATGGTTTTTGCCGGCGTATTTCCCAAAGAAGGTAATGAATACCAAGAACTGCGCGAAGCCATCAACCGCCTCAAGCTTAACGATGCCGCCTTGATATACGAGCCGGAGCATTCACATGCCCTTGGCTTTGGTTTTCGTTGTGGTTTCCTTGGGATATTGCATTTAGAGATTTTTCAAGAAAGGCTAAGGCGTGAATTCAATATCGAATTAATCGTTACATTACCGAGCGTAGCTTATCAAGTTTATCTCAAGAACGGCGAAAGCTTTATCATGCGCACGCCCCAGCAATTTCCGGAAAGAGAAAAGATCGAAATGATCGAAGAGCCTTGGGTGATACTGGATATTATTACTCCAAAAGAATTTGTTGGAAATATTATGAATCTTGCCCAAGAAAAAAGAGGGATTTATAAAAACACGGAATACATAGACGAATCGCGCGCGATTTTGCATTATGAAATACCGATGAGCACAATTCTAACCGATTTTTATGACAAGATAAAAAGCGTCAGCTCCGGCTATGCTTCTATCAACTATGAATTCTCCGGCTACAAAGAGGCACAGGTGATAAAAATGGATATTCTGGTTGCTGAAGAAATAGTAGAGGCATTATCCACAATCGTATACGAAGACGATGCTCATCGCCGCGGAAAAGAAATCGTAACAATCCTAAAAGACAGCATGCCAAAACAAATGTTTGTGCTCAAGCTTCAAGCAACCATCGGCGGCAAAATCATTGCGAGCGAAAAAGTTTCCGCGATGCGCAAGGACGTAACCGCCAAGCTCTACGGCGGAGATGTTACGCGCAAACGAAAATTATTAGAAAAACAAAAAAAGGGAAAAAAGAAAATGATGGCGGCCGGCAAAGGCAGTGTTGATATCCCCAGTGATACTTTTGTTAAATTATTAAAAAAATAAGTATGAAAAAAAAATTAGTAATCAAAATCGTCTGGACAGCTCTTAGCGTCATGATCATCTTTACTATGGTTCTATGGATGATTGGAGCGGCATTCATGTAAAACAAGATAAATCGTATTTCTTCGTTAATTTCGTATTTTTTCGTTTTTTTCGTGTCTTTGTTAAAAACAGAGACACTAAAAAAACGAAAATATACGAATAAAACGAAAATAGCTAACTCTCATAAAATTCAAATAATGCATAGAGATGAAAAAAAATGGCAAATATTGCCTGAAATAACACCTGAATTGATATTGGGGTATCCGGAATATTCAAAATTGGTTTTACAACTTTTGTTTAATCGCAACATCCTGGATAAAGACAAGATAAAAGAATTTTTGGAAGGAAGCTTTGAAAAAGGCTTGCATGATCCTTTTTTATTTTCTTCCATGGATGATGCCGTAAGCTTGATCATCAAACATATCAAAAATGGCAACAAGATTACGATTTACGGCGATTACGATGCTGACGGCGTAACTTCATCCGCTATTTTGGTCGAGCTTTTGCGGATATTCAAGGCCGATGTCGGCGTATATATTCCTCACCGCATTAACGAGGGTTACGGCGTTAATAAAAGCGCGATTGATTTTATTATTGAAAATGGCACAAAACTTATCATCACTGTTGATAACGGCATAAGGAGCAAAGCGGAAGTCGAATACGCGAAAGAAAAAGGCATGGATGTAATCGTTACCGATCACCATGTTCCGCCAAATGAGCTTAGCGATTACCCGGATTGTCTCATCATAAACCCGAGCATGCCTGCGGAAAAATATCCTGACAAAAACTTATCTGGCGCCGGAGTTGCTTTTAAATTGGCGAGTGCTTTGGTAGTTCGTTCGACTTTGGACGAAAAACAAAAACAAGCGCTAATTCGGCAAATGCTGGATATTGCCGCGATTGGCACAGTTGCCGACTGCGTGAGCCTAGTCGGTGAAAATCGCATAATCGTTAAAGAGGGCTTGTCTGCATTGGACAAGACTAAGCGTCTGGGGCTTTTGGAGCTTTTTAAAGTCGCGAAAATCAATCTGGAAAAAAACATGGATTCTTGGAATATCGGGTTTCAGATTGCGCCACGTTTAAACGCCGCGGGAAGAATGGACCATGCCAATACCTCGTACCAGCTTTTGGTAACCAAAAACGAAATTGAAGCCAAGTGGCTGGCCGAAGAACTGAATGGCAGTAATCAGCGCCGACAAGCGAATACCGAAGAAATTTTCGAAGAGGTTTTACTTCAAGTTGATCCGGAAAAAGACGTGATGCTGGTCGGTATTTACAATTTTAAAAATAATAAAGCCAAAGAAGAAGCGGTTTGGAACGAAGGCGTAATCGGGCTTGTTGCCGGAAGAATTTCCAATAAACATTACCGTCCCTGCCTTGTAATAACCGAAACCGATGAAGGCTACAAAGGTTCAGGACGGAGCATTCCCGGCTTCAATCTTATCAAAGCGATTGAAAAATGTTCGAATCTGTTGGAAAAATACGGTGGCCATCCGGCAGCTTGCGGATTCAGTTTGAAAAATAAAAATATCGGCAAATTTATCGAGAGAATTAAATCAATTACCAAGACCGAATTGGCGTCGGAAAATTTACAACCTTTGATTCGAATCGAGTCTGTTCTGCGCTTAAAAGAAGCGGATTCTGATTTACTTGCGGAAGTAAAAAGGTTTGAGCCGTTCGGCCAAGCAAATGATAAGCCGATATTCGCGAGCTATAAAGTTCAGATTATCGATATTATGCCAATGGGTTTTGACGGCCAGCATGTCAAACTAAAATTAAAACAGGATGACTCCGGATTAATCAATGCCCTTGGTTTTGGGCAAGCGGACAGGTGGAAAGATTTGCGGATCCATCATAACATAGATATTGCCTACCACCTTGAATTGAATACATTCAATGGCCGAACGGAAACACAGTTAAAAATAATCGATATAAAAATTAATGATGTTAGAAAAAGTTAAAATTTTTACCGATGGCGGCGCTCGTGGCAATCCCGGTCCATCCGGAATCGGCGTTGTTGTTTATGATACAAACGATAATATCTTGAAACAAAAATCGGAATTTATCGGCAAAGCAACCAATAACCAGGCGGAGTATCGCGCGGTGATAGCGGCTTTTGAGTTGCTTGACCCCAAAACAACCAGAGAGATAGATTTTTATCTGGACAGCGAACTAGTGGTTAAGCAATTAAAAGGGGAGTATCGGGTAAAAAATGCCGATTTAGCGCCGCTTTTCGTCAAAGTGCATAACCAGATTATACTTTATAAAAAAGTAACATTCAGACATATTCGCCGCGAGATGAATAAGGAAGCGGATCGGTTGGCAAATATTGCTATGGATGCCGGCAAATAAATTAGCCGCGTATGTTTTTTTAAAAAAATAAAAATTGCTTATCATTAAGCAATTCTAAAAAATATAAATCTACTTATTTTATTTTTTTCGCTTTGTCTATAAACAAGATTCCATCCAGATGGTCAATCTCATGCTGAAAAACGCGCGCCATTAAACCGCTCACTTCAATGCTTTGCGGAGCACCTTCTTTGTCTGTATAATTACAAATAATCGTTTTACTTCTTTTTACCTGGCCAAAAACGCCAGGCACGGATAAACAACCTTCTTCACCCCATTCTTTTGTCCAGGAAAATTTCACAATTTCTGGATTAAAAATATGGAGGGGACCGCTTTTTGTATTAACGACTGCTAGACGGATATTTTTTCCGATTTGAGGCGCGGCTAAACCAACTCCGTCTTTTTCCAACATAGTCAAAGTCATATCTTCGCAAAGTTTCTTCATTTCCAACTTTAAAATATCCGTTTTTTTAATAACAACGGATTTTTCACGCAAAATCTCATTCGGATGAGTAATAATATTTAATAATTTCGGCATATTCGTCTAATCAATACATTTGTCATATTAACGCATATTTACAAAAAAATCAAGAATCGAAATTGTATATTTAAAAATCAATAATAATTTGCTATAATATAAATATCAATAATATAGCGTATAGCCACGCATGTAAAATATGGAAGAAAAAATTCAAATTCTTTGGCAATCTTTAAAAGAAAAAGGCGCAACCAATAGCGAGTTTTGCGAACTTATCAAAAATATTCCAGAATTAAGGGAAGAAGCTTGGCAGGAATTGAAAAAGAAAAATCCAAGTAACAATGACTTGCGTTTTCTAATAGAGCATGTGCCATCAATGCTTACCGTATTATGGACCGAACTTAAGAAACGCAATATCTCGAATTATGAGCTCAAAAATATTATAGAATATGTTGAACCTCTGCGCAAAGAAGCTTGGAAATTATTACAAAAACAAAAGCCAACGAATTTTGAACTTAGGGATATTGCCCGCTATGTTGATGTTTTACGTCATGACGCTTGGAAAATATTGCGCAAAAATAACCCAAGTGAAAATGATCTGCTATATATCATAAAATTTGTTGAATCCTTGCGCCATGATGCTTGGAAATCTCTTTCAAAAATCAAACCAGACATATCCAGCTTGATTTACATCATGAAATACGTTCCGGAATTACGGAAAGATGCTTGGCTTATGGTAATAAAATTAAAAAAATCCAGTGAGGTTGTCGCAAAAGTTATCAAAGAAGTTCCAGAGCTTCGCGAAGAAGCCTGGAATAGATTAATCAAGCAAGATCCTGATACTGATAATTTATGCATGATCATGAAAAATGTTCCCGAGCTCCGCGAAGAAGCTTGGAAAAAACTTTGCGACCGAGGGTGCATGAATGTAGATCTGCGATTTATAATCAAAAACATCGAGGAGTTGCGCGATGTTGCCTGGAAAAAATTGCTTGAGCAAGGCGCAAGCAATGATGATTACTGTTTTATCATCAAAGACGTAAAAGGCTTGCGAGTCCAAGCCTGGGAAAGATTTATAAAAAACAATCCAACTAATGAAGAGATTGATTTCATAATAAAATATATACCCACCATGAAAGAATACGCGCAAAAATTCAAAAATGAGGACAAAAATTCAATCTTAAAAGAAATTATAAAAAATTATGGACAACAATGACAGCTTTAAAAAAATCGGCGATCTGTTCAGCACTAAAATAATAAAAAAAGCTCCTGCCTATCAATGGCAAGAGTTGGCTTTAAGAATAATTAAAGATTTAAATATACCTGATACTAAAAAAAGTTCAGTATTCAAGGCATGCCGGGAAAATCCGAAAAACTTTGTTGAACAATGCCTGAACGATACAAAAGAGCTTTGTAAAACCGGAGAAAAATGGAAATATTTTTTTAAGATTATTAATCAGCCTAAAGTATAAACACAAAAGTAACGAATAATTACGAAAATCACGAAAATTTTTAATATCTTTACATTATATTATAGTCCATTACTAAATAACCCACGCCGAATGGCGCTTCGTAGGACATGAGTTTTGGCTGGCAGTTAATATCATTAAAAATACCTGCCAAAACCATAAATGAACGCAGGCCGCATTCACCGACTTCGTTTAACAAGTTATTATCAATATTTATAATATCCTCTATTTTTCGTTCAAGTAGTAAAGTGCTAATTTTTTTATCAAACTTTTTCGCTTTTGGCGAATAACCGGCCGGTGCGTCTTTGCTTAAACGATGTGACATTTCGCCGGAAGCAATAATGGCGATATTTTTTTTGTCATTAATAATTTTCTTTTGCAGTTTTTTACCCAAATCAAAATGTTCTTGCAGGGACAGGGATGAACTGCTTAGCGGAATTATTTTAAGAATAGCCATCTGTTCGCTGAGCAATGTAAGTGGCACTGAAGTGCCATGATCAAGAAGCTCATTGCTTACAAGCTGCAATGGTGTATTCGCCTCCAAATCTTCTCTGATTTTATAAGCAAGACCAACATCAACCGGCCAATTTTTTTTTGTAGAAAAATCGCCAAAATCTTTAAAATCCGAACTGGTTATCGGATTTAAATTAATAGTAAAAATATCCGGGTTGACCATGCTATGCGGGGAAATTATTAATATTGTATCAACTTTTTTCTCAATCAATCGTTCGGTAACTTTTTTGTACGACAAAATAGTTGCCTTAAGCAAGTCTCGATTACTTTTTCCAATACTGGGAATAAGCAAAGGTGAGTGGGGGACAATAGCACCAAAAACTAGAGACATATTTTTATGGATTTAAAACGCTGTTTATTTCATCAGTCAAGACTGCTCCAGGGGTGCTTGTTGGGATAATCGGATCAGTAGTGCTCGCAATCGTGCTTGGAGTTGAAGATGCTTGTTCCTGCTCGGTGTCAATCTCGCTCTCAATATAAATATCACTTAAAGGCTCTCCGTCGCCGTAAAGATCAAGAATTTTTGTTGGTACCGTAATTACGTTTTTCCAAGAATAACCCAAATCTTCAAAAATCTTACCAGAAGTAATCGGCCGTTTTTTCTTGTTATCAATAACATAAACAGCAGGGGACACGTTTGACTTTAACAATTCACCGTCGTTGAATATGGCTGGCTCTACGGTTTTATAACTTGCCAGTTTTTCCGGAGTTTCCTTGGTAATCGATTTCCATTTGAATTTTGTACTTAGCAACGACCTATCCCACAAAGGCGCTTTTGTGCCTTCAGTAACATAGTAAACACCTCCGCTAACGCTGTCTTGTAATAAGGCGCCGGTAGGAAAGGATGATGTCGCAGTAATTGGCAATCCGTCTGCGTAAGCGTTTATATCTTCCCAACTTGCACTTACGACTTCTTCCGGATTAAAACCGATTTTTCGGAATGCTTCGGTGCTGTCTATGCCACGCTTTGTGTCATCAACAAGCAAGTAGACTGTACCGGCCGGGCTTTGGATTAGTGAATACTGCGCAAACTTTATCGGAGCGCCTTTGGTGTATTTATCAAGCACGCTTTTGCTTACTTGAACTACCTTGTTCAAATCATAGCGACTGGTCAGGGCACCTTTTGATAAAAACGGACGTTTAACTCCGTTTTGAATAAGCCAAACTCCTGGTTCGCCTTTTACCTGAAGCAAGGTATTGTTTGGATAGCTAAAAGTGAAATAGCGCATCCAAAGATTATGAAAATTAAAATTCCCATTATAAACATGCGGCGTATAGTTATACAATCCCGCCGTGGCATTATTCGCCGGGGTTACAACTGAAGCTGGTCTACCGGTATTTGAAATCGTATATGTTTGTCCGGCGCGAAAACCGTAATTATTTGGATTTTTTATATAATCAAAAAATTGCAAAGACGCTGAATTAACCTGTCTGCCAAATCCGCGCCAGCGGTCATTACAACCGCCACCATCAGGACAGCCGTAACCGGTTGCCCAATCTAATTGGCTTTGACTTGGCTCTTTGTCTGTAATCAAGCTTTGCTCTTTTTGTAATAATACGATTAAAAATTTGGGGTTAATGCTTACTTTTTGGCACTTTGCTTCTTTGACGGAAATAGGCGCCGTTGCCTCAACATCCGTGCCTCCGCAATCGTAATTGTTTGCCGCATCATAAATAATCTGCGCCGCGGTTTTTTGCTGTCCAGCATAGTTCGGAAAATTGTTTTTGGAAATATAGCCGCCTTGATTGCGTAAAAAAACCTCGATATCAGCCAATGTCATAGAGTTGGAATCAAGCATTTCCTGGTCGCTGATAATATTATTCGGATCAAAATTTGCAGCAAACACGGTGCTTGTTACTAAAAAACCGGCTAATAATACAATAATACAAAACAACTTTTTAAACATATTTTTCATAATTTTTCACCTTGCAGTAATTGCGATTGCGCAACATGAACAAATTTAATTATTTATTTTACCTTTTTATTATATAATATTTTTCAATTTTATGGAATAGCAAGAGATACCGCGCCAAACAAAAAGACCATAGCATCTGCTTATGGTCTTTTTAGATTTTTTTGGAATAATTGTCCTATTTTACGGTTACCAACAATTGGTCTTTGATCCCTAAATCAATCGTTACTTTATGTCCGTCCTTGATTTTACCTTCGATAATTTCCAGAGCCAATTCATCCAATATCATATTTTGAATTATACGTTTTAACGGACGGGCGCCGAATGTCGTATCAAATCCTTTGTCCGCCAGCATCCGTTTGACTTTATTGCCAATATTTAATTTTATGTTCTTATCCTTGAGGCGTTTTTCCAGTTTGTCTAATTCAAGGTCGATTATTTTAAGCAAAGTCTGCTTATTTAAACTCTTGAAAATGACAATTTCGTCAATGCGATTTAAAAATTCCAATTTAAAATTTTCTTTCAAGATTTTGTCGATTTTATCTTTCATCTCATCTGTCTGTATTTTTTCAGCATCAACCAGATTACTGCCATCACTGAAACCGATCGAGTACTGTTTGATTACTTCGTTACCCAGATTTGATGTCATAATGATTATGGAATTTTTAAAATTTACAACTCGGCCTTTGGAATCTGTCAAACGTCCATCGTCTAGAATCTGAAGCAAGATATTGAAAACCTCGGGATGTGCCTTTTCGATTTCATCAAAAAGAATTACGCTGTACGGACGACGTCTGACTTTTTCCGTTAATTGTCCGCCTTCCTCATGCCCGATGTAGCCGGGAGGGGAGCCGATTATTTTGGCAACGCTATGCTTTTCCATAAATTCGCTCATATCCAAACGGACCAGGGAGCTTTCATCATTAAACATGAATTCCGCCAAAGCTTTTGCAAGTTCGGTTTTACCTACGCCTGTCGGACCGACAAAAAGGAATGATCCAATCGGCTTATGTTCTTCGGATATGCCGGCACGTGAACGCCTGATCGCGTTGGATACGGACTTAATGGCTCCTTCCTGACCTTTGACGCGCTTATTCAATTCGATTTCCGCTTTGCCGAGTTTTTTGACTTCCGGTTCAAGCATCTTGGATACGGGAACGCCTGTCCAGCGGGCAACAACCTTTGCAATATCCTCACTATCAATTTCTTCTTTCAAAATTCTTTGGCCATTTTTTTGAATATTCAACAGATCTTGCTCATACTTCTTTACTGCTTTTTCAAGCAATGGAATTTTTGAATAACGGATTTCAGCAACCTCAGCCAAGTCTTCGCCATGGCGCTCAACGATTTCCGCGCGCGCTTTCAATTCATCGATCTTTTTCTTTTTTGCACTGATATTGGATATGATCTCCATTTCGTTTTTCCAGTGCAGTTCCAGTTGATTCGCTTTTTCATTTAATTCTTCAATGTGTTTATTTAGTATTTTTAATTTATGGTTATTGGTTTTTTCTCGCAATAAACCAGCTTTTTCAATTTTCAAGCGTTGGATCTCGCGTTTCAATTTATCCAAATCCTCGGGCATGGAATCAATCTCCATGCGCAAAGCGCTTGTCGCTTCATCGATCAAATCAACCGCTTTGTCAGGCAAAAAACGGTCAGTAATATAGCGGGAAGAAAGCTTCGCGGCCGCAATCAAAGCATCGTCGGTAATACGCACGCCGTGATGAACTTCATATTTTTCTTTTATACCGCGTAAAATCGTGATTGTATCTTCGATACTCGGTTCGGAAACAAAAATCGGCTGAAAACGTCTTTCTAGTGCGGCATCGCGTTCGATATATTTCTGATATTCTTTTACGGTTGTAGCGCCGATTGTCCTTAGCTCTCCACGCGCCAATGCCGGTTTCAACATATTCGAGGCATCCATAGCGCCTTCCGAGGCGCCAACACCCACGATAGTATGCAATTCGTCGATAAATAGAATTATTTTTCCAGCTTGGGATTTTATCTCTTTTAAAAACGCTTTTAGACGATCTTCAAACTCACCGCGAAATTTCGCGCCGGCCACCATCGCCCCCAGATCAAGACTAATCAACTCTTTATTTTTTAAAGTTTCGGGCACATCACCTTCGACGATTCTTTGTGCCAGCCCTTCAACTATCGCGGTCTTGCCTGTCCCGGCTTCGCCGATTACTACCGGATTGTTTTTTGTACGGCGGGAAATAATCTGCATTATACGGCGGATTTCCTCATCGCGACCGATAACCGGATCAAGTTTTTTCTGCCTCGCCAATTCAGTCAGGTTTATGGAATATTTTTCCAAGACCTTATGTTTCATTTCCGGATCAGGGCTGTCAATTTTTTGCGCGCCACGCAATTCAGCAAGCAGTTTTAAAACTATTTCATAGTTGATACCCAAATGCAAAAGTATTTTCTGCGCTTCGGATTTTATGCCGATCAAGGCCAAGAGGATATGCTCGGTAGAGATAAACTCATCGCCCATCCTGTCGGCTTCTTTTTTGGCTTGTTCCAAAACCATAGCCACTTCGGCCGTACCCTGAACCGCACCCACGGATGCGGATGTTTTTGTTTTTGGCAGTTTTTCAATCATATCAAAAACCATATTTTCCATCTCTTCGGGCGCAACTTTCAGTTTTTCCAATATCGGCTTAACCAAACCTTCGCTTTGTGTAAGCAAAGCCGCCAAAACATGCAAACCGTCTATTTGCTGTTGTCCATTGTCTTGTGCGATTATTTGAGCGTTAATTATTGCTTCTTGTGATTTATTTGTAAATTTATTAAACATGATTTAATTGATTAGTAATTATTTATTTTGATAAAAACTGTTAGCACTCACTGAATTAGAGTGCTAATTATTACTATAATAGATAGTGTCATTAATGTCAAGATATTGTTTTTTATTCAATTATATCAAGACTTCGATCGCAATAAACACAGCGTCCATTATTATCAAATCTTTCAATATTATAACCAAGACGCCGAATCGCCAATTCATCGCATTTTGGGCAATAGGTATTTTCTTTTTGGTCTCCCGGAATATTGCCGACATAAACGTATTTAAGACCCGCGTCCTTGCCGATTTCATAAGCCTGATAAATACTATCTTCACCGGTTATCGGCAGATTTTTTAATTTCCAAGAAAGATCAGGATAAAACTTTGCCAAATGCCAAGGCGTATCCGCATCCAATTCAACCGCGATAAATTCCGCTAATTCACAAAGCATATCGCTATCATCCGACAATGTCGGAATAATATGGGTGCTTATTTCCAAGTGTACTTGCTCTTGTTTTAAGATTTTCAAATTTTCTAAAACCGGTTTCAATTTGGCAGAACAATTGTGCTGATAAAAATCCGTATCCATTGATTTCAAGTCAACATTAACCGCGTCCAAATAGGGGAGAATGGCAGAGAGACAATCTTTACTCATAAATCCGTTTGATACCCAGATATTTTTAAGTCCGTTAGCATGGGCTAAACGCATAATGTCCAGAGCGTATTCGCAATTTACGGTCGGTTCAGATTTTAAGTAAGCGACTGATTGGCAATCATTGCCGATTGCTTCTTCGATTATTCTTTCCGGCATGACAAAATCGGCTTTTTCCACTCTTTCATTAATGTTTTCCATTTGGCTAATGCTATAATTTTGGCAATTATCGCATTTAAAATTGCAACCGAAATTTCCCAAAGAATAGGTAAGGGATCCAGGCATAAAATGAAACAAGGGTATCTTTTCAACCGGATCAATATTTTGCATGACAGGATAACCGTAATTAAAAGAATATAGTTTTCCGCCCTTATTAACGCGTACATTGCAAATACCTGGTTGGTTTTCGTTAATTAGACAATTGTGTCCGCAAAGAAAACATTTAACGCTATTATTTTTCTCTGCTTTATAAAAACGTGCTTCTTTCATATGAAAATTTTTAGAATCCCTCATTATTACTAAAATTATCATAATTCATTGCAGAGTGCAAGAAATTCTACTATAATTAAATTAAATTATCAAAATAATACATTAACATGCAAAATAAAATAAATATTTTAGGCATAAATATTGACAATATAAGTAAAAACGATTTAAAAGATAGTATTTCCAGCTTATTAAATAGTTCTTCTTTTCAGTATATTGTTACGCCCAATCCCGAAATTATTTTAAAGGCAATCACTGATGAAGAATATTTTTATATTATCAACAATGCAAGTTTAGCACCGGCTGACGGCATTGGTCTAAAATTTGCCGCTTTAGTAACGGGCAATATTATTCCCAGAATCACCGGTGTTGAGATTACTGACGAATTATTAAACATCTGCAATCATTTGCAAAAAAAGGTATTGATAGTAAACTGGAAAGATGGTTTGTCAAGCGATATCGATATACAAACCGCTTTAAATAAAAAATACCAGGATTTAAACTTTTTTGTTCACAGCATGCCCAGGGAAAGGGATAATTGGAAAAGTATTTTGAATCAAACAGAAATATTAAAATACGAACCCGATGTAGTGTTTTGTTTATTCGGTGCTCCATACCAAGAAAAGTTTATTTATCATATTGCAAAAAAAATTCCAAATGTTAAACTAGCGATTGGCGTTGGCGGAGCGTTTGACTTTTTTACAAACAAGATTAAACGCGCGCCTGGTATTTTTCGCATCATTGGTCTGGAATGGTTATGGCGACTTATCAAACAACCGAAAAGATGGAAAAGAATTTATAATGCAGTAGTAGTTTTTCCTTTTAAATTTTTACGATGGCAATTTATTCTTCCTTTGTTTTATAGAAAAAATGTCGCCTGCTTAATTTATAAAAAAGAAAACAACAAAAGATTTGTCTTGCTTGTTGAGAGAGAGGATTGCGAAGACTACTGGCAATTACCGCAAGGAGGAACAGATGGTGAAAAAATAGAAACAGCAGGACAAAGGGAGCTGTTCGAAGAATTAAACAGTTCCAAATTTAAATTTGTGTGTGCGTATAAAAATCAATATAAATATAAGTTTGGGCAAAGAAACGAAGATAGTGAATATATTAAAATAGTAAAAAAACATCTTGGCTATAAAGGGCAAAGCCAAAGTCTATACATCGCCGAATTCACCGGCAAGGATACAGATATAAGAATAAATTTTTGGGAACACACAAACTGGAAATGGGTTCCGGAAGAAAACGTTTTGAACACAGTTCATGATTGTCGAAAAAAAGCTATGAATATATATTTAAATATTTTTTCTAAAATTAAATAATATTTAAAAACGATAACTATATGACAAAAAAAATAAGAGGTAGGCTTGCGCCATCGCCAACCGGATTTTTACACATTGGTAATTTAAGAACCGCGCTATTTGGTTACTTGACTATAAAAAGCATGGGTGGTGATTATATTCTACGGATCGAAGATACGGATGATAAACGTTTTGTCCCGGGTGCTATCGAAAAATTAGTTGACGTACTGGAGTGGTCGGGAATAAAATTCGACGAATCTCCACTTTTGTCCGGACCATACGCGCCATATGTTCAGAGCGAAAGAAAAGAAATCTATAAAAAACATATCGACGAGCTGCTGCAAAAAGACGGTGCGTATCATTGTTTTTGCTCATCTGAGAGATTGGATAAAATGCGCGAGGAACAACAAGCAAATAAAAAACCGCCACGATACGACAGGCAATGCCGCAATTTAAATCCAGAAGAAGTATCAAAAAAAATTGCATCAGGCGAGCCGTTTGTAATAAGACAAAAAATGCCCCTAGATGGAGAAGTAAAATGCTTTGATGAATTACGCGGAGAAATAACTGTAAACGCCCAAGAGCTTGATGATCATGTACTTATCAAATCCAACGGCATGCCAACCTACCAATTTGCAAATATCGTCGATGACCATTTAATGGAAATCACGCACGTAACCCGAGGTGAAGAGTGGATTCCGTCTTTTCCGAAAAACGTTTTACTTTATACTGCTTTTGGCTGGGACGTACCAAAGTTTATCCATCTGCCGGTTGTTTTAAATAAAGAAGGCGGCGGCAAATTATCCAAGCGCCAAGGCGATGTTTCCGTCGAGGAGTTTCGAGAAAAAGGCTATCTGTCTGATGCTTTGATAAACTTTATTGTTCTGCTTGGTTGGCACCCAGAAGGAGATGATGAGATTTTGAGTATGGAAGAGCTGATCAAAAAATTTGATCACAAAAAAATCAGCTCAAGCCCTGCGGTTTTTGATGTTGAAAAACTGAATTATTTCAACGGTTACTATATTCGTCGTATGGATCTAGATAAATTGACTGAAATGGCAATGCCTTATCTAAAAGAAAATGTTGACAAAACTTCTGACACAAGAAAAAAATCCCCCGATTTTATTAAACAGGCTGTCAAAATAGAGCAAGAGCGCTTAAAAAAGCTTTCGGATATAAAAGAATATACAGAGTTTTTATTTTTAGATAAACTGGAATATCCAAAAGAAATGCTTATCTGGAAAAAACAAGAAGCAGGGGATTGCAAATACAACCTTATAACAATAAGAAATATTTTGGAAAAAATAGCAAGTGAGGAATGGACAAAAGAAAATATTGAAAACAAAATATTGCAATATCTAAACGACAATGCCCTGAAAGCCGGTGATTTTCTCTGGCCAACGCGCGTCGCTCTGACCGGCAAACAGCAAAGCCCCGGCCCTTTTGATGTCGCGTTTGTTCTTGGCAGGGAAGAAAGCTTGGAAAAAATACAAATTGCAATTGATGCGTTAAATGTGCTATAATAAAAGAGTCTTTAAATTTCAATCTCTCAAAAAATAATGCCAGAAAAAAAATATAAAAAAATCACCAAACTGATCTCAGTAACAATGTGTTTATTGTTTTTTTTAAGCTTTTCAGCTTCTGTTTACAGCCAGGATGACGAGGCGAGTGTCATTAATCGCGAAGTAAAAATGATAAACGAAGATATTTCGGACAAAAAAAACCAAGTAAAAAAAATTCAAGACAAACAGGCGGAATACGAAGCCCTGATCAAGCAAAAACAGCAAGAAAAATCGAGTCTTAATAATCAATTGTCGCTTTTAGACAACCGCTTAGCAAAATCAGAGCTTGACATTGAGCTGGTAGAAACCGAAATCGGCCGTATCGAGCTTGAAATCCAAAAAACCAATCTTGAGATCGAAAGTAGAAACAAAGATATTCTAAAAAACAAAGATCAAATCGCGGATGTGTTGCGCCTAATCCAAAAAAGAGACAATGTGAATACCTTGGAGATAATGCTATTAAACAGTTCCTTGTCAGAATTTTTAACGCAGATAAAGTATCTTGAGGATATAAACGAAAGCCTGGACGAAAGTCTACAAGACGTAGAAAAATTAAAACGTGATTTGGAAAAGGAACAAAAAACGCTTGCTCGCAAAAACGATGAGATGAATAAATTTAAAACCGAATTAAACGAGAAAAAGGCTAAGCTTGCGGCAGAAAAAGACAACAAGATTACGATTCTCGGCCAGGTCGGACAAACGGAAAAAGAATACCAAAGACTTTTGGCAAAAGCCAAAAAAGAACAGGAAGACGCCGCGGCCGAAATTGCCAGCATGGAAAAATTAGTACGCGCGAAACTGGCTTCTTTGGACAAAGAAAAAATGGAATTTAACGCCAATGGCATGGTCTGGCCGGTTACCAAAAACGTAATTACCGCCTATTTTCATGATCCTGATTATCCGTTTCGTAATATTTTCGAGCATCCAGCAGTTGATATCCGCGCAAAGCAGGGGAGTACGCTCAAAGCGGCCGCTTCCGGCTATGTTGCACGCGTAAAATCCGACGGATCCGCAAATTACGGCTACATCATGCTTATCCACGGTGACGGATTATCAACCGTTTACGGCCACGTTTCAAAATCATACGTAGCCGAAGACGAATATGTTGTCCAAGGACAAGCAATCGGCTTATCCGGAGGATTGCCGGGAACGCCCGGATCCGGTCGTCTTACCACCGGTTCACATCTGCATTTTGAGGTGCGCCTAAACGGTATTCCAGTAGATCCGCTTAGTTATTTGCCGTAAAATTTGAATATAAAAAACCGTTCCATATATTGAAACGGTTTTTTTAATTTTTAATTCGACTGCCACTATGAGCTTTTCTATGCACGTCTTTTAATTGTTTATTAGTTACATGCGTATATATCTGCGTAGTTGAAATATTTTTATGTCCCAAAAATTCTTGAACCAAGCGCAAATCCACTCCCTGACTCAACAAATCAGTCGCGAATGAATGTCTGAGAGTATGAGGAGTGGCTAGAATCGATACTCCACTGATTTTTACATATTTTTTTACAATATCTTCAATACTTTTTGTTGTTAGACGTCTTGGCAAGCCGGATTTTTCAATACCTTGTTTATAATTAATAAACAAGGCTACGTCAATATCGTTTCGTTTGTCGAGATAAAGTTTTAGCCATTTTACAACACGTTCAGAGAAATAAACTGTTCGCACTTTTTCACCTTTGCCGATTATGGAAATCTCGAGATCACTTACGCCCGTATTTATTTTTACTTGTTCGCGGTCAAGACTAACAAGCTCCGCGACCCGTAATCCAGTAGAAAACAATGTTTCAAGAATCACTCTGTCCCGTAAACCAATTTTTGTTTTTACGTCAGGGGAGAGGAGTAATTTCTCCAATTGGTTAATCTCTAAAAATTTTATTTCTTTATCTGATTTATCTTTGGCTAATTTTATTACAGAAGGGGAGAGTGATGCTATTTTTTTCTCCACAAAAAATTCAAGGAGACTGCGCAAAGCAATTAAGTAGTAGTTTTGTGTAGATTTTTTTAAATTTTTTTTTAAAGTAGGGTCAACATGCCTGGATAAAAATACACGATATTTCCAAATATGATCTTCGTTAAGTTTTTCCGGTTTTAATTTATCGAAATTATTGTCCACCAGCCAATTAAAAAATTTATTTAAAAAGCGAGAGTAGTTCTCTTGGGTTTTTGAACTTAATCCCCTTTCTATTTCCAAAAAATCAAGATAATCTGTTAGATATTCAATTATCGGCTTAGCTTTTACAATCATTGTAAATATTTAGTTTATTTAATTGGTATGAATATATACTGAAATATGTCTAAAGCAAGAAAAGAACGAGAGAGTAGTGCTAAACTAAAGAATTATCTCTATTATTTTCTTAAATAAAAGATAGTAGTGGTTTATACCTAATATTAGCTATAAATAAAGGTACTAGCTATCATAGTGATAATACTTCGCATAATGTAGATTAAGCGAAGTAATATCCTAAAACAGGTATTATTTTATATTTTCACTTAATCTGATTATTGCAGTATTTCCGGACTAAAATGAATCCCCATTAAATTAAATTCTGGGAAAAAAATAAAAGAAAATTTTACAAGCAATAAAAAAAACGCTATTATTATCAAGCAAAATCCAATTACGGCTAAAATGAATACTATTTTAAATGCTAATTCTGGCATATTTTTTTTGCTAATATTAGCTATATTGGCTAAAATTAGGTAATTATCTTATATAAATGCTATCGCCAATGCGGACATCAATATATTCTTTTTTAAAAAAATCCTCTTTTAATTTTTCATTCTTAATTATCATGACCTTGTTAAGCTGTTTGTCCATATCTTCATTAATATTGAAAAATAGCTTGGGGCCGTCTACGAGCTTTATCTTTACGGTATTTACATCATCATCAATTATAAAAAAATCTAGCGGGGGAATCTCTGTGCTTGCTTTGAATCGTTTAAACAATTCTAACACATAGCTAATATAGCGTTCTTCAATATCAGCTGAATTTTCAGACAGCTTTTTTGTTTTTTGATTTTGAATCAAGGGATAGTCTTTTTTATTTACCTCCAGCGTATTCTCCAATTGGGTAATCACATAGCCCTGGCTGTCGCCATAATAATAGCTCTCCCCTTCCTGCCAAATTATCGCGTACTCTTTTTCACTAAAACGGATGATAAGTTTATTGGGAATTTTTTTCTTTATCTCCAAATTATTAAAAGCAAACCTTTCTTCAAGCAAACTTTTTAAATCGTTTTTATTAAAAATAAAAATATTCTTTTGCGGGAACAGGACAAAATACGAACTGTTGATTTGTTCCCAAACAAGCTTTTCTATCATAGCAGGATCTATGCGCCCCTCCCCTTTTATTTCGGTTGCGCTAATTGCAAAGTATTTGGAATAAATCAAAAACCATATCAATAAACAAAAAACTAGAATACCGGAAATCGTTGCCGCGTTTGCCTTATTCAAGCCTAAAGCAAAATGCCGTTTTCTTTTTTTGCTTTCCTGAAAAAACGGATTAGTGTATTTTTTGCTTTTATAATAATTACGGCTCTGACTGCGAAAATTCTTGGTTGGTTTTAATGATTTGCTGTCTAGCATAATCTTTTATAATTAGTCCAATAAGCAAGGAGTAGACATGATGCTGTCCGAATCTTTCCAGTTTGTACTGCCTGGTCGTACCGCCAACATCTACCGTAATATATTGTCCCTGTGCGCTTTTTTCAAGTTTGGATGCATAATAATCCGCCTTATTTTCAATACCATAGGTAATGGTTTTTGCCATGCAGTCTTTTACTAATAAATCAAATCGGATGATATCGTGGTTTATGATTAGCGTGTCTCTCTTTTTTAAAGTATTAATCAAATAAATATATTCGGAAAATAAGCCGTCAATCCCGTCAAAGCCTTCCAGATGTCTTTGCGTGATATCCGTAATTATCACAACTCTCGGATTCACAATAGTCAAAAGATATTCCATATCGCCCGGATCAGATGAGCCTAGGCTCAAAACTAAATATTTTGGAAAATGTTTTTGAAAAATTATTTTTGGCGCATTAATAATTGCCGTAATCCACTTTTTATAAGAATTGAATCCGCTGGGCAGATACAAAACAGACAAAGGCAAGCCGATTTCCGTATTAAAATTTTTCGGATTAGCCCGGCAATCAATTCCCAATCCGCTTAATACGCGCTTAATTTCTTGCTTTACAAAAGGCTTGTTCGTACTGCCAGCAACTGCGATAATTATCGGCCGATGGATAAACAGCACGATTTTCGTGATATATTTTAAATAATACTTTAAAAATATTTTTAGAATCCCTTTCATGTAGTTAGTTACTGTGAAAATTCTTTATTTTAACAATTATCTTATTTTCTCAATTGACTAATGTTTAATAATTTTTCGCGGATTTACGCGGATTAAAACGCGGATTTACGCGGAAAATAATGTACACATTAGCTAATTAAATCCCGCTAAATTAAGTTATTCTCAAAACGATCAAAGGCTTCATTAATATCTTCTGGCTTGCGTCCAAAGCTTAAGCGGATATGGCCTTCGCCGTTTGGTCCGAAAGCTGAACCGGGAACAACCGCGACATGAGTTTTTTCCAAAAGTGCCAAAGCGTATTCCCAGGAATCAGGTATCGCGCTATTTTTTTGTTCCGTAAAATCGCGCAATATTTTTGGAAAAACATAATACGCGCTTTCCGGTCGGATATAGGAAAAAAATCGTGACAGGCGATCAAGCCTTTTGCAGATTAAATCGCGTCTTTTAGCATACTCTATATTGAATGCGGATACATCGCTCTCCCCCATCTCCAAGGCGCCCATGGCGGCATACTGTGAAATTACTGGCGCGCAAGTAACTAGCGAATCATGGACTTTGATTATTTCTTTGATAACCGATTCATCACTATGTACATAGCCAACACGCCATCCGGTCATGGCATATGCCTTGGAAAAACCATAGATTCGGATGATCCTTTTTCTAAGCTCTGGAATTTCTGCTAATGAAAATATTTTTTCATTGTTATATAAAAAATCTTTGTATACTTCATCGGTGATAATATACAAATCATGTTTTTTTGCCAACTCCGCTAATGATAAAAGCTGTTCTTTGTTATAAATCGTTCCGGTCGGATTGTTCGGATTGCAATAAAAAATTGCTCTGGTTTTATCTGTTATCGCTTTTTCATATTTATCCAACTCAAGCGCCCAGCCTTTGTCCTCGTTCAACGGGACAAAAACCGGTTTGCATCCGGACAAGATTATCACTTCGTGATAGCTGGTGTAGGTTGGTTCGGGAATTATTATCTCATCGCCCGGGTCTGTAATCGCCAAAATAGTGGCTGTAATCCCTTCGATTGATCCGGCGGTTACGATTATCTCCTTTTCCCAATCATAAAACATATTATCTTTCTGTAATTGCAATTCAATCAATTCCCTAAGCTCCGGCAAGCCAGGAGAAAGCGAATATTTTGCGACCACCCCTCTTTTCAAGGCCAGTTCAACTCTCCTTTTGATACTTTCCGGTGTATCAAAACTGGGAATACCTTGTGCCAAAGATATAGAGTCCGGATATTTAGCGGCACGCAGTTCAATCTGCTTAATTATTGATAAACGTAAATTTTTTGTTCTCTGTGACATGTAATCATGTAATTTTTATTGTAAATCCTTAGACGTTTTTCTTTTTCTTGTCATTCCCGCGAAGGCGGGAATCTTGGTCTAACAATAACAAAGCGTTTTTTATAGTATGTTTGTCATAAAACCATTTTATCATATCCTTATTTTATTATTTTAGCACCGAGATTCCCGATCATTTAATATCTATTCCCTGCGGGGCTATGGAATGTCGGGAATGACAAAATATATTACCCATATAATTATCTAAAGAACCAATATTTACTCCCTGCGGGGCTATTGTGTGTCGGGAATGACAAAAATTTTTAAACATAAAATATTTTTAAGAATCATATAGAAAAAGTTGAAAAGAGTTTACAATAAATTTATTTCAATCTTTTTATCACACTAATATTATTTGGCATGAATTTGCGCAATACTTCGGGAATAATAACAGAACCGTCTGCCTGCTGAAAATTTTCCAATATCGCAATCATCGGTCTAATCGATGGCAGAGCGGTGTCGTTCAACATGTAGACAAATTTATTTTCACCGTCCTTGGTTTTGTATTTTACATTTAGCCGTCTGGATTGCCAGTCAAGAAAATTCGAAGCCGAACCGGTTTCACCGTAGCCATTGCGAGATGGCATCCAAGCTTCCAAATCAAACATCTTGTATTTACCGGCACTCATATCGCCGGTACAAATCTGCAGGACTCGGTAAGGCAAACCCAGTTCTTGATGGATTTCTTTTGATATTTCAACCATCTCCATATGCAAACGGTTAGACTCCTCAATATCGGCAGAGCAAATGCATACCTGTTCAACCTTCATAAATTCATGTACACGGTAAAGGCCTTTGGTGTCCTTGCCATAAGAGCCGATTTCCGAACGATAACATTGTGAAAAACCGCAAAATTTGATTGGCAGCTGTTTTTCATCCAAAATCTCATTGGCATAGTAGGCTAACAAAGACGGCTCAGCCGTTCCGATTAAAAATTTATCTTCTTTATTCTTATTGCCATCAGCCTCAACTTCTTCGTTGGCAATTTTGTAAATCTCATCTACTTCCGGATTATACTTCCGTCCCGAAAAATAGCCTGAACCAAACAGCGCGAATTCGCGCACCAAGGTCGGCGGAATCATAGGTGAAAAACCTTTGCCAATCAGCTTTTCCAAAGCATACATCATCAAAGCCATCTGCAGGCTAACCGCTTCGTTTTTTACATAATAGCCACGATAACCGGCGATTTTCGCGCCACGCTCCAAATCAAACAAATCCAAATCCTGCGCAATCTCGACATGGCTCTTGGGCGTAAAATCAAATTTGGTCGGCTCGCCCCATTTGAATATTTCCACGTTTTCCGAATCGTCTTTGCCGATTGGCGTATCCTCGGACGTAATTGTCGGTACCTTAACCATCAACTCCTCGTATTTTATCGTAATATCGCTAAGCGCATTTTCCAGCTCCAAAATTCTCTCTTTAATTTCTTTTCCTTTTTTTATCTGCTCTTCACTTGGCCGTTCTTTGCCCGCGCTTTTTGCCAATTCATTGCGTTCCGCCCGCAAAGTGTCAGCATCAGTTTGAAATTTTCTTCTTTTTTCATCGATCTCAAGAAGCAAATCAATATCAATTGAAATATTTTTATTCTTTGCTGCTTCTTTAACCTTGTTTAAATTATCTTTTATGTATTTTATGTCTAGCATAATGTTTAAGTTAAAAGTAAAAAGTTATAAAGTTATTTTCTGATCATGTTTAACAGGAAGCTTAGGCTTTACCAAGGGGAATAAAGCAATTTCACGTACCGGCTTGTTTGCTAAAAACGCAAAGAAGCGTTCACCAAATCCGAATCCGCAAGTTGGTGGCATGCCGTATTCCAGCATTTCCACAAATTCCCAATCAGGCATCATGGCCTCGCTGTCCCCTGCTTCAAATAACTTTTGCTGAGCTTCGAAGCGGGATTTTTGATCAAGCGGATTATTCAGCTCGGAATAACCATTGCCAATTTCCGCCCCGGCGATTAATATCTGAAACCTCTCGGTCAATTCAGGATTGTCTTCTTTGGCTTTTGCAAGCGGTGAAACCAGCTTTGGATGGTTGATTAAAAAGGCGGGACCCGATATTGTTTTTCGACAATATTTCCAAAGTGTATCCGTAAGTCTTTCTTTGTTATCCCCTTCGTACTTCACATGCAGTTCTTCAAGCTTCTTTTTCATTTCCGATTCCGTAGCGTTTAAAACGTCTATTCCGGTCTTTTCCAAAACAGCCGTGCGATAATCGATTGTCGGCCACTCTCCTGACAAATCAAACTTGTGTCCCCTGCTTTCAAAAACATAGGTTCCAAAAACTTCCATCGCGATTGTCTGATAAAGTTCTTTGGTCAACTTCATACCGTCCTCATAATTGGCATAAGCCCAATAAAATTCCATATTGGTGAATTCCTGAACATGCTCGGGACTGCTTCCCTCGTTGCGATAAACGCGTCCGATTTCAAAAGTTTTTTCAAATCCGGCGACCATAAGCCTTTTTTGCCAAAGCTCGCCAACGGAAATCCGCAAAAAAACATTCAAATCAAAATCTTTGTGATGAGTCGCAAAGGGATTTGCCTCGGCGCCGCCGGTAGTTGTTTCGAGAGTCGGCGTTTCTACTTCAAAAAAGCCTTTTGCCTTCATGAAGTTGCGGGTAACATCCCAAAATTTTGCCTTTTTCTGAAAAAGATCTTTTAATTCCGGGTTCATAAGCATATCCAAATACCGTTTGCGAAATTTTTCTTCCTCGTTCTTAAGCCCATGCCATTTATCCGGCAATGGCCTGATTGCCTTTGTCAAAAGCGTAAAGTTTTTTACCATCAGGCTCTTTTCACCGCGATGCGTAGTAAAACATGTCCCGCTGATTTCAATAAAATCACCAACATCAACCAGATCGCTAAATATATCGTATGCTTCTTTGCCCAAATCTTTTTTGGAAAAAGCCGCTTGAATAGTACCGCTAAAATCCTCGAGATTAGCAAAACTAAGGTTGCCATGGCTACGCTTACTGCGCAAACGCCCCGCGATTATTACCTCGGTCTGAAATTCAAAAAGCTCGTCAAATTTTTCTATCACCTGTTTGACCAAGGTGTTCCGTTTTGATTTTGCCGGATAAGCATTGACATTCATTTTTCCCAAAGCCTTAAGTTTTTCCAAGCGATCCGCTTTTTCACTGGTTTTTATTTCCGGATTTTTTTCAATATTTTCCATATTATTTGATTTTATAATAAATACTTATACTTCAAACTATTTTTCCAATGTATTTATTATAAGCCATTATTTATTATATGTCAAAATGAAAAAAAGCAAAAACAGCCTGATTTTTATTCAGGCTGTTTTGCTTTTTTATGGTATTTTGCTATTTACAGAATGTCTTTAAACTGTTGCTTGACCGTGTCTTTGACTGTTTCGTCTTGCAGTACTTTTAATAAAGATTCAACCGCTAATTTCGCATTATCTTTTTCACCTACTTTTTGATAAAGTACGGCTAAACTATAAAGCGCGTTGGCATGATTTGCGTTTGCCTGGATTATGCTCAGGAAAAGCTGTTCAGCAGTAGTCAAATCAGAATTCTTGGCAGTTACGCCTCCTGTAGCTTGATTTGGTTGGACACTGAGCTTATCAGTAGTTGAGGCGTCTCCATCCGGATTAATATCATTCTCAGCAATCTGAGCAGATGCCGTCTGTCCCAAATTAGGCTGAGCAACACCGCGGTTGAAATACAAGCGCCCCAATTCAAAACGATAGTCAAGGTTGTTGCGTGATACCAAATTGGCTTGTTTCAAATTTTCGATCGCATTGTCAATATCGGTATTTTTTTCATACGCAATAGCCTTGCCGTAATAAGCGGCAGCCAAATCGCCTTTTTTTGCGATTGCTTCGTCGTATTTTTTGATTGCTTCATTAACAAAATATTTCTTTTCCTCTGGATCAGCTTCGGCATTGGCTCTGGCCATATTGATTAAAGCAGTTCGCAAATACGGTGTTGGGTTGTGTGGATCTAGTTCAATTACTTTGGCGTACAAAGATTCAGACCAACCCAGGGCATCCCTAGTATAGAAAGACGCATTTTCATAAATCAAGCCTAAAGATTCGTTATTAACCGCTTTGTTTTTGGCAATATCCACAGCAATCCGGCCTTGTTCAATCGCCTTGCTTAAATTGATTCCCACCTCCGCCTGATCAGTGCCGCTCAAAGCCAGCTGATTCGCTTTTGCCATATAGGTATTAGCCAAATTAATATAGTAGCCGTCTTGATATGGTGAGAGCTGGATTGCCTTGTTTAACTGCGTAATCTTTTCCTCAACATCAACGGCCGCGATTGCGTTTTTGGCATAAATATCGCCCATATACATCTTAAGTCCGATAGTAAATAGAATAACAACACCAGCGCTAACAGAGAGAAATATTGCCGCTAAAGCCAAGGCGTATTTTGGCGAAGACCGGAATGACAATGTTATATCTTTAAATCTTTCCGGATACATTACCATCGAAGATGAAACCGTCAAAATCGTAATTAACATTGACAGAAGGATAATAGAATTATTCGCGGCAAAGAGCAGACTAAATAAGATTACCGAAATAAAACTGGCAAAGAATCCGAGCAATATGGAGTTTATTTCTTTATTTTCGGTTTTTATAATTGTTAGGAAAGTTACTGAAAGCGAAATCAAAACTAAAATCGAAATCATTAAAACGCCCAAAACGCCGACTGTTGCTAAAAATTCAAACAAAGCGCCGGATGAACTGTCAAATCTGACATTCCATAATGGTGATGAATTAAAATCCAAACTTTTAAACTTGGAAAAACTGTAATAAAAAGTCGAAGGACCGGAGCCAAATACTGGATTTTCTCTTAAGCTGGCTTTGGCAATATCCCAAGATGCGCTTCGCGAAAGACTGACTTCGGCTGGCAGATTTAAATTAACAAAATTAAAATTCCCAAGCACCAACAAGATAATCAACAATAAAAATACGCCAAGCGGAATCAAAAGATTATTGTTATTGGTTTTGATAATTTTTGCCAAAAAGAACATTAGTATAATAACAGAACCAACAATCGCAACCGGCAAAAAAGTAAAACCGCTCAGAAGCGTAAGGACAACAAAGGCGCATATAGCGACAATGCCCAATAAAGATTTGATAATAATCGCCAACTTGGAACTTAAACTAGGTAAAATTTCCTTGACTTGAGTGATGGCTACGACCAACAATGGCAAAACGATAACAATAAATGTTGTTAGAGCCGACAAAGACCCAAGCGGATTAAAGCTGATATTTTTTGAATAATCAAACGGAAGTATAAACCAACCCTTTAACTGTAATAATGCATATACAATAACAATACTGGCGGAAGTAATGAAAACAAAAAATAAAGATTTGATTTTTTTGGAATCAAGATTGTTTACTACTAAATAGTAAAATAAAGCAAAAATAACGGCTGCCGCCAAGCCCTTAGATGAACTGCCATAAGAACCGATTGCACTGTCTTTGGCGCTTACGGAAAGCAAAGTTGATACGACAAAAACCACCAAGGTAGCAATAATAGGGATATCCAGCGGTGTCCGTTTTAATTGCATTTCTCCCTTGATAACGCCTTTTGTAACCCAAGCAACTAATCCGACTAAAGCCAAAAAATAGAATAATATCATTTTCTCAAAACCAAGACCTTGCGCGGCCATACCCGTAAAAAAGATCGGGGTCAAAAAGAAAATCAAACCAATAACAGCCGTGATAATATAATCAAGGCCTTTTGTGGATAAATTCTTTTCTTTTTTTACACCCTCACGAGAACTTGTTGAAGTGATTATTTTTTTTTCATCCATAATTTTGTTGCTAAATTATAAATATGACATTAAGATTATTATCATTTGTGCCATATGTAAGTATATTATATTTTTATCTCATTTATATCTTAGCAAATTTTTATATTAAAGTCTATTTTACTTTTAAAAATTCAGCAAAGCTTTCAAAAAGAGCCAAATGCCTTTCCGCGCTTTTTTCCCAAGTAAAATTTAATTTAAAATTAGCACTATTTTTCGAGAAATACAATTTTAAGTCGTTGTTTTCCAGACTTGCTTTCATAGCGCGTGCCAAAGAATTAATGTTAAAGACATCAACCATAATAGTGCCTTTACCCACAATTTCAGCCAGACTGGAACTTGTCCCGGTAATTGTCGGACAACCGCAAGCCACGGCCTCAAGTGGTGGAAATCCGAATCCTTCATAAAATGAGGGGTAAACAAATAATGCGGCGGATTCATACAAATATTTTTTATCAACCTTATCAGCATATCCTAAAAATCGGATTTTATTTTTATTTTTCGACTCCTGCCATGCGTTTATTGTGCGGTTGCTTTTCCAACATTTAGCGCCGGCAATTATAAGCTCATAATCAAACGACGTATTTTCCCTTAGAACATCAAATGCTTTGATGATAGTTTCAATATTTTTTCGAGGCTCAATATTTCCTATGTAAAAAATATATTTTTCCGGCAAACGATATTTTTCTTTTATTTTAAATTGATTATTTTTTTCAAGCGCAATATTTTCATTAAAAGTAAAAAGGCTTTTGTCCAACCCGGAATAAATTACGCTTATTTTTTCAGATGGCACAGAACATAGTTCCATCAAATCCTGTTTTGTGTTTTCGCTGACTGCGATTATTTTATCATATTTCTTTAACAAGGTTCTGATATTAATAGCCGAATGCCAAAGATTTTTCCGTAAAGAAAAAAATTCCGGATAACGTAAAAACGACAAGTCATGGATTGTTATTATTTTATAGCAGTCGTTTGAGAGCGAGTAAAAATTCAGATGAGGAGAAAAAAACATATCAACTCCCCCGATCGCTCTATCTATTTTTGGATAATGGAAAATCTTTTGCAAGCCATAATTAAAAATTTTATTCGGATACGCGGTTTTTATCATCCGGACATTATCCGCTTTGATAGGATTTTTCAGCTCCAAATCTTTAAAAGAATTATAATAAAGCACGTACTCATTCTTCTTATCAATATTTAATAATTCCGTAATCAGATTATAAGCATATTCTGATACGCCGCTATAATATTTATCAAACAAAACGCTGATATCAACTCCGATTTTCATAAAAATTTAAGTCAATTTTAAATCAAAGGAGGGGCTAATCCCCTCCTTTGTGCTTTTCCCATTCTTTATTAATAAGCGCTTTTAGTTCTCTTGTAAAATTTGCCTTGGAAAACCTTAAGGCATGCTCACGGATTTTTTCCGGATGCCAGCTAGCAGTGTCAAATCTTTTGATAGCATGAATAATTGAATCGGCGCTTTCTTCGTTAAAAAATATCCCAGTCTCGCCTTCAACAACGGTTTCTGTCGCTCCGCCCTGGTTAAGGGCGATTACCGGGCGGCCGGAAGCCATAGCCTCAACCATGGTAATGCCAAAGTCTTCCCGTTGCGGATTGATAAAAGCACTGCATTTACTATAAAGCCGATTGCGCTCATCATTGCTGACGCGACCCAAAAATTCAATATTCTTATCATCTTTTGCCAATTCCTCAAGACGCTCTTTGTCAATTCCGTCACCAAAAATTTTTAGCTTGTATTTCTTGTCGCTGTCCTGATTCAACTTTTTAAAAGCCTCAATCGCAATATCGTTTCTTTTGTACGGCACAAGGCGACAACCGGTAAGAAAATAATCTTCTTGTTTTTCCGATATATAAAAAACATCATCTTCGATATTGGGATAAATAATTTCCGAATCTCTTTTATAGTATTTTTTAATCCTTTTTTGTACGGTTTTTGAGTTTGCGACAAAAACATCCACACGGTCGGCGGCCAGCCGATCCCACATGCGAACATAATTCAATATTAATGAGATTATTTTCTTAAAATATTTATTATACTTAAGCTCGTTTACGTATTGATGCGTATCACTCCATAAATATCTGGTCGGCGTATGGCAATAGCAAACATGCAAAGAATCCGGTGAAGTGATTACTCCCTTGGCAAAAGCGCTTGCGCTGGAAATAATCAAATCAAAATCGCGCAAATCACAAAACTCAATAGCCATAGGCATAAAAGGCATATACCATTTGTAGTGTCTTAGACTGCCGGGAAGCTTTTGGATTATAGATGGCCGTATATCGCTGTTTGGGAAATTCTTTTTAATATTTTCCTTATCATAGAGCAGAGTATAAATCGGCGCCTCCGGATACATTTCCTGTAAAACTTGGAGCACTTTCTCCGCCCCACCCATCTGCGCTAGGTGATCATGAATGATTGCTACTTTCATATTTTGTTTTTCTCAAAATTATGGTTCTTAGAATATTATTTGTGAATGGCAAATAAATATTTTTTTCATCTTGTCATTCCCGCGTAGGCGGGAATCTTGGTGAAAAAATAATCAGTTATTTTTTCACCAAGATTCCCGATCATTTAATATTTATTCCCTGCGGGGCTGAGGTGTGTCGGGAATGACAAATTGAAAGTTTTTTTCAAGTCTTAAATTCAATTTATTTCAGAATGTCAGATTTGCGTATGTCAGCTTATTTACTCCACTTCCCTATTCCTAAAAACAGCGAGCGGTGTGCGAAGCAATATTGTCAAATCCATAATCAGCGACCAGTTTTCGATATAATATGTATCGAGCTTAACCTCTTCTTCAAAACTCAAATCGCTTCTTCCGGAAATTTGCGCCATTCCGCTTATGCCCGGCTTGATTGTAAGCACTTTTTTATGATGATGTTCATAGCGCGCTACTTCTTCCGGCAGATGCGGTCGCGGTCCGACTAGGCTCATTTTTCCGGTAAATACCAAAAATAATTCTGGAAGCTCATCAATGCTGAAACGACGGATAAAACGGCCAAAGCGCGTTACACGCGGGTCGTCTTTTATCTTTACCATCGGACCGTCGCCGCGCGTATTGCGATCTGCCAATTCATTATAACGCATACTGTCCGATTTTATTATCATAGAACGGAATTTGAAATAATGAAAGAGCTTACCGCCTTGGCCAACGCGGTACAAAAGCGAATCATCGTCTTTGCGCGAAAAAAATACCGGACCCTTTGAATCGATTTTTATTATCAAAGCCGTAAGCCCAAGCAAAGGACTTAAAATAATTATCAAAATTGCTGAAAAAATCAAATCAAATATTCTTTTTACGATCCGACCCCAACCGTCCAGCGGAGTTTTTTTCACCTCAACAATCGGTATACCGGCAATCTCGTTCACCTCTGTTTTTAGGACTTTTGTATCCAAAAGATCAGCAGCGTATTTGAATGTCAGATGATGCTCGTCGGCAAAATCATAAAGCCGGATAGTTTCCGCCTTGCTCATATTCGGATCGCTTTGAATAATCTCATCTATTTCTTTGATCTTGATAAAACTTTCAAGCTCTTGCGCCGATTCGATGCTAAAATCACGCAAACGCTTTTCAACCTTGTAGCCCGAGCTTTTACTGGAAGAAAATTCATATATCAAGGTATCAACGGTCTTGCTATTGCCGATCAGTACAACCTTGTGGACTCCGATATCTTTTTTGTAAAGCGCGCGCTGGATAAAACGGATGATACTGCGGGCAAGGCTAATATAAATTATCGCCAAAACCAATCCGGCCAAAACAATAAAACGCGAATCAAACAATTCGCGCTGGATAAAAATAATCACAACAATAAGCATAAATCCGGTCGAGCAAGCAAGCACGACGCGGTAAATCTCTTTGGCAAGCGTGCGGGCGTTTTTTATGCTGTATAATCCGGCAAGCGCAAACACGATTATCCAAATAAATCCGATGATCGCCAGAGCATTAAAATAACCGCCAAACTTCAGATCAAAAATAACCGGACGAAATGACTGGAAAAACTCAGCATAACGAATATAGTATGCCGAAACACCGGCCAGAATTATCATCAAATAATCCAAGGGTACCAATAAAAAAGAAAAAAATAATTCACTTCGTTTCATAAAAGAAAATTAAAAGTTTAAATCTCAAAATTCAAAATGACAATTGAAAATGTAAAATTAATTTTTTTTATTATTAATTTTTCATTTTGAGACTTGCATTTTGCATTTTTATCAATAGTATCAAGGCAAGCTATAAGCCGGATTCTGTTCCCATAAAAACACTGCGTGTTCACGGGAGGCAATCATTTATCTAGCCCTAAAATTGCTTCTAGGGTCATGCGAGCCACTTTTTTCCATCTTCACCTTGCATCCTGCTAACTCAGCCTTTTGGGCCTTGTCCACCGAAGCTTTAGCGTAGGTGGATTTGCTCTTGCTTTAGGCAGGGTTTACCACGTACACTCTGTCACCAGAGGACGACGCTTGTAGCCTTTTATCTCGAGAACAAAAAACACCAAGCGTCTTTTCACCTTTCCCCCGCTCCTCGAAAGAAACGAAGTAGTATTGTCTCTGTGGCACTTTCCCTCGCTTTAACTAAAAAATCTTTAAACAAAACCTAAATTGTAAAACAAATTTACATTCGGGCCTGCCCGCCGAAGCTTTAGCGTATGGCGGGTGGGCGTTACCCACTGCCGCTTTCCTCGCGTGGGAAGCAAAGCTTCTCTACGCGGTTCAAAGTCCGGACTTTCCTCCCCTATTCAATAAAAAATAAGAGCGATCACCCGCTTACCTTGATATTATTGATAAAAAATTCAATTTAAATAAGACAACTAAATATCATTGTCCTTACTGTTTACACTAACATAATGGGCGCTAAAAGTCAATTTTGAATTATAGGTAAAACCGTTCAAAGTTTACCTCATTTAAATATCTTTACTTGCAAGTCTTAACAATTCCTTGTTATAATGCAAGTAACTAGTGATTGTTTTTTGCCAATTTTAAAAACTCGAATTTTCCGTTCTAATTATTTCTTCAGATTCTTATTCGACATAATTATTTTCTTCGTATAAATGTTTTTTACTAGGAATTATTATATTATTATTTAGCTAATTTTTAATAAAAAATAACTCACTATTTTGCATATTAGGACTAATCAAAGCTAATATATCTACTTCTAATGGAAAAGTACTTCGAAAAAATTCAAAACCTTTCTTTTATTCCCACTAAAGAAAAACTAAAGTGGGATGATAACACGATTGGCGATCAGTTTGTTTTTAAATTTCCAGATGGCAGTACAAGAGAACATGGTGAGGCACAGATTATTTATGAAACCATTGATGAAATCGATAAATCTGATATTCAGAGCATACTCTTCAAAAACGGTCTTCAATCAAAAGATATTATAGCTCACTTGAATCAGTTTTATCCTAACGGACATGGACCAGATGAAAAAACAGAAGAAAACATGAAAAAAGGTATAGGTTCAGAAGTATTAGAGTATCTTATGCAAGAAGCAATTAGTCAGGGAGCCAAGGCTATGCGTACTTTTACAGGCAATGAATCTATGCGAAGATTTTTAACCAAAAAAGGTTTTGAGGCTATTGATAAATCAAAGCATAGATGGTTTAAAATGTTAACATAAATTATTAATTTACAGTCATCGACCTAAATTTTTGGATATAGAATAATTATAAAAAAGTATTCCAAATAATTCTAATATCAAAAACATTAAGTGAAATCAAAAAATAAAAATAATTATTTATTCCATGAAACTAGGCAAATATAAATATTATAAAGGCAATTTTTACGAAGTTATCGGTGTGGCACATCACAGCGAAACTTTAGAAGAATTAGCTGTTTATCGCGCTTTGTATAATCATGAAGTTTATGGTGATAACTCGCTTTGGGTTAGACCCATGGAGATGTTTAATGAAACCGTGGTTGTCGACGGGAAAGAAGTATTGCGATTCACCCTGATTAGTAATTAATTTTTTTACATTATTCAACCAATTATATATCCGTCTCCACCAAACACGAAATAATTATTTTTAGAAAGCTCATTTTAATCTACAACCAACAATGGAGGTGGGAAATGGAAAACGAAAAGAGTAACAAAATAAAAGAAGAAGTGTCGTCAAAACGCACGCCAACAAACGAAAAAGAATTGGTAAAAGAATGGACCATTGATGACTTTGTGCTTGATGATGGTCCAGACGAAGATGATTATTAACAAACTTTTCGCTTTACAGGGGGATACTTTCATCCCCCGCTTTCTATAAATAATTATTTTGCAGGCTCCACCCATATTTTATCATTTTACCAAAAAGAAAAGGCTATTATCTATATGAGACAATAGCCATGTTTTATAGGATGCTGATGAGCATTCAGCAAAGTTAAAATGAACAATTGTTTGAGTTGGCTCCTCGACTCGGACTTGAACCGAGAACCAAGAGGTTAACGGCCTCTCACTCTGCCAATTGAGCTATCGAGGAGCAACTTGTGTTATATTAACAAAATATTAAAATCTGTCAACCCCCTTACTTCTTTCATGTTATTGCTGATATAAAAAATTAAGTAACTAAATTTTTGTAAATATACTTTTTTTCAAAATAAAATGAGCCCCATACGATTAATTTTTTACGTACGAAGGCTCAGTTGCTAAAAAATTTGAATTATTCACCAAAAAAATCTTTGACCATCTGTTCGGTTATATCATACTCATCCCAGTCTTCACGAGGGATAACTTCTACTTCCTGGTTGGGAAAAATCGCTTCGGTACCTGGTTCTGATGATCGTTGAATTTTTCCGTCCCGGACCGGAAAAGGAAAAGACCATTCTCCATGTTCGCAAGCAAAAAATAATTTTTTTTCGCCACAGTCATCTAGAAGAAAAAAGCCGTTCTGAAGTTTTCCAAATCTCATTTTAATTAATGCCATTATACTTTTCTCCTTTTAAAAAGATTATGAAATAAGTTCAAAATAAATAAAAATAACAAACATTTTTTCCGAATTTAATCAATTGATTATGCTAATTTAGCAAAGGCAGTAGCTTCTGTCAAGTACTAGAATCAATTATCATGTTAATAAACAATCACATTTTTTCTGCTGTTCTTAATTTTATATCAAAAAAATCAAAAATATATTTTTTGTATTTACAAAACATTAGTTCAATGATAAAATCAAAATATCATTTATTTATCGTTCATTAATAATAACTAGATAATAAGGAGAATTAAATGGACTCAACAAACTCTGAAACCGGAAAAAAAATTTTTCAGGACTTGCTTGAAAGCGGAAGATGTTATGATACAGAACTTAAACCACTGCCATCCGAAACAATAAACCGCTTCAAAGAATTAATTAAACAATCAAAAGAATCAGCCAGGAGAGGGCGGTTTTTTAAAAAAAACTGTACAATTCAATTTGGCGAACAGACAAAAAAGGAGGATTAAATGGACACAACAGACCCTAAAACCGGTAAAAGGCACAAAATATTTCAAGACTTAATTGATTCAGGAAAATGTGTTGAAAGAATACGCAGTCCGCTTTCCCCCGAAGAATTGGCGTACCTTGCTCGATTAGCAGAAGAATCAAAAGAAATGATTAGAAGAGGAGAAATTTTTAGAAAAACCTGCACAATGAAATTTGGAGGTTCGGATAAGAAGGAGGAATTATGAATGAAACATTGAGCCAAACAGAAAATATTTTAACTTTACTTATTCCTTTTGTCTATTCCGCCGTGATTATTGTATTATATTTAATACAAACATACATCGAAGAAAGATATAATATTGACAAATAAAAAAACGCATAAAAAAACCGACCCTCAAAAAGTCGGTTTATTTTTTGCAAAAATTTATACCCGCGAATACTTCCTGACCGCTATCAAACTCGCAACGATATTGATAAGGGCGGCGGCCAGGAATTGGAGTCCGAAAATATTGAATGCGTTGCCGTAGAAATAGGTTATCAGATTTATATTGTAACCGACAAAAAAGGTTTCCAGATATGGCTGAAGCAAGCTTAGGAATGGATAAAAAATAACCATGATAGCGAGCACGCCGAAAAGCGTGTAAATAATGCTTGAAACCAGGTATGGCATTTGGATAAAATAATTGGATGCGCCGACCAGCTTCATGATGGAAATTTGACGACGGTGTGTGTAGATTGCGACGCGGACGGAATTGTATATGACAAGCATTGTGATAAAAACGAAAATCGAGCTAAGCATCAAAC
Source organism: Candidatus Falkowiibacteriota bacterium (assembly GCA_003514005.1). Lineage (GTDB taxonomy): Bacteria > Patescibacteriota > Patescibacteriia > Patescibacteriales > UBA12075 > UBA12075. The sequence goes on from DOSJ01000006.1 coordinate 83,776, forward strand.
CGGCATCGGTTACTTTCTTTGTGATGTTGTTGATTTTTCCCAGCAGAGTTTTGTAGTTGGTAAAATTGCGCGACTCGATTATTTCACTGTCATAAGCGTTCAGCTTATTGATCAAATTATCAAACACGTCCAGATTAACCGGCTTAATAACCATTGTCGGGGTCAAGGGATTGATATTCAGCTCGCGCAAAGCACCAAGTATTTCTTGGTTCTCTTTGTGTTTTTCCGTAAAATTTTTCAAAGCGGCCTCTTTTGAAACATAAGTAACTTCTTTGACTTCGCTTAGCTCGGAAATCTTGGCTTTCAGCGCCAAAATTTCTTCTTCTTTCGCGTCTGTTTTTAGATAAAGATTAATATCAATCTTGTCATGCACAGCGCCAACAGCGGTTTCGCCGACTACACTTACTACCAAAAGCATATTCACGGTGAACAAGGCAAGAATCAAAATGATTATCGTAACCAAAGACAGCCAGATATTACGAAAAATATCTTGAAAACTAAATTTGATTATTCTTGCGAAAGATAGAAACATATTTTTAATTAAAAATTTTGTCATTCCCGCGAAGGCGGGAATCTTGGTTAAAAAATAAACAAATTATTTTACTATAACATTCATTTTAAGAGCATTTTTATTATCCTCAATCGCCTATCTTTTCACCAAGATTCCCGCCTTCGCGGGAATGACAAGAGGATTGTTCTTATAATATATACTTCCCCACCGCCTGATCGCTGATAATTGTTCCGTTATCAATCGTTAGCACCCGCCTTTTCAAATTGTTGACGATCTCGCGATTATGAGTTACCAAGATAACAGTTGTGCCGAATTTATTTATCCGCAACAGTAGCTCGATGATTTCATTGGCGTTTAGTGAATCCAAATTGCCGGTCGGCTCGTCTGCCAAAAGAATCTTTGGTCTATGCACAAGCGCACGCGCGATTGCCGCTCTTTGCTGTTCACCGCCGGAAACTTCCTGCGGATAGTCGTTAACCTTTCTTTCCAATCCAACGATTTTCATAACATGCGGAACTATCTTTTTTATCTTGCCGGAAGATCCGCCGCAAACTTGCATAGCAAAAGCGACATTTTCAAACAAAGTTTTTTTGCTAAGCAGTTTGAAATCTTGAAAAATTACGCCAATCTGCCGCCGTAATACCGGTATCTCTCTTTGCCGGATATTGGTAATATCCCATCCGCCGACCACGATTTTTCCTTCATCAATCCCCTCTTCACCGATCATAGTTTTAACCAAAGTCGTTTTTCCGGTTCCGGATTGCCCGACAATAGAAACAAATTCACCCGGTTTGATATGAAGATTGATTTTGTTCAAAGCCTTGCCACTTTTGTGATATGTTTTTGTAACGTTATAAAATCTGATCATATTTAAATTAAGCCTAATGGCACATTTCTTCGTTAATTTCGTTTATTTTCGTGTCTCTGTTTTAGATATAAACACGAAAATGACGAAAAAATACGAATAAAAGAAAACATTGAAATCTCTATAACTTGATAAGTCCGTATTGGATTAGTTTTTCGGTTTCACTAAAACTTTGATCTCGCGTTTCTGCACCAAAGGTTACGACAATAATATTTTTGTTTTGTTTTGTTCCAACCCTTGTCATTAGACAATATCCAGATTCATTTAAATATCCTGTCTTTGATCCGTTGACTGTATATTTATCACTCTTGATTATCTGATTCGTATTTACTATTTTGTGATATATTTTTTTATTTACAGTTGTGAATTCATACTGTCCTATGGTACTGGCTTTGGCAATAATCGGATGCTTCAAAACCTCTTTGGTTATTATAGCATAATCGTGGACAGAACTCACGTTTTCCGGGGCCAGGCCTGTCGGTTCGATAAAGTGCGTCGTACTAGCGCCCCATTCCTTTACGACTGAGTTCATTTTCGCAATGAATTCATCCCTATTTAAGGGGCTTATGCGCACAAGCGACTCGATAGTATTGTTTGCCGAACCAACCAGCGAGGAGTATATCAGGTCGTTAATCGTCAAAGTCTCGCCGTCGCTAATCCGCAACCGGGCCGATTCCCACTTATTAACATGTTGATAATTATATTCTTCGTCCGCCACGCTATAAGCGACTACGTTATCCAATGTCGGCTTCGTATCCAAAAAAACTTTAACAGCAATTAGCTTTGTCAGACTTGCCAAGGGCAAGGTCTCGCTACTGTTCTTTTCCCAAATAATTTTATTATCCGTTTCGTCCATGATTAGGGCTGACTTTAATTTTATTTGCGGCGCGTCGCTCGCGCTGGTCTCGTTATTGCTTAGCGCGCTTACGGATTTGAGCGTCGCAATGCTAAGTGGCTCTACCCTGACATTCAAAGTTCCTTCGCTTAAACTGCCGATTTTCAAAAAAGCATTTTTTTCCAAATCAACAACACGATCCGGAAAAAGCTTGCGATCCGGTCCAAAATCATTCACAACAACATCTACGAATTTATTATTCGCTTGATTATAAACACGCAATTTTGAGCCGATCGGAAAATCCGGCGATGCGGCAAAGTCGCCTGCTTTGTGCGCGTACCAGCTTGCTTTGCCGACAGTAAGGACATTTGGATAAGCGAAAACCGCAATCCGCGCATAAGGCAAATGGATTAGCGAACGGACAAACTTTTCCTTGGGAAAATCCGTTGTGGGCAATGGCCGCCAAGAGCCGAAATTCTTATCATAAAAAAACACTTGCTTGTGGAAATTGTTTACTTCGTTATAGGCAAATTGGATATAAAACGGCTTGTGGTTATCATAGGCCGCTTTGTTCATGAATTCAAACTGAAAAACATCGCTAATCATATTCATCTGCCAAGGCAAAGGCAATTCTTCACGCAAATCCAAAATCTCCACGCGCGTATCTTCTGACAAAATCCCCGGAACCAAAGATAATTTCAACTTATCCCCAAACCCACTCACAGTGTAGCCCTTGGCAATCGTTGCTTTATCCAGATTAATCGAATACAAACTATTTTCCAGCACCGCTGTCAAACCCGCCTCTTCTGCAGAAACACAAAAAGGAAAAATAATAAACGAAGTAATCAATAAATATTGTAAGAATTTTTTTTTCATAACCATTAAATTATAGCACGTAACTTATTATTAAACCAGTTTAGAATTAGTTTAGAATTAATAATTTATGCTAAAATAAATATTGCAGTGTAGTAAAGGCTTAAATTAGTTATTATCGAAGCGAGGACTGTTCGAACAACGCGCAACATGAAACACGCAACACACAATAGACGATATTTTACTATTAAAAAAGTTTCTTTATACAATTCTGTGGGTAAATATTAAACGTTTTTCCTTTATTTGTCATTCCCGCGTAGGCGGGAATCTTGGTGAAAAAATAATTAGATATTTATTCACCAAGATTCCCGATCATTTAATATTTATTCCCTGCGGGGCTATGGAGTGTCGGGAATGACAAAATATTTTAACCATAAAATTATCTAAAGAACCAAAAAAATTTGAATAGCAAATAACTAATCCAAGCCTTTACGGAACGGTGCTTGATAGATATAATGACGATATTGCATTTTTTCAAAAATACTATATTATTAAAATATTCGCGAGCGTAGTATAATGGTAATACGCGACCTTCCCAAGGTTGAGTCGTGGGTTCGATTCCCATCGCTCGCTCAGGTGATTTTCGATTTTCGATTTACGATTTTTTAAATCGTAAATCGTAAATCATAAATCGCAAATCCCAACGCCGAAATAGCTCAATTGGTAGAGCAATCCCTTCGTAAGGGAGAGGTTGTCGGTTCAAGTCCGATTTTCGGCTCAATCATTATCCGTGCAAATCCGCGTAAAAATCCGCGTAAATCAGCGTCTCTTTCAATCAACAAAACTGATAAATTTATAGCCCTCTATCATTTGCTTTAAATACTTATCAAAATTTTCATTTTTCACCAGAACATAGCTGAGTATCTGCTCTTTTTCGTTTTTTTCAAAACAGCGAAAAATATAATAGCCGTTATCCGCAACCACGATTTCGCTGATAGCTCCGACCTCTAGGTTTTCCAGCTTTTTGTAGTATGGCAATTCTTCTTTATTCTCTGACAAAATCGTTGTCTTACCCAGCTCATCGCCGTATTTTTCTGATACGCGCACAAAATCATTCTTTTCATCAATCATCTTCTTTATACTCCTTATCCGATTAATCGCGACCTGATTTATCACCTCGTCAAAAAGAGCTTTGGCGGCCAAATCTTTCATGGGTGCGTCTTTTTTAATCTCGGAAAATGCGATCGACGGCAACGAATAACGTTTCGCCAGCTCATTCATGGCCAGATATTGCGCCAAATCTTTTCGCGCCGCTACTTCCAAGCTTTCACCTTCCTCGGGTTCAGCTTGTTTTTTTATGTCTTGCCAAAAATAATAATCAATCACCTTGCCTTTGACAATAAACGCCGGCAAAGGAATATGGCGTGATAAGGCGCGCGCGATTGGTTTGTCAAAATCGGTTTTAATAATAAACAGGACAAAACCGAAATATAAAAATAACAAAACCAGAAAAAAAGCAATTATCATGAATAAGGCTTTTTTGGTATATTTCCAAAAATCTTTTTTAAATCCTTCCCAATTTTTTTTAAAACTATTTTTTGTTTGTTTAAAAAAATTTAGCAAAGCTTTTTGGCTTTTTTCCAATTTATTTCGTCGCTCCGCTTTTTTCTGCGCTTTTTCTTTTATATTTTTTTCTATTAATTCTTTTTTTTGCTTTTCTTTTTCTTTTTTATCGATCTGTTTAAAATCAGCTTTATTCTCTACTGCTTTTTTCTCTTCCACTTTTTTTTCCGGTTTTGCTTTTAGCGGTTTTTCTTCTACTATTGCTTTCTTTACTTCTTTTTTTATTGTCTTTTTCAATGGAAAACCAAGCACTTTTTCAATGCTTGTTTTTCTTTTTCGGTCTAGGCGATCGTCTGTGGCATTGAGCAAATTAATCGAATCAATGAATTTCAAACCCTTGTCTTTCTTGATATTCAAATCATATTCTTTTCTCTGTTCTTCTTTTTTCGCCTCCAAAAGATTTGCCGCCTCGCTTTTCAAAACGCTTTTGCGCGCCAAACCGTCCAGAGCGTATTTTTTTTCGCCTTTTTCCGGTGTGGTATTTTCATTCTCACCAATCGACTCCAGCACAATCTTCCGCGAATTCGCGATCTGCTCACTACCGGCCTTCAAACCGTCAATCCTCTTCTCAATTTTATTTTCGTTTGGCATATATTCAATAATGATTTTTTAGAAAAAACTATAGTTAAAATTAGTATTTCTTTGTAACACGGATTTAATTTTTAATTTTTAATTTGAAATTTTTATTAAATTTTTAGTTTTTAATTTTCAAAAATTTATTTAACAAAATAAATATAAATTTAAACATTTAAAATTTATTAAAAATTTCAAATTAAAAATTTCAAATTAAAAAAAGTACTCCCACCATTGCCGCGGATTGCTGATTGGTTTTTTTGTTTCTTCGTTTTTTCCTTTTATGTCGTAGGGTGAATCCTCTGTTGCAAGCGCGCCTTCTTTGCCCGCGTTTTCTTTGTCTTTTATCACAATCATCTCCTCCCCTTCTTTTTTATAATTAAGATTCAAGCGCGCTTGTTCGGCGATAAACTGATCCGATTCAAGATATTCAGCCAGCTTGCTAAGCTCTTGATTTTTCTTTTCCATTTCTTTGATTTCTTCCTGCAGTTTTTTGATCTCCTGATTTATAGTATAGCGCTTGCTGACATTTTTTGCCATCGGTATGCTGATAAAAATAATAATCGCCAGCCCGATCAGGCTGATAAAAATTTTATGCGAAAATATTTTTTTGATTAGGCTTTCTTTTTTTCTTCGAAAAATCATAGCTCGATGTTACTATTTAAATGCCTTATTCTTTCTTTTTTTATTTTAATTATGTGCTTTGTTTTGACAATTTCAATCAACGCGATGCTTAGAAGGCCGATTCCAAAAGCAGTAAGCCAGCCGAACATATCCAAATCCACAGTAGACAAAATCGTCTGCAGAGGATGCCAATAGATACCCAGAAGCATAAAACAAAAGCTCGCCGATACGGCAACCAAGAGATACGGGTTTTCCAAATGATTGATTTTCCAAATGCGGGTATTGAAAGATCGCAAGCTGAATATGGTCATAAGCGATTTGATACCAAGGATGGCAAACATTAACGTCCTTAAATACGCCTGCGATTCAAGCGAGCCGTTGCTATAGGTCCAGAGCAGAAAAAAAAGGCCAAAGATTAGAACATCGCGGATTATGCCGACATTAAAAATGATTTTTTTCATCTCAACATTAAGCAAAGGTTCGTTTTTTAAAAGCGGTTTTTCTTTCATGATTGTACCGTGTTCATTTTCAAAGGCCAGAGAAAAATGCGGCAGGCTGTCATTGATAATATTTATCCACAAAATCTGCGCCGGCAAAATCGCCAAAGGCGTATTAAACAAAATCGAGCCGACAATAAGGATCATCTCGGAAAAGCTGTCTGACACCAAAAAGGTTATGACTTTTCTAATATTCTTGAATATTATCCGGCCTTGTTTTATCGCCGAAACAATCGTGCTGAAATTGTCATCCAGCAAAACCAAATCCGCCGTCTCTTTGGCAATATCCGTTCCTGTCCCCAGGGCAATGCCGATATCCGAGGCTTTGAGCGCCGGCGAATCGTTGATGCCGTCCCCGGTCATGGCAACCACTTCGCCGCGAGCACGCAGGGCTTTGACAATGCGCAATTTGTGGTGCGGACTGACACGTGCGTAAACATCTATTTCAGAAACCAGATGGAATAACTTATCGTCATCAATCGCGTCCAGTGCTTCGCCTGTGATAATATTTTCGGTTTTGACTTTAAGGCCGATTTCAGAAGCAATCGCCTTGGCAGTCAGCTTGTGGTCTCCGGTTATCATAATCGGACGAATGCCGGCTTCGATACATTGCCGGATTGTTTCCTTGGCCTCGGGGCGCAATGGATCCTTAATTGCGATAAAGCCGATAAACGTCATTTCCCTGTTTATTGCTTCCCAGTTTATATTACCCTTTTCACAATAATCAGAGTATTCTTTATTTGGCAAATTGCGAATAGCCACACCGATTACGCGCAGTCCCCTTGCCGTTAATTTTTCGTATGTGCCGATTAGCTTGTGTTTTTCTTCTTTTGATAATTTTTTAACATCACCCAAATGATAAAATTCGCTTGATTTTTCCAAAAGCCTTTCCGGCGCGCCTTTCTCATACAAAACAAAATCACCGTCTTGACCCTCGTGCAGACTTAACATGTATTTCTTTTCACTATCAAAAGGCATTTCACCGATCTTTGGCTCAATCTTGAGAAGCTCTTCTTTGCGTACCCCCGCCTGGATAGCGGCGGACAAAAGAGCGGTTTCGGTTCCGGATCCGATAAAGCGCCAAGCCGATAGTTCGTCATTTGGATTTTCCACAAAAGCGTCATTGCACATGGCCGCGCTTTGCAAGGCTAGGCTGACCGCGGCCGCTTCTTTTTCTTCTTGCCGACTGCCAAGTGTTGCCATCTCAAATTCTTTCTCCCCGATAACGATATGCGCGACTTGCATCTTGCCTTCGGTCAATGTTCCGGTTTTGTCAGTGCAAATGACAGTAACCGATCCCAGAGTTTCCGCCGAAACTAGTTTTCTAGTCAATGCCTTTTTTTTCAAAATTCTCTGCATCCCGAGCGCCAAAATAAAAGTAACCGCAACCGTAAGGCCCTCGGGTATCGAGGCCACGCCGACTGCCACTCCTGTTTCTATCATAGTAAGCAATGGACGTCCTTGAGCCAACCCAGCCACAACTATCAAGATACAAATCAAAGAAAATATTAATCCCAAAGTACGGCTAAACGAACCAAGTCGCAATTGCAAAGGCGTTTTTTCCTCTTTGGTTTCGTTTACGAGGGCGGCAATTTTTCCAATCTCTGTATTCCTTCCCGTTGCGCAGACTATCGCCCTTCCCTGTCCGCGGACAACAAGCGTACCGGCATAGACCATATTTCCCCGATCCGCCAAAACCGCGTTAGCAAAAACAATCTTGATGTTCTTGCTTGCCGGCAATGATTCGCCGGTTAACCCGGATTCATTTATCTCCAAATCAGCGGACTCGATTATTCTGGCATCCGCCGCTATGCGATTACCGGCTTTGATTATTAGGATATCGCCGATAACAACCTCTGCGCTCAAAACCATTTTTTCCTGCCCATCGCGCAAAACAAAAGCTTTGTGCTCTACCAGCTGTCTTAATTTTGCAATAGCCTGACTGGCTTTATTTTCCTGAAAAAAACCAATGATAACATTTATAAAAACAGCGCTAAAAATAACTCCGGCATCCACTCTTTCACCCAAAAAAAGGGACAATGCGCCGGCAAATAGCAAAATATATACCAATGAATTATTAAATTGCGATATAAATATCTTAAAAGCGCCTAAAGTTTTTTCTTTGGGTATTTCGTTTAATCCGTTTTTTTGCAAACGCTTTTCGGCCTCTATACTACTTAGTCCGTTTTTCCCGCTTTTTAGCTTTTCGATAATCGATTTTACATCATGACTATGGTAATTCTCCATTTTTTGCTAATTATAAACAAATTCTAATTAATCAAAACTCTTAATAACCTCTCCTATTATAACACAAAAAACGATTATTTTCCAAATTTTATTATTTGACAAAAAACAAAAAAAATGTCTTGACATATTACTAAAAATATGCTAAGATTTGAAATCAAAATATATTTTTTGATATTGGGAATATCCCAATTTTCTTTGACAACTTAATAACGCAAGCGATTGCGTGATAATATTTTTTTTCATTTTACAAGGAGGAAATTATGAAGTATCTATTTGTAGTTATTTTTTTGTGCTTAATTGTCACAAGCCCTTTGTCTGCTGGAAATTATACCACTACTGAAGACGGAAAAATTGTATTTCACATTGAATCACTTGATCATAATTCCAGGGCAAATCTTGAAGTAAGTTATCCCGGAAATGAAAGTGGCTCAATACATGTAGACAATGTTTATGTCATCAGCTTGCACGAATCATCAACAGACGAACAGGGCGGCAAAGCAAATTCATTATTCGGAAAATCGGAAGTTATTATTTCCGCTTCCGGCACAATCACCATCAAGGGCGAGGGAATGTCCGGCGGAAATTCTGTAATAAAAACTGAATTTGCCGAGGCAAGAGCAGAAAGAACACAAACATTTTTATTTGACGGAAAATGTTTAACCGTTATTGATGCCAAGGAAAATATATCAATTGAAGGATATACTGCGGCATACACCAGTTCTGATGGAAGATACGTTGGAGCCGAAGTTAGCGGAAAAACAGTCATCGGTTCAAATGATTTTTCCGCAAAAATTGTCAATCAAGGTTGGGTAACTGCAAAATCCAGAGATCAAAACGGCCCTAATTATATTACTGCCATTGGTAATGCCGGCTATAACGCCCTGCCAAACACAACCGGCTTCGCAAAAACGGAAGCATACACACAAATGGGTACTGACAAATACGGCGGTATTTCGGCAACTGGATTTGTTCAATCAGTTGTGAATACAAAGCCAAACAATTAACAGGAGGAAAAAATGAAAAGATTTATATTTACAGTTATCGTATGGGGAATAACATTTTTCGTTTTTTCCCCTATTCATGTTTCTGCTGAATCAATAACTTCAACAGCGGACAACAAAGTTCAAATCGGAGATGTATGGTACAATAACGGACAATCCGCTCCATGGGTGCAAGCGGGTCCTGCTGGCAATAACAATCCCTTGAATCCCTTGCAAAACGCAGGTCAGCAAGAAAAGGGCCCAAAAACATACCACACCCTATACATCAGCAATCTGGATGGGTTACCGGTTGATAGGCTGAGATCTATGGCAAACATAGTGTCTCCTGACAGAGTAAAATTTATTGACGAACCTGCTACCATAGATAGATCTTTATCAAATATATTTTTTTGGAAGCCTGGTGAAGAGATATCCGGAACGTATCTGAACACCGTTGTTATCGTCGGTGAAAAAAATGAAAATCGCGAAAGTATTGAGGCACGTGCCGCGGTTGAAATGCACAAATACACAAACGGCAATTATTGTCATGTTTCCACTCTGGTTCGTGAAAAACAAGATTCAATGACACGAAGTGCCGGTGGTGGAATTACACGGATATTATCCGACATCGCATCTGTCGCCTTTGGTTTTTTACTTTCAGATTCCGAGCTTGAAGCCGGAGAATACCTAATCTACTTGGCTAAAATGTACTATGTAGATCCGGCTGAGATTAAAAGAATAAAAAGCGAAAAACCATCAACAAGCACAAAACCGGCTACAACAACTCCGGTCTCTGCGCAAACCCCACAGACAGAATTGAATACATCTGTGCCACCGCAAAAAACCGAATCTATTGCATTTTCACCAATGCCGGTTAAACTTGATTATGATATTGCCATGCCTTACGATGACCAATCACCGACTATATGGTTATGGGGAAAGGTGTTTTATCATCTTTTCAAAAATAATATCAAAATAATCATAAAAGGTTTTTGCGATGTGCGCGGCGGTGAAGACTATAATCTGGATCTCGGTAAACATCGAGCGGAAAATGTAAAAATGCTTGTGGAAAAAGCGATGTTACTGCAAAATCCACCGGAAATGCACGCACAAATCAAAGAGTATTTCAGAACAATGGTTATTGCGGATACTGCCGGCGAATCAGAAGCGGCGTTCGGTCCGGAAAGACACTATGATGATCGCAGAGTCGATTTCATTGTAGGTGGAAAGAATATAACCCTTCCCAATTTGATGTAAGGAGACAGATAATGATAAAAAGCATATTGTTGTCGATAGTATTGTTTGCATTTATATTTACCGGTTGCTCAGGCCTTCAAACCAAAGGACTTGACCCCAGCACTTTTAAACAAGTAAATGTATCCGCAGATACTAGCAAGGATACGGAGACAGAAGATCTTTCAGGAACTGAAGAAACGGCACCTGTCGCTCCTGCAAAAGAAGGAAAAGTGCAATCAAGCCCTTTAAGTAGTGCAACAGATGGCTCCGCGCCGCCATCTTTGGGTCTTGAAAAAAAGATTACCCCCAAGGAAAATAAAGGACCGGCCGAAAATTCAAAGGCTAAATCCGGCTCCTCGGCAAAACAAAAACAATCGGAAAAATCCGGTTCGTCGGATGGCGGAAATACTTCCGCACTCTGGGGTGAGATTAACAAGCTCAAAAACAGAGTCGGCGGGCTTGAAGATTTGGTTGAATTTGCGCATGAAGATAAAATTCACAATAAATTGGCATTCTTTAAGCCAGGGTCGGAGCAATTCACCAAAGAAGGTGAAGCAGCCCTGAACGAAATCGCAACCAAAGCAAGTCTTGTCCTGATAAAAGGCAATGCAAGCAAAAGCGGAACCGCTACCGCAAACCAAATTCTTTCTCAAAAAAGAGCTGACGCGGCCGCAAATCTCCTTAAAGCCAAAAACCCAAATCTCGTAATAGAGATCAGGGCAAATGGCGAAACAGACAGGTACGGAGAAAACAAAAACATCTCAATTTCTTGGAAATAATCCAAGAAAAAACCCCTCTGATTTTAAATCAGAGGGGTATTTTTTTATAAAACTATTCCGAAATATCTTGAATCACTTCCTTAAAATCTTCTTCTTCAATATTTTCTATAACATTCATGTCCTTTTCACTCACCAACTCATTAATTGTTTTTAAGCTTTCCGGCTCAAGTTTTTCCAATGGGACTTTTTTTCCAAAACCGAGAAAGGTTGACTTAACCCCCCAGGCCTTTTCTTTTTCCGGCGAATCCAATCCGATTAGGTTATTTTTTGTATCAATTAGAATACTGGTTCCCTCTTTGCCGTTTACGTCATTAATTGTAAGCAAACCGTTTTCATGAACCGTAAATCCAACCGGTTCTTCCGGCTTATAGTTTAGCTTAAACATGCTTTTTATACCATCACTTTTTTCAGAGTCATTACCGGCGAATATTTTTAAATAATTCAATTGCAAATCTTCATTCTCCTTAAAGCTGATCGGCATATTATCTATTATTTTATCCAGATTTTCCTGTTTGAGATGTGTTTCAATAAATTCTTTTACAATCGCTTCGTTCCTATTTTCCATTGCACTCGCCGTTTCGGAATTACCCGCATTTGTGAAAAATTCCTGACCACTACTTGCTTCCGATTTTTCTTGCGGTATATTAAAGCTACTACTCGTCAAACCCTTCTCTCGCCCTGCCTCATCCATCCGAATCGGCGTATTATCACCTGTCCGATCAAGCGTCACTTCAATTTTTCCGTCTTCGATTTTAATATTTTCTCCACTACCTGCAGACGAATTTTCAAAAGTAGTATTTGGCAAATCAGGCTTGGCGTCGCCACCCCTTGTCCCATTGATTTCATCACGCAATACTTTTAGTTTTAGCGCGTCCATCCGCAATTGTTCTTCGCTCGAGACACGAGCATCGCTAAGACCATCACCTTTAAGAATCTTAAAGCTTCCGTCGGTGTTAAGCTGTCCGACATTGCCCTCATACACAAGATTTTCAACATCATCACCATCCCCGGTTTTCAAATTCAAAACCGATAATTTTCGCACTGCCCTCTTTATCAATTCCGCGCGATTACCGTCATCAATCGCGACACTATCGTCTTTTAAATAATGTCGAATAAAATTATCCTGCGTTTTTACGTCCGATTTTTTCGCCGCCTCATAAGCCGCCTCGGAAAAAGTATTTATCTTGCCGCCAATAGTAACTTCAGTTAAATTCTCATTTACTTCTTCCGGAGACGGAATATAATCTGAAACGCGTAATTCGCTATCCGCGCTATCAGGCGACGGCATATAAATCTTATCCGACTCATTTACTGATATAGAATCAAATGTCCTTGATCTGGCGGTAATTGTATTTCTTGCGTCATTATTTTTTTTATTCTTAAGGTTTTTTTCGATCAAGCTTTTTAAATCCAAATTTTGTTCATTCGTTTCAGAAACATTCCACAATTCCCAGGCATTCATAGCAAATAATCTAAGCGAATCAATCATCATTAATGAGCTTGTAATTTTTGCTCCTCGCTCAACAGAGCGACTGACATACGCAACCGTATCAACCGCACCGGCATCACCAACCATGCGATCCAAGTCGTTTATAAATGACTCGTTTCTTAAAAGCAATTCTTCTCTTTGTTGTACTTTTTTACTGTCGCTTAGTCTGGGATTATTTTCTATTTTTTCCAATTTTGCATTCAGTTTATGCAAATATGAGTTTACGCCCTTGCTATTGTCAACACAAAATTTCCACCATTTCGTATACCCAATCTCGCCTCTGGAAAATCTTTTTTGCAAATCTTCTGGCAATTGCTTTTTGTATTCGGATTTGAATTGTTCGATTACTTCGGTTTTTATATACTGTTTAAGATTTTTTTCATCAAATTTCCCTGCGCTTTTATCCTGCTCTATCCGCGCTTGATCAAGAACGCTATTTGATGCTTTCTCGCCCTTTTTCATTTTTTTAAGCTCATCTTCTCCAAAAACATTCTCATAAATAGCATAAGCTTCTTCCATGGCTCTGCCCATATCTTTTTCAGCTTTTTCGTATTTGCTTAAATCCTCTTTGTCTAATTTATTTTTTTCAGCCTCAATTTCCGCATCTGTTCTCGCGCTGTTTGTTCCATCCGCGTTTTTTATATATCTGACTTTTTCATATATCTCAAAATCACTCTCTTTGCCGACTCGCGTATTTTCCATTGCCTTTTTTGATTCAAATCGAGTTTCTTTCAATGCTTCTGCGCTTCTTCCAAGAAACATTGCGCCTGCGGTAACGTGGCGAAATGGATTCAAATTTTTAAAAGACCCGTGCAACATAAAATCATATACGATTTTGCCATATTTCAAGAACACGCCAGCCCCTTTCCCAAAACCAACACTAGTACTTATCTTTCCTTTTCCCACCATTTCTCTTAGCTTGCGATCATTATCGGCTGATTTGTGAAAAATATTCGCATAATTATTAAAATACTTTCCAACAACACCTGCTTTCCCTTCAAATCTATTTCCAATCGCAGAAAACGCGGATGCCATGGCAACATTTTTCTTTTCCGACGCCCAATAACCGATATTTCCAATACCTTCATACCATTTCTTTTTTTCCGCGACTGGCAATTCGTCTATTCTATTAAGCTCCTCTGCCAAGGTTTTATTAATCTCTGCTTTCTGTTCTTTTTTATTATCATTAATCAAATCTAAAATTTCTTTTTTTGTTTTTACTTCTTCCCTTTCTAAATTAATTTTATAAAACGCTTCTGTTTCATCATAATCCTCAAATTCATCTTTTTCTCTTAATTGCTCTTCTTTTTTATTATCTATTTTACGATTATCACTTTCGTCAATATGCACCATACCCGCTTCAGTGCCCGCATAATAGTCTTCGTCATTTTTTTCTTTCTGCTTATTATCTTCAACGGTATCAGTCAACTCAATAATTTCTTCTTTATCTTTATTATTTAAATCTTCATCATTTTCCAATACTGTATATTCCACATCAATAGGTGGCTCACCGTTATCATCTGCCTCGGTAACATCAACTGAATCAACATTAATTATATATGGTTTAATTTCTTTGGTTTGTGCTTCTTGATCTTTATTCAAGTCTTCATCCAAACTATTCAATATAAAATCAATCTCTTTTTGAGTAACATCTGAAATATTATCCTCGTTATTACCACTCTTTTCTTCTTCAATCGACTCTGGTTCTTTCAAAATTTCATCTTTTATTTTTTCTTCACTTAATTGAATATTTTCAATTTTTTTCGTAATAATACTTACTAATCTTTGCGCATTAAAATTATTTTTATATATTTTTTCCAGCTTCGTTCTGATGTCATCTAATTTTTTAATCAATTTTTCACCTTTTAAATTCTTATGGCTAATTGCATTATTATAATCATTCAACAAAGCATCATAACTTTGCGATTCATAGCTTTTTATTTCATTATATGTTTCTCGATCTATTATTTTTTTATTTTTTTCTGCATTTTTTAAATATTTTTCCGATTGTATTTGTTTTGATATTTTATCATTTTCTAAAACAACATTATCTGGCTTGGCCGCTGACGCTACTGCCTTATCTTCATTTTCAAGACCAATTTCTTCGTCTTTTTTAAATTCAAAACTACTTAATTCATCAAAGCCGGATAATGATTTTTTTTCTTTTTTTTGTTTTTTAACTTTTTCAGTTTTAGGTGGCACTAGATTATCAAAACTTTTTTCATGAATTATCACATTACCGATACTGGCAAGAATATTCTCAATTTTATTTTTTAATACTGCTTTCTCACTATCGTCAAATTGCTGTTCATTTAAATTACTTAATAATTTTTCAAGATTACTTTTTTTCTCATCATCTGACACTTCACTCAATAAAATATCAGAAAATTTATCTTCCAAACTTCCAATTATTTTTCCTATTTCTTGTAATTTATTTTCAGATTTATTAACACTGCTCTTTCTCGTATCTTCATTAACAGAATTTAATTTTTCACTACCAAATCTTTTCACAGGAGTGCTTTTTTTTCTTATTCCGTCAATTATTTTTTTTCCTGCATTAACATCACCACCAATTAAAGCTTCGGGATTACTGTTTAATATATTTTTTTCTATACGAGCATTTCTTCTTGTTATATCAGTAATTTTTTCTTTTACCATAAATTAATATTATTTATTAACCTACCCCTATTTTACCAAAAAAACGTCTTTTTCACAACAAAAAATATTACTATAAAATATTCCCTAGCATTAAATAAATTTTGAATATAAAAATCTTGCCCAAAAACGTTGACAAAACCAAAAAATTATGCTAACGTTTGATATTCTGAACCTTAAAAAAAGAATAAATTAAACATATAAAATCCTTTTAACCAGGAGGTAAAAATGAAAAAACTTGTTATCAGTTTACTGTTTGTCATGGCAGTGGTTTTTTGTTTTTCCGAAAAATCCTTTGCATCTAACACGATTACATCAACCGAAATTGACGACATCAGAACAATCAACAAACTTGAAATTAATTTTTCTTCCACCCCCGAATACTCAACCATAAACTACAAAGACAAATTTGGAAACAGTGTTTATGTTTTTGATTTTCCCGATACTGAACTCAGTGGAAAAAACCGCTGGTATTCACCGGGGAGCGGAGAAAGCGGCATCAAGAAAATTTCCGTTGTGCGTTATAGTGAAAAAACTGTGCGGGTTGTCGTAACGATAAAGGAAAATTTTGCCGTAAGCAAGGTTGATGAGGGCAAAAAATTGAGCTTTACAGCCAAAAATGTTTCAGATGCTAAAAAGATTAAAGGCGTCAAACCAACCCTGAAAAACAAGATTAAAAAATCGACTATTGATGATTCGGCAAACATAAAAAAAGTTGTTGTTGAGTTTGAAGACAAACCAAAGTATGAAAAATCCTCATACGTTGATATGGGTGTGCGTTTCTGTATTTACAATTTTCCCAATACCGGACTAAAAGAAAACGATTGGCATCTGCCGACAGATCTGGGAAGCGAGATTGAGCAAGTATCTATAGTCTCCTTTAATCCGCAAACGGCAAGAATTGTAATTCGGGTGCCGGAAAATATCGGCATCAAAGAAACGGTAAAAGATAATGAAATAATTTTTTCATCGTTTGTAAAAAAAGAAACGATTGTTAAAAAATTGCCTGAGAAAAAAATCATAACCCTGCCCGCTGAATACCTTGCGGCTGAAAAAGATAAAACCAGGAATGAAGTGATCAAAAAACCGGAAATTGAAAAGGTTCAAATTTCAGTACCAGTACAAACCGTATACAAGATTTATGACAATAAAGATATTTCTAGAATACCAATACGAGAAAAAAAACAAGAAAATGAATTTGTCAAAAACTACCCAATAATTGATAATCGACCACCAATGGTCAAAATCGCAATCGATCATCCCAAAATAGACGAAAGGACGTCATTGGAAGAAAACAACATATTACCAAATATAATAATGAGATTTTACATTAAGGACGATTACGCAAACAATATTGCATACGACTTTTATAATATGCCCGTAGTTGAAGACTGGCATGATCTGTTCAAATCTTTTGAAAAAAATGAAACGGAAGATATTTCAATAGAAATGCTCAAAAGAGTAGCAAAAGGCGAACCGCTTCCGGTTTCCTTGGATTATTACCTAAAAACTAATCAAAACCCGAAGAATTTTCTGGTTGAAGCAACAAACAGTGAAATTGATAAATCAATACTTGAATTTATACGAAATAACCAAAAATAAAAAAGCAGAAAAGGCTGCAAACAAAAACAGGACATAATATCAGTCCTGTTTTTTAATTTGAAAAAATCAACAGAAAAAATCAACTACTTTACAAAATAAAAAAAATATTATACACTACTCTATGATTTAATAAAAAATCATTTTAAAACGAACCTTAAAAAAGGAGAGAAAAATGAAAATTTATACTTATGTAGCAACACTGATTATCGGATTTTTATTTGGATTTTACAATTATACTTTTGCGGCAGAGTACCCATTTTCCGGAGAAGATTTGGCAAAGCTAATGGTTGATGCAGACCGTGGTCAAACGAGTCACCAGATTGGAAAAACCATACTCTATAACTTCAAAAACGGGGAATGGAAAATACGCCAGGAACGTGATACGGAAATGTATTTTCGAAGAAATGGAAAAACGGATGAGCAAAAAATCGAATTTTTGTCTCCGTCCGACGTACGCGGTGTTACTTTCTTGACGAAAGATCAGGAAGGAACAGAGAATGATGAAACCTATACCTATATGCCTGCTCTGAAAAAAGCTTTTCGAATAAAGGGTAATAACCAATTCAGAGAATTTACCAATACGGATTTTAAAAGTCTGGATTTACAAAAATTCAATCCTGATGAATTTTCATTTAACATCACAGGTAAAGAAAAAATCCAAGGACATGAGTGTTACATTCTAGAATCTATTGTTAAATCAACCAGTGATGAGCAATATGATAAGATTGTGTTTTGGATTATGTCGGACTCATACCTAGTTCTAAAGGCTCAGTTTTACCACGCTAGTGAAAAAAAAGATGGGTTTTTTAAAGAGCTCCGTATAGAAAAACTGGAAAAAATTTCCGATATCTGGACACCAATGCATACGATCATGGAAAATTTTGTTAAAAAATCCAAAACAGAAATACAAACAATAACGGTTGAGTATAACTCTCCGCTTGATCCCGGTATTTTTTCCAAAAATTCATTCTACAGATAATTTCATTCTATAAGCCCATTTGCAAAATCATACAAATGGGCTTATTTTAGTTGAATACTATTGACAAATTAGAAAAAAGTGCTAATATAAGAAATTCTGAACATTGAAAATTTAATTTATGATTCATCTCAAGAAGCATGCTTTATTACTTTAAAAAAGGTTTTTCTTGAGATGAATCATAAAAAACTGTAAAAACAAATTGTGGAGGTGAATTATGAAAAAAATTGGTTTATCATTTTTTATCGTATTTGCGTTATTGTTAAACTGTAAATTTGCGCTAGCTGAGATCTGGTATAACCAAATGCTGGAAACAAGCGTAAATAACGAAAATAATATTTCAAGTCTTGAGATAAATTTTTCGTTGACACCGATGTATGAAAAAAAATACGCCAAAGACCCTAAAACAGGAAAGGGCCTTGTAATTATCGAGTATTATGAAACAACATTCCCAAAAAGAAATTATTGGATACAGTCAAACGAAAATAAAGGACCGATTGAAAAAATTTCCGTTGTTCATTTTACAAACAATATTGCTCGAACGGTGTTTCGCGTAAAAGAGGGCTGGGATATTGATATTAATCAGTCGGAGAAAAAGTTAACTCTAACCGCAGTATCAAAAAATCAAAAACCCGAAAAAAAGATAGCGCATAAAACGCGAAATTTAAATCTTATACCAAAAAAACAGACCGAAAAAATCAATTCAGTAAAAACAACAGACGCCGAAGAGAAAGTACCCGTTGCAAAACAAATAAATTTGGCAGATGACAATAAGTCACCACAAAAAATTGAAACAATTCAAACATTATCTCCACAACAACCAATTGAAAAATCAGAAATAACCGAAAACGAAAAAACTAATCAAGTAACAGAATCCAAAGATGCTTTTTCAAAATCTTCTGGAATGCCAAGCCTAGATGGAAAAATCAGCTCAACCTATTATCAAGCATTTGACAATAAAGAAACCGACCATGATTCGTATTTTAACGCAAAGCTTAGCTTGGGCGGTAAATATGATTATGAAACCCCGCTCCTGGATAAACTTCAGTTTACTCTAAGGAGTGATATTCAATACAACAATCTGTGGCCGAATAATCGGATAGAAAAAACTGATATTGAATTATCCAATGCATCGGCATATCTACGGAAAGGAAATTGGCAAATTGAAACCGGATTGTTTCCGAAACAATTGGGCGAAGTTGCCAAAATCCGGACTATGACAGATAGTCTTTGTCCGCGGGATAATCGCTTTTTCGGCTTAAGCGACGAGGAAGCGACAATGGCGAGTTTGATGACAACAATCACTTATTCCCAAGATGAAAAATGGTCGCTTATGGCCTTTTTCAAACCTTGGGAAGACCATGATAAAATGCATTTTTTTGACGGTCAAACGGCAATTTACGGCAATTTCAAGCAAGAGATCAAGGACTTCGGCCTACCGCCTGTGATAGACCAATACATTCAAAATATTTCAGTCGAAAAGCAAAAAGAAAAAAGCGATTTCGGCTTTGTATTTGGGTTTGATCCTGTTGATTGGTTAAATTTAAACATTGCCTATCAACACGGATACAACGATCAACCATTCATATCCCGTTTTCCAATTCAGGGACTGCAAGTAAACGACAAAGGAAAATTTGATTTGGCGCAATTGGGCGCGATAACCCTAGATCCGGCTAACAAGGTAATAGCGGATTATCCGGAATTCAATCAATTTTCCACTTTTGGTACAATAGAAATCGGTGAAAGATTATTTCGGTATGAGTTCGCGCATCGCGATAACCTGCCATACCTATGCAAAGATTTACAATCAGAACTGCACGCTACCACCCAAGCTGTACTTGGGTTAGAAGAAGATACTGACTATGGATTATTTACAGGTTATATGTTATATACATATATTCATGGCAGTGATAATAACCTGCTTTTTTCACGCAAAAGCACCCCTCAACTAGCATTGGGATGGGAAAAAGGCTTTCTTGACGAAAATATCAAGACGGAAATTGGAATTATTTCCGCGCTTGACGAATATGAATACGCAGCCAGAAGTGAAGTAACTTTCAAAGTGGCAAATCTTTTAGACTATCGTGACGGTTTTTTAAAGGATATTGATGTATCATTATTTTGCGAAAAAAATGACGGAGCAAAAAACACTCTTCTTGGCTCACGCAAAGAAACAAGATTGGGTCTAATATTTTCAAAAACTTTTTAACGCAGAAAAGGCTGCAAACAAAAAAACAGGACTAAAAACAGTCCTGTTTTAAATTTGAAAAAAAATCAAAATTTCCTAAATTCCGTATTCATCAACTACAACCACTTTTTTCCCCTCCAATATTCCATACAAAAATACATCAGTAATATCACGGCGGTATTTATATTCTTTAAAATCCATAATCGTATAATTAATCTCGCGATCAAGCTCGCCTTCCAGCTCTTTAATATGCATTAGCAATTTATCTTTGTGTACCCGTCCGACCATAAAAAGATCAACCGGAGAGGAATCATTGCTTACAAAAAATCCGGTTAATATCAAAAGCTTTATACTACCGGCAGACTGAAGTTTGTCGATAAAATCTTTTTCATACAAAATCTGAGCCTTCATAATCAAGGCTTTAATCTCGTGATAAAGTACAAAATTCGTATTTGCCTGATAATATTTCTTGTCGGTTTTTAATGCGGCGGTCTTATCGATTTTTTCATTGCTTTTTTTCGCTTGCTTATTTTCCGACCCATTATTCAAAAATTCTTCTATCGAACTTGGCTCCTCAATATTTGCCTCCATATCGGATATGTCCGAAGTTAAAATCCCAAAAGACTCCAGATTCTCAAGCTCTCGGCGTACGGAATTTAATTGCAAAGACAAATCACGCGCCAATTGTCGGATATAGTATTTTTCATTTGGGTGCAGAATGAATAATTTCAAAATCTTGATTCTTGCGGTAGATCCAAACAATTTACTAAGCATAAATTTGCTTTTCTCCTTTTTTTCTTTTTTTTCTTTTTTTGGTTTTATTATTTTTTTCATTATCTCGTCTATTGAATTATACACCTATATTTAGTATAATAATTTATAAGATTATTGTCAAAGTGAATTATTAAATAGGACTGAAATACTTCAAGTTTTCTTGGCTTTTTATTTTTTTTATCGGGAAGCAGCATCTTTAATAAATTTTGTTATAGAGGCATTGCAAGGAGATAAAAAAAATAAAAAGCCAAGAAAACAAGTGGCAAAAAACATAAGCCATGATGTAAATGAACTATAAACTTGCGCAATTATTATTAAGCCCTGGAAAAAACGCTAATAGCATTAGCGAAATTTTTGTTGCGCAAATCGATAATCACAAGGAATTTTTGGCAGGCAAGCTCTTTATTCTTTTAGAAATCGGCAAAAACGATTCCGCTTCCATTAAAATCGCTAATTTTCTGATTGACAGCCTAAATCACAATTATTATCAAAGCGAAAAAATATTACTGCGCGAAAAAATATCAACCCTAAAAGTTGAACATATTTTTGAAGCCGCTCTGGCCAAAACCAATAAAAATTTCAAAGACTATTTGGATAATGGTAAAATCAGTATCTCAAACAAAGACATAAACATTAGCGCCGGCGTGATTCATGGCGACGCAATCTATTTGAGCAGTGCCAATAAAAACAAGGCTTTTTTAATTTTTCCCGATACCGGCGATAAAAAAAATACAACCGACAACGTATCTACTTCAACAAATTACAAGATAATCGACATAATCAAGCAATCCGACAAAAAAGAAAAAAACCAAAAAACAACAGAACCTGACGATAAATTATTTTCAGACGTAATCAGCGGTGAAATTCCGCCGCAATCATATTTTTTTATCACAAACGAGGCTTTACCCGAATATTTATCCAAAAATCAAATCATCCAAACCATAACCATCCTGCCGCCAGTAAGCGCGGTCGAGCAGATCAAGCAGACATTAGCGAATATAAATTCCTACGTCTCTTTTGCCGGCCTGATCATCAAAGGCGCTAACTTCCCTTCTGTAAGTGAAAAAAAACAATTGCCAAAAACACCCAATGTCCGCGACTCGATCGTAAACCTAAACCAAACCGAAGATACGACTGAACAACTGCTCGCGCCCTCCGGCATAATCAATGTAAAAAAATGGCTTAGCCTTTTTTTCGGTTGGCTAGGTTCGGCCAATGCCAATCGCGCAAAAAACTCCACATATTCCCTGGCGATAAAAGACAAGATTTTTGTCAAACGCAACTCGGTGTTTTTTGCGAAAAACAATGTTTTAAAAAAACTAAAAAACTTTTTTGTCTATATTGCCAATATTATTTTTTTTACATTCAAAACATTTAGCACAAAAAAGGATTTTTCCGCTTTTGCCAAAAATTTAAAAAATATTTTTTTCAACCTGCTTTTATTTATTCCCAAAAAAATATCAAGCCTGAATTTTAAAAGCAAGACATTGCTTGCGATTGTTTTTACGGTTTTAGTGATTTTATCAATCAATATTTATAGCCAAAAAAACAAAAAAGAACTTAGCGAGGCTGAAAAAAATTATTCCGAAATAAGCTCACTGATTGAACAAAAGCAAAACCAAGCCGAAGCCAATATTCTTTTTAACAATGATGACGGTGCCAAAAAACTATATGAAGAAATCAAACAGCTTATGGATCAACTGCCGCAAAAAACCGATGAGCAAACCAAAAAATATTCTGAATTTGAAGATAAATATGATATTTTTTTGGAAAAAATCCGACGCGTAACCCGTTTGGAAAATTTAGAAGAAATAGCGAACTTCTCCAATCTTTCCCAATCGGCAAGTGTTGATAATATTATTTTTCTGGAAAAAGAAAAGAAAATTTACGCAGGCGATTCATCGCAAAAATCAATTTATATTCTTGATACAGAAGACAAGCTAACAACCGCCCTTACCAATCTGGAACAACCGTATTCCGCTTTTCTGTACCCGACTTTTTTTAATGACAAGGAAATTTATTATTATAGCAACAATAATCAACTGGCAAAAGTCAACATAGCAGACGATAAGCTTGGCGCTATAAATGCAAATTTTGGCACTGCCGCTATCTCTGATTTGGAAAATTTTAATAACAATTTATACGCGTTGGACAGCGGCGCAAAGCAGATCTATCGCCATACAATCAGCAACTCCGTATTATCAACCCCCTATTCCTGGATCCAAGGAGAAGCAGATTTTGAAAAAGCAATTGATTTTACAATCGACGGCAGTGTGTATTTACTGGTTGAAAACGGCCGAGTTATAAAATATCTGCGTGGCGCCAAACAAGATTTTGCGCTCAAATCCGTTGAACCGGAGCTAAAAAACCCGACAAAAATATTTACATCCAAAGACATAAATTCAATCTATATCCTTGAGCCAAGCGAAAGTCGAATTGTTGTTTTTGATAAAGAAGGCCTTTTCTTAATGCAATATCAAGACAAGAATTTGAAAAATCTCAAAGACTTTATTATAGACGAAAAGAACAAAGTATTATATTTACTAAACGACAACACGGTTTACAAACACACACTAAATCATTTAGTCAAATAAACCCACAAAAAAAATACATGTCTTTCGTCATGTATTTTTTTAATTGCTTAATACTTAATACTATTAACTTTAAACTTTATTATCTATCTTCATCATAATCTCCGCAATAAAATCTTCTCTCGGCACTTCCCGCATCTGGTCGCTTCCGCGATTACGAATAGAAAGATTGTCAGAGTTCATTTCTTTGTCGCCAATAACGAGCATATACGGCACTTTTTCCTTTACAGCCTTGCGGATTTTGTTACCTACTGTTTCGTCACTTGCGTCAACGCTTACCCTAAAACCGCTTGAACGGAAATCATCGGCAAGTTTTAAGCAATACTCTACGTGTTTTTCGCTTACTGCTACAAGCTTAATTTGGATCGGTGATATCCAAACCGGAAAAGCGCCGGCATAGTGTTCTATCAGTAAAGCTAAAAATCTTTCAAATGATCCGAATAACGCACGGTGCAAAACATATGGCCGTTCATCTTCGCCTTTATTATTTGTATAATTCATATCAAACCGTTCCGGCAGATTAAAATCAAACTGTAATGTCGAGCATTGCCATTCTCTACCGATTACATCTTTAAGCTTGAAATCCAGTTTTGGTCCATAGAAAGCCGCTTCGCCTTCTTCTTCGACAAAATTCAATTCTTTATCAGTCGCAACTTTTCTTAATACATTCTCGGTAAAATCCCAGCCCTCGTCATTGCCGGCATATTTCTCTTTGTTTTTTGGATCACGCAAAGAAAGGTAAACATTAATCGTTTTTGTATCAAACCCAAAGGATTGGAAAATAAACAAGATAAAATCAACAACTCTTTTCAACTCATACTCCACTTGATCGGCACGACACATTATATGCGCATCGTCTTGTGTAAATCCCCTGACTCTGGTCAAGCCGGACAACTCGCCTTTTTTTTCAAACCGATATACGGTACCGCATTCTGCCCAGCGCATCGGAAAATCGCGATAAGACTTGGGACTGCTTTTGAATATTTGTACATGAAATGGGCAATTCATCGGCTTTAATAAAAATTCTTCCGATTCTTTTATTTTTTCACTTTTTTGTCTATCTTCAAGAGTTTGCCCGATTTCGATTGGCGGATACATGCTCGAATTATAAAAACCCCAATGCCCTGATGTTTCCCAAAGGATACGGTTGCCAATATGCGGCGACCTGACCAATTCATAACCGCCTTTCAAATGCTCTTTGTACCAAAAATCTTCCACCAAGCGCCAAAGCATAGCTCCGCGCGGATGCCACAAAGGCAGACCAAGTCCGACCTTGTCGTCAATATGAAATAGATCCATCTCTTTGCCCAATTTACGATGATCCCTTTTTTCCGCTTCGGCAATCATTTTAATATACTCATCCAATTCCTCCTTGGTCAAAAATGCCAAACCATAAATTCTGGTTAACATTTTATTTTTTTCATCACCACGCCAATAGGCTCCGGCCAATTTGTTCAACATGAAAATATCTTGCTTTATTTTTCCGCTGGCTTCCAAATGCGGTCCGCGGCACAGGTCTTCAAAATTACCAAGCTTATAATAACTAACGCTAGTCTCCCCCGCAGCTTTTAAATCCTTAATTAATTCTTCTTTATAAATCTGCCCGGATGCTTTTTCTTTTGCAATCGCCTCGTCAATAGCCATTTCCGTGCGTTCAAACTTTAGACCTTGCTTGATAATATGCTTCATCTTTTTCTCGATTGCGCCAAGATCTTCTTCGCCGATTTTGATTTCGCCAAAATCAATATCATAATAAAATCCGGTCTCAATAGCCGGCCCAATCGCAAATTTTACATCCGGCCACAGCTCTTTTATCGCCGCCGCCATGACATGTGACAATGAGTGGCGTAGTGTTTCTAGGTTGTTGTTTTGTTGATCCATATAAATTTAAATGAATTAATTAATATTTTGTCATTCCCGCGCAGGCGGGAATCTTGGTTAAAAAATAACAAATTATTTTTACTATACGTGTTTAATAAAATCATTATATGTTATTTATATTTATCTATCGCAACACCGAGATTCCCGCCTGCGCGGGAATGAAAGGTAGTAGCGCTTTATTTCAAAAAAACAAAAGCTTCTTCGAGCCTCAAACTATAATATTTATTTTCTAAACAATTAGACATTAGACAATATAATTTAGATATTTTTTATTAAAAAACCCCCTCCTGGTGTATCAAAAAATTTTCAATACACCGGGACGAGGTTAATCGCGGTTCCACCCGGTTTCTCTGATACAATATCAGAGCACTTTTTTATTATCAAACAAAACTTAGTTCTGCTTTCGCAAAATATTTATACAACATCACGGTTGGTAGCCGTAACAATCGTTTATT
This sequence comes from Candidatus Falkowiibacteriota bacterium, assembly GCA_003514005.1. Taxonomy (GTDB): domain Bacteria; phylum Patescibacteriota; class Patescibacteriia; order Patescibacteriales; family UBA12075; genus UBA12075. The sequence goes on from DOSJ01000006.1 coordinate 109,970, forward strand.
TGATATTTATATATTATTCCAAAATTCAAAAAATGTCAACGGCTTTTCGGCGTTACAAAAAACCCAAGATATTTTCCGAACATCAATCGTGTCTGTGAATCTAGGCCAGGGATAGAGCCAAAAATTATAATGCTAATCGGCAGGACAATCCATTGCAACAGCATGCCGGCGTGCTTGAAAAAACCATATTTTTTTGGTTTTGGCGGTAAAAGGATTGTGGAAAGAATGGCGGAAAGAACAAGGCCGGACATAGCGATAATCATTAATGTTCTCGTAACAAAAGGCAGGTTTGTGGATAACACGGTGGAGTTGAAACGATCTCCGCCCAAGAGCATTGGCATCCAGCCGATTACGCCGATTATCAAGGCATTGGTTGCCCAAGAATGAAAACCGTAGAGTTGAACAAATATCCGGCTAATCACCTTTCCTTTTGGCATTTTTGACCAGCGGTCTTTGGCGTTAAAAATAAGATACGGAATATTTTCAACACCCCAGCCCCAGCGTCTTTGTTGTTTGTATAAATTCTTGGCAGTTTGCCAAGCAGTATTATCCATTGTTACATCCATGGACACCGGATAATAAAGCGGTTCCACCCGATAGTCGCCGTTATAGTAACAAAAGCAATGCCAAAATATTCGCGAGTCTTCACTTACCATTGTCTTTGACCACAATCCAACCTCAACCAAGGCGCGCCATGTCATAGAATGCGATGAATAGGTCGCAAGCTTTTCTTGTCTGATCTGTTGCATCATCTGCCAAAAAGTATTGGAGCTCGCGGCTACGCGCGCAAAAAACGGCGCTTGCCAAACATTGTTATGATAAACCGGAATCGGCTGATAGCTGGCGCGATATGGATTTTCTGTTGTCAAAAATCGGTATGTCAAACAATAAAAATAATCGGGATATATAATAGTGTCTATATCAAAAACGCTTACTATTATTTTATCATAATCAATATTTTCCTTATCAATCAAATCTTTTTTTATCACTTCCGCGCCCCAAGACTGATTAGCGCCCTTACCTTTTAGCTCGCCGACCAATCCATCAGGATGAATAGTGATAATAAAATTGCGAAAATATTTTTCATATTCTTTCTTAACAATCTCTGCCCGTTCTTTCAACTCAACTCCGCCTCGTTCTTCGATAGACAAAAGAATAATCATATTGTCACTGGAATACGCGGAATCGGCAATCGCCTTTATGCTTGTTCTAATAACCTCCAAGCTTTCCAATGCGATTGGAAAAATTACCAAATGAATAATGTCATCAACGCTTAGATTTATCGATATAGTTTCCCCAGTTTCATGATCGGTTCGCGTAAGAGCTTGCGGTTTTAAATTTTTTAATTTTTCACGCCAATTAATTGCCGTATTTTCTTTTATTTTGTAATAAGACGAAATCAAATGTATACCAAGATACACAACCAAAAGGAGCCAATAAACATCAAAAGCGATAATAAAAAATGCTACCCAAACTGGATAAATATAAGAAAAGATAAATAGTAAAAGCAATGTTGACCATGATAAAACGCCTGGCAAAATTTCCAGTGCGCGATATAGCTTTCGGTCTCGTCCAGACAACTCACTAGCCTTTCCGATTTTTAAATAGTTCATATATTCTAATACTCTGTAAATATTTTCTAAATGATTTTAAACTCTTATTAAAATTTTAATATTAATTTTCCTTTATTATTAGCAATAAATTTTATTTACTATAACAAATTTCATTGTTTTCATTATAGCAGATTGATTATTTTTTACAAATTTTGGGGTTGTAGCCCAATTTAAAATGTTTAGCACTGATTCCTCAATAAAAACCGTTTTTTTTTATTAGCAACTATTATCAACCGTAACTAGAATCAATACCTATTGCACCTCCCATACTCCTAAAACAATCCGAAGACGCTTACGCGCGTAGACCGCTTCCAAACTTTTTATTTAAACTCCAAAAAAAACGCCCCGGATTTTACTCCGAGGCGGTTAATTCTAAAACTTTTGTCTAAAAGAACAATTTTTGACACATGATTAACACCGCTAGTTGTGTTTTGCCATATGCTCTGCCATACCAATAAGGTAGGGGCCTAGTTTGCCGATGTGCTTAGCAAGATAGATGTCGGAATCAGGAAAATCCAAATATTCGCTCATTCTGCCACCAGACATTAACATTACGCTGTACACGTCTTCTCTCTGGATCAACCCCAATGAATTGAGCAATACGCCATTTACGTTAAGGCGCGGAGTTAATGTAGTTCTATGACTGTTTCCGTCCCTTTCTATGGTAATAAAGGTTACGCCAAACTCAGAAGATTTAAACATCAATCCCAGAACGACTTCTTTTTTGACCGAAACACCGATGACGATTGCACGAAGATGAATCGATCCGTACTGACTAAAAATCGATCCTCCTTCAGGCAATTCACAACCGCAACCCTGCCATTCAGGGATAATTGCCACAACCATTGAACCGCCAGCTCCTACACGGCTTGATATATCGTGGGGCATGTTTTCGGGAGTGGCCACTGTGACGCACTTTCCTTCCGTATCTCTTTTCGCCAGATTCATAATTCCAACCGCTATGGGCTTGATTGCCTCGGAAAACTCGCGGAGATGTTGACGATTAATCCAGTCATTCATCTCAGCTTCCGTAGTTTCTAAACCCTTGGATACAAGCGATTTCGCATACCAAGTGTCAGATCTTCCATCAGCTCTATTACGAAAAGTTTTTTCAACATACTCATTCGTAGTTGATTTGAGTTGGTTATTATCAATTAGGTCCTGAAGAATCTCTACTGCAAGCTTTGTCTTTTCCATTTTACTCTCCTGTGTTATAAGTTGTTATTGGGAAGATACTATAAACAAACCGACATCAAAATAATTAACTAATCAATTACTAAAATGTTAATTTGTTGCAATTCATATTAAAATATAATGAGCTAAAACTAATTAAAAATTTTAGCACGAATACTATATTTTGTCAAATTTGCCCCCGATCAAGAACGTGTTTAGGATTTATGATTGGAAGATTATTGAAGAAGAATTAATAATATTAAACATTTATATTTCTTGTCGCTAGTAGGGTCCGATCTTATTTTATTGATATTAATCTGTTTATTTGAATTTCTGATTCGAAATAAAAAGCAGAAACGAAATTATAATACTTGAGTATATTTAAAATCAACTTAATTTAAAAAACAGAAAACCCACCTAATGATACAGTGAATTTACTGTTTTTTCTGGTGGGTTGTTTTTTTAACTTAATACGTTCTTTTTATAGTAACGTTGGTGGATATTCACAATAATCTGTGACATCTCGCTCAATTCCTCCTCAGTGCAAGGAACAGTTGTGGCACTTACAAACTCCAAAAAAATCTTAGCAAGATCAATTGGAGAATTTCCAAATCCCAATCCTAAAACATTAACAGCTCTTACATTTCCAAATCCACTTGAAATACCTGTAATGGTGGTGGTTTGTGATGTGAGTTGCTCTGTATTTCCACCAGTTTCATCTTCTCCTATTTCAGATTTTTTAATAATAAGTTTTTTGTCCACGTAATACCTCCTTTGTAAGATTCATATTATTTTTGATAGCAAATTATGTATCAAAAAAGTATAGCATAAAGCTATACTTTTGTCAAGTCTGCTCGGGGATAGGGATTCGAACCCCAATAAACAGGACCAAAACCTGTTGTCCTACCATTAGACGATCCCCGAAAAAATTTAACTAAACAAACAAAATACTAAAAAAACATATGTAGGACCCCTGCCTGCCGGCAGACAGGAAAACCTGTTGTCCTACCATTAGACGATCCCCGAATTTATCACGACAATAGCACTGCCATTTTTTCGTGACTTGTCACGAGAATGGCGCAGCCATTTTTTCGTGAATCAAAAACCACCAATCCGGCGGTTAATGATATAATAGTATAAAAAAATATATTTGTAAAGCTATTTCAATCCTATTTCAATCCTATTTCAATCCTATTTCAATCCTAAGAAAACTCGAGACAATTCAGCATAACTTATCCACTTTTTCGCTCTTGACACTTCTATATATTGTGATATAATCAAATTATTCAATACTATATATAGTATTTTGCGAAAGAACGCTTATAAAGGCGTACTTAGGATCGCAGCTAATATGCTTTAGGCGCTATACCAAAATATACGCTTACAGAAATTAGCCTTTCTTAGGTATACTTTTATAAGCGTTTTATGTTATTATGAATATATGAAAAACTATCAATTATTCACAGATAACGCTATTTTATATCAAGCAATGCTAGCTGATATTTTGCTTGCAAAAAAATCGATATATCTGGAAACATATATTTATGGCAATGACGAGATCGGCCGCCAATTCCGAGACGCTTTAACAAAAAAAGCGCAGGAAGGTGTTGATGTCAAGATTATCATTGATGATTTTGGAGCAGAAGTCAAAGAAGATTTTTTTCATGATTTAATAAAAGCCGGCGGAAAAATCAAATTCTTTTTTAAAATTATTTACTCATTCAAAATCCTAAGCAAAAACAACAACCGCAATCATCGCAAATTATTAATCATTGACGAAAACATAGTTTACTTAGGCTCATCCAATATTAAGCAAAAGCATATTGCCTGGCATGAAATGAATATTCGCCTTCAAGATGAAGTTGCGCAATACTTTGCAAGCGTATTTTTGGATAATTTTCAAATAGCGCACAAACACTCATTTTTAAAAAGATTCCACATCGCTCCAATCAGAAGCGGTTTGTTTGAAATAATCCGAGACGTGCCCTCGATTAAATTCAAAAAGATCCGAAAAAGAAAAATCGAATTAATCAAACAGGCAAAAAAACAAATCCTTATCGAAACCCCATATTTTTTGCCTGACAAAAATTTTCGCAAAGCCCTCAAATCCGCGGTAAAAAGGAATGTAGAGGTAATAATTATACTGCCAAAAAAATCTGATGTAAAAATGGTTGATTTAGTACGCAACCGCTATTTGGGCTTATTGCACAAAAACGGAATACAGATATATTTTTATGATGCCAATTTTTTACATGGAAAGTTTTTGGTGATTGACGACAATTCATTCAGCCTCGGCTCCGCCAATATCAATTATCGCAGCCTGTACATCGCATTTGAAATAAATCTATTCGGCTGGGACAAGAACATAATCAAGGATTTAAAAAACATTTTTTTTGAAGATTTAAAAAAATGTGAAATATTCAGCTATACAAAATGGGAAACAAGACCGATTATTCAAAAATGGGTTGAAAAATTATTAGGCAAGATTCGGAGTAATATGTAAAACCCCGCCTTTCGCGAAAGGCGGGGTTTTAACTATGTGCGCCCAACAGGATTCGGAGGGCCGAGGCCCACACCATCATTAAACCATGTTTTTGCTAATAACTAAGTGTGATTGTAAATTAATATTTTATTTTTTTATGTTATATTATCATACAGTGTCCTCAAATCTGTTGGACACACAAATATAAAAACCTTTCCATTCGGAAAGGTTTTTATATTTGTGCGCCCAACAGGATTCGGACCTGTGACCTTCTGCTTAAAAGGCAGCTGCTCTACCGGCTGAGCTATGGGCGCAAAACAAAAACTGCTAAAAAGCAGTAATTTTTACTTTATAGAAACACTATAGCACAAAATATATATTTTTGCAAGGGTTTACCAATATTATTATTTTTCCTTATTTATTGGGGAAAAAGTGGAAAACAAGTGCAAAAATACAGCTTGAAATATTAATCTTAGTCGTGTAGTATATGATTATGGCAAATAATGATATCAACGAAAAAATACCACCCCAAAACCTCGAGGCCGAGCAATCATTTCTCGGCTCTCTTATGATAGACAAAGAAGCAATCTACAAAGTAGCGGACATGATTTCAGAAAATGATTTTTATAAAAGCGCTCACAGTATTTTATTTGAATGTATAAAAGATTTATACGCCCGGCATGAGCCAATCGATATTATTAGTTTAACCAATCGACTGGAAGAAAAAGGACAGCTTGAAGCAATTGGCGGCAGATCATATCTGGCAACCATTTCAAACGCGACTGCCACTTCTTCCCATGTCGAGCATTATGCCGAAATCATTCAACGCAAAGCCACTCTGCGACGCTTAATCAATACGGCATCAGAGATAACTCAGCTTGGTTTTCGCGAAGGCGAAGATATTGACAAGCTTTTGGACGAAGCTGAACAAAAACTTTTTGGCGTATCCCAAAAATATTTAAAAAACGTTTTTATACCAATCGACAAACTGCTTAACGATGCTTTTGAACGCATAGACGAGTTGCACAAACACAGCGGAACCATGCGCGGCATTCCCACCGGATACGCTGAGCTGGACAATCTTCTTTCCGGATTACAGAGATCTGATCTTATCATTATTGCGGCTCGGCCCAGCGTTGGTAAAACCACTTTCGCTCTGGATGTTGCCAGACAAGTCGCGGTAAAAAGCAAAACTGCCGTAGGCATATTTTCACTCGAAATGAGTAAGGAACAGCTAGTCGACCGCATGCTTTGCGCCCAAGCCAATGTTAGTCTCTGGCGCATGCGCTCCGGAAAATTATCCGACAAAGACACTGACAACGATTTTACGCGCATCGGCGAGGCAATGGGTCAGCTATCCGAAGCGCCGATTTATATTGATGACTCCCCCAACTGCTCGATAATGGAGATTCGCACAAAAGCGCGGCGCTTGCAGATCGAGAAAAATCTCGGGGTACTTATGATAGATTATTTACAACTAATGGAAGGCCGTGGTAAATACGGCGACAACCGTGTGCAAGAAGTTGCAGAAATCACTCGCGGCCTCAAAGGTATAGCGCGCGAGCTTAATATTCCTGTCATCGCTTTGTCACAGCTGGCGCGCGCGGTCGAGCAGTCAAAACCGGCTATTCCAAAGCTATCCCACCTGCGCGAATCCGGATCGATTGAGCAAGACGCGGACATTGTTATGTTTATTTACCGCAAAGCCGCGGACAGGAACTACAACCGCGAAGATCTTTCGCCGGAAGAACGGCACAAAGCCGAAGTGTTTATCGCCAAACACAGAAACGGCCCCACCGGAAAAGCTGATTTCTTTTTTGATGAAGAAACCGTTAGCTTTAAAAACATTGATAAATCTTATTCAGAAAACTACTAAATAATACAAAGCGTTTTTACCTCAAAGTTTTCTTGCCTTTTATTTATTTTTATCGGGAGGCAGCATCTTTATTGTATTTTGTTATAAAGGCATTGCAAGGAGATAAAAATAAATAAAAGGCAAGAAAACAGGTTGTTATAATAAAATATAATTTTTAAAACAATAATATTATGTTCAACAAACTAAAACAAATCAAAGACCTGCGCAGTCAGGCAAAAACAATGCAAAACGCCCTTTCCGGCGAATCGGTTAATGTAAACAAAAACGGCGTAACTATTACTATGAACGGAAATATGGAAGTTACCAAAATAGAGATTACCAATGACTTATCAAAAGAAGAATTAGCAAAAATATTTACATCACTATTTAATGACGCGATAAAGCAAACTCAGCGCGTTATGGCTAAAAAAATGCAAGAAATGGGTGGATTTCCAAATTTATTTTAAAATAGGTTGTAGCTAGTAGCTTTTAGCGTTTAGCAGAGCTGAATTATTAATAGTCATTTCAGCTACTAGCTACTGGCTAAACGCTACAAGCTAATACCTAATATTTTAATGTCGTGCCTTATCCCCTTTCAATCCAAAATCTAATCAATCACCTTTCCAAGCTCCCGTCAGTCGGCCCGAAAACCGCCGAGAGGTATGTGTTTTGCTTACTTAAACAAAGCGACGAAGAATTGCAGTCATTCGCGCAGGCGCTAGCCGAATTAAAAGAAAAAACCATAACTTGTGCTAGCTGTTTCGCGATATCCAATACCTCGCCTTGCGCGATTTGCAAAGATAAAAATCGCACAGCTACCACGCTTTGCATTGTCGCAAATACACGTGATCTATATTCAATCGAATCTTCCAGAGAATACAAGGGCGCTTACCACGTTCTTGGCGGCGTAATCGATGTTGTAAATGGTATCAAACCAGAAAATTTAAAAATAAAAGAACTGCTTCAAAGAATAAAAAGCCAAAAAATCAGCGAAGTCATTTTAGCGCTCAATCCAAATATGGAAGGAGAAACAACCTCTCTGTATCTAAGCAAACTATTAAAACCATTGAACATAAAAATTACAAGAATTGCCCGCGGATTACCCATGGGTTCTGATTTGGAGTATGCGGATGAAATGACTTTGGCAAATGCTTTGAAGTTTAGGAATGAATTGTAAAAAAGTATTAAGTATATAGTATTAAGTATTAAGCTCTATAATAAAAAAACGTGCATTTTATATGCACGTTTTTTGATATCAATGCTTAATACTTAATACTATATACCAAATACCAACTTAATCAATCTTACTAATCTTAACCTTCGTATAATTCTGACGATGTCCTTTGTTTCTCAAATATCTGGTCTTGTTTTTGTATTTGATAACAGAAACTTTTTTGTCTTTGAGATTTTCAATAACAATTCCCTCAACTTTTTCACCAAGAGACGGTTTGCCTAGATTAAGCTCTGCGCCGTCAGCGCTGGCGATTAATAATGTTTCAAAATTGACTTTAGCATTTAGCTCTGCATCCAATTTTTCAATAAGCAAAATTTGCTCTTCTTTGACTTTGTACTGTTTTCCTCCGGTTTTAATAACTGCGATTTTTGACATATTTTTTATGGATCTTAAGTGATTCCAAAAATTTGAAATTACATTTAGACTTAAGATATTTAATTATTTTAATATAAAACAAAATCCGCCTAATATAGCGGTAACTATATTATACTAATTTCAGACAAAAAGTCAATAGCTTTTAGGCTTTTGCCATAATCGCCTTGGCAATAACTTTAACCACGTTTTTATCTGTAATATTAGGTATTATTTTATTTTTTGTCGGCTTTTTTACTGTATACGCAAGTGCAATTGCCACTGAAATTTTCATTTCAGTCGTAACTTTTTTTATTCGGGAATCCAATAACCCCCGAAATATGCCAGGAAAAACCAGCGCATTATTGATTTGATTATCATAATCCGAGCGTCCGGTCGCGACTATTCCGGCACCGCCTGAGAAAGCTTCTTCCGGAAATATCTCCGGTACCGGATTTGCCATGGCAAATATTATCGGTTTTGCATTCATTGTCCCGACCATCTCTTTTGTTAATTCTTTTGGTTTGGATACGCCGATATATACATCAGCATTCACAAGCGCGTCTTCTTTTGTTCCGGAGAAATTTTTATTAGCTGTTTTTGCAATCAAAGCTTTCTTATATTTATTCAGATCTATTCTTTTTCCGGAAACCACGCCCTTAGAATCAAGCAGTAATAAATCTTTTACGCCAAAAGCCAATAGCAAACGCGCAATCGCGATTCCGGCCGCTCCTGCACCGCTTATCACGATCCGAAGTTCTTTTAGGACTTTACCGCTCACGCGACAAGCATTAATCAATCCGGCGAGCGTAACAATTGCCGTTCCGTCTTGATCATCGTGAAACACAGGAATATTTAATTCCTTTTCCAATCTTTCTAAAATATAAAAACATCTTGGCGCGGAAATATCTTCCAGATTAATTCCGCCAAAGCTTGGCTCAATCTGTTTGCAAAACATAATTATCTCTTCGCTATCTGTCGTGTTAATGCACAATGGAAAAGCATCAACCCCGGCAAATTCTTTGAATATCGCACTCTTCCCTTCCATTACCGGCATCCCGGCCTCCGGCCCAATATCACCAAGCCCAAGAATAGCCGTTCCGTCAGATACGATTGCAACTTGATTGGCACGATTAGTCAATTCCCAACTTTTCTTCTTCTCCCTTGCTATTTCCATACAGACCGCGCCAACACCAGGCGTGTAAACGGCGCTTAAATCGTCTTTGGTTTTGAGAGTAACTTTTGATGCAATTGAGATTTTACCGCGATGTTTTTTGTGTAAAGCGATGGCTTTTTTGTTGTAGTCCATTTTTAAAAGTATTAATTATTAAGCAATTAATTTATATTTGCTTATGCATCATTCACGACACAATAATATTGCGGCCTAGGCGGGCTTTGAGTTCAGTTATGAGGAATGATGAATTATTAATGCGGAATTCGGTTTCGATTTTTTTCTTGACTCCGTTTATTTTAAATTCAAGCGTAACTCGGCTTTCGCCTTTGTGCTTAGCAAATATCTGCCTCAGCCATTCCAATCCGTCATTATCCAAATTATTTACGAACTCGATATTCAAATTCCTTTGAATCGAATATTTGCTTGGCCCGCCCTGAAAATATTCACCGCTGCCGCCGATAGCGGCGTTTTTAAACTTGCTGATGACCGCGCCGATATTTTTCAAAGAGAGTTTGAAAGCCGTATTAGCCAAAAGCTTTGTTTCCTGGTCTTTGTCAGAAAGCTTGCCTTGTGAAATTATGCCTTTACCGTCCACCCAAATATCTGAGGTTTCTTTTAACAAATTTGGAAAAACTAGTATTTCAAGTGTCCCCCCATCATCTTCAATCTTGACAAACAGCATGTTTTTGTTGGTTCTGGTCATTATCTTTTGTACTCGTGTAATTATTCCCGCCACTGTAACCTGTTGTTCGTTTTTAAATTCGGATAATTTTCGTAAAGGAGTAACAAATTCGCTGATATGTTTTTTGTATTCCGTGAAAGGATGCGATGAAATATAAAGACCAAGCAATTCTTTTTCCCAGCGCAATTTGTCCTGCTGGTCAACACCAGGAAAAGGTGCAAGCTTGATATCGCTTGAACCCTGCAGCTCTGGAGCTGAAGTGAAAAGACTGGCTTGCATATTGTTTTGCGCTTTGATTTTCTCTTTGTTATAGGCAAGCATTGTCTCGATATTTCCCAATAGTTCGCCACGTTCGCCAAATTGATCAAGCGCACCACTTTTAATCAGACTTTCAAGCGACTTCTTGTTCAAGTCTTTATCTGTAACGCGCGTCAATAGGTCGCTAATATCGCGATAACGGCCGTTATTTTTCCGCTCGGCAATCAAAACCGCGGCAATATGCTCACCGATATTTTTGATTGCATTCAATCCAAAGCGGATGGTATTGGATTTTTCATCAATCGCGGCTGTTTTATTATTATCCGTACCACTGGTAACAACGGTAAAAGATTCGAATGACTGATTAACATCCGGACGCGTAACATTAATACCCATACGCCTGCATTCTTCGATTTCAACGGATATGCGTTCGGTATTCTGCTGATCCGCTGTTAAAAGCGCGGCCATAAATTCAGTCGGCCAATGTGCTTTGAGATAAGCGGTCTGATACGCGATCATAGCATAGCACGCGGCGTGGCTACGATTAAATCCATAACCGGCGAAAGGCTCGATAAACGAAAATATTTTTTCCGCCAACTGACTGGAAATGCCATTTTTAACACAGCCTTCGATAAATTTTATTTTTTGTTCTTCCAAAAGCTTAACAATCTTTTTACCCACAGCCTTGCGCAAAACATCGGCCTGCGCCATTGTAAATCCCGCCAAATCGCGCGCCATCTGCATAACTTGTTCTTGATAGATGGCTACGCCATAGGTTTTGTTTAAAATCGGTTCCAATTTCGGATGTAAATACTCTAGCTTTCTTTTGCTGTGCTTGCCGGAAATATAATCTGGAATCCATTCCATCGGCCCTGGTCGATACAACGCAACCATGGCGATTATATCCTCAAATTCGCTTGGTCTAAGCTCTTTTAAATATCGTTTCATACCCGAACTTTCAAACTGAAAAATACCAGTTGTTTCACCGTCATGAAAAAGCTTATATGCCGCCTTGTCATCCAGTGGTATATTGTCAATATCTATAATCAAATCACGTGTGTTTTTGATAATGCGTATCGCCGATTCGATGATGGTAAGATTTTTCAAACCTAAAAAATCCATTTTCAAAAGCCCCAAATCTTCTACCGGATGAAGCGAATACTGCGATACCACGCTTTTATCTGCGGATGAAGCATATTGCACGGGCGTATACTCGGTTAAGGGCTGTTTGGTAATCAAGACTCCGCAAGCATGGGTTGAAGCATGGCGGGCAACGCCCTCCAGGCGCTTGGCATAGCCGATTATTTTCCGTCCCATATCATCACGCTTGTATTCGTCCTTGAACTCCGGCACGATTTCCAGCGCCTTATTGATTCCGGTAAACATCGGTATCATCTTTGCCAGCTTGTCGCAGTAATCATAAGGCGCGCCCAAAACGCGTCCGACATCGCGCACTGCGGCGCGGGCGGCCATGGTTCCGAAAGTGATTATCTGCGAAACATGGTCTTTACCGTATTTATTTTCAACGTATTTGATTACTTCGTCGCGGCGGATATCGGCAAAATCCAAATCAATATCAGGCATGGATATGCGGTCAGGATTCAAGAACCGTTCGAATAATAGATCATATTTCAAGGGATCAAGATTTGTTATACCGACAAGGTAACAGACAAGCGAACCGGCCGCGCTGCCGCGCCCGGGTCCGACAACTATTTTTCTGTCTTTTGCCCAATTCACAAAATCCGCTACAATCAAAAAATAAGAAGGCCAGCCCATTTTTTCAATAACCGACAACTCAAAATCCATCCGCTCTTTTACTTCTTTATCCGCATCGGCATAGTCTTTGCCATAACGTCGGCGCAAACCTTCTTCGCAGAGGCGGCGCAAATAGCTATTTTCATTATACGTTTCCGGAACATTAAAAAAAGGCAATTGGATATCGCCCAGTTTGATGCCGGCATCGCACATTTCCGCTATTTTCAAAGTATTTTCCAAAGCATCCGGCACGTCTTTAAAAATTTCCCACATCTCCTGATTGGATTTGAAAGAATAATCGCTTTCCGTCATATTCATGCGATCTTTGTCGCTGATCTTTTTTTTGTTTTGCAAACACAAAAGAATGTCCTGGGCTTCTTTATCTTCTTTTTTTAGATAATGAACATCATTAGTCGCTATCAAAGGAATATTGAGTTCCCGTGAAAAATCAATCAAAGTTTTATTAATCAAATCCAATCCTTCCAACTCGGGATGATGCATAATTTCCAAATAATAATTCCCCTGCCCAAAAAGCGCGTTAAACTCCAAAATCCGTTTTCGCGCTTTATCCAGCTGTCCCAGCCTGATTAGCGTCGGAATTTCGCCGCCCATGCAGGCGCTTGATGCGATTAATCCTTCATGATGTTTTACCAAAGTTTCCCAATCAAAACGCGGCTTGTAATAAAATCCTTCCAAATGAGCGATACTTGTCAGCTTGATCAGGTTTTTATAGCCTTGATTGTTTTTTGCCAAAAGCAGTAAATGATAATTCTTTTTTTCATCCACCTTTGACATCTTGTCAAAACGCGAATTCGGAGCCATATATCCTTCCACGCCGATAATCGGTTTGATTCCCGCCTTTAGGCATTTTTGATAAAATTCAATAACGCCATACATAACGCCATGATCGGTAATCGCAACCGCCGGAGATCCTTGTACTTTGACAGTATCAATCAACTCGTCCAGCTTAGTCAAGCCGTCGAGCAATGAATAGTGGGTATGGACGTGGAGATGGACGAAATTCATAAATTAACTTTCTAAATTATAATTTCTAATTTCTAAAATTTAGACATTAGAATTTATAATTTAGAAATTACTCTATTATTGCCTTATCTTTTTTAATAAAATAATTTAAAACAAAAGTCAAGACACCGGCGATAACAAGTATAATCATTAAGGCTGTGCGAGTTTCAAAAATTAAAAGAAAAAACAGGAAAAACAACACCATGGTTATTCGACCTAGATGCATATAGAACTCGCGATTCATCATCGCGTTGCCGATATTGGCATGTGAATGTTTATAAAATCCGGAATCAAGCGAAATCTGCATGAAAGCCGCGAAAATTCCGCCAAATGCCAAAACGGTTGACATGCCGAAAACACTGCGTGTAAACGCGCGCAAAATCAAAGTAGCCGCGTGTCCGATGGCACCGATGCGGCCGATTCTGCGAACACCGGTTTTATCCGATATTTTTCCCGCCACCAAGCAAGACACTGAATAACCGATATTGCAAAAAATATAAATGAACCCGATTGATAAAAAATTAATCGACATCACAAACATATAAATCGGCCAAATCAAACCGGACGAAAAATAATTTGCGCCATCAATGAAAAAAATCCAATTCTTCTTGTCTGACTTAAAATCCAAAATCTTGTTAAACTTGCAATCTACATCCGCGCTAATATTCCGTGATAAAAACAAAACAAACGAGGCTATGGAAAGAAGAATAATACTAACCAAGAATGTTGCCTTGAAACCAAAAAAAGTAATTAAAAAACCGCCAAGAAATGGCGTAAAAATTCCTAGGGCATTTGGTATAGAATAAAGGAAGCCTAGCTTTTTTCCCTCATTATGCGAATGTGAAGCAATAAAAAAATAAATATGATGTGCCGTCCAGTAAGTTACGATCGCTATGACAGCCGGCACAAAAAGAATTGCCAAGAATTTAATACCGCCAGCCAATGCGCTAATTTTTTCATAGTTGCTCAGGATCACATAAAAACAGATTTCCGCAAAATAACTGATCACCAATCCCCTTTTTACGCCGATGTGATTTATTATTTTTAATAAAAAATAATGAGCGACAATGCAGGTAATATAAAAGCAAAGATAATAAACGGCAACACAAAAAATAGAATAGCCTTTTTCAATCAAATACAATGGCACAAAAAAGGTAATCATTGATAGCGCGATATTGCGCAAAGAATCGGCAATCACCAGTCCGTAATAACGTCCATGAATCATATGTCTGATATGTTCAAAAGAGATATGTTTTCTCATAATTCACAAATAATAAAACATAGCATTAACCGGCACTATGTTTTAAAAAACTAAAATATTATTTTTTTACTTTGGCTATAATCTCGTGCAGTTCTTCATCGGAATAAAAATTGATGATGATCTGTCCGCCTTTGCCTTTTCGGACTATCTCCGCTTTTGCGCCAAAAAATTCACGAAGAGCAAACTCTTTGTCCTTGTCTGCATAATTAATCTTGATGCGCGCCGCTTTGGTGCCGCCCATTACTTTTGCTTCTTTATTGGTATCGCTAACTGATAAATCATTGTGCAGTATCTTTCGAAACAAAGCCATCTGCTTTGCCTCGGAATCAAGACCGACCAAGTACTTGGCATGACCTTCGGTAATACGGCTATCCATCAAAGCCAATTGGATGTCTTCGGGCAATTTCAACATGCGCAAGGTATTGGCTACGGAAGATCGCGGCTTGCCGATTTTTTTCGCAAGCTCGTCCTGGGTTAGATTGAATTCATCCATCAGCTTCCGGCATGCCTGCGCCGTATCGATCGGATTAAGGTCTTCTCTTTGGATATTTTCAATCAAGGCGACAGCCAGTTTTTCCTGATCATCGACTTTGCGGATAATAACCGGAACGGTTTTAAGCCCCGCCGCTTTGGAAGCGCGCAAACGCCTTTCGCCGGCGATTAATTCATGCTTTCCGTCTTTTTCCGGACAGACAATCAAAGGCTGGATTACACCATACTCCTTTACGGAAAGCGTAAGCTCATCCATGGCGCTATCGATGAATTGTTTTCGCGGCTGGAGCGAATTGACTATTATCTTGTCAATATCGATTTGAATCGCTTGTCCGTCATTTTTTGGCAATTCGTTTGGAGTTTGCGAAAATTGTGCGCTTTTGCTTGGAATCAGAGAACCCAACCCCCTACCTAGACCGTTTGTCATATTGTTTATATATTATGAGATTTAATTAAAAATACTGCTTTTGAAATATTTTCGGCCGATACGGACGTGAACTATCTGTAAAATAAGTAAAAAATATAACTTTATATTTAATCAGCTAACTCCTCATCCTCCGTACTGCTAGCGGATTCTAGAACAGATGGCGCGGCGCTCCAGGCTTCTTTGCTGGACAAAAGCCAAAGCGCTTTTTCCATTTGCGGATCCTTGCCGGCATTATAGTCCTCTAGCGTCAATTCAACCTCATGGTCAACCGCTACACCCTCGTCATTAATACTGCGTCCGTTCGGAGTCAGCCATTTTGCAATTGTAATTTTGATTGACGATCCATCCTCCAAATTTGTTAGCGACTGCACCGAACCTTTGCCAAAAGTTTTCTTGCCAACAAGCTTGGCCAAACCCTTGTCCTGCAAAGCACCGGCAACAATTTCCGAAGCCGAAGCCGAACCCTCGTTCACAAGAACGACCGTCAAAAAATCTTTCAAACGCGCGCGACCGCGCGCTAAATGGTCGATTTTACTGTCATCACCGTATTGTTCATAAACAATCGGACCTTCGTCAACCCACTCGCTCGCCACCTCTATCGCGGTATCCAAATAGCCGCCCGGATTATTGCGCAGATCCAAAATAATCCCTTTGACGCCGGAATCCAGGGCAGAACGAACCGCATTATTGAATGCCAATTCCGTATCATTATTAAAGCTGATAATCTTTATGATAAATATGCCATCGTCTTTTTTTTCGGTTCGGACTGAACTGACCACGATCGCACCGCGTGTGATCTCGATCTCTTTTGCCTCGCTTAAACCGTCACGAACAATTGTCAAAGTAACCTTTGTGTCTTTTGGTCCGCGAATTTTGGTAACCGCTTCATCGACTGCCATTCCCTGGGTAATAACCGTATCAATCGCCAAAATCTTATCCCCGGCTTTTATTCCGGCAAGTTCGGCCGGCATTCCCGGCAAAGGCGCGATAATAGTTAAAACATCGCCTTTGATTCCGATTTCCGCGCCAATCCCTTCAAAAGTACCGGCTAAATCATCGGAAAAATCTTCGGATACTTTTGGATCCATAAAAACCGTGTACGGGTCTTCAATCGCCGCAACCATGCCACGCAGTGCACCGTAAAAAAGCTTTTTGTCAGTGATTTTTTCCTGATCAACGTATTGTTTTTTCAAAGCGTCCCAAGTTTTCCAAAATAGATTAAAATCAATATCCTGCGTATAAGCACCGTCTTCATTTTTTTGGTATTTTCCCAAAACTTCACCAGCGTAAACAACCTCTTTTATAGCCAGTTGTTTTACTGCATCACTTTTCACAGTTATATAAATACCAAATCCAAAACTGCTCAACATTGCGGCAATAACCAAAACAACGGTTAAAAAACGCTTATAACCTTTGTATTTTTCGCTTTTTTCAATATTTTTAATTTCTTCAGTCATTTAATTTATACTTATTAATTTTATTTATTCATTTTAACATAAAATGCACATATGTAGCAAGACAGATTTTTTACACTTGAAATATAGCGTAATTAGGGTATACTAAAAATTAATAGTTCTAATAAATCAAAATGAAAATCTCAAAATTTAAAATTACAGTTTAAAATGCAAAATTATACTATATTTTAACTTTACATTGTCATTTTGAATTTTGAGATTTTCATTTTAAATTTTTTAATATGTCAAAATTTATCATAAACGGCGGCAATATGCTGTCAGGAGAGATTAATGTTAAAGGTGCAAAAAATGCCGCCCTAAAAATTATTCCGGCTGCATTGTTATCCAAAGAAAAAATAACTATCAAAAATCTACCGGATATTGAGGATGTCAGCTTGGCTTTAAGCTTAATAAGCGACCTGGGAGCCGATGTCAAACGATCGAAAGGCCAAGTCGAAATCTGTTGTGAAAATATCAACAAATCTGAATTATTACCGGAAATCGCCAATAAATTCCGTGCATCAATAATGTTTGTCGGACCGCTTTTGGCAAGATTCGGCGAAGTAAAATTCCCGCATCCGGGCGGATGCGTTATCGGTGCCGGCGGACGGCCGATTGATATCTTTTTGAATAGCTATGAACGCTTGGGCGCAGAAATAATCGAAGGTGAAAAATATTATCAGATAAAAGCCAAAAAACTGACAGGCTGTGATTATTTTTTTCCGCTCATCAGCGTTACCGGAACCGAGTCCTTTATTCTCACTGCCGTTTTGGCTGATGGCGTTACTAATTTGAAAAATTGCGCTATGGAGCCGGAAATAGAGGCCTTGGCAGAATATTTAAATAAGCAAGGCGCAAAAATCAAAGGAGCTGGTACACCAACGATCACGATAGAAGGCGTAAAAGAGCTTAGAGCCAGCGATTTCACAATAATCCCGGATCGCATCGAAACCGGCTCGTTTGCGATAATGGCGGCCGCGGCAAAATCCAAGATAACGATTAACGATTGCAACCCCGAGCATGTCCTGATTCTTTTAAATATTTTTAAAATGATAAATATCCCTTTTGAATCAGGTAACGATTTTATAAAAATCTTACCGGCCAAAGAAATCAAGCCTTACAATGTCAAAACCCGTGAATACCCGGGCTTTCCAACTGACCTCCAATCCCCTTTTACACTTTTAATGACACAAGCTAACGGTTCATCCTTGATCCATGAAACGATTTACGACCGCCGCCTGATGTTTACCGATATGCTTATGCAAATGGGTGCCGATATCATAATGTGCGACCCGCATCGCGTTGTCGTAAATGGTCCCTCAAAACTTTATGGTAAAAAACTAATCAGCCCGGATCTGCGCGCCGGTATAACGCTCTTGATAGCAGCGTTAATAGCAAATGGACAGACAGAAATAGATAATATTTATCAGATAAATCGCGGATACGAGAATATAGATGACCGTTTGCGAATATTAGGCGCTGATATTAAATGTATTAATAGTTTGAAAATATAACAAAAATTTTTAATTTAAAATTTCCCTTATGTCCCTATCCACCCGCCGCACTCTATATATCTTTTTTATCATAATCTTCTTTACGATCACTCCACTGATCATGCTTTATGCCGCAGGCTATTCTTTGGCAGACGGACTTAAGGTGCAAAAAACTGGCATATTAATTGCGGATACCGAGCCAGAGGGAGCCACGATCGTGATTGACGGTAAAACACAAAAAAATTTATTTAACAAGATTTTTAATATTGACGGCAAAATCATTACCACACCGGCAAAAGTAAAGAATCTGATTCCCGGCGAATATACCATCACGCTTAGCAAAGACAAGTATTGGGATTGGCAAAAAAAGCTTTCAATCAAACCGGGAGAGTCTACCTATATTGAAAACGTAAGCTTGTTTAAAAAAGATACTCCTCTGCTTATGTCTACCGGCACTTATGAAAAAAACGCCTTTAGTCCGAATAAGGAATATTTGGCTTTTTCTTCGCAAACCGAAATTGTCCTTATTGATGCGGAAAGCGGAACGCAAGCACCCTATTCATTAGTATCTACAACCACGCCCTTATCCGCAATAAACGATTTGCTCTGGTCGCCAAACAGTAAAAATCTGATATACGGCAACCGGCTTTTTTCCGTTAAGGACTGGCAAAACCCGATTGATTTGTCAAAAATAATCGGCAATAACATTACTGATTTCAGTTGGGATAACGATAATGACTATATTTATTATCTAAGTAATAGCACTTTACATCGTTTTAATATTGCCACCCAAAGCAGCCAAGAAGTCAAGCAAAATCTTGATTCCAAAAAATATATCATAAACGACAACCTGCTCCATTATCTCCAAAACGAAAAAAACGCCGCCAATATCACTACCTGGGACATTGACGGCAACAAGCAAACCGCAAGCATAAGCCTGCCGGTTTCCGATTATGTTCTGACTGGCAATAAAAAATATCTCAATCTGTACGATCGATCGCACCATATCCTCTATCTACTAGACCCCTTTTCCGCGTACAAACCAATACGCGAATCAATCACCAATGTTGATTTTTTCGAATGGATCAATGACAACAAACTGCTTTTTGCCAACCAATATGAAATCTGGATTTTTGACCTGGAACACCGTAAAAACACATTGCTAACACGCATCAGCCAAGAAATAAAAGCGGCAATCTGGCATCCGAGCGACAATTACATAATTTACGCGACTGACAAAGATATCTTTACTATCGAACTGGACGACCGCGAGAAATACAATATCACGAAAATTATCGAATTGGAAACTATTAAAAACCCCATTCTCAATAAAAAGGGTGATACGCTTTATTTCTACTCAAAGATCGGAAATCAAGAAGGAATGTATAAGTTAACTATACAATAAATACTTAGCATCTTTCTTTTTCACCCACAAACATCATGAATAGTGTCGGAATTACGAATAGGGTCAGAAAAGAAGAAAGCATCAGCCCGGCGATAATCGCACCGCCCAATGCCATCCAAGTTTCATTGGAAAGAGTAATCGGGATAATGCCGATAATCGTGCATACTGACGTGATAACTATCGCCTCGAGCCGCGACTTGCCGGCATCGACAATGGAATCTTTAAAAGGGATTCCACTTTTTATATTCAGATTTATTTTATCAACAAGGATAATCGCGTTTTTCACAACTATTCCAAACAAAGCAACGATTCCGATAAGCCCAGGGAAAGACAAATTGATGCGCATAATTGCCAAACCGATAAATACTCCGATCAAGGCCAAAGGAATCGTAACAAGAACGATTAACGCTTTCTTAAATGAATTGAATTGAATAATCAGCGTTGACACGATCAAGAGCGCGGCAATAACCATTGCCCGCAAAATAGAATTGACTGATTCGGCATTCGTTTCGTTCTGTCCACCAAACACTACTTCATAGCCATCCGGCATTTCATATTCGCTTGTGATTACTTTTTGAAATTGGCTGACAACGCTGTTCGGATTAACATCGGCCGCGACATCGGCAGACAAAAGAACGGTTCTTTCCTGATCGATGCGCATAATGCTTTCTACCGAAGGCTTCAAATCGATTTTCGCGACATCTTTCAAAAATACCGGCTGTTTGCGCAAATTGATTATTTGCAGATTTTGCAAAGCTTCCAGATTTGGAATTTTTTCTTTGTCAAAACGGGCGATTACTTTTATCTCTTTCCCCTCTTTTAATATCGTCGTTACTTCCGTTCCAGAAATCGCCATGCGCAAAACCGAACCGACATAAGCCGCGTTCAAATTGTACAATTCCAAACGCGCCGGATCAAGCGAAAAAGTATAATCAGCCGGAGATTCTTTTAGCGAGATATTGATATTGACAGTGCCGGCAATCTTATCCAGTGTTCCTTTCAGGTCATTGGCAATCCGATTCAAAACCGTCAGATCTTCCCCGACAATCCGCGCCTCAAAAGCCGAACCAGAGGGCGGACCGGCTTGTTGCAGTTCGACCGTAATCCGCGCTTCTTTAATCGCTTTCAAATCTTCTCTCAAAACGTCGCCAAAAGCAAATGATTTCATGCTTCGCTCTTTTTTTTCTTTTAACTTGATTGTGATCGAAGCTTTGTTTGATGGCGAACTCATGGAACCACCACCAAAACCACTTGTGCCACCGCTACCGACAATTGTTGAAAAATTTATGATATCCTGATATTGCAATAAACGTTCTTCGACTTTTTTTACGATCTTATCGGTTTCCGCCAGATTAAGTCCGGACGGTGCTTCAATATTGACCCAAACATAATCGTAATCAGCCGCCGGAAAAAATTCGGATTCGACTACACCGCTGATCGGCAAAGCAATCGCTATTATAAAAGCGCCAAAAACGCCGAGAATGGCATTGCGGCGGCTTTTTTTCGTTGCCAGAATCTTGTTCAAATATTTTTCGTAATAAGGCAAAATCTTGTCAAAACGGACAATGCCATGAATTAAGCGGTTCAAAAAATCACCGTTTTCATGACTGCTTTGTTCGCGCAATTTTTGCTTGATCAATTCATCATCACACCATTCTTTTTCGGCTTGCTCAAAATTTGCTACAAGCTTTTTTCGCCCCTCTTTGCGATACCATTTTACAATCTTGGTTAAAAATACAAATATGATAAAAGCAAAAGCAAAGCCCAGATAGGTTTTTTGAAAAATCAGAATCAATGCGAGAATAAATAAAAGAACAGACATAGACAAAAGCATCTTTTTTGTCAGCCTTAATCTTTCCAAAACCGCCGCGAGCGGATGATTGATAATAAGCGCGATAATAAGAGACGAAATCAAAGTTACGGAAACGGTAATCGGAATTGACTTCAGATATTCACCCATAATGCCGGAAGAGGAAAGCAAAGGCAAGAATGCCCAAACCGTTGTCAGTGTGGTTGTCGTCAACACCACTTTAAAATCGTTCAGAACCAAAAGAACCGCCTCTTCGGGCGTAAACTTTCCGGTACGCAAATATTGTTTGGTAGCGCTAACTACCACGATCGCGTCATCAACTAGTAGACCCAAGGCCAGAATCAAGGAAAACATGGATAAAAAATTTAAAGTCAAACCAATCATCTGCATAACGCCAAAGGTAGCAAAAAACGTCAAAGGCACTGCTAAACCGGCTACAAAAGCTTCTTTTAAACCAACTATTAAGAATAATACCGAAAATACCAAAATCACAGTCAGAAAAAAATCATGGCGCAAACGCCCAAAATCGTCCTTAATCATTTCAGCGGTATTCAAAGTAATGTCATATTTAAGCCCTTCCGGCATTGTAGCAACCATTTCCGCAATCTTTTTTTCCGCTTCTTCCGCGGTCGCCACAATGGAACCGCCGGTCTTTTTAACAATCTGGATCGTCAGATCATTTTCCGATGCTTGTCCGTTCGTAGAAAAGCGCGACAAAACAGTTTTTTTGATTGCCTGTTCCTTGATAGACGCAACATCGCCAAGATAGACAATCGCGCCGTCTTCGGAATGGAATAAGGGAACGCGCGCCAGGCTTTTTGCGTCATAAAATTTCGCATCCGTCCGGATTGGAAATGAAAATTTGTCGCCCTCAAAAGTTCCGGCCGGTACCGCCAAATTCAGTCCCATAACCGCTTGATTGGCGTCACTAGGTGAAAGATTATAAAAAGTCAGCTTTTGCGGATCATACGCGATTTCAAATTCGCGCTCATCGCCGCCGGAGATGATAACTTCGCGCACGCCCGGAATCCGTTCCAGCTCGTCTTTTATTTCATCCGCATATTTCCGCAAAGCAAAACCGTCTTCAATTCCGGAAAGTGAGGCGGTAAAGATCGGGCTGTCATCCACGGATATTTCCGTAACCAAAGGCTCGTTCGCGTCATCCGGCAAATCTTTTTTCACGTCATTAATCTTGTCACGCAACTTGCGCAAAGAATCGTCCAAGTCGGCCTTGGCATCAAATTCCACGGTTACCGAAGAAATCGAATTGGCGGAATTGGAAGTAATCGTATCCACGCTTTTTAGACCTGCTATCGCAGTCTCGATTTTTTTGGTAACCAGTTCCTCAATATCCGCGGGCGATGCGCCGGGGTAAACCGTTGACACGACCGCGATCGGAATCTTTACTTCCGGATCAGATTCAAGCGGAAGTTCGATGAATGAATAAACGCCCCAAGCGCTTAAAAGGATTATTAATAAAATAACCACGCGAAAATTGCTAACAAAAAAGTTTAACCAAGTCTTGCGCAATTCCGGCCGAAAATTAAGTTTTTCCAAATATAAATAATCGGATGATTTTTGTTCGTTATTTTCCATAATGATAAAATTTTAAGTTTTAAGTTTGAAATATTAAAAATTTTTTTTCTTGTCATTCCCGCGTAAGCGGGAATCTTGGTTAAAAAATCACTAATTTAAACCGAGATTCCCGCTTACGCGGGAATGACAAAGGGTTTATCTCAAGTCTCAATTTGTAATTTAAAATTAATCCAAGACTCTAACTTCTTCCCCTTCCGCAACCAACTTATTCCCCTCTACAATTATCTCGGTTTCCGCCGCAAGCTCGGCTTTGATTTCTGCGCTCTCGCCGCTGACCCGCTTGATCTCTACCAAAACTTTTTTTACTTTTCCATCCGCAATCGTCATAATATAGCTTCCGTTCTGTCCGACTTCGATTGCTGACAAAGGCAAAATGATTGTATTATTATCGCTAGCTTTTTTTTCAAAGTCTATCGCAACATTCATGACGGTTCCCAAAATAAACACGGCTTTATTATTTATCTCCGGCTTGATCTCAACCAAAAATCTTTTTGTCTGACTGTCTGCTTGCTCGGTAATACTTGAAACAAGACCTTTGTATGATTTGTTATTATTATCAAAAATGTTTACGCTCTGACCAAGGCTAAAATTTTGTATATCCTCTTGGCTTGCGAAAATCTGCAGCTTAACTTTTTCCGAAAAGCTTACGGTCGCCAAAATCTGTCCAGGCGATACTGTTTCACCTTCGCTGACATTTTTACGAGTAATCACGCCGTCAATCGGCGATACTGCCAAATGGACGTCATACAATCCTTGCAAAGCAAGTAGTGCGTTGTTATAGCTTAAGGACGCGATATCCATCTGCGATTTTGCGGATGATATTTGCGAATCAATCCGAATTTTAATTGCGTCATACTGATTCAAAGAAGAATCAACGCCAAAACCGGCGTTATCCAACGCGCTTTTATTTCCGATTTTTAGGTTTTCCAAATTTTGTTTTGCACTCTCTTCTTGCTTTAATGCAAGTTCATAAGCCTTTTGCAGACTGGCCAATGTTGAATCATTATTCAGCTCGGTATTAATCAAACCTTGCTTGGCGCCGTTTATCTGATTTATCGCACCGCTTGCTTGGGATTGATAGCCGGCAACCGCGCTTTGCAAACCGGATAACGAATTTCCCGCCAGCGCGCTCTGTGGAAGGTCGGCGGAAGTTATTGTCTTTTCAAATAAATATTTTGCCGCGTCTGTCAAGGCTTTTGTTTTTTCCGCCAAAGACAAGGCAAGTGCCAATTTGTCATTTGTATTGGAAAAACTAGCGGTTGAATATTTCTTGCTGTCCGACAACGCCACCTCATACGCCGTTTTTAGTTTTGGTAATGCAGAAAAATCCAAGGCACCAAGATTATTTTCGTAACTGATGCTTATATTATCGCTGGCATTCGTGATATTATTGATAGAATTTATGATTGCCGCGCAAGTATTGGCAACACTGTCCGCGCTAATCCCCGCATTTGTTAATGCATCGCTGTCGTTTTGTCCGGAAATATTTCTGCGCTTATCAAGATTGATTTTTGCGTTCTCTCTGGCCAAAACCGCTGTTTCATATGCCAACTCCGCGCTTTTCAAGCTTTCCGCCGAACTCACGCCTAGATTGTCTTTGCCGGTTGTTGATTGGAGTTTTGCGATTTTTGCCTGTTCCAAATCTCTTTGCGAAGACAAAAGCAGATTCTGATAATTTTTCTCTGCCAATGCGTATGCCGCAGCCGCTTGCGAAACTCCTACTTGCGCTTGTCTGACCTGCGTATCATTAAATCCATAACTGCCGGTCTTGCTTGAATTGGCATCATCAATCCTCGCGAGCTCCTGTCCCGCGCGCACGCTGTCTCCGTTATTAAATTTTACATTCCTTACCGTACCGGACATCTTGGCAACGATTTTTGCCTCCTGCTCGGCATAAACTAACGCCGGATAGCTTATGCTTTGTTTTAATGTCTTGCTTTCGGCATAAGTCTGTACCTTGACTTCCTTGCGGTTATCAATTTCGTTTTTTTCTTCTTCCTTTTTTGCGCATCCGGATAAAAGGATCGCAAAAATTAGAATAAAATATATGGTTTTTTTCATATCTTCTTATGTTTATTTTTTAATATTAACCTTGCTAACTTAGCACATTTTTTAAATAAAGTCAATACTTTTTCACGCACAAAAATACCGTAAATATACTAAAATTAGCATATTTACGGTATATTTATAGTTTTTTCTATCTTTTCTTTCGTTTTGCCGCTTTTTCTTCAAGCATAACTCTTTTAATCTCAAGTCTTTTTTTGGTCTTGTGAGAACTCGTTTTAATCGGTTTTCCCACCCCGGTTGATCTTTTTGCCATATAGATTTTTAATTATTTTTATAATGTTTTAATATTATCATGAACAAAAAACAAAATCAACCTAATTAAACGTAGCTTAGCTCCGAAGCTTCGGAGCTAATCTCCGTTTAATTAAAAAACACATCAAAATAACTAGTCGTATAATT
>DOSJ01000016.1 GCA_003514005.1 Candidatus Falkowiibacteriota bacterium
TTCAGTATATCTAGGACTAATCAGTGCAAAAAAACGATTTTTATTATCCTTCTTTTAGGTTTACTGGAGAAATACCAACTGGAAAGTTTGAATTTAATTGTGTTTGTGGTAAATATTCGGGACCTAGCATTAAATTAATCAAAGGGTCGCAGAGTATCACATGCGAATCCTGTGGAACAAGGTTTGATTTTGTGCAACAGAGAAACCATTTTCATCTAAATGTATGTATCAGCGAAGATGAACAATTTCAACAAGAGTGCAAGGAGGGATTGCATAAATAGGGAGACAAGATATAAGGAGAAATAATTCCTTTAAAAAACTATTTAGAGGACACTTGTTTTGTGTAAGGTCCTCTTTTTCTTTTGTATAATCAGTTTTGGTTCAATATCTTTGCAACACTCTTTTACCATGATTCTTGTACTATTCTGGGATTGACAAAAAAATATCATTTGTGTTAAGTTAATTTGGTATTTGCTTTTAAAACTAATTAAAAAAGAGAGGTGATTGTGAACAAAAGAGATAATAAAAATTATCAACGTATTCAATTTGATTTTCATGTTAAAACTATTGAAAAGATAGATAAACTAATTACAATGACCGATTCTGAAAATCGTTCAGATGTAATTAAAAAAGCATTAAATTTATACGAATACATTGTAGAAAGTCAAAATAACGGAGCTAAACTTTTTATTGAGTTGGACGAAGAAAAAATTTTGATTGCACCAATTAGATTTTAAAACATCTATTTTTTTTAAACCACAAGAAAAAATCCGCTTTTCCAAAAACGATCAGCGGATTTTATTTTTATTATAAAAATTTTGATAGATTAATTTTAGGTTTTTTAACTAATTAAGTTTAGGAGCAGAATGTAGGGCGAAAATATTGACATAATTCCAAAATATGTTACGTTTGAATCAATGCTATTTGAAAAATAAATACAAATAAAAAAAAGGAGAAAAGACTTATGGCAAGCCATACGATGGTGGTCGCGCCGATTATTTCGGCATTGGTGGAAGCGGAAAAAATGTTGGGGAAAAAACGAAACTGGCAAACTCAAAGTTTGCAGCAGGTAAAATTTATTAATGATTTTTTTTCAAAACGTAATGAGTTGTCTTTGTTTAAACCGGAAGAGTTGCAAAGCTGGGTTAGTGACAATGCCGATGAGTTGAATTCGATATTGGCAAAAGAGCGTATTGCATTCAGGTTTAAAGAATTTAGGCCAGATGAGCTCGGAGTTGTTTCGATTCTGAGTGTATTAATAGAGTGGCTAGCGGAGTGCTCAAAAGCAATAATTAAGCTTGGCGATAATACTTATCCGGCGATATTAATGAAAAATGAGGCGACAACAGAAACGCAAAATTTGCCGATGTTTGAAACATATGTTTCTTCGATTCATGATCATCCTGTATTCTGCGTGAACACAAAAACCGGGGAAAGGGTGTCTATGACTGTTGCCGAAAAGGAAATTGCTTCATTCAGTCTTGTGTTTGTGATTGAAAAAATCAGGAAAAGAAGAAAAAGACTGGGTTGTTATAACAACCTAATAGTACCAATGATTGATTATGAAAGCATGGTTGACATTTCTTGGCTGCAGGGGCTAAACACAACTGATCAAAAAAATCTTCCATGGAATATTTCGCAGGCCATGCAACAAACCAAATTCAAGATGAATTGTCAGGGAGCGCGAGTAAAAAGCGCGGTAGCGATCGCTGTTCGTATGTGCGCCAGCGTGATGCCAAATATTTATACGATTGACAAGCCATTTTTGCTTTGGATTGAGCGCGAGGGTCTTGATATTCCGATAATGTATGCCTATCTTGATAAAGATACCTGGAAAAATCCCTGGTCGCTTTATATTTAATTTATAGTAAAATACTAAATATGGGTATTCGTTTTTGCGAATACCCTTTTTAATTTTAATGATTCAAATAATATAGGGCATTTCTATTTCATCTTTACAAAGAAAAACTTTACTCTTTACAAATTATTTTTATTATGATAGTAATAATTGAATTACTAATTGTAAATAAATAGTAGTTTTGGTCATTAAAATTTAAACTTAAAGGAGATCTGGAATGAAAATGGAAAATAGGATTGAAGAATCAGTTTTAAAAATAATTGAGAGCCTTGTAATTAAAAGAAGACTTGAATTTTGTGATCAAGAAAATTATGTCGATATTGAAAAGTTAAATGAATTAATCGCTGTATATCTTAAAGAATTAGGTGTTTATCAAGCACCAAGCGAATCGCAATTTGAAGCAGACATTAAAAAAGCAACAGGAAAAAGTTACAAGGATTTGGCTCCAAATATTTCAAACAATCTCCCTGAAGATGTTGATTTAATCCTTGATGAATGGATTCGTGAGAATAATGGAATGCAACAAGTTTTTTGTAAATCTTACGACGGCAATGTAGAAATAGAACCAAATATGCACATGGTTAATGGTCGCGGTTTGCGAGATAATTGTTCTAGGTTATTAAATTTTAACAATTCATTTCTTTTAGTACGATTCAGATTGCGCGAGAACAATGGCTCATATTACTGGGAAGTAATTACCAGCGGGAGGGACGGAGAAAAATTTTTTCAAGAACTTGAGGCAAGGCTAACTGCATATGTGATTGCTCAAAAAAAAGGCAAATCTTTGAATATAGATTTATCTGAAACCAAAATCAAAAAACATAAACTTGACGAATTGGTTTATCCTATTGAAACACAAAAAAGAGTTATTAATTTTGTAAAGTGTTTTAAAAATTGGTTGGTTAGCCCAATAATAAACCGTTGGGGAGGAATATTGATCGGACCGCCGGGAACAGGGAAAACAACAATTGGCGGTTTGCTTGCAACAAATAGGCCAGAAGAGTGCACGGTATTTTACGTTCCTGCTTCAAGTATAAGTCGCTCACGTGAGATTGAAGAATTGTTTATTTGGGCAAATAGATTGGCTCCGAGTTTAGTCGTAATAGATGATTTTGATCTGATATCTGAAGATAGACATAGTTCCAGCGATAAAGGAATTGTAGGTACATTAATGTCAAAGATGGATGGGTTGGAAGAAAATGGTAAAATATTTACTGTTCTTACTACAAATGATCCCAGTGTTATTGAAAGAGCTATCAGAGATCGACCGGGAAGAGTTTTTGAAAAAATTGTCCTAGATAATTTTGCAAGTTGCTTTGGCGACCTTTTAAACAAACAAATTATTAAATATAATATCAATGTGAAAAAAGACGTAGTTTTATCAGCGATAGAAAAGTTTAATAATTTACATTCTGATTTTAAAAAAGGTTTTACACCAGATGCGATAAAAAATATTTGCCAAAAGTTACACATGGTACATATGAGTCAGGAAATTTCTGAAAATGATTTAGTTACTGCATTTGAAAATATGTATTATGATTTTTGTAGCAATAATTTGAATGAATCATTTTTGTAATCTAACGATTGATTTAGAATAATTAATCCACCAATTAAAAAAATAATTGGTGGTTTTTTTATTTTAACTTATTTATGATAAATTTTAAGTAAAAGAAAAAACTGGGATTTCACATTTTTATTATAAATATGCTATAATGGTAAAATGAAAAGTGAAAAATCAGACAATATATATTTGACTAAAGATGACTTTGGTATGAATATTTCAGGTAAAGAGATTGCGGACTTGATGCCAAATATTATAGCGGTCGTAGATAGTCAAAAAAAATACATCTGGTTGAATAAATCCGGCTTGGAATTTTTTGGCAAAGACGCCATTGGCAAAGAAGCTTCTGCTTTTTTTATCGGAGAGCAAGAGGTGTACAAACAAGTTGAGCCGCTTTTTCATGGTGATGAAAACATGCTGTATTTGGAGAATTGGCAAAAAAGGCAAGACGGACAAAACCGCTTATTAGCATGGTGGTGCCGGAATTTAAAAAGCGCGCAAAGCGATATGTATGGCGCGCTATCTACGGCGCAAGATATAACGGATATTTTTGAAATGACACAAAAATTGAAAATACGTGAAAAGCAGATGGATAGTGCTATGCGTTTGGCGCATTTGGGCTCTTGGGAATATGAAACCTTGGCAGATAAATTCATATTTAACGATTCTTTTTATACACTATTCGGCACTGACGCCGAAAGAGAGGGTGGTTATACAATGTCATCCGCTGAGTATGCAAAGCGTTTTTTGCATCCGGATGATTTGGCTTTGGTTGGTTTGGAAGTAAAAAAATCAATTGAGACCAAAGATCCGCAGTTTACTAGCTGTTTGGAGCACCGGATCAGATACAAAAATGGAGATACCGGCCATATCAGAGTTTCATTTTTTATCGTGAAAAATGAAAAAGGCCAAACAATAAAAAGCTTTGGTATTAATCAGGATATAACCGAAAGCAAACAGAGGGAGATAAGTTTCAAGGAAATGAGCGATAGCTTGCAGGCGAAAATATATGAGTTGGAAAAATTCAATAAACTGGTGGTAAATCGGGAATTCAAGATGATAGAATTAAAAAAAAGAATTCATGAATTGAAAAAAAATAAAGAATAATTTTTCTATCATAATGTTCATTTTTAAAATATAAACATAGGGAGGGAGTTATGAGCTTGCTTCAGAAAGTGATTGCAAAAACAGAGAGTAGAAATGAATTAGAAATAATTGACATAAAGAATGAAGAAAACATATCTAAGGGTAATAACCTGAGATTAGGGCATGGGATAGCTTTGTTCGTTATACCAAAAAATGGATATAATGAATCCTATTTGCTTAATCTGCTTGACGAAATGTTTCATGATGAAAAACCTGCGATGCAAGCGCTTGCAAAAGTCATAACAGTCTTTTTTGAAGAAAAAATTGGGAGGGAAAAAATAATACGAGAAGTTGAATTGGATGTTAACGATGTGCCCGGGGTCAAATGTCTCAAGAACAAACCCATTGTTTTTGAAAGTATCCTTGAATTAAAAAGAGTAATAGTGATCAGGGTGTTTGAGTCTGAAAAAGCCTTTTTGAGGTATCGCGGAACAGGGTAGCTCAAAAAAAACAGTCCTGGGGATTTTTTTAAATTCCCAGGATTTTTATTTATGTTTTTTACGCAGATTAGACATCCTGAAATTTATTTATTATTTTTTTAAATTAAGTTTTTAAATTTTAAAAAAACGCATGTCCCTTGCAATGCATAGAACTATGTGATATAATAAAAATGCTTGTGGATAAATTTGATAGGTTACGCTAAAAAATATGATTATTAATACGGAAAATACAAAGGCGCAGATGCGCAAAGGCATTTTGGAATTTTGCATTCTTTTGATTATTGCCAGGGGAAAAGCGTATACGATGAATATAATCAAGGATCTGAAAAAATCCGGATTGATAGTTGTTGAGGGGACTATTTATCCGCTTTTGACCCGGTTGAAAAATTCCGGTTTGCTCGATTATAGCTGGCAGGAATCGCAATCCGGACCGCCGCGCAAATACTATGAACTGACAGAAAAGGGCAATGAGACATTGAAGGAATTGGCGCAGAATTGGGAAGAGCTGACAAAATCCGTTTTAGTCTTGAATAAAAAATATTTAAATAAAAAATAATATGGAAAAAACATTATCAATAACAATAAGCAATCAGTTTTTTAATATTGAAGAAGATGCTTATGAATCGCTTGCCAAATATCTTGAGGATATTCGGGCGCATTACGGGTCGGAAGAGCGCGAGGAGATATTGTCTGATATCGAATCAAGCATAGCCGAGAAGTTTTTGGAAAAAGTATCTGACAAGAAAAAATTTATAAATCAAGGCGACGTTGAAGCGGTTATTGCTGTTTTGGGCAGAGTTGATGAAATAGACGGCGACAGCAAAGAAAAGGATGCGGAAGCAAATCCGAATAATTTCGAAGCAAACTCGGAGGCGTCAGAAGAAAATTATCGCCAAAAAAGGCTTTATCGCGATGAAGAAGATGTTATCGTTGCCGGCGTATGTTCGGGGATTGCGGCTTATTTCAGCATCGATGCCGTTATCGTTCGGATAATATTTTTTCTTTTGATTTTTGCAAACGGCATCGGCATTGTCGCGTATATCGTGCTTTGGATAGTAATGCCGCCCGCCAAGACTCCGGCGCAAAGGCTTTTGATGCGCGGACAGCCGGTTAATCTAAAAAAGATCGAAGAAAAGATTAAAGAGAAAAGCATAAAGATACGTGAAGAATTAAAAAAAAAAGATCCCGGATTGCTAAAAAATTTGGTCGCTTTTCCATTTAAAATAATCGAAGCGATTGTAACTTTTATTAAAAATATTGTCAGGAGCCTGGGTCCGATAATCGCTTTTTTGATCGGGCTTTCCGTGATTGCATTGGCGATTTGCGGTATTATCGGCATTTCGTTCGCGTCCGGCGTTTTTCTTTTTCATGCCGATTCGCCTTTGATTAATACGAATATGCCGCTAGAAGAATTTGCGAAAACTTCGGAATATATCGTAACGGCCGTTGCTTTTTATCTGACCGGATTAATCCCGCTTATTTTTTTATTGCTTTTTGGAATCTCTTGCATTCGTCGAAAAAATTCTTTTAAGCTTGCCAGTTCGTTATTCTTTTTGGTGGTTTGGATAGCGGCGACCGTTGTGTTTGGACTCGGCTTATTTGATTTGGTGCCGAGGATTCAGGAAAAGTATGAAAGTGAAAGAATTTTGGAAAATAATGAATTGAATTTTTTGCCAATAAGCGAACTTCCCGATCTGCCAATTGATATTCAAATACCGCCATTGCCAAGCACTTCTACGCCTGAGATACTAACGGATTAATCGCGGAAATTTTTTGCGATTGACTTTTTATTTGATTTATGCTAATCTGAAAATATTAAAAGGGTTCTTTAATTATCAAAAAAAGGAGGGATTATGGAAGCGGACGATAAAAAAATAGTTACAGGGTGCATTTCAGAGGCAGGAAATACAATAAAGTCTATTGACTGGAACAACCAAGATATTCGTGATTCATTGTTTGCGAATCTTGAATTACGGATAAAAAAAATAGAATCGCCGGATATTTTCTGTCGTGCCGATAGAATAAGGGCAGAATTTTGGGAAGAAGTTGCAATGATACTGGATATGAAAATTGATGTTTTAAAAATTTGTGATAGATCAATGAAAAAACAATTAGCTATGTTAATGGAGGTGAATTGATAAAACAAACAAAGCCGTTGATAAGTAAATCAACGGCTTTTTATTTGGAATATTTAATAAGGGTGCTTTGAAGTTTTTGTGAAAATCCGCGTTTATATCCGCGTTAATCCGCGAAAAACCGTTTTATCGCGGATTAACGCGGATATAAACGCGGATTAACGCGGATATAAAATGTTAAAAATTAATTTATATTTATTCATTTTTCTTGTTCATGCTTTTTCCAAAACCTTCGAAGGCTTTGAGAATTTCTACCGGGGTTACGAATACTATTGTGTTGGACTGATCGGAAGAAAGGTCGTTGATGGATTGCAGGGTGCGGAGATGCAGGGCGCCAGTCGATGCCGATAAAATATTGGCCGCTTTGGCAATATTTTCCGATGCCGCGACTTCGCCTTCGGAATTTATAATTACGGCGCGGCGTTCGCGTTCGGCTTCGGCTTGCTTGGCGATGGTTCGCTCCATAGATTCGGGCAGGGAAACATCTTTTAACTCAACGTTGTTGACCTTGAGCCCCCAGTCATCGGTTTCTTTGTCAACTATTTCACGAATGCGGTCTGCTATTTTTTCGCGGTTTGCCAGAAGCTCGTCCAGGGTTACTTCGCCGACAATGTTACGCATAGTGGTTTGCGCGTATTGCGAAATAGCATAAAAAAAGTTTTCAACTTCGATAATCGCCTTGGCCGCGTCGGCTATTTTGTAATAGATTACAGCGTTTACGGTAACGGAAACATTGTCGCGGGTAATCGCTTTTTGGTCCGGTACGTCAACGGCTTTGACGCGCATATCGACTTTTTGAAAGGTTTGAAAAATCGGAATTATGATTCTCCAGCCCGGTTCCATTATTCCTGAAAAACGCCCCATAGTAAAGCGAACGCCTCGTTCATATTGATTGATCTGCTTTAAGCTGACCACAAGCAGGGCAAGCGCAGGAACTAAAAGAGTAAAAATAATGTCCATAGATTTTTTGTCCGCAAATGCTTGGTTTCGCGGAAATTAATTGATTAAAGTATCTAATGTAATAATAGCACTTGTTTTATGGTTTTTCAATATCGAAATTGAATAATTGAATATTCTATGTTAGTATTAAAAAAATGAAAAAAAATAAAACAAATGATTCGTATTGAAGAAGTAAAATTGAGATTGGATGAAGATGATGGATTATTAAAGCAAAAGATTTCTGCTATTCTGGCTTTGCCGGAAAGCGAGATTGAAAGTTTTTTGGTTGTGAAAAAAAATATTGATTCCCGGCAGAGAAATATTTTTTTTGTTTATTCGCTGGATGTTATATTGAAAAATCCGGAAAGACTAAAACATTTTGACGTTCGCCATCGCGTGCGCGTGCACACACCTTTTGTTTACAAAGAGAAAAAGCTTACAAGAAAAATCGCCAAGCGGCCGGTGATAGTCGGAAGCGGACCCTGCGGATTGTTTGCCGCGCTTTTGCTAGTCAAAGCCGGTGCGAGACCGATTATTATTGAAAGGGGGAAAGCGGTAGATGAACGCGTGAAAGATGTGGATGCGTTTTTTTTGAAAAGAGAATTGAATCCGGAATCAAATATCCAATTTGGCGAAGGCGGTGCCGGAACATTTTCGGACGGTAAGCTTTATACTTTGATAAATGATCCGCGCTCGCAGTATATTTTTGATGAAATGGTAAAAGCGGGCGCGCCGGCAGATATTAAAACAAACGCGGCGCCGCATATCGGTACGGATAAATTGCGCGGAGTTATAAAAAATATGCGCAAAGAAATAATTCGTTTGGGCGGGGATATTCGATTTGGGTCTTGTTTGACGGATTTGATTATAAAAAATGAAAGAATAGAAGCGATTGTGATAAATAATAATGAAAATATTTTAGTGGATGATTTAATTCTCGCCGTCGGACATTCGGCGCGTGATACATACGCTATGCTATTTGAACGAGGCTTGAAAATGACAGCAAAGCCTTTTGCGATTGGACTCCGGATTGAGCACGAAGCTGAGATGATAAATAAGGCGCGCTATGGCAATAATTTTAATCACCCAAAATTGGGAACGGCAAAATATAAACTAGTTCAGCATTTGCCTGGCTTGCGTTCGGTCTATACTTTTTGCATGTGTCCGGGCGGATATGTTGTCGCCGCGGCATCCGAAGCGGGCGGCGTAGTTACGAATGGCATGAGCGAGTTTGCGCAAGATGGGAAAAATTCCAATAGCGCGCTTTTGGTGCCGGTTACGCCCGCAGATTTCGAATCGGATCATCCTTTGTCCGGTGTGGAGTTCCAGCGACGTTGGGAAAAAGCGGCTTTTGCTCTGGGCGGCGGCGATTATTCCGCGCCTGTGCAATTGGTTGGGGATTTTTTAAAAAACAAATCATCAATCAAGACGAAAAGCGTAGTGCCGAGCTATCGTCCCGGAGTAGTTTTTACTTCTCTTTGTAACTGTTTACCGGATTACGCGATTGAAAGTTTGCGTATGGTATTGCCACAAATGGATAAAAAGCTAAAGGGTTTTGCGCATTCGGATGCCGTACTTACCGGAGTAGAAACAAGAAGTTCGTCGCCATTGCGGATATTACGGAATGAAAAACTCGAAGCCAATATATCAGGAATCTATCCGTCCGGCGAAGGCGCCGGGTATGCGGGAGGGATTGTTTCTTCGGCGATTGATGGACTGCGGGTGGCGGAGGAGATTATAGAGAAATATTTAGTTTGAAAAAAACATGATTTTGTGATAATATATAATCAGCTAAAATAAGTATGATTAAATATGTCAAATACTAAAGAAGAAAAAAATGAAAAATCATTGGACATGAAGTCGCAAAAAAACATAGCATGTGATATTGATGGGGTTAAAATAGTTGAAAAAAAACTCGTAGAATCAAAGCAAATATTAGAAGGGATTATAAACGCAATACCAGTACGGGTTTTTTGGAAAGATTTGAATCTGGTTTATCTAGGATGCAATAAAATATTTGCTAATGACGCGGGATTCAATGACCCGAAAGAACTCATTGGCAAAGATGATTTTAGCATGATATGGCGGGAGCAAGCGGAATTGTATCGCAAGGACGATATGGAAGTTATAAAAAGCGGTATAGCGAAAAAATTAATCGAAGAGCCGCAAACTACTCCTGATGGTAAAATAATTACTTTACTTACCAGCAAAATGCCTTTGCGCGATTCTGCGGGAAAAATAATCGGCGTATTAGGGACATATATGGATATTAGTGAGCGCAAAAACTACGAAGACGAACTTAAGAAATCAAAAGAGATACTGCAATCAAAGGTTAAAGAATTACAAAGATTTAATCGGGTAATTACGGACAGAGAACTTAAAATGATCGAATTGAAGAAAGAAATAAGCGAGCTTAAGGCGAGGTTAGGGGGTGAAGAAAGTGAGAAGTAAGAAGTGAGAAGTAAGAAGTGAGAAGCTAGAAGTAAGAAGATAAAAAAAGTCCTAAATTATAATTTCTAATTTCTAAATCAAATTATTTGTTTAGAAATTAGAAATTATAATTTAGGACTTTTTGTATTGTTTGTTTTTTATTCCAAAACCGCTTTTATCCTCCGTATTCCCGCTGAACTTGATTCTTCTTTGGTGATTTTGAATTTGCCGAGAATGCCGGTGTTTGTTACGTGTGGTCCGCCGCAGATTTCGTAGGAGAAGATTTTGTTGTCTTTTGCGATTTTGTAGGCCTTTACTTGTTCTTCGTATTTGGATTCAAATATACCGGTCGCGCCTTTTGCTTTGGCTTCGGTTAAAGCCATTTCTTCACAGACAACAGGGTAATTCTGCGCAATTATTTCGTTTACAATATTTTCGACTTGTGTTAATTCATCCTCTGTCATTTTTGCGGAATGGCAAAAATCAAAACGCAGTCTTTCGGCGGTGATATTTGAACCTTTTTGTGATACATGTTCTCCCAGTACTTGGCGCAAAGCCGCCAAAAGCAAATGCGCCGTAGTATGCAGTTTTGTCGTCTGTTCACTGCTGTCAGCTAACCCGCCTTTGAATTTACCAGCGCTGGCGGTACGCGATAAGCTTTGGTGTTTTTTCAACTCTTCGTCAAAGCCTTGACGATCAATTTTCAACCCCTTTTCAATCGCCAATTCCTCTGTCATCTCAATCGGAAAACCATAAGACTGATAAAGTCGAAAAGCATCCACTCCTGAAATTATTTTTTCATTCGCAAATCGAAAATCGGAAATCGAAAATTCCTTCATTCCTTTTGCCAAGGTCTTTTGAAACTTCTCTTCTTCTTTTCTCATTTCACTAATAATAAAATTCTTATTTCTGTTTAACTCGCTATAAATATCCGCGTAATCATTCACAACTATTTCAGCAATATCCTTGGTCCAGCCGATATTATTGATATTTAAATCAAGTCCATAGCGAACGGCACGGCGAATCAGGCGGCGGACAATGTAGCCCTGGTCAACGTTGGAAGGCGTAACACCTTTGTCATCGCCCATAAGGAAGCAAGCGGCTTTGAGATGGTCGGCGATAACCTCAAAGGCGCGCATATTGTCGCGGTAATGTTTGCCGGATAATTCCGATATTTTGGCTAAAATATTGGCAAACAGATCGGTTTCAAAAACATTGTCCTTGCCTTGGCTGACCATGGTAATGCGCTCCAGACCGCCGCCAAAATCTACGTTTTTTTGTTTGAGTGGTTCAAATCCGTCTTTGGTTTTTATAAATTGGATAAAAACGCTGTTGCCGATCTCAATAAAGCGGCCACAGTCGCAATTAACATGGCAGGGTTCGTCTTTCCACTGTGAATTTTCGTGGCGCCTTAAATCCGCGCCAAGATCATAAAAAACTTCTGAATCGGGTCCGCCGATTTCGCCTACAGGCATATTGGCTGGTTCACCGGAGCGGCTCCACCAATTTTTTTTGTCACCAAAATAAAAAATCCGTCCATCCCGCATTCCTTCGGCTTCGGCATTGTCATAGTCTTTTGCGTCAATATTTACAGTTTTGAAAATTTGTTTCCATAAATCAACTGACTCGGTGTCGCGTTCAACACCGATTTTTTCATTACCGGCATAAACCGTTACATATATCCGATTTGGATCCAGTCCGACTGTCTTGGTTAAAAATTCAAAAAACCAAGGCAATTGTTCCTTTTTAAAATAATCTCCCAATGACCAATTGCCAAGCATTTCAAAAAAAGTATTGTGCCGATTATCACCGACCTCTTCGATGTCGCCGGAGCGGAATGATTTTTGGCTATCGACTAGGCGTGTGCCAGCCGGATGAGTTTCACCCAGTAGATAGGGGATAAGGGGTTGCATTCCAGAACTGATAAAAAGCGAAGATGAGTCATTTTCGGGAATTAGGGATGCGCTGTCGACTATGACATGGTTTTGGTTTTGGAAAAATTCGAGGTATTTTTGGCGGATTTCTTTGGATTTCATAAATTTAGTGATTATTATTAATACAAATATTCTATATTAAAAAAATATAAAAATCAATGTTTTTTGGTTTTGATTTTATTTGTTAAAATGGTATAATATGGGGGAAATTTAAATGGCTAAAATAGAAAAAATAAAACCTATTTTTAATATAATAAAAAATACACGAATTTATTGGTCGCCTGTATTTGTTTTTTTGTTTGGTATTTTGTTTGCGTATTTTATTTTTCCAAACTTTAAATCAGAGCCTTTTTTGCCGGTTTTGGCTATGGAGGGGCTTGCGGCGCCGGTTTATAGTTTTCCGATGGAAAGTATTGACGGTAGGGAAGTGCCGTGTTTTTTGATAACAAATCCGGGGCAGTCCGCGGATTATAAATGGCAGTATCGGAACGATGGTGTTTTTGCTTTGATTGATCGCAAGGATGAAAAGGGGTGGCAGGTTTTGGCACAAGATATTAATGTG
The DNA here is from genome assembly GCA_003514005.1 of Candidatus Falkowiibacteriota bacterium. Classification (GTDB taxonomy): domain Bacteria; phylum Patescibacteriota; class Patescibacteriia; order Patescibacteriales; family UBA12075; genus UBA12075. The sequence goes on from DOSJ01000016.1 coordinate 13,006, forward strand.
ATTCCCGAGTATTATTTGAATGATGATAAGACATGGAAGGCTTATGAACGGATTAGCACGTCCTCGAATTTTTTTATTAAAGAAGGCGATAAAGGGGAAATGATAATTGAGCGTGAATTTGTATTCAGGGGTTCAACTCCTGTAGCAACTGGGGTTGAACCCCTGAATTCCGGGAGCAATGAAACATTGAAGGAGACTTGGCGTATACCGACATCGCCGGATAACCAAAGACTGAAAGCACCAAAGGCTGAATTTAAAATGTCCAAGAATACCGAGAATTTGTGGCGTTTGAAGTGGGTGTTTTTGGGATTATCAGATATTACGAAAGATAATATTGATATAAAAGACAAAAATGGCTGGCCGATTCGTTCGAAAAAATATTCGGACGGGGAGTTTGTGATTGATGTGGATGATTTCGATAACATGGAGAATGATAGAGGGGTTTTTAGTTTTTCGGAATATATGGGTCGTGGTGGAATTGTAGAAATAATCTTTTTTCCAAAAGGAACGGATGGTGAACGAAACATCGACCCTGTCCTTGCTTCCACCGGCATCGGTACGGGCTGGACAGATTCGAAACAGCGGAATGTTTTTCATAATGGGGATTATTTCTTTTTGCTTTATACTGATGGCGCGGGCAATCTGCATTATCGGACGGCAACTTCCAGCGTTTGGTCGGCTACCAGTACCTTGATTACGGATATGAGCGTAAGCGATCCGGCTTTTGATCTTTTTGCGGTTAATGACACGACCATTGATTTAGCCTATATTTCAAATTCTTCGGCTAATGTTTATGTGATGACTTGTTCTATTACCGATGCAAGCATCAATTGCGAGGCAACCTCAACCCTCTTTGCGGCCGCAACCAGTGTGAGTATTGCGCGGACAGGACATAATCGTATTTGGGTGGCAGGCAGGGGAACGGATAATACGCTTAAAATTTATTCTGCTGATTTTTACGGCTCTGCCACTTCTGGCACAACTTGGCTGGGCGAAGCAACAACTACGGAAAGTAATTTATCAGGTGAAATTTCATTGGCGCCATATTTGGATAATGACAAAATCGTGGCCACTTATCCTGTTAACCAGGCCGGTTCGGATGATGACGAGCTGAAGGCAACGGCTATTACGCGTGCCGGTTATTTTACGGCTAGCTCGACTTTAACGAACTGGAATAGCGCAGATATTGATATTAGTGGGCTGGTCTGGATTAGCGATGATGATTTTCGCCTTTTGGCACGCGACAATGCGACAGCGACTGGTACGGCAGAATATTTATATAATGGTTCAAGCTGGAGCGAGGTTGACGCGAATATTGACGTTGACTGGGAAACAGATGGTACGAATCCTGCCTTTGCCGCGGTTACGGACCAGAGCACAACGACACTTTATGCAATTCTTATCGATTCTGGCTCCGGCGATTTGGAGTTATACCGCAAAACTTATTCCGGTGTTTGGGGCACGGAAGTGGCTGTGAACGGTGCAGAGTCAGGAACACGTTCATTGCCGATCGTTTCTATGCTTGATGTGCCAGCGCGTGCCGACCGCCCGAGTCCGCGCGAATTGCCTTTTGCTTATCGGCTCGCCAATGGCGTTGCTTATGACCTTTATGTCGGCTCGGTTGGTTTGGCGCCGAAGATGGCTTCGGCGGATAATCAGGTTTTTAGAAATGGACAGGCAAATACCACCATCTCCCCGATAACGATTTCAAATTGCTCATCATCCACTTTGATAACAGCGGCAAGCGACATCCGTATCCGTATCGCGACATCAAGCGCTAATATGCGCTGGGATACGAGTGATACGAGCGCGACTATAAGTGGCTCGGCGAGTGAAAAAGTCAGCGCGACGGTTTCTTATGAAGGGGTTTATACTCTAAAAATTGATGTTACGAGTGATTTTGCACCCTGGGAAAGCATTACGATTTCCGATCTGTCGCTGGGCACATTTGCTTATGCCAATCCGGGCAATACCGGCGCGCTTCGATTGTATCTTAACGGCGTCAGTGATTTAGTTGACGAAGCTAGAGATACAAAAGCGATCTCAATTTACGGCCAGTTGAGTTTTAGCAACCACACCATTGGCCAGCTCGAAAACCAATGGTCAACGCAAAATGCGACCAGCTCGACTTATCATTTTCGTTTTAAAGCCACTCCGACGGGCGAGGATATAAATATTGGCACCACGACTTTTAGTCTGTCAGACGTGAGCGGCGTGAGTACGGCGGATATTGTGAGCGCGAAATTGTATTATGATGGGAATGGGAATGGTGCAAGCCACGAGAATGATTGGGCGAATTCGGGACTGTTTACCTATAATTCCGGCGCTTCGCAAGCGGATTACGTTTACGCTGTTACTATTGATAGTCAAAATAATATCTATGTTACAGGATCTCAATATACAAATGGTTCTGACTGGGCTATCCGCAAATATACTAGCACCGGTATTCTAGATACAAGCTGGGGTACATCTGGTATTCTTACCTATAATTCTGGTGCTTTGCAGTCAGACATTGCCCAAGCTGTCACTATTGACAGTCAAAACAATGTTTATGTTGCTGGTACCCAAGGAACTAACGGATTTGATTGGGCTATCCGTAAGTACACGAGCGCCGGTACTTTAGACACCAGTTGGGGATCTGCCGGTCAGCTTACATACAATTCTGGTGCTTCGCAATGGGACTTTGCCAATGCTGTCATCCTTGACAGCCAAAATAATATCTATATTGTAGGTTCTCGAGAAACTGATAATACTGACTGGGTAATCCGCAAATATACCAGCACTGGTATTCTAGATACAAGCTGGGGCTCTGCCGGAATGGTTACTTACAATTCCGGCGCTTCGCAGTCTGATGATGCAAACACCATTATTATTGACAGTCAGAACAATATCTACATAGCTGGCTTTCAAGGAACCAACGGCGCTGACTGGGCCATTCGTAAATATACTAGCGCTGGTATTCTAGATACAGATTGGGGTTTTTCGGGTCTCGTAACTTACAATTCTGGCGATTTGCAGTTAGATTACGCTCGAGCTATCGCCATTGACAGTCAAAACAATATCTACGTAGCTGGCTCCCAGCAAACCAATGGCTATGACTGGATAATCCGCAAATATACCAGCACAGGCACGTTGGATACAAGCTGGGGCACATCTGGTATTCTTACCTATAATTCTGGCGCTTCGCAAGCAGATCATGCTCGTTCTATCACTCTTGATTGCCAAAACAATATCTACGTAGCTGGCTATCAAGGAACCAACGGTACTGACTGGGCTATTCGTAAATATACTAGCACAGGTATTCTAGATACAAGCTGGGGTACATCCGGTATTCTTACCTATAATTCTGGCGCATCGCAATGGGATTACGCGCAGGCCATTACTATCGACAATCAAAATAATATTTATGTAGCTGGTTATCAGAGTACTAACGGCAATGATTGGGCTGTCCGTAAATATGATCCATCCGGACAGATTGATATTTATCGAGATTCGTTTTATATGCCGGGCGAGGTGAATATTTCTGGCAATAGCGGAACGATTGTTTTTGCAACAACCAGCCCGTATAAAGTTACCAAGGCGACTGATTTTTTGGTGGAGTTGACGGTTGCGAATATTGCGGTTGGGGATAAGATGACGATTGATTATGCGAGCGCTTCGTCTACGGGCGAGCGGAGCAGGCTGGCGATTACGCCAAGTGGTGATTCAAACGCTTTGACACACAGGGTTAGCGCGGAAATATCTTCGGCCGCCAATCAGATATTTGCGCTGGGGCAGGCGACTACTTCGATTGCGGCGATCACGATTACGGATCGGGGCGGGGTGATTACGGCGACAAATAATATCCGCATCAATATAAGCACATCTACCTCGTATTTTCTTTGGGATACGACTGATACGAACGCGAGTATTAGCGGTGGCGCATCTGGCAAAGTTGATGCAACGGTATCTTATGAGCAGGACGGCGGAGTTTTGCTTATTAATGTTACCAGCGATTTTAATAGCGGAGATACTATTACGGTATCAGGATTGTCATTTGCCAGTTTTAATAAGATTGCCAAACTTGGTCAAGGCGCTTTGCGGCTTTACCTTGACGGAGTAAGCGACACAAGCCAAGACGGACTGGACGACAAGACGATTGCGGTTACGGCCGCTTTGACCGCGAGCGAGCATACGCTAGCTCAAGAAAATAACAAATGGTCGGCGCTTAGCACGACTGCTGACGGTACGCATTATCGTTTTCGTCTGACATCGGCTGGTGAAACCACGGAAATGAGGAACGCGCTTTTTGATTTTTCCGGAATTACGGGCGTTGTGACAAGTGATATTACAAATGCTTTTCTTTATGCTGATATGAATCGTGACGGCTACTACGGCTACTCGATTCCCGAGGCCTGGTATTTGGGATTTGATAGTACGACGGCGGAAATGACTTATGCGATAGTGGTTGATACAGCGAATAATGTCGTTTATACCGGACAAGGCAACGGCAGTGCCGAGGGTGATATTTATTATTGCCGTCCAAGTGCCGATGGCGACGCGGACGGTATTTGTGAAGGCAGTGAATTTACCAAGAGCTATGAAGGTGCGCAGGAATTGATCTGGTCCATGGCGATTGACACGAGAAGCGGTGCGATTTATGCCGGACAAGGTAGTGGATCAGGCGATGGCGATATTTATCGCTGTGCGCCCTTGAGAGAAGGCGACAGCGACGGACTATGCGAGACAGGCGAATGGACAAAAGCCTATGAGGGCAGTGAAGAATATATTTTGGCCTTGGCATATGATAACGATAATTCCGTAATGTATGCCGGCCAAGGCAGTGGGGCAACGGATGGTAATATTTATGCTTGTGCACCTTATGACTATGGCGACAAAGACGGGCTTTGCGAGACAGGGGAATGGTACGGTAGTTTTAATGGTGATCAGGAAGGAATCTATTCATTGGTTTATGAATCTTATTATAATGTTATGTACGCCGGTCAAGGATCCGGCTCGGGCGATGGTGATATTTACTATTGCCGGCCAAATACCGACGGCGACGCGGATGGAATTTGTGAATACGGCGAATGGACAAAATCTTGGGAAGGGACACAAGAATATGTTGCTTCCATGGCGGTTGACACGATTAATAATGTGGTTTATTTCGGTCAAGGTAGCGGCTCAGGCGATGGCGACGTGTATTATTGTCGGCCAGGAACTACCGGAAATGGCGACGGAATATGCAGTGGCATTGAATGGACGGTAGTTTATAATAGCACAACTTGGGAATATGCTTATTCCATTGCTTTTGATTCGGGGCAAAGAGCCATTTATATTGGTGGTAGTTCAGGAAGTGGGGATGGTGATATTTATCGCTGTTTTGCCAACGTGGACGGCGATCGTAACGGTATCTGCGAAACTGGTGAGTGGAGTACCTTGGCGGTATTCGATGGTGGACAAGAATATATCCAATCGCTCGCAGTTGACCCCGTAAACGGCGTGGTTTATGCCGGCCAAGGCTCTGGCTCTGGTGATGGCGATGTTTACTACTACTCCACCGGCGATTACAAGATTGCCGCCACCGGCACAGTAGCCATAACTGGTGCAAACGGAACGGTCCGTTTCGCAACATCAACACCTTGGCGTTTGTCCGGAGCGGTTGATTACATCATCCAACTAAACGGCGCCAACATTGCTTCGGGCGACGCGCTCACCATTGATTGGAACAGCGCTTCGACAACAGGCTGGTCCACGGCTGGTACACCGGTGATTAGCGGTAACCCAACCGGCGCTACGCATCGCGTTGGTGCCAGACTGAGCACGGCCGCTAACCAAGCATTCGATTACCAAGGCGCAGACACGGCCATTTCGCCGATTACTATCACCGACGTATCCGGCATCATCACGGCCGTGAACAATATTCGCGTTTCAATCGCCACCACCTCGGTCAATCTGCGTTGGGATACAACCGACACGAGTGCCTCGATCAGCGGCACAGCCAGCGGCAAAGTCAGTACAACCGTGTCCTACGCCGACGGCGGTGCTACGCTTGTCATTGACGTAACGTCGGATTTTAGTGCTGGCGAAGCCATTACCGTATCTGATTTAAGTTTTGAAAATTTTAATACCGTTACTCTCGCTCGTACGGCCGGCCTGAACCTGTATCTATCCGGCGCCAATATCTGGAACCAAGACGGCAAAAACGAAAACACCATCGCCATCCGCGGCACAGCCGTGGCCGGCAACCATGCGCTTGGACAGCTGACCAATACTTGGCAAGCCTTGAACGAAAACATGAGCGAGTTTCTTTATCGCTGGCGTGTTACGCCGGCGGGGGAGACGATTAATCTTGGCACAACCACGCTTTCTTTGCCCGGACTGTCCGGTTTTAGTGCTGGAGATTTTTCTGATGTGGTTATTTATTATGATGCGAATGGGAATGGGGAGTTGACGGATGGAGCTTGGGGGGATGGGGGGAGTGGGATGATTAATTATGATTCCGGCTCCAGCCAAATGGATATTGCCGTTTCAATCGTCATAGACCAAGAGAATAATATCTATGTCGCTGGTTACCAAGGATCCAACGGCAATGACTGGGCAATCCGCAAATATACTTCTGCCGGAATTTTGGATACAAACTGGGGAATAAACGGCATGGTCACCTACAATTCCGGTTCCAGCCAATCGGATAATGCCTATTCAATCGTTATAGACCAAGAGAATAGTATATATGTCGCCGGCCACCAGGGAACCGACGGCAATGACTGGGCAATCCGCAAATATACTTCTGCCGGAATCCTAGACACGGCCTGGGGTATAAGCGGTATGGTCACTTACAATTCCGGCTCCAATCAGTTTGATTCTGCCGATTCAATCGCCATAGATCAAGGGAATAATATTTATGTGGCCGGCCTCCAGTCAACCAACGGTAATGACTGGGTGATCCGCAAATATACTTTTGCCGGAATCCTAGACACAGCTTGGGGCACAAGCGGTATGGTCACTTACAATTCCGGCCTAAGTCAAATAGATTATACCAGTTTAATCGCCATAGACCAAGAAAATAATATTTATGTCGTCGGCTACCAGCAAACAAATGGTTATGATTGGGCGATCCGTAAATACACTTCTGCCGGAATTCTGGACACGACCTGGGGCACAAGCGGTATGGTCACCTACAATTCCGGCTCCAGCCAAAATGATTATGCTAATTCAATCGCCATAGACCAAGAAAATAATATCTATGTTGCCGGTCGCCAGCAAACCAATGGCTATGACTGGGCAATCCGCAAATATACTTCTGCCGGAATCCTAGACACGGCCTGGGGAACAAGCGGTATGGTCACTTACAATTCCGGCTCCAGTTTGGATGAAGCCAGCGCCATCACCATTGATAGTCAAGATAATATTTACGTTGCTGGTTATCAACTAACCAACGGCGGTGACTGGGCGATCCGCAAATACGACGCTTACGGAAATTTCGGTACATACATAGACGGGCCAGCGGCGAGCGGGGCATTGGTAAATATTAGTAATGGCGTAGGGACGATTACTTTGGCGACATCAAGTGTTTACGGCGTTAGCCAGGCGACGGATTTTCTGCTCAAGATGACACTGTCCAATGTTAGTCAGGCAGAGGAGTTGAAGATTGATTTTGGGGCGATGGTTGGGGCGGGTTATACTTCGATTGAGCCGATTAGTATTACGGGTGATCCGGATTTGTCGCATTATTATAAGCCGGAGTATTCGATTGAGGGGAATGCGGTTTTTGAGGGGACGGTTAGGTTTGAATGAGACGGCCCCCTCCCCGGCCCTCCCCCGCGCTTTGCGCGGGAGAGGGGGACTAGATAAGATGCGCGGGTGAGAATAGGATTTTATTTTATATGGCAAAGTATAATTATATATTTTTTTAACAATCAATCACTTAAACCAGTTCCCTCTACCGCACGCAGTGCGGGGGAGGGTCAGGGAGGGGGAAATAATAAATGAACAACCTACTAAAAAAATACTTCGGCTATGACAATTTTCGGCCGATGCAGAAAGAGGTTATTGATAGCGTTGTGGCTGGGCGTGATGTATTTGTGCTGATGCCAACCGGTGGGGGCAAGTCTTTGTGTTATCAATTGCCGGCTTTGCATATGCCTGGAATCACGATCGTGGTATCGCCTTTGATTGCCCTTATGAAAGACCAAGTGGATGCATTGCGGGCGAATGGAGTGAAAGCAGAATTTATTAATTCATCGTTAACGCCTAATGAAATCGGGGCAATTTGCGCACGGGCGGAAAAGGGGGATTTGAAGATATTGTATATCGCGCCGGAGCGTTTTGCGCTTCAAAATTTTCAAATATTTTTAAGGTCGCTTAAAATCAATCTGATCGCGGTGGATGAGGCGCATTGCATATCCGAATGGGGGCATGATTTTCGGCCTGATTATCGCAATCTAAGCCAGTTGAAACTGATGTTTCCGAATATTCCTTTGATTGCACTTACTGCTACGGCAACCGCGAAAGTGCGCGAAGATATTTTGCGCCAGCTGAGAATCAGCAAAGCTGAGGTTTTTGTGTCCGGCTTTAATCGCGAAAATTTGCATCTTTCTGTAATAGAAAAAAAGCAGGCCTTGCCAAAATTGATTGCGCTTTTGCAAAATTATCAAAACGAATCGGTTATTATCTATTGCTTTTCGCGCAAGGAGACAGAGGAACTGGCCGAGAATTTGCGGCTAAATAATTTTAGCGCGATTGCGTATCATGCCGGCTTGGAGCGAGAGAAGCGCAAGGCCGTGCAGGATAAATTTATCAAAGACAAAGTAAATATTATCGTCGCGACCATCGCCTTTGGCATGGGCATCGACAAGCCGGATGTGCGTTTGGTCGTGCATTATACTTTTCCTAAAACACTCGAAGGATATTATCAAGAGATCGGCCGTGCCGGACGAGATGGGCTCAAAAGCGAATGCATTCTTTTTTATACTTATGCGGATGCGCGCAAGCATCAATTTTTTATCAATCAGATCGAAGACTATGAATTGCGCGCACGCGCCGAGCAGAAACTGAACGAAGTGCTTAGCTACTGCGACTTGTCTTCGTGTCGAAAAAAATATTTGCTAAAATATTTTGGTGAAGAACTTTTGCACGACAATTGCGAGGCTTGCGATTCGTGCCTTAAGACCAAGGAATATTTTGACGCAAGCATTATCGCGAAAAAAATCCTTTCCGCTATTTTGCGCACGCATAGCCGTTTTGGTAAAAACCATGTTATCGAAGTATTACTAGGGCGAAAAAATAAAAAAATTATCGGAAATAATCATGATAAGCTTTCGGTTTATGGCATTGTGGATGATTTTAGCGAAGATGAGCTCTCATCTGTTTTTAATCAATTGCGCGAGCAAGACTATATTGCCAAAGCCGAAGGACAATATCCGACGTTTAGCGTAACAAAAAAGGGCATGTTATTTTTGAATAGCAATGATATAATAAGGATGGAAAAGCCGGAACAGAAAGAACAGACAAAAACGCGAGCCAAAGCCGGTGATTTGGATTACAACATGGAGCTGTTTGAAGAACTGCGCTTGTTGCGGCGCGATATTGCCGCCAAAGAGAATGTACCGCCATTTGTCATATTCGGTGATGTCAGTTTGCGTGAGATGGCCTACTATCTGCCGCAAGATAAAAATGCTTTCGCGGATATAAGCGGAGTGGGCGCGGCAAAATTGGAACAGTTTGGTGAAGTCTTTTTGCAGGTGATAAATGATTTTATTTTAAATAATAATATAGACGCAAGCGCCTTGCCTATAAAATCACAAAAATCCACGGTCACTAAAGTCTCGCCGGTGCGTACTGCGCGGCATTCCAAGACCAAAGAAATGATTTTGGCAAAAATGCCGATAGCGGAAATTGCCAAGGCGCAGGATTTGGCTTTTGGCACTATCATAAATCATATTGAAAAACTGATCGAAGCCGGTGAAAAGCTTGATCTGGAATACTTGAAACCGGTTGCCGTACGTTTCGACGCGATTGCTGATGCATTTGAACAATGCGGAGACGAAAGACTGAGGCCAGTGTTTGATTATTTGGAGGAGAAGTTTTGGTATGATGAGTTGAAGCTGGTGAGAGTTATTTTAAGAAATTTTAAATTATAAATTTTTATTCTTCGGATAATCTTACTGGTGAAAATTATAGCAATCTTTATTTTTTGTCATCTCGAACCGCAGTGAGAGATCTATTATACGTGAATAATAATTAATCAACTTATATAAAAAAATGAGAATTTTAATCTATTTATAAAGATACACGCTATAAATTATTCACATATTATAGATCTCTCCGCTCGCTTCGCTCGGTCGAGATGACAAAAAAGAAGAATATTACTTATAATAAGCTTTAATATAAAAAATAAAATCATATGTCACAACCAAAAAAAATTATAATCGCAACAATCGGGGCGGTTTTAATCTGTGGATTAGCTGTTTCGGGCTTTTTGCTTTTTGCGCCTAGTAAAACACAGGGCGAGATGGCGAAATTTTCGCTTGCGTCGGAAAACGGTAGCGGGGTTTTAATTGGGAAAAATGAGAAATTGATTTTGAAAACAAATCTGGATTTTTCGGAAAAAGAAATTGGGAAATTGATTGTGTTCACACCGAGTGTTCCGCTAAACATTAAAAAAATAAAAAATAAAGTCAGCCTGGCAAATATTGTCAACGCGGCCGAAGGTGATAATCCGGAATTGGCAAACGCGTTTGAAATTGTACCGACAGATTTGGCGGAAGGCGAAGTGTATGGCATTGAAATCGCCAGCACGAGCGATATTCAAACAGACCATGAATATTCCTGGGCATTTCAGGTCAAGGCTTTGTTCCAAGCCGTTTCATCTTTGCCGGGAGACAAGTCAAGCGACGTGCCGGTAAATACGGGAATCGAGATCAGATTCAATCGTGATAAGCTGAAAGATTATGCCGATAAATTTTTGATCGAACCCACGATAGCGGGTGAGTTTGCGCTTCAGTACGACACTTTGACATTCATCCCAAAAGGCGATTTGCTTGAAAAAACTTTGTATACCGTAAGCCTGAAAAAGGGTATTGTGCGCGAAAGCGGTGAGGAAAAAACGGATGAAGACTTTGTTTTTTCTTTTGAAACCGAAGCGAAAAAATCAGATGAAAATAACAAAGAATATATTGGCTGGGTAAATGATTATTATGAATTGCAAGCCAATGAAAAATCATTTTTTCCGGTTTATGCTTCAAACTCGGCGGCGCCGGAAGTAACCATTTTTAAATTTGAAGAGTCCGAGGACTTTCGTCAGGAATATTTTCGCTACCGCAATCGTTTTGGACAATGGTCGCATTGGAATGAAGAAAGCTATGCGCCTGAAAAAGCGCTAAAAATAAAAAGCTTTAAGCCGGCATTGATAACGGATGATTGGCGCAAGTTGATTGAAGTGCCGGACGAGCTTGCAAACGGTTATTATGTTTTGGAAATGAATTATTTGGACCGAAAAGAATATGCTTTTGCGCAAAAATCTTCGCTCGCATATTACTATTCGCTTTTGCATGAGAATAGTTTGTTGTGGATTTATGATTATGAGAAAAAAGCGCCGGCAGGCAATTTGCAAATTTCCTATATTGATAAAAATGGTGAAAAAGCGATTGGCGCGTCGGATGCAAACGGAGTTTTGGAATTTGTTACTCCGGAGGGAATGAAGGCGCAAAAAGAAATAGAAAAAGAATACCCGGTATTTTTTGAAGTGAAACAAGACGGAATGCCGTCTTTTGTGATTATTGCCAATGATGTGAATTTGGAAAAATCTGATAAATATTGGAATCATTTGTTGACTGATCGGCCGATTTATCAGCTCTCTGACAAAATAAATTTTTGGGGTGCGGTGAAAGGAAGAGAGATGGAACTATTTGGCAAGAAATTAACTATCGGGCTGTATCAAAACTGGGATACAGCTAGCGCGTTACAGCAAAAAGAGGCAACGGTTTCGCCATCCGGAACATACTCCGGCGCTTTGGATTTCGCAGGAATTGACCCCGGGTATTATTCGCTTGTGGCAAAATATGACGATGATATAATTTCGCGCGCAGGTTTACAGATATTGTCTTATGCCAAGCCGCTCTACAGGCTCGAAGTAAGTACTGACAAAGAAAATTATTGGACCGGAGAATCAGTGAAATTCAAAGTCAAGGCAGAGTTTTTTGATGGTACGCCGCTCGCTAATGCAAAATTGAATTATGATCTTTTTTGGCAAAAGGAAACAAAGGGACAGATTAGCCTGGATGCGCTGGGGCAGGGAGAAGTTGCGTTTACGCCGGAATATTATTTTAATGACAGCGATGAATTTTGGACAGAGTATCCGCAGAGTCTGGGTATCCATTTTAGTCCAGCCAAAAGCGAAGAAGGGGAAATAAGCGGAGAAAAGTATGTTTCAATTTTTGGACCAACCCTACATATCCAGGCGCACGCGGAAAAGGTCAAAGACAGTCAATACAAAATCGAAGCCAAGGCCAACAAGCTGGATATCGGTAATGACAACTATATCGGCGAGGCAAAAAGCGGCTTGGCGCTTTCGGCAAAAATTATCAAAAATTATTATCTAAAAAAAGAAATCGGCGAAGTATATGATCCGATCAGCAAGAAAAAAAACAAGCAGTACGAGTATGAGCTTAAAAACGAAACTGTCGAAACGATTAATGGGATAACAGATACGGAAGGAAAATGGGTATTTGAAAAAGATCTGCCAAAGGTTGAGTACGGCTGGTATCGGATTATTTTTTCCGCCAAAGACGATACAGGCAAAAATATCAAAACCGCCGCGTACGTTGGTCGTGATTATTATCCGGGCGGGCAGATGTATCTGGGTATAAAAAATCCGGATACAGAGGCGAATAAATATCCGGACGGCTATAAAATAGGCGATCCGATTAATCTCGAGGCCTATACCCAGGGCGAAGGGGAATTGATTGACAAGAAAATCATGTTTTATCGCTTTACGGACAAAATGCAAAAAGTGGAAATTACCGAAAACTCGGTTATATCCGATATATTCAAAGACGAATACGCGCCTTCGGTACGCTATACCGCTGTTGCCGTCGGGCCGGACGGATTTTTGGAAAGCGGAACAGAGATGATTGTTTTCGATCGCAATGAAAAAAAATTGGATATAACGATTAAGCCTGACAAGGAAGGCTATCGGCCGAAAGAAAAGGTCGGCCTTACTTTCAATATCAAGGACAAGGACAAGAATAATGTCAAGGCCGCGCTGAACGTCTCGGTTGTTGACGAGGCTTTATTTAATATTTTACCAAGCTATCAAAGCGATATCCTTAGCAGTGTTTACACGCCCCTGTCGTCATGGCCAATAAGCAGATGGACTGTTTTTCGTTCTCGGTTTATGGGCGCGGAAAAAGGCGGCGGCTCTGGCAGTGGTGGAGATATCCGCGCGAATTTTATTGATGTTCCGCTTTTTCAGGAACTGCAAAGCGATGAAAACGGTAATGCTTACGTCGAATTTATTGCTCCGGACAATATAACCGGCTGGCGGGTCAGCGCAAACGCTTTTGAAGCGAGCAAATTGCTCGCGGGCTCAAATGCAAAAATCGTGCCGGTCGGTTTGCCAATTTTTACTGATATTGTTTTGAATAAATTTTATCTGAGCGGTGATGCGCCTGTTATAAAGTTACGCGCGTTCGGATCAGGATTAAAAGATGACCAAACGATTGAATTTTCTTTGAAAAGCGCGGAACTGGGTTTGGATGAAAAAATTGTTTCATCATCCAGTGAGGTGGAAATTTTATCGGGCGCGCTTAAAACCGGTAAATATAAAATATTGGTTGGAATAAAACAAGGTGAAAACAGCGATACAATAGAGCGGGAAATAAGTGTGATTGATAATTATTTTCGCAGGGGCGTATCTGAAAAAATTGAAATCATAGGCGCCAAAACGGCGATTCCGGGCAATCCGAAAGGATTTACGCATGTCGCTTTTGTTGATGGCGGAAATGGAAAATATTTTTCTGATATCATTAATCTCGCTTATTCCGCTGATTTGCGTTCAGACCGGCAAGCGGCCGCTTACTACGCGCGTAAATTGTTGGAAAAATATTTTGGTAAAAACACTGCGGAAGCGCCGCTGGACCTTAGCCAATTTTACCATGCCGGCATCAGTCTTTTGCCGTATGGCGATGACGATTTGGAACTTAGCGCAAAATTGTCCGATATAGCCAAGGAAAATGTTTCCGGTATAATGCTTAAAAATTATTTTTACTCGCAGTTAGATAACAAAAAAACTGATATACAAAGGATTGCAATCGCGCTTTATGGTTTGTCTGCGCTTGGTGAACCGGTTTTAGACCGGATTGAATATTTGAAAAATGGCGAAGATATGAATAACGAAGTCCGGATTTACCTTGCGCTTGCCATGGTAAAGCTTGGCGCCCGCGAATCGGCGCGCGAACTTTATCGGGAAGCGTCAAAAGGATTTGGCGAATACAAAGGCGGAGTTATAATAAAAATCAGCGATGACGAAAATCATAATCTGGAAATTACGGCAATGGCCGGCGTATTGGCATCGTACCTGGACGAAAAGGCGGATTTAGAAAAAATTTGGATAACGCTTTCTTCCGTTGATTCCAACAAGCTTGCTCTGGAACTTGCAAAAATGATGATAATCCAAAATGAGCTTAATAAATCCAATCCGGAAAAATCCGAATTCAGCTACAAGACCGCGTCGCAATCCGGAGCCGCTGATCTAAGCGAGGGAAAAAGCTTGGCATTGTATTTGTCGGCAGAAGATTTGAAAAGCTTGGAATTCTCCGATATTGTAGGCCGGCCGGTTGCTATCACATACTACGAAATCTTGGAAGACCCCGCTAATCTAGTAAAAGACGCGAATATCGGAATCACTCGTAGTTACTTTGTTGCCGGTAAAGAAACAAAAGAATTCCAGGACGGGGAATTGGTGCAAATCCGCTTGGACGAAAGAATCGGCGCGAACGCGCCTCGCGGCGAGTACGACATTATTGATTTTCTTCCCGCCGGCTTAAAACCGATTACGGATGTTTATAGCCCATATCTTTCAAACGATGATTCGTGCAACCCAATTTGGCATCCTCTAAAAATCGTAGACAATGCAGTTTATTTCAGTATCGGCGAATGGTTTATCAAAACCGATGCTTGTCCGCACCGCACGCTGAATTATTACGCCCGTGTTGTCAACAAAGGCGAATTCCGAGCAGAGCCGGCGATTATCCAGTCTGCGGATAATGATAGGGTTTTGAATTTGTCGGAGGAGGGGGCGGTTGGTATTAAATAATTTTAAATTTTAAATTTTAAGTTTTAAATCAATTTTAAATTACAAATTTATATATTTAAGATTTGAAAAACCACCTCTCTTTTGTCATTTCGTAGCGAAGCGGAGAAATCCCTTGGCTATGAAAATAGCACAGATAAGGGATTTCTCCATTCGCGGAGTTTACCCCGTTTTATGGGGTTCATTGCGAAATGACAAAAAAAACAAAATAACAAGGAAGGGAACATTATGAAAAAAATATTAATTATTATAATTTTACTTTCTCTTGTAACTTCCGCATCAGCGTCTAACCTTGATTATGATTATAAGCAATACAAAGGCTTGATCGAGTCAGAGATGGATAAGGTGCAAATACAAAAGAGCGACAAACACCCGGTTGCCGGCGTCACTTCGCATCATTTGCCAACAGCAGCGCCATTGATCGCGAGATTTTATGCCGAGCTAAAAAAACGGCGTCCGGATATCAAACGATTTGTCGTGATTGGTCCTGATCATTTTGAAAAATGCCGAAAAAATTTTTCACAAAACAAAAATAAGTTGCAAACCGCGTTTGGTGATGTTAAAGCAGACGATAATATTGTCTTGGCTTTGGAAAAAATGGGCGCAAATACTGATGACAAATGTTTTTACAACGAACACGCGATTGGCGTGCAGGCAAATTTTATCAAAAAATATTTTCCCGATGCAACTCTAAACTCTGTTATACTTTCAAATTCGGCACGCTCACGTAATTTTATGGAATTGCAAAAATATTTAGCCAAGAATCAAGATATTTTTTTGGTGTTAAGCCTTGATTTTTCACACTATCAAACAAAGAAAGTCGCAGACAAGATTGACACGCAAACAAAAAAGAAAATGGAAAAATTGGATAGCAGGGGACTTGGACTGGAAAATGTTGATTCTCCTGGTGGTTTAAAATTGATACTTGATTATGCCAAGCAAAACAAGCTGAAATCAGAAATATTTTTGCACAAAAATTCGGCGGAGTATGATGGAGATAGAAATTATACGACTAGTTATTTTGATGTGTTTTTTAATTAAACGGAGCTTAGCTCCGA
>DOSJ01000001.1 GCA_003514005.1 Candidatus Falkowiibacteriota bacterium
GTCTACTTTTTGGGGCTCAGTTCATTATTGCGCATGTATTTTTATTTGGTCTTTTTTTGTTTTTTAGCTTATGATATAATAATAAAGTAAGAAAATTAAGTAAAATAAGAAAAAAATATGCAAAAATATGATTTTGTCACAATCGGAGGGGCAACCGAAGATATTACCTTTTATACCGATGAGGCGGTAATGATTGATAATAAAGAAGATTTATTGGCGCAAAAATTGATGGCTTTTGAATATGGGGCAAAATTGGGTGTGGAAAAATCGTTTTCAAGTTTTGGCGGAGGCGCTTCCAATGCCGCGGTTTGTTTTTCCAAGCTTGGCTTTAAAACAGCGGTTATTGTTGCGGTGGGTGACGATTATCGCGGCAAAGGAATCGTTGATAATTTTAAAAAACAAAAGGTGAACACAAAATTGATACAGCGGATAAAAGGCATTGAAACCGGCTTTACTTTTTTTATTGTCGGTAAAGATCGCGAGCATGTCGGTTTTTCCAATCGCGCGGCAAATGCAAAATTGGTTATAACGGAAAAAGAACTAAGCGAAATAGACAAATCCAAATGGGTTTATTTAACGTCTTTATCCGGTAAATGGCAGGAAATTTTAAAAAATGTTTTTTGTACAAAAGCCAAAATTGTCTGGAATCCCGGGCATATCCAGCTGCATACCGGCTACAAAGCGATTGGAAAATATTTGAAAAAAACCGATATCTTGACATTGAACAAAGACGAGGCAATGGAGCTTGTCTTTTCAAATCCGGCAAACAAGACAATGGACAGCGGATTTTTGAATGATATCAAAAATTTAATCAAGATTTTAAAAAGCTATGGACCGAAGATTGTCGTTATTACAAACGGCAAGCATGGCGTCTATGCGTATGATGACAACCAGGCATACTATCAAGGAGTAATCCATAGTAAAAAAACAGCAGACACGACCGGCGTGGGCGATGCCTTTGGCTCGACTTTTGCCGCTGGCATGGAATTTTTCAAAGGCGATATCGAAAAGGCAATGCAAGCGGCTATAAAAAACGCCGCTTCGGTTGTGGGGGAGCAGGGAGCGCAGAATGGATTGCTTAGTAAGTTAAGTTAGTAAAAAGTTGAAAGTTATAAAGTTAAAAGTATTTAATAGCAAGAACCGAGAATAAAAATACTTTATAACTTTATACTTCATAACTTTTAACTAAACACAATGATAAAAAAACTCTTCTCCGGACAAATCAATAGCATAACCATCGCGGCTTTGCTGGTTGCCATAACCTCTCTGGTCAGCCGGCTTTTGGGTGTGTTTCGCGACCGCATATTGGCCGGAGAATTCGGCGCCGGCGATACGCTGGATATTTATTATGCCGCATTCCGGATTCCGGATCTGATTTTTAATTTATTGATTTTAGGTGCTTTGTCAGCGGGTTTTATCCCGATTCTGAGTTGTTTGATCGGCAATTCAAATACTGAATGCAGTAATATTTTTCATCGGAAACGCAATAAAGAAGCCTGGGAGTTTGTCAGTATTGCTTTGAATATTCTGGGAATTGTTATTCTTTTTCTGTCTGTGCTTGGCATCCTATTCGCACCGCAGTTAATGAGCGTGGTTGCGCCAGGTTATTCCGGTGAAAAGCAGGCTTTGACTGTAAATCTTACCAGAATAATGTTTTTGTCGCCTTTATTTCTTGGTATATCGAGCGTGTTGGGAGGTATATTGCAATCTTTCAAGCGTTTTTTCTTATACTCTTTATCGCCGGTATTGTATAATGTTGGAATTATTATCGGTGTAATTTATTTTGTACCGATTTGGGGAATAAACGGTTTGGCCTGGGGCGTTGTTTTGGGCGCGTTTTTGCACATGGTTTTACAATTGCCTTTGGTTTATAGCCTGGGCTTTCGCTATGTTCCAAAAATTGATCTGAAAAATAAAGATATCCGCAAACTTGGAATGATGACGATTCCGCGGACGCTTAGTCTGGCAATATCCCAGATCAATCTTTTGGTAACAACTATTATCGCTTCTACATTGGCGAGCGGTTCTTTGGCAATATTTAATTTTGCGAACAATCTTCAATCATTGCCAATCGGCGTTATCGGTATATCTTTCGCGGTCGCGGCATTTCCCACCTTGTCGGCCGTCGCTTTTGATCGGAAAAAACTTATTGATAATTTTTCCACGACTTTGCGCAATATCTTATTCTTTATCGTGCCTGGAACAGTTTTACTTCTGACCTTACGTTCGCAGATTACTAGGGTCATCTTGGGTTCAGGCAGTTTTGATTGGACAGCTACCGTTCTTACCATTGATACTTTAGGTTTTTTTGTTATTTCACTTTTTGCGCAAGCCAGTCTGCCGCTTCTGGTTCGCGTGTTTTATGCCCGCCATAATTCCAAGACGCCTTTTCTAATCGGCATAGCTTGTGCGGTTTTGAACGTGGTTTTGTCATATTATTTTTCCAATATTTTTGGCGTTTCCGGTTTGGCCTTGGCTTTTTCCATATCCAGTATTTTTAATTTTATGCTTCTTTGGATCGCTTTGCGCGCGGAAATTGGCGAGATGGATGAAAATCGCATTCTGATTTCTTCGGCAAAGTTTGTTATGGCCGCGATCGCTTGCGGCATTGCCGTTCAAGGCGGAAAATCCCTGACAGCGGATTTTTTCGGTACCGCTACTTTTCTCTCCGTGTTGGCACAGGGATTGTTTTCCGGAACAATCGGCATTGCCGTATACACGGCCTTTTGTTCACTTCTCAAGAGCGAAGAATTATTCAGCTTTTGGAATTCAATCAAACGCCGCTTGCCTTGGCGAAAGATCGAGACAGGGGATCAGGGCGAGGCGAGGGGGATTTAGGGATTTTCGATTTATGATTTTCGATTTTAGATTTATTCATTTTATGATAAAAATAAATTCTTGTTAATATTTCTATAAAAATGGTATAATAGTCATATTGAATTATGAAGATAAAATCGATTAAAAACTTGAAAAATCTGGCAGGAAAGCGGGTTTTGTTGCGTTCCGATTTTAATGTTCCTTTGAAAAATGGTGAGATATTGGAGGATTATAAAATAATGCGCAATTTGCCGACTATTAATTTTCTTTTGGAGCAAAAGTGCAAAATTATCGTTATTGCGCATTTAGGCAATCCCAAGGCAGGAGTTTTTGAAGAAAAGTTTTCGCTTAAGCCGGTTGCAAAGTATTTGGATAAAAAGATAAAAGCAAAAGTTCGGTTTGTGGCGGATACGCACGGCTTTGCGGCCGGGACAGCGGTTATGCAAATGAAAAGCAAAGAAATTTTGTTTTTGGAAAATTTGCGTTTTTATGAAGGTGAAAAAAAGAATAGTGCAGAATTTGCAAAAAAACTTGCCAGTCTTGCCGATGTTTATGTGAACGATGCTTTTGGCACAAGCCATCGGGCCGACGCCTCGGTCAGTGCCATAAAAAAGTATCTGCCATCGTATGCCGGTTTGCTTTTGGAAAATGAGGTAATCCATTTGGAAAAAATAAGGAAGCCGAAAAAACCTTTGGTTGTAATAATCGGCGGCGCCAAGCTTGGAACAAAGATTCCTTTGATAAAGGCGTTTCAAAAAACGGCTTATCGCATACTGGTTGGCGGCGCGCTGGCTAATAATTTCTTTGCCGTGCATAATTATAACATCGGACGATCGCTGGTCGATGACGAAAGCATAAAGTTTGCCAGAAAACTAGTAAAAAATCATAAAAACAGCAATATTGTTTTGCCGATTGACGTGATGGTCGGCAGTAAGAAAAATTTTTGGGACGCGCATGCTGTTCCCGCAAACAAGGTCGGCGACAAAGACTATATTTTGGATATCGGTCCGAAAACAGTAGAGTTTTATAAAAAATATATTTTTGGCGCCGCAACAGTCGTTTGGAACGGTCCCATGGGTATGTTTGAAGAAAAAAAATTCCGCCATGGCACGCTCTCGATCGCGAGATCCATGTCGCTTGCTACTGACAAAAAAGTCTTTTGCGTTGCCGGTGGCGGCGAGACGGTCGAGGCTTTGAAAATGACAAAGACCACAAGCCATATCAATTGGCTATCAACCGGCGGCGGAGCGATGTTATCGTATTTGGCGGGAGAGAAGATGCCGGGGCTTAGCGAAATCGTGTATTAAGTATATAGTATTAAGCATGGTAAAAGGGCTTAATACTTAATACTAAAAATATGTTCGACCACCTAGAAGAAAAAAAAGCCAAAGAAGAAAAAACAGAACCGACGCGACAATCAGGCGGTGGTGATTTGGTATTGCGAAATACGATTGATCGCTTGACTAGCGGTCGCGTTAGTGTTTCCTCGCCTTTTATCGCGACCACGCACGAGCTTGAAAATCGCTTGAAAAAGCTTGAGGAAAAAGGACGGAAAAGAGGAAGGCGTTTTTCGATTATCGGTATTGTCGGCGGTTCCGCGATTGCTTTGTTAATAATGTATTTCGGTTATGTTATTTTGACTGACGTAATCTATCTTACTGGCAAAGCCGGCGAGCGAACGTCCGAGGTTTTGGACACTCACCGCACCATGAAAAAAACATTGGCCGAAGTTGCAAGTACGACTGACAATATGAATGCATTGATAAACGCAGAGCTTTTGCCGGATAATACTATTAATGAAAGCACATCAAGCGATTCTTTATTAATTTCTGATGAAATTATTACTGAAGCAAGCAGTTCGTCGGAAATTCTAGGCAATAATATTGATACGGATAATGATGGCTTGACCGACGAAGAGGAAAATTTACTACAGACTGATACAAATAACTCTGATACTGACGGCGATGGTTATTTGGATGGCGAGGAAGTGCGAGGCGGATATGATCCGAAGAATAAATGATAAAAATTTCTAATTTCTAAATTATAATTTCTAATGATTGGCATTATTTTTTAGAAATTATAATTTATAATTTAGAAATTAAAAGCCTATGTCAAAAATTAAAAAAATCAGCGGGCGCGAGATTTTGGATTCGCGCGGAAATCCGACGATTGAAACGAAAATCGTTTTGGATAACGGTTTGTCTGCTGTCGCCAGCGTGCCGTCCGGCGCTTCTACCGGTGTCCACGAAGCTTGGGAAATGCGCGATGGCGACAAAAAGCGCTATGCCGGGATGGGTGTACTCGGCGCGATAAAAAATGTTGATACGAAAATTTTTAAAGCATTGAAAGGCATGGATATCGGCAAGCAAGAGGAGATTGATAGTGTCATGATCAAACTGGACGGTACGAAAAACAAGAAAAAACTGGGAGCAAACGCTATCCTTTCGGTTTCGCTTGCGGCGGCGCGTGCCGGCGCTTTGGACAAGAAAAAAGAGCTGTATGAATATATTTCACAAACGTACAAATTTCCGCAAAAAGAGTTTAAGTTGCCACAGCCGTCTTTTAATATTTTTAACGGCGGCAAGCACGCGGATACCAATCTAGATTTTCAGGAATTCATGATTATGCCTTTGCGAAAAACGACTTTTGCCGAAAAGGTGCGGATGGGCGCGGAAATATTCCACGAGCTTGGGCATGTTTTGAAAGCGGCCGGCTTTGATACGGATGTTGGCAATGAAGGCGGATATGCGCCGGATATCACATCAAGCATCCAGGCAATTGAGCTGATAATTGCGGCTATTGTCAATGCCGGCTATGAACCGGGAAGGGAAGTTGGGCTTGGCATCGATGTCGGATCTTCCGAGCTTTATGACAAAGAAACCGGAAAATACATATTCAAATTGGATCGGGCGCAATTTGCCGGCAATTCATTGATCGATTTATATTATGAATGGTTCCGCAAATTTCCGATTATTTCAATCGAGGATGGCCTGGATCAAGATGATTGGGCGGGTTGGCAAGCCCTGAATAAAGAGCTGGGCTCGCACATGCTTTTGATCGGCGATGATTTATTCGTTACCAATATCGATCGTTTGCGCAAGGGCTTGAAAGAAAAAGCGGCGAATGCTATTCTAATCAAGCCAAATCAAGTCGGAACATTGACCGAAACTGTCGAATGCATAAAATTGGCACAAAGACACAATCTCAAAACCATGACATCACATCGCAGTGGGGAAACATGTGACACATTCATCGCCGACCTGGCCGTGGGCGCGCATACCGACTATATCAAATCCGGTTCCTTGTGCCGTGGCGAACGATTGGCAAAGTATAATCGGTTGATGGAGATTGAAGAATTGTTGTAAATATTAATTTGCAGTTAATTAGTTGATAAGTTAATTAGGTAATATATAGCCCTAATTAACTAATCAACTAATCACTAATAAAATGTCCACTCCAAACAAAACAACCCCGCCCTTGATATTAATAATCCTCGACGGCTGGGGAATAACTGAAGCGAATGTTGGAAACGCAATTACTCTCGCGAAAACGCCGACAATGGATTCTTTGCTAAAAAAATATCCTAATACGAAACTATATGCCCATGGGAAATATGCTGGTTTGCCCGAAGATCAGGTCGGCAATAGCGAGGCCGGGCATATGAATATTGGTGCGGGGCGATTAATCGAGCAAGATTCGGTTAAGGTTAGCAGTGGCATCAAGGATGGGACTTTTTTTAAGAACTCGGCTTTTTTGGGTGCGATTCGGCACACTCGCAAGATGAAATCAAAAATGCATATCATGGGCATGCTTTCGAACGGACAAAGTCCGCACAGCGATCCAAAACACTTGATTGCTCTCATGAATCTGATGAAAAAAAATAGGGTTGAAAAGGTTTATCTGCATTTGTTTACGGACGGCCGCGATTCGCCAAAATACGCGTCTTTACAACTTGTGGATGATATGCAAAAGCATTTTTTTAATAATGAAAAAATCGCTACTGTCATGGGGCGTTTTTATGCCATGGATCGCAAGAAAAAATGGGAGCGTACGGAAAAAGCGTATAACGCCTTGGTTTTAAACAAAGGTAAGTTTGCGGATAGCGCGCAGAGCGCGATAACCGAGTCGTATAACCGAGGAGAGACTGACGAGTATATTGAGCCGTATATCATCAGTGATGACAA
This sequence comes from Candidatus Falkowiibacteriota bacterium, assembly GCA_003514005.1. Lineage (GTDB taxonomy): Bacteria > Patescibacteriota > Patescibacteriia > Patescibacteriales > UBA12075 > UBA12075. Next base: position 7,002 of record DOSJ01000001.1, read on the forward strand.
TGGCCGTGAAAGCCGCATTGATAATGGCGATAGCGTTATCTTTTTTAACTTGCGTTCCGATCGCAGCCGACAGCTGGCAAAAGTATTCGTACAAAACAATTTCAGCGAGATGAATCCGAATTCATTTGTGCGTGGCAAGCAGTTGGAGCATGTTTATTTTGTGGCAATGACAGACTTTGGACCTGATTTGGATGAAATACTAACCGCTTTTCCCGGACTGGATCTGAAAAGCACTTTGCCGATGTGTCTGGCGCCTTTGCGCCAGCTTTATATTGCCGAGACGGAGAAATACGCGCATGTTACCTATTTTTTTAACGGTGGCTATTCCGGCAAGGTTGATGATGAAGTGCAATATATGATTGATTCGCCGGATGTGAAATCCTACGATGAAACTCCGGCAATGAGCTCTGACGCATTGACAAAGAAAGTTATAAGCAATCTTGGACAAAAGCCGGGTGAGCATAAATTTGATTTTACTTTGTTAAATTTTGCCGCACCGGACATGGTCGGGCACACTGGCAATTTACAAGCGGCAATTCAGTGCTGTGAGGCAGTAGATTCTAGCGTGGCAAAAATTGTCGATGCGTATCTGACAGTCGGTGGTACCGTTGTAATAACCGCTGATCATGGCAATATTGAGGAAATGATAAATTTAAAAACCGGAGAAATATATACCGAACACACGACAAATCAAGTGCCTTTCGTGATTGTTGATAAGGGGATATTGAATAAAAAAATACAATTAAAACAAAACGGCATTTTAGGCGATATTGCACCGACAGTTTTAAAATTGCTAGACATCGAAAAACCGAAAGAGATGAGTGGGAAAAGTTTGTTTTAGGTGTATGTTATTTTTTGTAGTATTTGAATATCATTTGTAGCGGATTATATTATATAATCCGAATACTACAAATATTAATGTTGAATATGGAAAAACAAATAAAAAAAAGACCGAAACCGGTAGTTTTGGTAATACTTGACGGTTGGGGCATAAATCAAAACTATGCTGGCAATGCGATAACGCAAGCGAAGAAACCGTTTTATGATAGTCTAATCGCCGAATATCCGACAACTACATTGCGTGCCGCGAGCGAGTCGGTTGGTTTGCCTTGGAGCGAGAACGGCAATTCGGAAGTCGGACATTTGAATCTGGGCTTGGGCCGGATATTGTATCAAGATTTATCGCGCATAAACAAAGAAGTAAATGATCGCAGTATATTCAAGAACCAAGCTTTGCTTAAGGCGATTTTGCACGTCCAGGAAAACAAATCAAAATTGCACCTTATCGGCATGGTGTCCACAGGAGGCGTTCATGCTTCTGTTGATCATTTGTACGCCTTGCTTATGATGGCAAAAAAGCACGATTTGAAAGATGTTTATATCCATGCGATTTTGGACGGAAGAGATACAGCATTCAATAGCGGTAAGAATTATATACGCGGCATTGAGCAGAAAATCGTCGAAAAGCAAATCGGCAAGATTGCCTCGGTTTCCGGGCGTTTTTATGCTATGGATAGGAATAATAATTGGGATCGGACAGAAGTGGCATATCGCGCGCTAACAGAGGGCGCGGGCGTTTTGAGCAAAAGCGCGATGGATGCCGTGGAGGAAAGCTATGGCAAGAAAGTTTATGATGAAGAATTTTTACCGACCGTTATTACCGAAGCTGGTAAACCAGTAGCGCTTATCGGTGAAAACGACGCAGTCATATTTTTTAACTATCGTCCGGATCGCGCTCGTCAAATCACCAAAGCCTTGATTCTGCCTGATTTTTCCGGGTTTAACCGAAAAAAATATTTGAAAAATCTGCTTTTCGTTACTTTTACCGAATATGAAAAAGGCTTGCCGGTTGAAGTGGCTTTTCCGCCCGAGGAAATAAAAAATACCTTAGGCGAAGTCATTTCTCGCGCCGGGTTAAAACAGCTCCGGATCGCCGAAACAGAAAAGTACGCGCATGTCACTTATTTTTTTAATGGCGGACAAGAAGAAAAATCTCCGGGTGAAGAGCATATTATGGTGCCATCGCCGTTGGTTAAGAGCTATGATGAAAAGCCTGAGATGTCAGCCTTGGAGGTGACAAAAAAAATAGTCCAATCTGTCAATGCCGATATTTATGATTTTATTTTGGTTAATTATGCCAATTGCGATATGGTTGGGCATACCGGAAATATTGCGGCCGCGATTAAAGCGATTGAGTTTTTGGACGATTGTTTGGAAAAAATCGTAAAAAGCGTTTTGGATAAAAACGGCATTTTATTGATTACCGCGGATCATGGCAATGCCGAGATAATGTTCGATATGCAGGTCGGACAGATGAATAAAGAGCATACGACCAACCCGGTTCCTTTCATATTGGTCGGCAACGAATACGCAGGCATAAATTTCGGCTGGCCCGATGCCCCCGGAAACGATTTAAGTTTGTTGTCGCCCAAAGGAATATTGTCTGATGTCGCGCCGACTATTTTGGAGATATTAGGCTTAAGCAAACCCAAAGAAATGAGGGGATTAAGCTTGCTTCCTAATAAAATTGTAAAATAGATGGAAAGAAAAATAGCAAATATCGCAAAAAATACTTCATACTTTACCTTGGCTTTGGTTGTGCAAAAAGTCATAAGTTTTGTTTTTTTTGCTTTTGTCGCTCGCAATCTGGTTCCGGATGATTTGGGAAAATATTATTTTGCCATCTCGTTAACGACTATTTTTGCGATTTTTATCGACTTGGGGCTTTCCAACGTTTTGACGCGCGAGGTGCCAAAATTAGAAAATGATAAGTTAAGGGTGCAAAAAGTTCTGGGTTCGGTTATCGCGATAAAACTGCCCTTGGCAGTTTTTTCCGTTTTGAGCGTAGCCTTTTTGATAAATCTTTTTGATTATCCCGCATTGACCCGCTATCTGGTTTATATCTCTTGCGGTTCAATGGTGTTGGATTCATTTTCAACTACATTTTTCGCGACAATGCGGGGTTTCCACAACCTGAAATACGAAAGCGCTGCCTCGGTTATTTTTCAGATGATAACTCTTACTTTCGGTTTTATCGCAATCAGATTGAACCTGGGTTTGCCTTTTTTGATGTGTGCGATGCTTATGGGGAGTGTTTTTAATTTTTTGTATTCTTCATCTCTTCTTGTATTCAAATGGCAACTCGCCATCAAGCCGATTTATGACCGGATTTTTATCAAGACATTTTTTGTTTTGACAGTGCCCTTTGCTCTTTACGGAGTTATCCAGCGTTTTTATATGTATTTGGATACGGTTTTGCTTTCCCGGTTGGCTTCGGATTATCATGTCGGCCTTTATCAAATACCGTTTAAGATAGTTTTTGCTTTGCAATTTTTGCCTTTGGCTTTCGTGGCTTCGCTTTATCCCGCTTTTTCTTTGTATTGGAAATCCAATCGCGAACAGTTGACGATTAGTTTTGAAAGAGCATTGAATTATCTGATCGTAATTAGCTTGCCGATCAGCATCGGCACGATTATTTTGGCAGACAAGATAATTCTTGTGTTTAAGCCTGAATATTTTGAGGCGGTTCTGCCTTTGCGGATAATTATGGCGAGCCTGCTTTTTATTTTTATCAATTATCCCATCGGCTCGCTACTCAATGCTTGTGATCGTCAAAAAACCAACACCAGGAATATTGCTATTGTCTTGGCTTGCAGTGTGGTTTTAAATTTCGTCTTGATTCCGAAGTTCCAATCGGTCGGCGCCAGTATTACCGTCTTGGTTACAAATATATTAATGTTCATGCTCGGTATTTTCGAGGCTCCGAAAATAATAAATTTTAATGCTGGGAAAATTTTTATAATATTTTTGAAAGTATTAACGGCAGGCTCGCTGATGGGTATTTTTGTTTATTTTTTGAAAAATACTTTACCGATACTTATCGTAATCCCCGGTGGCGCAATCGTTTTTGCAATCTGTTCCATTGCTATCGGCGCGATTAAAATTGCGGATATTAAGAGTGTTTTAAAGACGGCAAGAAATTAAAAAAAATGAAAACAATATTAATTACAATCGAGTATCCTCCGTTTAAGGGCGGTGTTGCGAATTATTATGCCAATCTGGTTAAGTATTGGCCGGTTCAGGATGAGATTTCGGTTTTGGACAATAGTGATAATCAACTGCTTTGTGGAAATTTTTGGCCAAAATGGTTACCAGCGATTTTTTTGTTTTACAAAACAATTAAGCAAAATCAGGTCGACAAGGTAATAGTCGGACAACTTTTACCTTTGGGGTTTGTTGTTTATCTGGTTTCATTGTTTTATAAAATTAATTATTGCGTAATAGTTCATGGCATGGAGATTGTCTTTGCGCAAAGAAGGTTTCGTAAAAAATTTATCTCTCGTTTAATCTTGAATAAAGCCGAGCAAATAATTTGTCCAGGCAAATATACCGCTAGCTTGGTAAAAGATTTTTTAAAAAAGTCTGATGATAAAAAAATAAGCGTGGTTAATCCCGGGGTATCGCCAATACCATTAGTTGATGCTAAAATTTTGGAAAAAATAAAAATAGAAAATAATTTGAGCGACAAAATTGTTTTATTTACCGTTTCACGTTTAGTTCGCCGTAAAGGACATGATATGGTAATAACTGCCATGAAAGAGCTTGCAAAAATCGATCAGCATATTCACTATTATCTTGGCGGAACCGGACCGGACGAAGCTGATTTAAAATCTTTGGCAAGAGGAATGGAGAACGTGCATTTTTTGGGCAAATTAAGCGATGAGGAAAAATGGGCATGGCTTGTGTTAAGTCAAATATTTATAATGCCATCACGCAATATTGCCGGAGATTTCGAAGGCTTTGGTATTGTTTATCTGGAAGCGGCAATCGCCGGTCTTCCCGTGATTGCAGGCGATTCGGGCGGAATCAGAGATGCGGTTGTGGACGGAGAGACGGGTTTTGTTGCTGACCCTACGGACGTAAATCAAATAGCACAATCAATATTAAAATTGTCGAAAGATGAGATGCTGAGAAAAAAACTGGGAGAAACGGGAAGAGCGAGAGCGATGCGGGATTTTGATTGGGAAGCGCAAGTACAAAAAATTTATTCAATAATCAATAATCAATAATCAATTTTCAATGAATTTTAAATGTTTCAATTTTCAAGCACACAAATTGAAAATTGAAACATTTAAAATTCATTGAAAATTGAAAATTGTAAATTGAAAATTAAGCCATGATCTCAATAATAATTCCACTATACAATCAAGCTGACAAAATCGAAAAATGCTTGAAAAGCATTCTGGCACAGACATATGAAAACTATGAAATAATAGTCGTTAATGATCGCTCAAGCGACAAACTGGGGAAAATCGTCGAGCAGACAAAAAAAGATTTTGGCGTCAAAATTGAGTGGCTGCACAATCAAGAAAATCATGGTGCGCCTTATTCGCGCAACAAAGGCTTTCGGCAGTCGCATGGCGAGTATCTGCTTTTTTGCGATGCGGATATTATTTTGGAAAATGACACTCTAGAGTCCATGCTCGAGGCTTTGCAAAAAAATCCGGGCGCCAGCTATGCTTATCCTTCTTTTAAATTCGGACATAAATTTTTTAAATTATGGGAATTTGATGCGGATAAATTGAAACAGATGCCCTATATCCATTCCACGGCCCTTATTCGCCGCGAGCACTTTCCGGAGAAAGGTTGGGACGAGAGTTTGAAAAAACTGCAGGACTGGGATTTGTGGCTGACGATGCTCGCCGCGGGATATAGCGGAGTCTGGATTGACCGGATTTTATTTCGGATTGATGGCGGCGGACATACGATGAGCAGTTGGCTGCCGTCCTTTGCCTACAAGCTTTTTCCGTTTTTGCCCAGTGTTAAGAAATATAAAAAAGCGATGGAGATTGTGAAAAATAAACATGGAATAAGTTTGAAGTAAGAAGTAAGAAGTAAGAAGTAAGAAGATCTTATATATGAGAAAAAAAAATTATTTTGTGTTTATTTTTGTTTTCGTTTTTATTTTTGTTTGTTTTTCTATTTATTTTTTAAATTCAAAACAAAAACAATCCGTAACACCAGCGGTTATAATTAACAACATTACCATTCCAGTCGAAATTGCCGACACAATACAGAAGCAAACACAAGGTTTAAGCGATCGTCAAGAATTAAGAAAAGATAGCGGAATGCTATTTGTTTTTTCTGAAAGCAAAATAAGAAGTTTTTGGATGAAAAATATGCATTTTCCGCTTGATATCATTTGGATAAATAATAATAAGATAATAAATATTTCCAAAAATCTTCAGCCCGAAGGCGAAGTACCCGACAATACATATAGCTCGGAAGGCGAAGTAAATTATGTCCTGGAAGTGAACGCGGGGTTTTGCGATGACAAGGGGATTGGGGTTGGGGATGTTGTTAATTTTAAGTTTTAAGAAAAACCTTTTCTTTGTCATTCCCGCGAAGGCGGGAATCTCGGTGGAAAAAGAAGAAGGCGTAATTAAAGTTTAGTGTTTATAAATATTAGTATTAATTAAAATAATTTTTTAATCTTAAACCAAGATTCCCGCCTTCGCGGGAATGACAAAGTATAAAAATGCAAATAAACAAAAAGCTAATCAAATATTTTTTCATCTCCATATTTTTGGTAGAATACTTTTCCCTAATCGGGCATATTTATCCTTTGGTAAATAATGTTGTTTTCTTTTTGATAATTTTGGTTTTTATTGCCGCTAGTATTTACAAAATCGAATATGGACTTATGATTTTGCTGGCAGAATTGTTTATCGGTTCTTTTGGGCGCTTGTTTGCGTTTTCACTTTTCTGTTTTCCGCTTTCGATTCGTATCGCTCTATGGTTTGTGTTTCTTATTATCTGGTTTGCAAAAGAGATTGCGGATTTGCGAAGGCGCCGATTTGTTGATTGGAAAAGTATTATTGGCGTCAAGGACAGTGAAAATCAGATTGTCTTTGCGTTTTTTGGATTGTTCTTTTTTGTGATTTGGGGCTTTGCTAACGGTCTTTTGAATCAGTCCGGGTTTGGCGCGGTGTTTTTGGATTTTAATGGTTGGCTGTATTTGGCTCTGCTGTTTCCGATATTGCGAATATTGCGGGTCAAGCAGAAAATTAAGATGTTAATGCAGATATTGATACTATCTGCCGCTTGGTTGTCTTTTAAAACTTTTTTCCTGCTCTTTATTTTTTCGCATAACATGTCGAGTATTGTACCGGAATTTTACGCTTGGGTTAGGGATACCCGGATCGGTGAAATTACGCAGATGCAAGGCGGATTTTATCGGATATTTATGCAATCGCATATTTTTGTTATGATTGCGTTTTTTCTGGTTTTGGCTTTGTTTGCCAAAAACTTTAAAAGCCTAAGAAACATAAATAAAGAAAATTTATTATATTATTTTTTGGCAACAGTATTTTCTGCCGTTAATCTGATCTCGCTATCGCGCAGTAATTGGCTGGGCTTGGCGCTTGGCTTAGTTTTATTTGGCTTCTTTCTTTTATATTCCTATGGTTTTAAAAAATTCCTAGTAATGACTGCGCTTATCTTTTTTAGCGGCTGTTTGAGCGTTGGCCTGATCGCATTCACGGTCAAATTTCCTTTTCCTGATCCAATGGGTGGATTCAGCACTTCCGAGCTTTTATCCGAACGCGCCAAGCAGTTGTCTGGCGAGGCCGGAGTATCATCGCGTTGGTCTTTATTACCGGAGCTTTGGAAGGAAATCAAGAAGGCTCCATTTTTAGGTAAAGGCTTTGGAGCGCCGGTAACGTATCGGTCAAGCGATCCGCGCGTTTTGGAGGCAAACCCAAACGGACTGTATACGACATCGGCTTTTGAATGGGGCTGGCTGGATATCTGGCTCAAACTGGGAATTTTCGGAGCGCTGTCTTATTTATTGATAATAATTCTTTTATTTAAATTATTTGTAAAGAACATCATTTTGCGAAAATCCGATTATTTAGATAGTGATTTAACAACCGCGCTAATGCCTACAATAATCATCGGCCTAGCTGTAATCGCGCTAATAAATTTTTTCAGCCCTTATCTGAATCATCCGCTGGGTATTGGATATTTGTTGATTGTGGCGGCGATTCTGCAGGCCAATGAGCATCAATAAAGAATCTTAAGAAAGTGTTTTTTAGGCATTAGTTCTTTCTCTTGCATAAAAATTAAAAATAATATATGATAAAAACCATAAAATTATTAAATAAATGTTAATATCATGAGCGAACAAATTATATCCCCGGAAGGGTATGAGAAGCTAAAAAATGAATTAGATTTTTTGACAAATACGAAACGGCGCGAAATCGCGGTACGTATCCAATCCGCCAAAGACATGGGCGATTTAAGCGAAAATGCCGAGTATAGCGATGCCAAGGATGAGCAGGCATTCAACGAAGGTAGGATATCCGAAATCAATCAGATGTTGAAAAATCTGACAATCGTAGAGAACGGCAAAGGGGGCGGTACTGTCGGTATGGGTTCCTCGGTTATGGCAAAATGCAATGGCAATGATAAGCAGTATACAATAGTGAGCTTTAACGAAGCTGATCCCTTGGCCGGGAAAATCTCAAACGAATCGCCTTTGGGTCAAGCGCTTTTAAACAAAAAGAAAGGCGATAAAGTCAAAGTAAAAACTCCGAAAGGCGAGATTGAATATGAGATTATTAAAATAGAATAAAATATTCCAAATACAGTTTTTTGGAAAAATAAAAAGCGCCATAACTATAAATGGCGCTTTTTATTTTTGTTTAATTTTAAATTCATTTGTTCTTAATTTTGTCGTGGTATATTATGAATGAAGATAAGAATAATTCCTGAAGGCTACTCAAGAATGGCGGTGGTTGCAAATTATTCAGGTTCTAATAGATTATAGTTCGCCTAATCCCGGGAATCTAAATATTTGCCAGCACTTTGGAAAGTGCGCCTCCGGTTCTTGCGTCAAGGCAAAGGAGTCACTTGTCTTCAGCCAAAAATTATCAATCAAACTCTTGGGTTATTGATAATTTTTTGTTTTTGACTAATTGTGTGTTTTATTATATATTTAATAATAGCTAAAGTATTGAGTATTTTTTATTTTATTATGAATATTCCAAAAGAAATAAAAAATATTATAAATAAGGTCAAAACGGCTGGTTTTGAGATTTTTGTTGTGGGCGGAAGCGTGCGGGATTTATTGTTGGAAAAAAGCGACACTGGAGACTGGGATTTAACCACAAATGCTAAGCCCGATGAGATTTTGAAAATATTTCCGGAAGGAAAATATGAAAATGATTTTGGGACTGTGCTTGTGCCGATTAAGAGTGATACAGACGAAGTTATGTTTGTTGTGGAGATTACGACTTATCGCAGTGAAAGCGGATACTCGGATCGGCGCCATCCGGATGAAGTTGTTTTTGAAGAAAAACTGGAAAACGATTTATCACGGCGTGATTTTACGGTCAATGCTATTGCTTGGGATGGTGAAAAGGGCGAGATTATCGATTTGTTTGGCGGTAAAAAAGATATCCGGAAAAAAGTCATCCGCGCTGTAGGCGAGCCGGTTGATCGTTTCAAAGAAGACGCTTTGCGTATGATGCGGGCGATCCGTTTCGCTTGCCAGCTTGGCTTTACTCTGGAAGAAAAAACCGCGCGCGGTATTTCCAAAATGGCCGGCAGTATCAAGTTTATCGCAAAAGAAAGAATCCGCGATGAACTGGTCAAAATCTTAAAATCCGACAAGGCCTACGTCGGGTTTATGATGTTACACGATTATAAGTTATTGCAATACATCATTCCGGAACTGGAACAGGGCGTAGGCATGGAGCAAAATCATCACCATACTTATTCGGTATTCGAGCATTTGGCTTTGGCATTGAAAAATTGTCCAAACAAAGATTGGCGCGTGCGGTTTACGGCACTCCTGCACGATATTGGCAAGCCCAAAACCCGAAAAGTGGTTGATGGTGTTGTTACTTTTTATAACCACGAATACGCGGGTGCGCGCATGACAGAAAAAATCCTTAGTCGCTTAAAATTTTCCGCGGCTGATACGGAAAAAATAGTCAATCTGGTGCGCAATCATATGTTCTATTACAACGTCGGCCAAGTAACCGAATCATCCGTCCGCCGGCTTATTAGCAAGGTGGGTAAGGAAAACCTAAAAGACCTGATCGACCTGCGCATTGCCGACCGTCTTGGTTCCGGCGTGCCCAAGGCCAAGCCCTACAAACTTCGCCATTTGGAATATATTATGGAAAAGGTGCAAAATGATCCGGTTTCTGTTAAAATGTTAAAGTTGAATGGCGACTACATGATAGCAAATCTTGGCTTTGCGCCCGGGCCAAAAATGGGCGCGGTTCTTGATATCCTTTTATCCGAAGTATTGGACGACCCCGCGCGCAATACCCTTGATTATTTATCGCAAAGAGCGCTACAATTGGAACAAGAAGATTTTAACGCTTTGCGCGAAAAGGCCAGAGAAGCGATCGGCGAAAAGCGGGAAGAGGATGATCGGAAGATAAAAAGAAATTATTATGTTAAATAAATTTATTAATTTTTTTTAAAAAAACTTATGAAACAAACATCCGTATTATTTGTCTTATTGTTTCTGCTAACAGGCTGCGGCACAAGCAATAACGACCTAAGCATTACCGAAAAAAACGCGCCCAAAGATATGAATAATGATAGCATCCGGGAAATTTTTGAAGAGATTGATGATTTAAACATTGATGAAGTACCGCCAACACCGCCCACGCCCAAAGAATCTAACAAACCTAATAATAATCAAATGACAGAAAACACTAAAGCAAACACACAAGACTTAACCAAGGATTACAATTTTGCAATCTTGAAAACTAGCTTGGGTGATATCAAAGTATCTTTTTATGCTGACGCTTCACCCGCGACTGTAAACAATTTTTTGAACCTGGCAAAAGATGGGGTTTATAATGGCACTCGTTTTCATCGTGTTATCAAGGATTTCATGATTCAGGGCGGTGATCCAAAATCCAAAGACATCACGCAAAAAGGCATGTGGGGAACAGGCGACCCTGGCTACAAATTTGCTGATGAGTTTAACAGCAACAAACTGGTCCGCGGTTCCTTGGCAATGGCCAATTCCGGACCGGACACAAACGGCTCGCAGTTTTTTATCGTAACCGCCGACGCGACTCCTTGGCTTGACGGCAAGCATACGAATTTTGGCATGGTGGTCGAGGGTATGGACGTGGTTGAAAAAATAGAAGCGGCCGAGACTGATTCGTCTGACAAACCGTTGACGGACGTGGTGGTGGAGAGCGTGGAATTAGTAAAATAGTTCATTAGGGCATAGGTACTTAGGGAATAGGGGTTTTTAGTCAAATTTTTTTAACAACCCCTATTCCCCTAACTAAGTACCTATTCCCTAACCCGGGCCTATTGTATAGTGGTAGAACGTAGCATTCGCATTGCTAAAACGGCGGTTCGATTCCGCCTAGGTCCACATTATATTCTTTTCAGAAAAAAAAGCAGGGACGCAGATCTTCTTGCGTCCCTGTGAGAGGAGGGGTTGATTGTTGGGTTATTAGTTGCTGGAAACTTTTCAAATTTAAAAAAAGAGCGATTTGTTACTCAAATAAGGAGGTTGTTGGCATTTCTATCCGTGATTCATGAAAAAAAATCTCCCCTCAAGTTCATTTATATTTTATCATAATTAAAAAATAATGCAAGACATTTTTTGCATTTTTTAAAAAAGCAATAAATATATGAACATTTTATTAAAATGGCTAATCTCGGCAGGCGCGATTATCCTTAGTGCTTACCTTATTCCCGGAGTGCTTGTGGAAAGCTTTTGGACGGCTTTGTGGCTGGCGGTTTTACTTGGGTTAATAAATATTACATTAAAGCCGATTTTATTAATCTTGACTTTGCCGATTAATATTTTGACACTCGGTTTATTCACGTTCATAATAAACGGTGCCCTGATACTATTCGCGTCATCCATAATGGACGGCTTTTCAGTTTCCGGTTTCTGGGTCGCCTGCGGTTTCAGCATTGTCTTATCAATCGCCAGCTACGTTTTGAATACAGTTTTCGGCACAAAAAAATCCTAAATTTTTAAATCGGAAATCCTAAATCGCAAATTGAAAATCCCACCCCCGGGCTGTGGTATAGTGGTATTACGCACGATTCGGGTTCGTGTAATGGCGGTTCGATTCCGCCCAGCCCGACAAAATACCCCGCCCTTCGCGAAGGGCCGGGTTTTTTATTAAATATTAGTAATATTATGCGTACTTGACAATATAATAAAAAAATGCTATGATAATATATTATTTTTGTTGTTTCAAAATTTAGTTGTTTTTTATTAATTTTATATTTTAGGAGGGAATTATGTTGTTAAGATCATCTATTTTTGATGGTGAAATTGTTGAAACACTTTCGATTCCGAAGGAAATTATGAATAATCCCGTCAAGAAGGAGGACTGGGGCATTGAAGCTTTGTCTGGGTTTTTAAGAAAATTTATCGGTGACAAAGCACAGTGGTCTGTTCGTCCATCACAAAATCACGAAGGCAGACTGACCGGCACTCAAGCAAACTTTTGCATAGGGGATAAAAGAATTACCTACGCGTTAATTGAACCAAAAACAAGTAATTTGGTTCCAAAGGTCCATATCTCGAAGCTTGAAGAAGATTTGAATGCCGGAGATTTTTATGATGTGATTGACCATGAACTAAGCCTGGGAAAAAAGAAATTTACCAGTCCGCTGGCCGCCGCGCTTCAGGCAGCAACTAAGAAAGAAGATTTGCCTGATCTTGCGGAAATTGTGAGACTTAAAGTCCACAAAAACAGAAAGCTTAATATGCTGATGTTTGAACCCACATACCCTCTGTCTGACCCGGAGGCTGACAACAAACCATCCATGAGAGTGTTTTTCACCAAGAATCCAATTGTAATGGAGCTCGGGAAAATATACCGGGCAAGAATTGTAAAAGCCTACAATACAGGTAAGACCAATGTTAAGGGTCTGCCGATTATCAAGATTGAGGTAACTGTATAAAGCAGATACCTCACAATCAAAACAAGCCGCTGCACAAGGATGTTCAGCGGCTTCTTTTTTTTGTAAAAAATAATCAAAAGACTTTACAATAAATCAATTAATTCTTGAACCGAAATTTTTGCTTGCTTTAGAATGGCCGACAGAGTTCCGAGTTTTAAATCTTTATTATGAAATGGTACAGTAATCGGATACGAGCAACTATCTTTTGTAAAGAAGTAATGACTACCAGTCGTATGGTCTAATATGAAATCAGCCTTTTTGAGGGCTTTGATTAGTTGCTTTGGTTTGATGCGAGGAAGTTTGGGCATGAAAGTTATACGCTTGTACAACGAGTTTTTACTCTATCTGCAAATATTTCTACTTGTCTAAATTCAGAAAATTCCAAAGGAACCTTTTTGCCCTTTTTAACCATAATACTGATATAACCTTCTACTGCGTCTTTGATATTTTCCAATGCTTCTTCCATTGTATCACCCTCGGAAATACAGCCAGGCAAGACAGGCACGGTTACGGTATAACCTCCTTCTTTTTGCGGTTTTAATTCTACAGAATAGCTTAACATATTTTTATTTGATAAATAGTAATTTCGTTAAATATATAGATAATTTTAGTACCTGTCAATATTATAGCATAGATAATAAAAATTTAATAATTTTGTTATTTATGCTATAATATTTTTAGTAAATAAAATAAAACAAAAAATATATTATGAATAACAACAAAAAAAAGCCGGCGCGGAAAAGCCTGCTTAAGTATTTTTTATTATTGGGATTTTTGTGGGAGTTTTTGGGACTTGTGGAAAAAAAGGAAAAACTGGATAAGATTGAGGATAATTTTAAAGAATATTTAAAAGAAGAAGAGGCTGAGATAGAGGATTATATCGAAGATAAAGAGGGGTTTTCGAAATTTATAAAACACTCTGGAAAACTGTTCAGCGAATTTTTTATCCCTTGCCATAGCAATAACCACAAGCCGAAACTGTTGCGTACGCAGTCATTAACTTTGATTGTGGTAATTTTGGCTTTGCTCAAAGTTACTATTGCTTTGTATATTTTTTATTTTACCGCTTATCAGGCCAAGATGAGCGAGGATATGACAGCGCAGATTTTGGCGCTTGTTAATCGTGATCGTACGGCGCAAAACCTGAAACCGCTCAGCTTGAATACCGTTTTAAATTCTTCGGCGCTTTCCAAAGCGAACAATATGGTCGCGAATAATTATTTCGCGCACTACAGTCCGGATGGCAAAAAGCCTTGGGATTTTATCGATCGCAATTCATATGCATATCTATTTGTTGGTGAAAACCTGGCAATGAATTTTACTTCGGCCGAATCGGCGCATCAGGCACTGATGCTTTCGCCTTCGCACAAAGAAAATATTATGAATGATAAATATTTAGATATTGGCTTGGCTGTCGTCAGCGGTGAAATTGCAGGAAAAAACACTAATGTATTAGTTGAATTATTTGCGGTCAAAGCAGAGATTCCGGTCAAATTGGTGCTTACAAAGGAAATGCCAAAGGTTAAGTCGATTTCTTCTTTGGCAAAAGCCGAAGTCAGTCCAAATAGCCAGATCGAAAGCAATCAATTGACACAAGTAAAAAGTTTTGACAATATTCCAGACAAAGACATAATTAATCAAGACAAACGCATGGCGCTCTTAAATAATTTTATGTTGGGTATGATGGCATTCTTGTTTATTGCCTTGATTATCAATATTATCATCAAAGCCGAGATACAGCACAAGCCGGTGATTGTCCAGACAATGCTTGCAATCATTTGCCTGACCGGATTGATATATCTGAATTTTAATTTTCTGGAAAACGTTTTGCCGAAGTTGTTTGTGGTGTAAAAAATGTAAAATGTAAATCTCAAAATGCAAAATGACAATGTAAAATTAAAAATTTATTAATATTTTTACATTTTAAACTGTCATTTTGCATTTTGAGATTTACATTTTACATTAATCTACGATAGATAATAGTATTATGAAAAATAATATAGTGAATTATTAAAAATAATATGAAAAAGATACTATTAGCCATGTCCGGCGGTGTTGATTCTAGCGTAGCGGCCTTACTTTTGCAGAAGCAAGGTTTTTCGGTATTAGGGGCGTATATGCGTTTAAAGTCGGATTATGCCGAGGGGGAGAGGGCGGCGCGTTTGGTGGCGGAAAAGCTGGGAATCAAGTTTTATCCTTTGAATATTTCACAGAAGTTTAAGCAAGATGTGATGGATTATTTTGTCGATAGCTACAAGGACGGGATTACGCCAAATCCTTGCGTGCGCTGTAACAAGCTGATAAAATTCGGTGAGCTATTGCGCGTCAAGGAAGATATGGGCGCCGACTATTTGGCGACTGGGCATTATGTGCAAATAAAAAAAGACAATAAAGAAATTAATCTTTGCCGAGCCGTTGATCGGAATAAAGACCAAAGCTATTTTTTGTACAATTTGACGCAGGATCAATTAAAACAAATTATTTTTCCTCTTGGCGGATATACCAAATATGAAATCAAGAAAATCGCGGAAAAAAATAATCTGCCAAATATCAAGACCGAAAGCCAGGATGTTTGCTTTTTGCTGGACGAGGGGAAAATAGTCGAGCATAATGAATATTTAAAAAACCATATCAAAGCGAATCCGGGTCAGATCATGACGCTCGATGGTAAAACGATCGGCAAGCACCAAGGCCTTTATTTCTATACGCGCGGACAACGCAAGGGAATAGAGATCGGCGGGACAGGACCGTATTATGCCGCCAGCATGGACTATGCTAAAAATATTTTGTATGTGGTAAAAGATCCCGATGATCCGGCTTTGTTTGGCAATGAATTTTTTATTAATAATACAAATTGGATTCTAAACCGGATAAAATTTCCAGTGCATTGTGAGGTCGCTATTCGTTATCGGCACAAAGCGGTCGCTTGCGTTGTCGAGCCGATTGATTCCGGAAATTATAAAGTAATCCTAAAAAAACCCGAGCGCGCGATTACGCCCGGACAGTCTGCGGTTTTTTATGCCGGCGATACTGTTTTGGGCGGCGGTGAGATTTGCGTTTAAACAAAAAAGCTGATTGTAAAAGATAAAATATATGAAAAATATTGATTTAGAAAATAAAGATATTTTTTCAAAAGAAACTAAACAGGCTCTAGTTTCTAATAAAAATGTAATTTTATATTATCATTATCTTAATAATAGTTTTCCTGAATTGAGCGATGCGGTAAAACCGGGCGACAAACTGTTTCGAGATGATATTGAAAAAAATGCTTTCTTGGATAAAAACGAATGGTGTACGCTGGAAGAATTTGTTTCAATTGTCGAAAAAGCCATAAATATGACGGACAATTTTGATTTGCCGAAAATCGTTGGCGCGCTTTTGACTCAATATCAAAAAGAATATAAATTACAAGAATTTAAAGACGCCGCCAAGTTGACGCTAAAAGCGTTTTTTTTCGGACCAAATGAGCTGTTTCGGCATATCAGTTTTTTTAATCATATTTTTAATCAAACAAAAGACATAGAATTTATTAGTGGCGGAAACGGCGAATGCGTTATTAAAATAAAATTTAAAAACAAAGTAAATCCGGTTTATGATTATGTATCAGAAAAACATATCGAGGGCATGATTTTTTCAATTCTTGACCTATACAAGCTGGAGAATGGAAATTGTTTTTCGCCTTTGAAAGAATATGATTTAATACAATTAATTAAATATCGATTTTCTGATTTGAAAGGAAATTACCGGGAAGAAAAAAATTGTTTTTATTTGAATGATGATTTAATCGCAATAAAAGTTAATCTATTTAAAGATAAAAAAAACGGGCTGTATTTTGGAAAGCACCAGAATTTTTTGAATAATGAAAATATCTGGGGTTGGAAAATAATTAAAAACGTATACATGAATGATCGGTATTTGGTTTTGAAGGAAAATGAAATCTATAACGCCCCATATTTTATAACGCGCATAACCTGGGATAAGCAGAATTTTTTAAAAATTATTTCAAATTTATCGCAGGCAAAGCTCGGTAAAATATCTCCACTTGGCAAAGGTTATGTTAAGCTAATCGAAGAAAGGCAAAAAAAAGAAAAAGAAAAAATTCGCATACGATTGGAACGGCAAAAGCTGGAAAAAGATTATCACCAATTATTATTAAAAGACTATATTCATCCACAGTTTATTAAACGGGCAAAAATCGGGCCGATTCAGTTTGCCAATATTTCAGCCACCAATATTTTTATTGATATCAATAATTCAACTAGCCTTCGTACATCATTTGGAAATGAAAGATTTCGAATGAGTCGCAATATTCTTTTGAAAATAATAAAAAAATGCTTGCATGAAGCCGCGGGGGAATGGGCATGGATAAATAAGATAATGGGCGATGGCTGTTATATCGTTCTTGGCGCTTACAATTATTTTCGTGAAACTCAGGATAACGACCATATCGGTCAAAGCGTAAAATTTGCCAGAAAACTGCAAGAGCAAATACTGTTGCTACAAAAACGGGACGATGCGATTTTTCATAATTTTTCGATCAGAATCGGAATGGAAAGCGGAACGACCGAGCTGGGAGAAATATATGAGAAGGACGCGACACAAAACACAGAAGCTGAAATCAATTTTGGCAGTATCCGTTTTTTTGACACAGACGGACATTCGGTAAATATTGCCAAGCGTATCGAAAGCGTATCAAAAAGCATAGTAAAAAAAGCAGAGCGAAAAAATCAAGGCGGGATTTTTATTGGTCCAAATATTATGACATATCTTTCGGAGTATAATAATCAAATCAGTTTTGAAAAAATCAATCTGGAAAAATATAATTTATTTATTAAAGATTATTTAGATATTAAAGAAATCGGGGAAATTAAAATATTTAAAAACAATTGACAAGGTATTGTTGAAATTTTCTGATAAAAGCTGTAAAGTAAAAGAAAGAATATGCGTTTTGGAATATTTTCCTCCAAGGAAAGCAGAAAAATTAAGATTAATCCGAAAAAAAACAAAAAAAACATATTTTTTGTCTGTTTTTTTATTGCTTTTATGGCGATTATCATTTTGCCAATGGAGTTTTTTAGCCTATTTATAAAAAAAAATCAGCAAGTATTTTTTTGGCGAAAAGTCGCTATTTTAAATATAAAGCTATTATTATTTTTTGGACGCTTGGATATAAAAATCGAGGGTAAAAAACCAAAAGAAAAAAAAATAATCTATATTGCAAATCATTTAAGCCATTTTGACGGTTTTATTTTGCTTTGTGTCCTAGGTCCAGAAACCACTCCGGTTATTGCTCCGATCGGATATTTTGGCTTTCCTTTTTCGTACTGGTTTAACAGAATGGGCTGTATCGACGTACAAAGAACAGAAAGCGAAAAAGAAAAGTTTAGAGATGCGCATTCGGGCTTTGAGGCGATAGGTAAGGCAATCGAGGAGTTGGAGCATGACCATTCTATTTTGATTTTTCCCGAAGGCCATATTTCGCTGCAAAAACGTTTGCTGTATTTTCATTCAGGCGCAACTAGAATCGCTTTGGCATCAGAAACCAAAATTATGCCGATTGCGATAATCAATATTGATAATTTGAATTATGGAAAATATTTTTTTCAACCTGGCACTGTCAAAATAGTCTTTGGCGATTTGATTGATGCGGTTAAATATTACAAAAAAAATCAAACCAATATCAAAAATACCAGCAACATGCTGAAGATTGAAATTTCAAACCTATTGCCAAATAAATATTTGCCACTTGATCAAAACGAAAGGCATCCGGAACAAACCGCGGTCTTTTTTAATATTAATAATACAATATACAAAGGCAATGCTTTTTTGGACTTGATTTTACACTTTTGGAAAAAAGGCGAGCTTAGGCTTGATAACTTGATATTTTTAACTTTTTTGATATTTTTGTATAAAATAAAATTGCTTTCCAAAAATTCATTGATCAAATATGGCGCAAGTATAGTAAAAGGTTGGCGAGCGGACACCTTGTATTATCGGGCGCATGATATATTCCATAGCTATCTCTCTGTCAATGTTTCGGAAAAAATCAAGACGATTATTATTGATCATAAAAAGAAAGGGCACAAGGTCGTTTTGATCACAAAAATGGTTTCGTCCATAGCCAAACTGTTCGCCGATTATTTGGAAGCCGATTACTACCTGGCGGAAAATCTGGAGGAAAAAGATTTGAAATATACCGGACATCTGCTGGGAGAAACCAAACAGTATGACAAGGGCGAGCAAGCGAAAAAATTGGCAGAGTGTACAGGTCTAAAACTTGACCAAAGCTTTGTTTACGGTCATGATGAAAATGATTTATCGATTTTTGTATTTGTTAAATATAAAAATATTGTTAATCCGAAAAAAGCATTTTTGGAAAAGATTGGAAATAAATTTGTTTACGAAATTATTAAAATATAAAAAGATCTTTGAAAATTTAAGAAAGAGGAGGTGGGTATGTTTACCATTGAAAAAGCAATAACGGAAAAACAGAAAAAAGACGCGCAAAAAGTTCGGTACCGGGTATATGTCGAACAAGATGGAAAATTTCAAGATTGTGAGTTTCCTGGAAATATTATGAAAATTCCGCACGATGACGAATCAGACACTATTATCCTCGTTGCTTATTACAAGCGCTACCCTGTGGGTACAATTTCTGCGTATGCTTATTCCAAGCGTTTGGGTTTGCCAATTGAGGAAACTATTGAGGCAATTAAAGAAAAATTTGATTTAAAAAAATTTATTGCAGAAAGAGAATTTAAAACACCTTTGTATAGCTGTGGCATGTTGGCGATTGACAAGGATTATCGTGGGGCAACAGGAATCTCGATTTGGCTTTATCGACTGGTTTTTGAGTTTCTTAGAAGACAGGGGTGTGAAGATGTTATCGCAACGATTAACTATAAGATTGAAAAAATTATCGTTGCTGTGGGTTTTTGTCATTTGGTTCCTGAGGCTTGGTATTCGGAAGAAATTGGTAATTATATTTTTTTGATGTATGGCAAAGCGGATGATGTTGCGAAAGTACTGGAAATCCAAAAAGTGCCATCTTGGTGTGAGCGGGAATTCTCGGAAAGCACGAAAATCGGGCTTTGGCGGAATGAAGATATTATTGTCCAAGGAACAAGGGGAGATGAATTTTATTGGATAATCGAAGGTTCGGTAAAAGTTGTTGCCAGGACTTTGAACGCAAATCTGCTTTTGGCAATATTATACCAAGGTCAGACATTCGGCGAAATGGCATTGTTTGGCGGAAAAAGAACAGCGACTGTTTTGACAAATTACTGCGCGGCAAAAATACTTTCCAAAAAAGAGATTATGGGAATAATTAACAACGAAGAAAAATCAAAACTGCTTGTAAATATTTTGATAGACAGATTGGTGGAAATGAACAAAAAGATAAAAAACAGATTTTCCTTATCAAACGTTTTTGCTCCGCTTTTATCAAAAAGCGCGATTAGGCTTTTACCGATTAGATCGTTTATTCCATATGAGCTGATATGCCGAACTGGTGATTGCGACAAAAAGGCCTACCTGATAAAAAGTGGTATAATCGGTATTATAGTTCCCTTAAATGGAGTTGAAACTGTAATAAGTACAATGATGACGCCGTCTATTTTTGGTTACATGGTATTTTTTAAAGGAACGCGAACAGCGTCGATTATTGCTCTTGAAAAAACTGAGTTATATGAAATTTCCGAAGAATTTTTTTGGACTATTTTTAATGATTTGAAAAATCGGAAAAAGTTAATCAAAAATTTGCTTGAATTGATCGGACACATGAATGTTAATTTGGGTGAAAATTTTAAGCGCGAGCAATTCTTGCAAAACTTTAAAACTTGGCTGATTAATTATTTTAAAACAGCTGATCTGGAAAAAAGAGTCAGTCTTTCCGAGGATAAGATAATTAATCAGATTCCGCGCCTTACGGCAAAAAATGTCGCTGAAGAATTTGGCGTTTCGGAAAAGGAGATTGAAACGCTATTTACGCAACTAGCAGAGGAGAAAATACTGAATCAAGATTTTGATCTTTTGGATGAGGAGGGGTTGAAAAATTTTAAATTTAATTTTTAAATAAAAAGAAAAAACACCGGAAAGCTCAGGCTTCTCGGTGTTTTGTTTTGTTTAGGCTACCGCAATAACTCTATTATCTGAACTAATATTGTTATTGGCGGCAATATCCCATTTGTTAATAAATAATTCCGGAACTATTTCTCTTAACTGTATTTCATATGGTTTGAAATCCAGTGTCAAATATGCGTTCCAGCTTTGCTTCGGGATGTTGTTCCAATTTACTAATTTTGGAAATTTTTTGAAGATATTTTTTTTCAAGATTTTGTCGAAAAAATTTTCAATAATACCGTGTGTTGATATCCAAACCGGAGGAGGTTCGATATAGCCACAACGTTTGACAAGTGTTCGATAGAAAGTGACCATCCCGTTAAATAACAATAATCCGACTTCATTCGTTATACTGCTTGATTTGTGGTAGAAATCACCAATGCTTTCTACGTGTTTGTTGTTTTTCCACAAATGTTTTTCATTTCTCATTTCCACAATTTTTTTTGGAATAATTTCCGTTTTTAGACCTAGTCCGGGTTTGATAGACATTCGCATCAATTCATGAGCGTTGTCGTCAATCTCATCCAGTCCTAAATAGGTTTTGCGAATCGGAAGATCATTCCATGAATAACCCAGTGTGCCAACGATTTTTTTTCCCTGTGAAACAACGCAGTATATATCCGGTTCTGATTCAAAACATCCATTTTTGTCAAGTAATCCATAGTGATGGTAAACACTCATGCAAAAATCGTCTGCTTTTCTGAACAGAGAAGGACAAACCGCACTTATATCGTGGCAAACCCTCATCTCAGGGTTGTACGCGTAATAAGCTGTTTTAATCATGTTGAATTCTTGAAGATTCCAGTACGTGGTGTTTTTGATTTTTTCAATCTTTGGCGGCTGGAATTTTTTTGGATCCGCAACATAAAAAACCATGTAATTATCTCGCATGTCGTAGGTTTTCATTTTTACCCCTCCTTAATTAAATTTCTTTTTTTATTGAGCATGCTCAATTAACAAAAGAAAAAAGGAAAGGTAATTGAGCACACTGCTCTTGTAAATTTTAAATGAACACATTTGACTTTAGCAAAAAAAATAGGCTTTGTCAAGGGTTGATTTTTGTTGATTTTTGTTTTTTGTGATTGACATAAACCGCATATTTTGATAAATTGCCTTTAATCGTAGAATGTTCATTAAAACAATAAAAATATGGAGGCGTATTATGCAACTAGAATTTGTTTATTGGGCTAATTGCTGTTCATTTTGTAATACAAAAGCCGAAGAATGTGGTCCACTTATTCGGCAAAAAGGAAAATTATATTCAGGGATATGTGGTAATTGCGCTGATTTTATTTCAAAGTATATTTTTATGAAATCTGAAGCTAAAAAAAATGAAACAAAAGATATAAATAATTTAGCTCCTGTTGATATTGATAATCGAATAAATAAAGTTGTAGAGAGAATGAATGAAAGACACGCGGCATATTTACGCGATGTTGGAGAAAATATTATTTCTAATCCAAATTTAACTCCTGTCAAAAAAATGGAAGAAAAAAAATCCGCTTATGATTTTTCTATCTTTCCCAAGCCGCTTGAATTGAAGGATCTGCTTGACCATTATATTATTTCTCAGGAAACGGCAAAGAGAAATACTACCACGGCAATTTATAATCATTACAAAAGGATTAATCGGATAGACAAGTTGGATAAAAACGATATTGAGATAGAAAAAAGCAATATCCTTTATATTGGCCCAACCGGTTCAGGAAAAACGTATACCCTGAAAATCGTAGCAAAACTGCTCAATATACCTTTTGTGATTGTTGATATCAGCTCTTACTCCGAAGTCGGTTATGTCGGCGATGATGTTGAAAATATTCTTTCTATGCTTTATCTAAAAGCCGAGGGCGATAAAGAGGCGGCAGAAAAAGGAATTATTTTTATCGATGAGATTGATAAAAAAGGGAAAAGATCAAATAGTAACGACGATGTCAGTCGTGATGCTATCCAGCAAGCGCTTTTAAAAATGATTGAAGGAGCAAAATATACAGTTCCAAAAACGATGATAAAGAAATCAAGAGCCATGGATCTGGTTGAGATTGATACAACAAATATCCTGTTCATATTCGGCGGTGCGTTTGTCGGACTAAGCGATATTATCAAAAAAAGGATTTGTAATAAATCAATCGGTTTCGGCGCAAATCTTGGTTCTGATTATCATGAAAGCGACCTTTTGCATTTAGTAGAAAACGAAGATTTAATTAAATTTGGCATGATTCCTGAATTTCTCGGAAGGGTTCCGATAAATATTGTTTTTGATGAATTGTCGCATTCTGATTTACTCAAGATTTTAACTGAACCGAAAAATGCGATTATAAAACAGTATCAAGAACTATTTTTGGAAGACGGTATAAATCTTTCTTTTACGGACGATGCCTTGTCCGCGATTGCCGAAAAAGCGATCAAGGAAAAGAGCGGTGCCAGGGGTTTGCGAAAAATTATGGAAAGCTTTATGCAGAATATCATGTTCGAGGTTCCGTCCGTGGTTGGCGCTTCGCAGTGCATTGTCAGCGCGGAAACAGTTCAAACCGGTAAATACGATTTGAATTTCGAGAAAGAATCGATTTTGTCCAAAAAAAATTAAACCATTTAACAAAGCCCTTGGGAAGCAATATCCCCAGGGCTTTTTTTATTTCTGTGAATAAGTTGTTAGCAATCTGTGTCTAGACTGTTGGCAAGTTTTTAGTTTTTTGGTAGATGGAGGCAACTTGATTTTAATTCAATTTTAATTTTTGTTTTGTATGCTATGTATATCAGTATAAAATAAATATTTGGCTAAGCCGAATTGACACGAGCAAGCGTTTTTGCTAATTTCAAAAGGTGATTATAAATGTTTAATCCGATGATAAGTAAAAAACAATTTTTTTTGCAATCATGTTTAAATTTTTTTGGGATTTTACGTATTTCCTCGCGTCTTTTTTAGGCGGGAGGATTTTTTATTATAAACAGGCGGGCTTTTGCCAAAGCGCAAAAAAGAATCGCAAGGCTTTTTCGAAAATATAAAGGTCGATTTTTCGTAAAGCTGTTAATTAAGCCCCTTATATTCTGGCAAATATTTTTTTGTTTGAATATACGGGTCTTACGCGTTCTTGCCAAGGAGCGTTGCGCTACGCTGTGTCCGCCGATTAACAAAAAAGCAAATGCTGTAAATGCGAAAGTATTTCAGCTTTGCGACTAAACAAATTTATGAAAAGAATTATTCTTTCATTAACAATGATCGTAGCCGTCGGCGCGATTGTTATCGCTTCTACCGGAGCGTTTTTTAGTGATACAGAAACTTCAACCGGCAATACTTTTACTGCGGGGGAGATTGATTTAACAATCGATAGTCAACAGCATTATAACGGCAATAGTTGTATTAATGGTTTTTGGAGTGGATCTGCCGCTTATCCAGTACCTGGTTCTGTTTGTTTTGGCACTTGGGGACAAATTGATGATGCACAAGGATTGGAAGGGATTAATGTAACAAGTGAAAAGTTTTTTACTTTTAATGATTTAAAACCAGGTGATTGGGGTGAAAATACTATTAGCCTGCATGTAGACAGTAATCCGGCATGGGTATGTGCCAATATTAAGGTTAAAAGTGATTACGATGTTACATGCACTGAACCAGAAGAAGCAGATGACCAAGATTGCAGTACGGATTTAAATGCGTTTAATGGTGAAATTGCAGAAAATCTTTCATTAGCTTGGTGGGCGGATGACGGAGATAGCGTTTTAGAAGGTAATGAAAATGTTTTTTTCATGAATGGTAGCAAGCTTTCAACTTTATTAAATGGTGGTGATACATTAAAACTAACTTTAGCTGACAGTCTGCAGAATTTTTTCACTAATTTAAATTCTGGTCCGCTTAATGGTGGTACCACATATTATGTTGGCATGCAATGGTGTTTTGGAGATATGGTTATTAATGGCACAACAATCACCTGTAATGGAGCACCTGTCAACAATGCCTCTCAATCCGATTCTTTGACAGCTGATATTAGTTTCTCTGCAGTTCAATCAAGAAATAATTCTAGCTTCAGATGCAAAGATACTTATAAGCCTGCCATATAAAACAACAAGTGTCTAAAATTATTTAAAGCAAACGTCGTATACTAATTTAAGTTTAGCTTTGACGAACGAACATGAAGCACAACTTCATGTTCGGGGTTAGGGCT
Organism: Candidatus Falkowiibacteriota bacterium; assembly: GCA_003514005.1. GTDB lineage: Bacteria > Patescibacteriota > Patescibacteriia > Patescibacteriales > UBA12075 > UBA12075. The sequence goes on from DOSJ01000001.1 coordinate 32,255, forward strand.
TAATTATGATTTTTTATTAATAATTATTAAAAATAAAATTTATGAAAAGAATTTTATCTAGTTTAAGTGTTATCGTGGTGGTAGCCGCGTTGGTTGTTGGGGGGACAGCCGCTTATTTTAATGATACAGAGGTATCGACCGGTAATGTTTTTACCACCGGGAGCATAGATCTTAAAGTGGATCATTCGGTGGCTACTTATAATGGGGAGAGTTGTGAATTAAACTGTACACCCGTGACGCAAGAACTTATCGTAAATGGCGGATTTGAAAATCCAACATTATCAAATGGTGGTTATGCAATATATCCAAATGGAATATCGGGCTGGGCAATTGAGTCTGGCGGTGGTGTAGAGATTCAGCGAAATGCGGCTGGCGCCCCTCATAGCGGTTTACAGCATGCAGAATTAGACAGCACGAACTCTTCGTCCATGTCGCAAACCATTACTACCGTAGCCGGCGTTAAATATAGACTATCTTTTTGGTACTCACCACGACCAAACCGACCGGCAAATGATAATGCTATTGATTATAAAGTAATAATTGTAAGTAATAATAATACATTAGTCAGCGGGAAAGTTGGCGTAAATGAATCGGTCGGTGCGCAAACAGTTTGGAAGCAGTATATCTATGATTTTGTTGCCGAGAGCGCGCAAACAAAAATCTATTTTGGCGATGCCGGCATTAGTAATACATATGGCGGTTATCTAGACGATATTTCCGTAAAAGAGCTTGTCTGTATTGCTAGCGTTTATGAGAATACCCCAGGCGGATATTGTGAGCTTTGGGAAGAAAAAGATTTGGCAACGGAAAAGTTTTTCAATTTTGAAGATTTAAAGCCACAGGACAGCGGAAGCAATCTTATCTCCTTGCATGTAGAAGATAATGAAGCGTATGTGTGTTTGAATTTGGTTAATAAGCTGGATGAAGAAAAAGGTCGAAATGACGCAGAGGCTGATGCCGGTGACGAGTCAGACGATATGGGGGAACTTAGTGGCTATCTAAATCTAGTGGGTTGGTATAGCGATGCAATGGGTAATAAAATCAGCAAAATATTCGGACCTGAGAATACCGATGCGATGGGGGCTATCAGCTATGCCGATTCAGTTACCGGAACGCCTGTTCTGCCGGGAGAAACCAAGTATGTACTACTCGAGTGGTGCTTTGGCGACATGACGGTTAATGGCACAACTGTAACTTGCAACGGCAATGCAGATGATATCAATCAAGCTCAGACCGATATGTTTTTAGCAGACTTGCAGTTTAATGCCGTTCAGACACGTAACAATAGTAGCTTTACCTGTACTTCATTAATTGAACAATAAAGAAATTAATGAAAAAAATAATCTCCAGCCTAATATCTATAATCATCGTAGCTGTCTTTACCGTCGGTTCAACGATCGCTTTTTTTAGTGATACGGAAACATCTGCGGATAATGTATTTAGCGCAGGGAGTTTGGATATCAAGATTGATTCGCAGTCGCATTTCCGGGATTTGGTTTGTACGGATGGGTATTGGATAGATCCGTATGCGATAGTTTGCGAAGATACGACTATCGGCAAGAAAGATAATGAATACGGCAAAAGCTTGCAGTCGTTTTTTGTGAATACGGCGAATGCCATGGTGATCGATGAAAAGAAAAACTGCGAGGACTACGGTTTTGATTATACTATTGCCAAATGGGAATATAAATGCGGATCGTATTTGCCCGAAGGTGATCCAAACGGAACGTCTGTGTCAGGGAATAGAAAGCTGGCAAGCTGGACATCCGAGATCGAAGCCGCGGGTATAATCCGCAAAGCGGCTTGGGATTACATGCTATTGAGCGGAGGATATATGGGATATGCCAATTGGTATTGTCCAATGGGAGAAAATAACTATTGCCATGATATCAGCCATATCGAGATTTGCGGAAATAACGAAGATACTTGCGGTGATTGCGTTCTTGATAACGGAGAAGAATGCGACAATTCTTTGAATGTTGCAGAGGGATTTTATTGCACAAATGATTGCAAGTTAAAGCCCCTAAATCCTTGCACGGGCACATGGGAAGAAAGCGACCTTCTAAACGGTGCGCACAAATTTTTTGAATACGCACGGCTTGTGCCAGGCGACTATGGCGAAGACACGATTTCTTTTCATGTTTATGATAATGACGCTTGGGGACGTTTGGTTATTAGCAAGGTAAAAGATGACGAAAACTACTGTATGGACGGCGAATATTTTGACGAACCGATTTGCAGTGAAGACGGATTTGGCGAGCTTGGTGAAAAAATCCATTTTACTGCCTGGCTGGATGACGGCGATGTTCCCGGTTTTCAAAATGGCGGGCTAAGCAAGGACGACGAAGGCTATGACGCAGGCGAAGGCGACAATATCCAGCAAGGCGGTGAGATTGAAATAAGAGCAAGAGATGTGATAAATGCCGAGGGAGAGATATGGGATCTGATCGGCGTTTTGACAGCGCGCAACGAGAATGAATGCGCCGAATATTCACCGGATGGGCAAAATAATGGCGGCATCTGCCATGGCCTAGCCGAAGACGGCCGTTTGGTTGGCGGTACAACCTACTACATCGGCCTAGCCTGGGAATTCCCGGCAGAGCAAAATAATTCTACGCAAAGCGATACGCTTGTCTTTGATATGGGCTTTGAGATAGAGCAGTGGCGGAATAATAATGAACCTTTTTAAATAATCAATATTCAATACTCAATATCTAATATTCAATATTCAATACACAATATCCATTGAATATTTAAATATTAAAATATTCAATAGGCTTGTTGCTTAATAGCAA
>DOSJ01000004.1 GCA_003514005.1 Candidatus Falkowiibacteriota bacterium
GTGCAGTTAATCCTTGAATCTATCATAAAATATATGTAAATAATTTTTTAAAAATAAAGCGGTTGAATATTTTCAACCGCATTTAAATAATGATAAATTGTTAAATTCTTTTAAGCCACTCTTTTATAGTTTTGGGAACTTCTGGTAAAACTGCACCGGGAATACTGCGAATATAATCTTCGACTTCCCAGAAAGTTTTTCTTTTTGCTTCTTCACTATAAAAAAACCATCGATCACCAAAATGTATAGAATTGAATAATTCATCACCCAGAAGAATTGTAAGTTCTTGAAGACTAATACAGACTTCATTTATATAAAATTTTTCAGTTTTTGGGTTATGTTTAAATAATTCAAATTCTTTTTTGATTTGTTTCGAGAATTCGCTAAGCACTTCGTTTAAGGCAAGGTAATATTTATCCATTGCCTTAAAATATGCCACAGGTACTGAATTGCACATTTTTCCTCTTTAAATTATTTGTTTAAGAGCAATATAACAAACTTATTGCGTGTTTGCATATGTGCGGGCGGTGGGACTCGAACCCACACAAGTTGCCTCACTAGCTCCTAAGGCTAGCGTGTCTACCAGTTTCACCACACCCGCGATGTAACTGATATATTTGTATCGTATTTTTATAAAAAAGTCAATTTTAATTTATATTTTATAAATTTTGTGTTATAATATAAACGAAATTAAAAATTTAAATCTCAAAATGTAAAATGAAAATGTAAAAGGAAAAATTGAGAATTAAGAAAAACACTTTTTAGTCATTCCCGCGAAAGCGGGAATCCAGGGTTTATCTCTCGAATCTGGATTCCCGTCTACGCGGGAATGACAAATGGAGAAATTTTTTCTTAAAAAATAGAATTTTTTTCAAATCTAAAGTTATTAATTAAAATAAAATAAAATATTTTTTATTAAATAATTAGAAAACTATGTCTGAAGAAATTAAACAAACAATCGACAATGACATTGAGGAAAACAAGACTGTGGCCGCCCTTTCGTATATTTGGGTGCTATGCCTTGTGCCATTGATCACAAAAAAGAAATCAAAGTTCGCGCAGTTTCATGCCAAGCAGGGACTTGCGTTGTTTATTATCGAAATAATCGGCACTTTTGTTTTCTGGATCCCATTAATCGGCTGGGCGCTTGCGATTGCCGTCTTGGTCGTATCAATCCTCGGAATCCTAAAAGCGCTGAACGGCGAGTGGTGGAAGATTCCGTATGTTTATGATTTTAGCAAAAAATTTAATTTGTAAATTAAATTAGCTATTTTGTAAGTCAGTGCTAGTTTAAATATTTTTATTATATAAAATAATTTCAGGGAATAGGTACTTAGGTACTTAGGGATTGGGGTTTTAATTTTACCTATTCCCTAAGTACCTAAGTACCTAAGTACCTAAAACAATCCCCATGCCAAAATTTATCAAATTTTTTAACGAGCTTGGAATCAAAGATGTTCCCCAGGTCGGCGGCAAGAACGCTTCGCTCGGCGAGATGTATCAAAAACTGACAAGCAAAGGTGTTCGGATTCCGAATGGTTTTGCGACAACTGCCTATGCTTATGATTTTTATATGGAGCAGGCCGGTTTGAAAAAAGAGATTCGTAAGATACTGGACGGACTTGATACAACCAATGTTCCGGACCTCATGAAACGCGGTGAAAAAGTCCGTCATACAATTTTAAAATCAAAACTGCCGGCCGAGTTGGAAAAAGAAGTAACCGAGGCTTATAAAAAATTATCCAAAGAATATAAATCCGCCAATGTTGATGTTGCAGTGCGTTCATCGGCAACGGCCGAAGATTTGCCGGACGCATCTTTTGCCGGACAGCAAGATACTTATTTGAATATCAGCGGAGTGGAGAGTTTGATTGACGCTGTCCGCCGCTGCATCGCTTCGCTATTTACTACTCGCGCAATATCATATCGCGTTGACAAAGGCTTTGACCATTTCAAAATTGCCCTATCAGTCGGCGTGCAAAAAATGATTCGTTCTGACTTGGCATCATCCGGTGTGATGTTCTCGATCGATACCGAATCCGGTTTTCAGAATGCGGTTTTGATCAATTCGATTTTTGGTTTGGGTGAAAACATTGTTCAAGGCAAAGTTAATCCAGATGAATTTTATGTATTCAAACCGACCTTGGCAATCATTTCCCGCTCGATCGGGCACAAAAATCTGCGCATGGTTTATAATAACGATCCGAAAAATCCGGTCAAAGACACAACAGTTAGCGCGGCTGATCAGAAAAAACAATCCATAACCGACGAGCAGGTGAAACAGCTTGCCGAGTGGGCTATCATGATTGAAAAGCATTATAATCGCCCTATGGATATGGAATGGGCGCTTGATGGAAAAGATAAACAGCTCTATATCATCCAGGCACGTCCGGAAACTGTGCAGAGCCAAAGAAATTATAATGTGGTTGAAAAATACAAGCTGGATAAACGCGGCAATATTATAATCACCGGACAAAGCGTTGGTAACAAGATCGGCGCCGGTGTTGCGAAGCGGATTATGGATATCAAAGAGATCAATAATTTCAAGGCAGGCGAGGTCTTGGTAACCGACATGACGGATCCGGATTGGGAGCCGATCATGAAAATCGCTTCCGCAATTGTTACCGACAAGGGCGGGCGCACATGTCATGCCGCCATTATATCCCGCGAAATGGGAATCCCTTGCGTTGTTGGCACCGAAGAAGGTAGTCAAAAAATCAAATCTGGCGCCAAGGTCACGGTCAGCTGTGCTGAAGGCGAAGAAGGCTATGTTTATGAAGGTGAATTGCCTTTTGTCATAAACAAGACCAATATCAAAAATCTGAAACGACCGGCAACCAAAATCATGATGAACGTCGGCGAACCGGATCAGGCTTTTGGCGATTCATTCATTCCGAACGACGGTGTTGGTTTGGCGCGTCTTGAGTTTATTATCAATAATTATATTAAGATTCATCCTTTGGCTTTACTAAACTATTCCAAAATCAAAGACGCAAAAGTTAAAAAGCAGATCGATGAAATTACTTTTGGATTTGCCGATAAAAAGAAATTTTTTATTAACAAAATGGCTGAAGGCGTTGCGACAATCGCGGCCGCTTTTCACCCAAAGGACGTAATCGTGCGTTTGTCCGATTTCAAGACCAACGAATATGCCAACCTGATCGGCGGTAAAGAATACGAGCCGATAGAATCAAACCCGATGATTGGCTGGCGCGGAGCAAGTCGCTACTATGCCCCACAGTTTGTACCGGCTTTTGAGATGGAGTGCCAGGCAATGAAAAAAGTTCGTGATGAAATGGGACTGACTAATCTTAAAATCATGATTCCTTTTTGCCGTACGGTTGAAGAGGGCAGGCGAGTAAAAGAGATTATGGCCAAGCACGGACTCAAGCAAGGCGTAAACGGACTAGAGATTTACGTGATGGCGGAAATTCCGGCCAACATCATTCTGGCCCACGAATTTGCCAAAGAGTTTGACGGATTTTCGATCGGCTCAAACGACCTTACCCAGCTAACACTCGGAATCGACCGCGATGCCGGCGGATCCTTGGAAGTAGCCGGTGTATCCAATGAAAAGAACGATGCAGTCAAGACTTTAATCAAATACCTGATTCATGTTGCAAAAGAAACCGGCACAAAGGTTGGCATTTGCGGTCAAGCACCGTCTGATTTTCCGGATTTTGCGACTTTCTTGGTCGAATGTGGAATTGATTCGATCTCTTTGATTCCGGACACTGTTATCAAGACTACGATTGCGGTGAATAAGAAGGAAGCGGCGATGAAAGGGAGGAAGAAGTAAGAAGTATGAAGTAAGAAGTAAGAATTATAAATATGTCAGAGATTCAAAATCAGCATTATGAAAAATATCACAAGGCAAAAAAAATATTCATCCGCGTATTTTTGATTTGTCTGGGAATATTTTTAATGGGCTACGGCATTATCGCCATGTTCTTTAATTTCAAAATCGGCCTGGCTATTGCTGTTGTAGGTATCGGATTGTTATTCTACTTGCTTTATATGGCATACAACCCTTAGACTAAGAACAAAAAAAATTATAAAAAATCGGCGTAATGCCGATTTTTTAATATATAGGCAGATTGACAAAGTACGTACTTTTTGCTTATATGACTATATGTTTATTGTTGTTTGAAAATTAAAAAAAATGGAGGTTATTATGACAAAAAACGTATTTGGAATCGGTTTACTATTATTATTGATTGTTTTGCATGTGTTGAGTAGCGGAATACTTAAACTATCAGGCCCAGCAAATGCTTTTATTTATTTTACTGAAACAATGGTTTTATTCGTTTTTTATTGGATAATTTGTATAAAAGCAAACCGCTTGGATATTTTAATAAAACAAAATCTTAATTTCCAAGTTATAAACAACATTACTGTGCTTTTTTTATGTCTGTCCCTTTTAAATGCTGACTTTTTTTTCTTTGGACATAATATAATAACCCAAATTATTTATTTAATATTTTTTTATTGCATTGTTTGGTATATGTTGGTAAAAAAATATTATTTTGAATTGAAAAATGCGATTTATTTTATTGATAAAGTAAGGATGACTGATTATCGCATTAGTTTAATTGATGTTCTTGGTATCCAGCTTCTGAAAAAGTCCTTTGAGATAAAAGTTGATTTGAAAACCTATATTGGTGATAAGCGTCTTAATAATACTAAATTATTTACAATTGATATAGAGGATGAAGAATGGTCTAAACTGAAAAAATCTAAGGATATTAATATTGATTTAATTAATAAAGAAGTAAATTGGATAATTCAAGAAATCTTGAGAGAAAACAAGACAAAAGGAGAAAACTTAATTAAAACCTCATATAATAATCCACCTCTATCAATTATTGTGCATTAAAAAAGAAAGCCCCGCAAAAACAATGTGGGGCTTTTATAATACGATTTTTTTATAGCGCTAAATTACAATCCACACGTAATTTTTGCCAAGGCGTAAATTTTTTGCGTTTGGCCTTGAAGTAGCCGGCACTTGCTATCATGGCGGCGTTGTCGGTTGTGTATTTCAGATCAGGGATTTGCAAAACCGTGTCAGGTAGTAATTCAGAAGTCTTTAGGGCAAACTGTTCGCGCAATTTTTTGTTTGCCGAAACTCCGCCAGCCAGCATGATTGTTTTGGCATCATATTTTTTCGCCGCTTTGATTGTTTTATGAATCAAAACATCAATAACCGCCTGCTGAAACTCTGCGCAATATTCGGGAATTCTTTTTTCCCATTGTTTATCTTTTTCAAGAGCGTAACGCAATGCGGTTTTGAGTCCCGAGAATGAGAAATCAAAATCAACACCATCAATCATTGGGCGAGGGAGGGTGATTTTTGAATTTCGAGTGTCGAGTGTCGAGTGTCGAATATTATTATTAATATTCGACACTCGACATTCGTAATTCGACACTTTTTCAGCCAAAGCGGAAATCGCCGGTCCTCCCGGATACCCAATCCCCAGCATCTTCGCCGCCTTGTCAAATGCTTCGCCTGCCGCATCATCGCGTGTTTCACCGATCGTCTTGAATTTTCCATGTCCCTGCATCAGAACCAGCATTGTGTGTCCACCGGAGACGGTAAGGATAACTGAGGGGAATTTTGAATGATGAGTTTCGAGTGTCGAGTGTCGAGTGTCGAATATTTTATTTTTTATAAAATTTGCGTAGATGTGTCCTTCAATGTGGTTAACGGCTACAACTGGGATATTCCATGCGTAAGATAGTGTTTTTGCCGTTTCGATTCCTGTGATTAAAGAAGTAATTAGTCCAGGACCGACAGTCACGGCAATCGCATCAATTGGATATTTTTTATTTTTATATTGATTGGATATTGAATATTGAGTATTGAATATTTTTAAAGAAGTATTTATAACAGGCAAAATATTCAAAATATGCTCTCTGGCCGCAACCTCCGGCACTACTCCGCCATATTTTTTGTGAATATCTATTTGTGAAGAAATAACGTTCGAAAGCACGCTAACGCTTTCACGGCAACCCGAAACAACCGCGGCCGTGGTTTCGTCACAACTGGTTTCAATGCCTAAAACAATCATAAAAATGGAAAATGTAAATCTCAAAATGCAAAATGACAATGTAAAATTAAAAATTTAAAAAATTTATTTTATTAAAACATTTTAAATTTTTAATTGTCATTTTGCATTTTGATTTTTACATTTTGAATTTATCTATTGTTTATTTAATCATATATATTAAATAAAGTAAATTAAAAACACCCGAAATCGGGTGTTTTTAAAATGAATATATGAAAAGTCTATTAAGCTTTTCTTACTTTCACAGCAGCTGCACCTTTAGGGGTGTCGCTAACTTCAAAGGTAACAGTGTCGCCTTCGCGCAATTCGCTGAAGTCTACTCCGTCTAATTCTGAAGCATGAAAGAAAATATCTTTGTCAGAACCTTCCTGAGTGATAAAACCAAAGTTTTTATCAGTCAATTTTTTGATTGAACCTTGCATAAAAATTTGTAGAAATAATTTTAATTAAAACTAGTGATTTGTATGAAACTCGACTTAATTTCTACAAATACTAAGCAATCTAATTTTTCCAGTTAATGGAATCATTAAACCTTCTTCAAGCTTACAGCAAATTAATTTTTTTGTCAAGGTGGATAGCCTTTTTGGGGTTATCCACAATTGACGAAAAGGGTAAAATGTGATATACTTGATTTATGAGTGATAAAAACGCTCTTTTAAAAAATAAAAACAAAAACAAAATGGAAACACAAATCTCCGAGGCAGAAATGCCTCAAGCAACACACACTCCCTTTGGGGAAAAATTCGCTTATTTAGCGATCTCAATGACAGTAGCGTACACATACGCTATTATCAACATCATGTCATACATGTAATAAAATGTGTTCTCATAAAAAACTGCCTCGAATTTTCGGGGCAGTTTTTGTTTCTTTATTAAAATTTTATTAAAATTTGATTTTTTAATAAGTTGTGATATTATAATAATTAATAGATGCTCATTACAATAACCAAAAGATAATTTCGTTTTTAAATTGAAATTTTCTGACATTATTTCGAAAGGATAATTTATGAAGATCAGAAAAATGAAAAAGAGCGGAATAATTATCAAAAATTTAAATTATTCAAAAAAGAAGCCGGAACAATATAAAAAAGGCTGGAGCAGATTTCAGGAACATCATATTGAATCCAGGGCAGAGTTTGGCGATAATTCGAAAAACAACAAAATTGTTTTATCGGGAAAAATTCACTATTGCTGGCATCAGATTTTTGGAAATTTAAACCCACTAGGCGCAAAACTATTTGTTATTTTATTTTTGTACGGTTTTAAACGGAAGTGGACAATAAAAGACATAAAAAAGGTGATTTTTAGTATTAAAAAAAATAATATCTCCGAAGCAATGCAGATTGCAGGTTACCACGGAATTCAGGATAGGCGAGTTTTTAAAATTTCAAGTAGATTTGCAAATAAAAAGCGCAAACCAACGATCGATATCGTCAAAGTAAACAGCAATTTTCTCTGGTGCTGGAACGAACTGTTCAAAGGTTTTAATGCTGATGAAATTCAAATTTTTATTTCTATTATGTTTGGAAACAGTAGAAAAAAATGGAATATCAAAAGCATAAAAGCCTTAAAAAAGGCGATAGCGGAAAATAAAATTCAAGAAGCGGCAAGTATAGCGGGACTTGGGATGGAATTTTTGTATTTTATGTATACGGATAGTATTTGCGAAAGTAGTATGGCGATTGCTGTATAAACCCGTAACTGCAAAGGAGAAGAAAATGAATAAAATTTTTTGCCGAAAACGTATTTATTTTGCGACAAAAGACGTGGGTGCCAAGGAGGTGATCTAAACAAAACCCGGCCGCGGCAGGACTGCCATAGTTTGATTGTTTGAACAAATAACCAAACTGCAAATCCACCTAGAGCGGTTTAATAGTCGGCGGGAAATCTCTAACCAGGATTTCCCGCTTTTTTATTTTTAAGAAATCTGATATAATTAGAAAATAATCAACCATAATATCCAATACTCAATATTCAATAATCATTCAATATCCAATAAATAATGTATTAATAATTGGATATTGAATATTGCATATTGAATATTTCACAGCATGTTTCTAGAAAAACTTGATATCCAAGGCTTTAAGTCTTTTGCTAATAAGAATACTTTGGTGTTTCCCGGAATGCTTGATGCGGAAAAGCGCGGTCTTACGACTGTGGTCGGACCGAATGGTTCGGGCAAATCCAATGTGGCGGATGCGGTGCGCTGGGCGCTGGGCGAGCAGAGTATGAAGACTTTGCGCGGGAAAAAGTCCGAAGACGTTATATTCTCCGGGTCAGACAAAAAAGGAAAACTGGGCATGGCCGAGGTGTCTTTGCATTTGAATAATGAGGCTCAGGCCGGAGAGGAAAAATCGCCGATTGATTATTCACAGATCGTGATAACCCGCCGTTTGTATCGCAATGGCGAGAGTGAATATTTATTAAATAATAATCGCGTCCGTCTTTCCGAAATCCAGATGCTTTTGGCGCGCGCGAAATTCGGACAAAAAACATATAGCGTAATTGGGCAGGGTATGGTTGAAGGTTTTTTGAATACTTCGCTGGCGGAGCGCAAAGAATTTTTTGATGAGGCAACCGGAGTCAAACAATATCAAATAAAACGCGACGAGTCATTGACCAAACTTCGTTCCAGCTATGAAAACCTGGCACAAACCCAGATGCTTTTGACCGAAATCGAGCCAAGGCTAAAAAGCCTGACCAGGCAGGTGAATCGCTTGCAAAGACGGGGAGAATTGGAAAAAGAATTGCGCGTTTTACAAACCGAATATTACAGCGTAATTTGGCATGATATATATAATAAATTCAATAGCTATAATAAAGAATATCTGGAATTGGAAAAGATTAAATTTGGCAAAGAAAAAAGACAGGAAGGATTGAATCGTGAGCTTGAACAGATGAAAATCGCGAGCGGACAGAGCAATGAATTCGAGCATTGGCAGAAAGAGCTTGCTGCTTTGCAAAACAAAAAAGATATTTTGAATAGGCGCTTGGCAAAGATCGAGGCGCAAGTTGAAACAAAGCTGGAGGCGGCTGGACAGCATGATCTTTCGTTTTTGTTTAACAAAAAAGAAGCCGGAATCAAAGAACTTGTAGTCATTCAAGAAGAAATAAATAATCTTAATAATAATATTTCATCTGACCAAGAGCAAAACCGGATTTTGAATTTGGAAAAAAACAAAATTGACCAGGAAATAAGAGTATTGGATGAGAAAATGGCAAAAATTGAAAAAATCGATGAGTCGGCTGAGATGAAAAGCGCGCATGATCTTTTGCATAAATTGGTTATTGATCTTGAAAAGGTTGAGGAGATTACCGATTTTAACGAGATTATGACCCTGACTATCCGGATCAAGAAAGAGCTGAAAGAAATAAAAAGAATCATATTAAAAGAAGGAAAAGCGGCTGATGATACGGATAATAGCTTCAAAGAATTGCAGATTGCTTTGAACGGTTTTTTGCGCGCAAAAGAACAAAGCATAGGCCAGATTAACGAGATTAACCTGCGCTTGTCCGCAAAAGGCGAACGCGTAAAAATGCTTAATGAAAAAAAACAAAGCCTTGAGGCTGAACTGAAAAATATCGAAGCACGCTTGAAACAAGGCGATATTAAGTTTGATTTTAAAGAGCTGGAAACGGAGCAGGAAAATATCAAGAAAGAGATTACGGAGATCGAGGAAAAGATCGCGGTTGTCAAAGATGAAGTAAACAAAATAAGCGCGAGTGAAGAGAAAAAGCGCCAACAGCTGTTTGCTTTGCAAAACGATTTGCAGGGACTGCAGAATGAATTGAATACGGTCAATAATCAGATGCAATCAATAAAAATCAATTCAACCCGTTTTGAGACAAAGCTGGAAGATTTGGAAATAGAAATCAGAGAAGAGTTGAAATCTTTGAGTGAAATAAAAAATTCTTCTCCGAAAATAGAGGACACGGCCGAAAGCGTCCAGGTGAAAGAAAAAAAGGAAAAAATAAATCAAATTAAACATCAACTGGAATTGATCGGCGGCATAGATCCGCAGACTGAGGCGGAATATAACGAAACCAAAGAACGTTTTGATTTTTTGAACGGGCAGATTGAAGATTTTGGCCAGGCAATCGATTCTTTGCGCAAGATTATCAAAGAGCTGGATATGACTATTAAAGAGCAGTTTGATAAAGAATTTAAAGTGATTGCTCAGAATTTTGAAAAATATTTCAAAGTTTTGTTTAACGGAGGCAATGCAAAAATCATTAAAGTTATGGATGATAATGGCGAAAAAGAAGATGATGGAAATACGGTTTTGGACGAAGGAACGGGTGAAGAAGCGCAAAAAGAAAAAACCGCTGAAGTCAAAAAATCCGGCATGGCGTCATTGCCCGATATCAATAAGATCAAATTCTTGCAAAAACATAATGCCACCGGTTTGGCCGGAATCGAAATCCAGGCCACTCCTCCCGGCAAAAAAATATCATCCATCTCCATGCTTTCCGGCGGCGAGCGCGCTTTGACCGCAATCGCTTTGATCTGCGCGATCATCAGCTCAAACCCGTCGCCTTTTGTCGTTTTGGATGAAGTTGACGCCGCCTTGGACGAAGCCAACTCCGAACGCTTGGCAAAAATTTTGGACGAGCTTTCGCACAAGACGCAATTTATCGTGATTACTCACAATCGCGCGCCTATGCGCCGTTCAAGCATTCTCTACGGCGTGACTATGGGTGATGATGGAGTATCGAAATTATTGTCGGTGAAGTTGGAGGATGTTAAGGGGCGTTAGTTTAATGCATGCGCAGATCTGACATTCTGAAATATATTTAATTATTTTTTAAAAATAAGCCTTTAAACTTTTAAAATTTAAATAGTAGCACAAGATAAAATATTTTATTTATTACTTTAATATACAAGCTATTAGTAACAGACGTAAAGGCGAGTAATTTTAAAAAATAATTAAATATATTTCATAATGTCACCTTGAGTGAGTTAATATATTTGTGTATTTGTGATTAAATTCGCGAATTTGTAATTTTATGAAATTAAAAGGAGGGGGACTAGTCTTGATATTTTTTTTGTCAGGATTTTTTTATTGTTTAATCGGGGTAGCTTCCGGTTTGGTAAATATTAATACGGCCGGATTGGAAGAGCTGGACTCTCTTCCCGGAATCGGTGCGAGCAAGGCTGCCGCGATTATTGAATATCGGACATTGAACGGGAATTTTCAAAGAAAAGAAGATATAATGTCGGTATCGGGAATCGGTCAAGCGACTTATGATGGGCTAAAAGACTTAATTATGGTTTTGGGGGATGATGCGCCGGCTGAAACGCCTGAAATCGAAATTTGCGGAAATCGGATGATTGAAGGTTTGGAGGAGTGCGATGACGGCAATACGGCGGGTGGCGACGGGTGTAATTCGATTTGCAAACTGGAAGCAAAAGCTGAAGAAGTCGAAGATGAAAGCGCGACGCAAAGCACGAGTACGCCGATTGTCGCGAGCCGTGAATATCATCTGGGAGATATTGTGATAAACGAATTTGTCAGCGACCCGGCGGACGATGATGTTGAGTGGATTGAATTGTATAATAATACCAATCTTGCGGTCGATCTGAGCGGATGGACTATTGAAGATGGCGGCGGCGCGAAAACCATGCTAACCGGCACAATCGGCAATAGCGGCACAAACCGATATTTTATCATGGAAAAACCCAAAGGCAGTCTGAATAATAGTGGCGATTTGATAGTTTTGCGTTTTCAAGGAAAATTGATTGATAGCGTGGCTTATGGAAAATGGAATGGAGGCATGAATAATGCCGAAGTGGCGGAAGACCCATTTAGCATCGCCCGCAAAATTGACGGTTATAATACTTTTGTGAATAGTAACGATTTTAGCTTGACCGTGAAACCGACAAAAAAAGGCGCGAATACCATTGTTCTAAAAGACTTGGCCGAAGACGAGGTCAGCGCGAGCGATCGGGCAAACTATGATTATTCAGAGAGCATAATTATTTCTGAAATATTTTCTAATCCCGCGGGAGACGATACAAAAGAAGAATTTATAGAATTATATAATGACAGTGAACGCGATGTGGATTTGAGCGAGTGGCGGCTGGGAGATGAAAGCAGTCGGAAATATACGATAACTAAAAACAAGGACGATGCCGCTTTTTCGACTATTATTAAAGCCAAAGGTTATTGGGCGATAAAACGGCCGTTAACCAAGATTGCCCTGAATAATAGCAGTGATGCGGTTTTTTTGTATCAGCCGTTTCTGGACAAAGCTTTGGATGCGGTCCGCTATGAAAAAACTTTTGAAAATCAAAGCTATAATCATATTGGGAAAAACAGCTATGCGTGGAGTGAAACAGTGACTTATGGCAAGACAAACGTGATAAAAACGGTCAATCATGCGCCGCTTGTTTCATTTGATTTTCCAACTGAAGTCGATTCGGGAAAGCCTGTACTTTTTGACAGCTCGGATACTGCGGATGAGGACGGTGATCAGCTGTCTTTTTTTTGGGATTTCGGTGACGGCGCGACTAATACCTTGGCGATAGCGGAGCATACGTATTTTCGGGAAGGCGCTTTTACGGTCAGTCTGAAAGTAGACGACGGAAAAACAGAGGCTAAAAAAGAAAAGATTATTAAAATTAGTAAATTGCAACAGGAAACAATAAACAGGCAACAAGTGGCAAGTGGAGATTGGGATATAATTATTAATGAAATAATGCCCAATCCCTTGGGCGATGATGGTGAAGAAGAGTGGATTGAACTGTATAATAATGGAGGAACTGTAATAAATATGCTTGATTGGTCCATAGACGATATGGAGGGCGGGAGCAAGCCGTATATTTTTAAAAATGAATTTCTGTTGGAAGCCGGTAAATATTTTTTGTTGGAACGTTTGGAAAGTAAACTGGCTTTGAATAATTCCGACGACGCGGTTCGTTTGTTTTCTCCGAACGGAGAGATTGTCGACGAAGTATCGTATGCCAAGACGGCTGAGGGCGAAGCTTATGCCCGCGGCGCGAATGACAAATGGTTTTGGACTACAGTGCCGACTCCCGAAGAGGAAAATATTATAAAAACGGGTGATAGCAAAATGACGGCGGAAATAGCCGGCGTTGTTGTTAAAGGTGCAAGCTTGAAATATAGCAAGGAAAAAGCTCTGACAGATTTTGCGTCAACGACTTTGGAAAAATTAAAAGAAATGGAGGTTGGAGACAAGGTGCGAGTATCCGGCACGGTTGCGGTTTTACCCGGGATATTGGGCGCGCAATATTTTTATATCGTCGGCCTGCCTGCCGGACAGGCAGGCTCGCCAGGAATCCAAGTATATAGCTATAAGAAAGATTTTCCAAAATTCAAAATTGGCGATTATGTTGAAGTCAAGGGCGAGATCGCGGAAAGCGGCGGCGAGCGTCGGATAAAAACCGCTCTTGCGGAAGATATGCGGATAATCGAGCATCAAGATGCGCCGGTCCCATTGGTTGAAACATGTGATCGAATTGAAGAGGAACATGTCGGGCGCCTGGTAAGTGTAACGGGCGATATTGTTGATCGTAAAAGCGCGACTGTTTTTTTGGATGACGGTACGGGTGAAATAAAAGCGTATATAAAAAATACGACCGGAATCGTATTGGCAGACATTAAAGAAGGCGAAAAATTGCAACTTACCGGCATTGTCGGACAAACAAGCGCGGGCATCCGCTTACTGCCGCGCGGCCCCGAGGACGTTGTCAAACAAAACACCGATGTCAGCGGAGAAAGCGTTGTTTTGGGCGAAGTCGCAAGCTCGGACAACTGGGAGCTTGCCGCGCGTGACAAAAAATTGGAAATGTTTAAATATTTATTGGTCGGATGTTTGGGGTTTTTGGCGGTTATGGGCGGGGCCTTGTATAAGTTGAAGAGAGGATAATTTTTAAAATTTAAAATCTCCAAAATCATAACCGTTTTCTTTTAAAAAAGTAAAATATCTTTATCGTTTCCATGCTGGATATTTTCGGATGTCGTATTCTCTTGCAGTTCATGCTTGTATATCCGTTCTAAATAATCCGGTCTTGATTCTAATATTTTGTAGGCCTTTGGATTAATTGCAATCGCTTTGGAAATATTGTCTTTATCCGGCAGCATGGTTGCAATGCATTCTTTTGGAACAAGGGTATATAAGTAAACCTCATAACCTTTGTAGGTATCAATTTTTTCAAATTTTACTTTTAAATAATTTGATTCAAATTTTTCCATTATTATTTTTTATGTAATTGGTTTATAAATGTGATATAATAATATTATATCACAAAATATAACAATAAGGAGGAATATATGGAAAATACAGAAAATTCTGGAATGATTGATAAATTTAATTGCGAAGAATGGCATACACAAATGTTTAAAAATATTGCTTCGCCTTTTGAAAAATGGGAAGCAATAAAATGCCCATATTGCGGTGATTTGATCTGGAAGGAAATCGAGAATAAACCTATAATTAATTTTGCTCCTTTTATTCTTGTTTTTGATGAGGTTTGTATTATTTTTTAATAAAACATGTTATCTCAAATATAACCCGAACATTTATGTTCGGGTTATTTTAATGTGCAAATTTCAGGATTGACAAAATAAATTTTTTATGCTTATATAAAGGATAATTAAAGGCATGATTGTTCGTTAATAATAATATTTTAAAAAGGAGAAGTATAATGAGTAAAGTCGATATAGGACTGTATATTCAGGGTTGCAATAATATTCAAAAACAAGTAAGCGCTACAGATTCTGTTATAAACAATGTTTACTCTTTGCTGGAGTCAGCTTTATCATTTTATAAATGGAAGAAAAAACAAAAGCTTATCGAAATTCGTTTTAATAAATACGTATTTGTTGTGTTTCATCGAGGAGGTGGAATTTTTTATTCGGAGATACAAGATAAAAATGGCAATGATACACACATGTTTAGCCATGGCGTTGACAAACTTCCCTGGCGTATGGTTCCCGCGGTGTATGAAATGCTTCCGATTCTGGTTGAAGAGCTTGACATAATTTATCCGCATGTAGGATTAGGAGAGCATTTTGAATTCTATGAAAAACAGGCTAAATAGATTCAAAAGTTAAACAACTTGTTAAACAGACTAATAACCCGAACAGAAATGTTCGGGTTATTTTAATAAAAAAACAAGTACTTTAATTATCATTCATAATATAGTATAATATTTTTAGAAAGGTAAAAATATTACCTGTTTTTATAATTATACATATATATGGCCAGACGCAGACGTAGACGAGGATTATCAAGCTATTTACGAATGCCGAGTATGCCAAATTTGGATTTGGATGCGGATACAAAAAAAGGGATTTTTATTGTGCTTATTTTAGCCCTTGGCGCTATCAGTCTTTTGGGTCTTTTTGATATTGCCGGTTTGCTTGGACTGTATTTTAAAAATGCGCTTATTTATACTTTTGGCTGGGGACGTTGGTTTTTGCCGATTATGCTTTTGTTTTGGGGCTATGCTTTGTATGATGAAGAGCGTTTTGAGCTTAAGGGCGGAAATTATTTGGGAGCGATTTTATTTTTGATTTCGACCTGCGCCTTTTTATTTTTATTGGTTGAAAGTGATTCTTGGTATAGTTCGGTAGCAGTCGGCAAAGGTGGCGGGCATGTTGGCTTGTTTTTTGCTGAAATATTTATAAAATATCTGGGCTTTATAGCATCTTTTTTAGTTAGCTTGGGATTAATTATTATTTCCTGGATGCTGATATTTAACACGACTTTAGTCGGACTATTCGGGAAAGAAAGCTACTTTGCAAAAATCGTTTATCCGATCAATTTTTTATTTGCCAAACTATTAGGCATTAAAAAGAAAGAAGAAGACGCTGAAAACGAAGAAGGTGAAGAAGAAAACGAAGAGGAAGGCGAGGAGGAAGAAGAAAAAGACGAGGAAGAAAATGAAGATGAAAATGAGGAGGAGAACGAAGACGAAGAACATAATGACGAGGAAGATGAGGATGAAAACGAAGACGATGAAGAGGGCGATAATGATAGTGAAGACGAGATGCCGATTCAGGCTTTTAATAAAAAACCCGTGAAAGAGGTTGAGGAGTTATGGTGGATGAAGCCGACGGGAAAAGAGATTAAAATCCCATTGAGCTTGCTTGACGGAAAAAGAGGCAAGCCAACCAGCGGTGATATTGAAGAAAACAAGAATATTATTCGAAAGGCGTTGGAGAATTTCGGCATTATGGTCGAAATGGGCGCGATAAGCGTAGGTCCAACGGTTACGCAATACACATTCAAACCATCCGAAGGCGTTAAGTTATCACGTATTACAAATTTGAGCAATGACCTTGCTTTGGCATTGGCCGCGCATCCGATTCGCATTGAGGCGCCGATTCCGGGCAAACGCTTGGTCGGTGTCGAAGTTCCGAATCAGGCAAAAGCGATCGTGAGTTTTAAGGAAATTTTAACCAGCAAAAATTATAATGAAAGAAAGAATAATCTACAGATTGCCTTGGGCAAGGATGTAGCCGGTATGAGCTGGCTGACGGACATTACAAAAATGCCGCACTTATTGGTTGCCGGCGCGACCAATTCCGGCAAATCGGTGTGTTTGAACACGATTATCGTCAGCCTGATGTATCAGAATAGCCCGGATGATTTGCGCTTTATCATGGTAGATCCAAAACGCGTAGAGTTGACAGGTTACAACGGTATGGCATACTTACTCGCACCGGTAATTACCGAGGTGCCAAAAACGATTAATGCCCTAAAATGGTGCATGAATGAGATGGATCGGCGCTTTGACGTATTGTCCCGTTCAGGAAATCGCAATATTCAGACTTATAATGAAAATGCCAAAGTGCGCATGCCATACATTGTTTTTGTTATCGACGAATTGGCTGACCTGATGGTTGCGGCCTCAAAGGATATCGAGGGAAGTATCATCCGCTTGGCGCAAATGGCGCGCGCGGTCGGTATTCATCTTGTCTTGGCTACGCAAAGACCGAGCGTTGACGTTATTACCGGTTTGATCAAAGCCAATATGCCGGCGCGCATCGCTTTTTCAGTCGCATCTAGCACGGATTCGCGTACAATCCTCGACAGCCTAGGCGCTGAGAAATTACTTGGTCGCGGCGATATGCTTTTTATGAACGCGGAACTATCCAAGCCGGTCCGTTTACAAGGCGCGTTTTTGTCTGACGCGGAAATCGCCAAAGTAGTTAAATACGTAAAAGCCAAAGGCGGAAAATCCGAACAGATTAGCGGCATTACCGAAAGACAAAAAGTCGGCGGCGTTGCCGGTGTCGGACTAGACGGCGTATCAGGCGACGAAGACGAGCTTTTGCACGAAGCGCGCGAGATAGTGGTAAATATGGGCAAAGCCTCGGCATCGCTGTTGCAACGAAAAATGCGTGTCGGCTACGCCCGTGCCGCCAGTATTCTTGATCAGCTGGAAGAAGCCGGAATCGTGGGTCCGGCCAACGGATCAAAACCGCGCGAGATATTGATAACCAAGCGCCAATTAGAAAGCCTTGATGATGAAAGGGTTAGCGGCGTGCCAACCCACAATCGTTCCGAGTCCAAAGCGCCGGATAATTATCTTGGCGAAGAAAGTGAAGTACCGCCGGCGTTTAAAGATGATGATGAAGATGAAGGTGATGAAGATGGTGGTGATAATGAGGAAAATATATTTAAAGAAGACGAAGAGAAGGTAGAAGTTAGAAGTAAGAAGAATAAAGATAATGAAGAAGAGGAAGATGAAGAAAATGTAGAAGATGAAGATGAAAATGAGGATGAAGAAGATGGTGATGTTGAAGAAGAACTTGAAGATGAAGCTGAAGAAGAAATAGAAGAAGAAAAACCTAAAAAAAATAACGAACCGTTTGATCGGTTGTTTTCGAAATAATATACACGAATATCACGAATTAACTACGAAATTACACGAATCACGAATAAAAAATAATTCGTGATTCGTGTAATTTCGTAATAAATTCGTTTAAATTCGTGTCTTTAAAAAAATATGATAATAACTTGGCAAGGACATTCATGCTTTAAAATTCAAGACAAACTAAGCACAGACGGGATAACAGTCGTTACTGATCCGTTTGATAAAAAGATCGGTTTGAAAGCGCCCAGTTTTGAGGCGAATATTGTTACTATTAGTCATGATCATTATGATCATAACAATGTTGGCGCTTTGCGTGGTGCGCCGTATGTAATTAAAACAGCCGGTGAATTTGACGTTAAGGGCGTTGCGATTTATGGTGTTGAATCCAAGCACGGCGGAGAAAAAGAAAAGAATACGGTCAATGTCATGTACCGTTATGAGATTGACAATATTTCTATCGCTCATCTGGGCGACCTAGGCGAGGCCTTGAGCGACAAACAGTTGGAACTTTTAGCCGGTGTTGATATCCTTTTGATTCCGGTTGGCGGAAAATATACGCTGGATGCAAAAAAAGCCGTTGAAGTTGTGAGTCAGATTGAACCGCGTATCGTTATTCCAATGCATTACAAAGTTGATGGGCTAGAAATCGATATCGACGGCGTTGATAAATTTATCCGAGAAATAGGTATTAAACCAATTGAAGAGGAGAAATTGAAAATATCCAAAAAAGATTTGCCGGCAGAGGATATGCAGGTGGTGATTTTGAGTTTGTAGGCCACGGATATACGCGGATTTAAACGCGGATTTACGCGGAAAATTTTGATCGTAGAGACGTTGCATCGCAACGTCTTTTTGGTTTACAGTTGATGGTAAACTGTAAACTTGATATAATATAATAAAATTGACGCAAAAAATATATGAATATAAAACCAATTAAGAATAACAAGGACTATAAAAAAGCTCTTGCTAGAATAGAAAAGATTTGGGATGTGAAAGGAAACGCGCAGATTAACGATGAATTAGAAATTCTTTCTGTGTTAATCGAAAAATACGAGGAAGAGCATTATACAATATTGCCGCCTGATCCGATCGAAGCAATC
Source organism: Candidatus Falkowiibacteriota bacterium (assembly GCA_003514005.1). Taxonomy (GTDB): domain Bacteria; phylum Patescibacteriota; class Patescibacteriia; order Patescibacteriales; family UBA12075; genus UBA12075. The sequence continues at coordinate 19,014 of DOSJ01000004.1, forward strand.
AAGTTTCGAATGGAACAAATGGGTTTGGAAAAAAAGGATTTGGCGGAAATAATTGGCGCAAACAGAAGCTCGGAAGTGCTTCATGGAAAAAGAGGATTGACATTGAAAATGATTCGAGATTTGCATAGTGCATTAAAAATTCCAATTGATTCTTTAGTTGGGTTATAAGTATATTACCGTAGAGACGTTGCGTTGCAACGTCTTTTTGATTGCAAAATTTAAAAATAAAAAACGGCAGAGATTTCAATCAAGAAATTCTGCCGTAGCTATTATTTTATTATGAAAGTCGCTTTTATTTTTGGAGGATGATCGTCGCTTAAAAAAACAAGTTTAGTACCTCCATCTGTTGTTTTATAAATTATTTGATGAACAAATTGCAGATTTAGACTTAAGTCCAGATTTATAGTATTTTTTGGCTCTGTCTGATGTATATATGGGTCTAATAAAACAGGAAAAGGGCTAAACGACGAAATGGAAATATACTGAACTATTTCCTGAAAATCTTCTGCGTGCTCAACTGCATATAAAGCTTCTTCTTTCGTTGAAGTTTGGTGATTTCCGCAGCTGATAGTTAAAAAAACAAAAAGCAGGATAATAGGATAAGACAATTTTTTCATTTTTTCCTCCAAATATTTATGTTTATGGTTTTATAAAATTAAAACATTTTTCAAATATCAATATTTCACTATATCACATTTATTAAATCTTGTCAACGTTTACTTTTTCACTTCGCTTTGTTATAATAAACATAAGAAATAACACTCATTTGGGAGTGATTTTTATTGCTATTATATGATAAAAGGAGGTTCTAGGGTTAAAAAAAACGTGGAAAAGAAAGCGCCGAAGAAGGTTAGTTTGACTGTGAAAGTGGATACTAGTCCGCGTAAAACAAGAGCAAAAACAGCCGGTACAGAAATAAAATCTGCGCATGTTTTTGATAAACCCGAAGATATTAAGAAAAAGAAAGAAGTTACGCGGAAAAAACTGATTACTTGGAAAAAGAAAAAAACGGATAATGGTTTTATCCAGTCTGGAGTTGAAAAAGAAGTGAAAGAAAATGTAACCAAAACTGTTGTTACAGCAAAAATAGAAAATAATTATAAACCAGAATCAAAAGCAAGGCCGGCCGTAATAATATCGCAAAGGACGGAAGCGGATAAAAAATTAATTATGTGGAGTGGAATCGGATTTTTTATGGTTATAATTTTTGTTATTTGGATTTTTCAGATCAAGCAGACGATTATTCAAGCAAAGATAGAAGACAATGGTGATTCAACAGAAGATATAAGCATGATGCTTGGCGATGTTACGGAAAAAATCGGGCAGATGAAAGTTGATTTGGACAAGATTCGAAATTACAACGAAACGGTTGCGACCGGGACCGCGGAAGTTGATTTGGTGTTGCGGGACAAGATCGAGGAATTGGTGGAGGATATTGCGTCTAGTACGGTGCAGGCGACTAGTACCGTAGAAGCGACGAGTACGGAGGCGGAGATTGTGGAGTTGAAGAAGAAATTGGAGTTAATTAATAATTAAAAATTACGAATTAAGAATTTTTTTCGCCTGTCATTCCCGCGAAGGCGGGAATCTTGGTGAAAGAATTATTGAATTATTTTATTAAACAAAATATTTAAAAATCATTTGAATTGTAAAAATTAATTATTTATTTATCCACCGAGATTCCCGCCTTCGCGGGAATGACAAGATTTTTTACAAAATTTGTACTAAAAAAATATGCCAAAAGAAAATAAAATTGAGAAGAAAGAGGATAAAAAAACCAAGGAGAAAGAGATAAAAAAAGCGGATGCAAAGAAACCTGAAGAAGTTCAAGCTGTAAAAAATGAAACAGAAAAAGACACGGAAGCGGTTTTGGACAATGACGGAAATATTACTATACTAAACGGCCGGCACAAGACCGAGTTTGGTATGGTGGAGCCGATGGCGATTACGACAGAGATGAAAAAATCGTATCTGGAATATGCCATGAGCGTTATCATTACTCGCGCATTGCCGGATGTGCGTGATGGCATGAAGCCCGTACATCGCCGTATTCTTTACGCGATGTGGGCGATCGGCCTGCGCTCCAATGCCAAATTCCGCAAATCGGCAAACGTGATCGGTGAAGTTTTGGGTAAGTATCATCCACATGGCGATGCTTCGGTTTATGATGCGATGGTACGCATGGCGCAGGATTTTTCGATGCGCTACCCGATAGTCCGCGGGCAAGGAAACTTTGGCTCCATGGATGGCGACGGTGCGGCGGCTATGAGGTATACTGAAGCAAAGATGTCGGCTTTGGCGGAAGAATTATTATTTGATATTGATAAGGATACGGTTGATTTTGTTCCCAACTATGATGGTTCACAAAAAGAGCCAAGCGTTTTACCGGCAAAACTACCGAACTTGCTTTTGAATGGTACTATGGGTATAGCAGTCGGTATGTCTACTAATATTCCACCGCACAATTTGCGAGAATTAATCGGTGGTATTAGCCATTTGCTTGATAATCCGGATGCCTCAGTAGAAGATCTGATGAAATTTGTCAAAGGTCCAGATTTTCCGACTGCCGGTGTTATTTATAATAAAAAAGATATCTTGCAAGCCTATGCGACCGGCAAGGGTGGAATCGTACTTCGTGGCAAGGCGGAGATACAGGAAAATAAGAGCGGGTATTTTAAAATCGTGATTACGGAAATTCCTTTTCAGGTAAACAAGGCGACATTGGTAGAGGCTATTGCAAATTTGGTAAAGAATAAAAAAATCGACGGCATCAAAGATTTGCGCGATGAATCCGGCAAAGAAGGCGTGCGTATCGTGATTGACCTGAAAAAAGATGCTTATCCGAAAAAGATTTTAAATAGCTTGTTTAAACATACACAGTTGCAAACTACTTTTCATGTAAACATGCTCGCCCTTGTTGACGGAATTCAACCGCGCGTTTTGACTTTGAAAATGGCTTTTGAAGAGTATATCAAGCATAGGGAAATAGTAGTACGCCGTCGTACTGAATATGAGTTGGCAAAAGCGCGTGAACGGGCGCATATTTTAGAGGGGTTAATGATTGCCTTGAACAATATTGATGCGGTTATCAAAATAATCAAAGCCAGCAAGGATAAAGAAGTTGCCAAAACTAGTTTGATGAAAACCTTCAAATTGAGCGAGAGACAAGCGATTGCTATTCTGGAAATGCGTTTGCAAAACTTGGCGAACTTGGAACGCATGAAGCTTGAAAATGAATTAAAAGAAAAACATAAATTGATTAAAGACTTGGAATCAATTTTGGCATCAAAGACCAAGGTCAGAAATATTATCAAAGAAGAAATTACGGAAATTAGTGAAAAGTTTGGTGATGAGCGCAGGACGCAGATAATCAGTCATGGCGTACAAGAATTTTCTGTCGAAGATCTTGTGCCAAACGAAGAAGCGGTTGTGATGATGACACGCGATGGTTATATCAAACGCATGGACCCGGATACTTTCAAAGTACAAGGACGTGGTGGCAAGGGCGTAATCGGTTTAACGACAAAAGAGGAAGACATGATCGAATTTATGTTTACGACCATGACGCATACTGATTTATTATTCTTTACCACTCGCGGTCGAGTATTTCAGCTAAAGGCATATGAAGTGCCACAGGCACAGCGAACCGCAAAAGGGCAGGCGATTGTGAATTTTTTGCAATTGTCAGCTGGTGAAAAAGTAACTTCAGTATTACCCTTGGACAAGATTGGTGATGCGAAATATTTATTCTTTGCAACGGAAAAAGGATTGGTAAAAAAAGTTGAGTTAAAAGAATTTGATAATGTTCGCCGTTCTGGTCTTATCGCCATCAAGATTCGCCCGGAAGACAAACTGATCTGGGCAAAGCCGACTAGCGGTACTGATGAGATCCAGCTGATTACTGCCGGTGGACAAGCTGTACGTTTTGAAGAAAAGGATGTGCGGGAAATGGGTCGGACTGCTTCGGGTGTGCATGGTATTCGCCTAAAGGGCAGTGATGCGGTTATCGGCATGAGTGTGGTCAATACGGATAAAGAGTATTTGAAAAAATGCCAAGTATTGACTATCATGGAGCAGGGTTTTGGCAAGCGTTCGGCTTTCTCCTTGTACAAAGTACAAGGTCGTGGCGGATCCGGCATCAAAACTGCCAAAATAAATTCAAAAACCGGAAAGCTGGTTAATGCTTTTGTGGTAAATATGGAAGTAATGAAAGATCGCGATATGATTATTATTTCTGAAAAAGGCCAAGTGATTCGTTTGCCTTTCAAGAGTGTGAACGAGGCTGGACGGGATACGCAGGGTGTAAGGTTGATGCGGTTTAAGGACAAGGGGGATAAGGTGGCTTGTGTTACCTGGGCGTAGGGATTTACGATTTAGTATATTAATAAGTTCAGCGTTGACTATATAATTGACCCGTTCCGTAAAGGCTTAAATTAGTTATTCTCTCACTGCGGAACTCGACTTTTTTCTTTATAATTTATTTTGGAAGCGTCTCAAACAGTCCTCGCTTCGATAATAACTAATTTAAGCCTTTACTCCACTAGCGTTATATCTTATTTCTTGCGCGAAAAACAGCCTTGAACAAGGCTGTTTTTTCTTATTATTAAATACTTGCTCATTGGTTATTAACTTGGTAAACTGGGTATATAAGTAAATATTTAAAAAATATGCAAAATATCTTTATTATTTTTTTGTTAATTATTTTGATAATCGGCATTGTTGCGGTGATTGTACTATTATTGAGAAAAAAAGAAAGTAACAATGGGAATAACGATGAAAAATTGGCTACCATGATGGAAAAAATATCAGCTTTGGGAGAGCAAAATCGTTCTTTGCGCGATGCGATTGATACTAAACTTGCCGAAACGCACAAAACTACGCAAGAGCATTTTGGCAAGACGGCAGGTATAATGCAGAGTGTGACAGACCAAACACAAAAGGCGATGGCGAGTGTGCATGCGCAAAGCCAAAAGATTATACAGGAAGTGACGGAGAAATTAACCAAGCTGGATGAAACCAATAAGCAGGTTATGAATTTTTCGGGGCAGTTGCAAAACTTGCAAGATATTTTAAAAAATCCGAAACAGCGCGGCGTGTTGGGCGAATATTTTTTGGAAGAAACTTTGAAAAATGTTTTGCCGCCAAATTCCTATGAGATGCAGTATAGTCTTGGCATTGACAAAGCAACGAAAAAAGAACTGATCGTTGATGCGGTTGTATTTGTGAAAGACAAAGTGATACCGGTTGATTCTAAATTTTCATTGGAAAACTATGAGCGCATTCTTAATTGCAATGACGCTGTTGAGCGCGAAAAGCTGGAAAAATTATTCAAGCAAGATTTGAAAAATCGAATCGACGAGACCAGTAAGTATGTCGTGCCTTCAAAAAATACCATGGATTTTGCTTTTATGTTTATTCCTTCCGAGGCGATTTATTACGATTTGCTTGTAAACAAAGTCGGTGCGGTCAAGGTGAATACGCGTGATTTGATTGAGTATGCTTTTAAAGACAGACATGTGATTATTGTTTCACCAACATCTTTCTTGGCATATCTACAAACAGTCCTTCAAGGATTGCGTGCTTTGCAGATTGAGGAAAGTGCAAAAGAGATCAAAGCGAATGTTGAAAAACTTGGGCGCCACATAATTACTTATGACGATTTTATGCGCAAATTGGGAGCGAGCATGTCGACGACGGTGAATCATTACAACAGTGCATACGCGGAATTTAAAAAAATCGATAAAGACGTGGTGCGGATTACGGACGGGGAGCATGTGGTGGAACCGGTTTTGATTGATCGGCCGGTTTTAGGTAATTAGAAATTAGGTACTTAGGTACTTGGGTACTTAGGGAATGGGGTATGTAAGTATTGTTTTGTTTAAAGAACCCTATTCCCTAAGTACCTATGCCCTAATGAACGTGAAAATATGGAGAATCAATGTTTACAACTAAAAGAACCCATATTAAAAACAATTGTCTTTTATGACATATTCGACTGCCCCCTCACTCCTTTTGAGATCTGGTCTTATTGTGGAATCGAGTGCTCTCTTGCGGATATTGTCGAAGCGCTGGATGATATCCGGCATTTGGGGCAGAAGAGCGGGTTTTATTTTTTGCAGGGACGTGAAGAAACCGTCGCGGTGCGTTTGCAAAACTATAATCATGCGAATCGCAAGTTTAAGCGTGCGCTTCGGGTGGCGCGTTTGTTTAAACTGATTCCATGGATTAGAATGATCGCGGTTGGCAATCAGATGGGCGCGAATAATTTGCGCGATGAAAGCGATATTGATTTTTTTATTATTACCGAGCCAAAAAGGATTTGGATAACACGCTGGTTTTGTGCCGGCATAGCCAAAGTTTTAAAACTGCGCCCCCAGCCCGGCAAGAAGCGTGACACTATTTGTCTCAGTTTTTACATTACTTCAGAAAATCTGGATACCAGACGGCTGATGCTTGAAAACAAGGTTTGTCATGATATTTATTATGTTAATTGGCTGGCAAATTTGGTGCCGATTTATGATAGGGAGGGTACATATAACGCTTTCATGGAAGCGAACGCATGGTTAGCCGAGTATCTACCGAATTGGCAGAGATATCATTCTGGACATATGCGCGATGTTGGTCCTGGTTTTTCAAACTTTTACCGTGACGTTGTTGATATGCTGATTGGCGGTGCTGACTCGATCGTCAAACGTATCCAGCTTCACATAATGCCCGAGGCATTGCATCGCGCAATGAATATTGATACGCGAACAATTGTTAATGATAAGATTTTGAAGCTGTATATTAATGATAGGCGAGAGGAATATCGGGGGCGGTATTTGGAGAGGTTGAGAATGCTATAATTTTCATTGTAGAATTAATATTTTAAAATACCCGCTATTTTATTAAAATAGCGGGTTTTGTGTATTTTAAATAATAAAATAAAAATAGCTTAAATTAAATAAAAAATAACGTGTTAGCCTAAAAATACTTGACAATATTAATTAAATATGCTAGTATATATTTATTGAAAATTTAAGTAGTAAAACAATAAACCAAAAAATTGGAGGGAAAAATGAACTTTTTAAAATGTACAGTAATGGCAATCGTGTTTTCTTTTTTGTTCGCAGGAGCAGGATTTTGTTCTGAAAGAAAAGATTTTGATCAGGAAAAATTCAATAAGGCGATTGTAACGGATATCATCTATCTTTCGGCAATAATTATTGATGCCAGAAAAAAGAATGATGTTTCAATGGAATGCGAATTCCGCTCACTGAGACAAGATAAGTATGAGTCTTATTTTGCACAGCCGAAAAAAGATGAATGGCTTACTGTTGCCTATGCTGTTTCGTATTTTCAGGAAGCACTTGAGCAGGAGAAACTTTGCTCAAGCAATCAGCAAAAAAATCGTTATAATTTTTTGCGCTATGAATACTTTGGCCGGATGCAGGATACGATATTTGCTGAACTCGAAAAATGCATAACGGCTATGGTTTCAACCCCTGACGATCCATTTGCTTATCGGTATACCGGAACGTACATTAACATTCTTTCGGAATTTGACAAGCACATGTCCCCCGAGGAATTGACACGGTTAAGTCAGCTTAAGGCAATAAGCGATAACCGGTAACCCTTAATATTTTCAAAAATAGAGCCGTGGTAACCATTTTGGTAACCACGGCTTTTAACTTTTTCCCTTCCCATTTTTTTATAACTGCGATATACTGATTAAGTATGAAAAAGAAAGTATTGATATTATTTTTAATAATATTTTTTTTATTTTTGGGTAGAAATTTGCCTAAGCGCTTTTTTGATAAAGAAGAAATCGGACAGATTAATGATATAAATACAGAGGTAGTGCAAAGTGAAGAAAAAATTATTTCACTTGACCGGATAGAGAAAATTGAGATTAGCGAAAATTCCACTTACGGCGCCCTCATGGCGACGAGCGGAGTGGAATACGCTCTCGCTATGGAGATCTATGATGACGCAAAAAACGTTTATGATTTGGTAAAAATTCGTGTTGGGCGGCATTTGGAGCTGGTTTATGATAGGGACACGGATGAGCTGAAAGAATTGAGGTATAAGATTGATACTGAAGATGAGCTACATGTGCGTAATGTAAAATATCTCGCGCAAGAAGATAGTGCCGCGAGCAGTACGGAAAAAGCCTTGGATAAAAAATGGCAAGCCAAAATCGAACCGATTCCGTATGAGATTCGCCAGAAGACTGTAGAAGGCACGGTTGAGTCATCGATGTATCAGGCGGCACTGGATAACAATATCGATATTAGGGCGATTATCGAGCTTGCCGATGCTTTCCAGTGGACGATTGATTTTTCCCAGGATCCGCGCGTTGGCGATACTTTTAAATTTGTTTATGAAGAACGATATTTGGATGGCGAATATGTAATGCCGGGAAAAATTTTTGCCGGACGCTATACCAATGACGGCACGGAATATTACGTTTATTATTTTGAAGAAAGCGAAAGCAACAAAGGGTTTTTTGATAAAGACGGAAACAGCGTGCAAAAAATGTTTTTGAAAGCACCGGTCGCTTTCAAATATATTTCGTCGCCATTTACGACCGGCCAGCGCTATATCGAGGCTTTTAACGTCTCGACCGGACACAGGGCAGTCGACTATGCGGCGGCAATCGGAACTCCGATCCGCGCAGTTGGTGACGGCACAGTTACTTTTGCCGGCTGGTCCAGCGCGGGCTATGGCAACCTGACTTCGATCCGGCACAACGCGACTTATTCGACAAACTATGCCCATCAATCTAAATTTGCTGTAAAAAAGGGACAAAAAGTAAAACAAGGCCAGATAATCGGCTATGTCGGGTCCACCGGTTTTTCAACCGGACCGCATTTGCATTATGAAATGGTAAAAAACGGCGCCAAAGTCAATCCCTTGCGAGAGGTATTGCCGCCGGGTGAGCCTATAAAAACGGAGAATCGGGGGAGATTCGAGGAAGTGATTGGAAAGTGGGTGGGGGAATTGAAGTAATATTAAAAGAAAATTTGACTATCTAATCAAATTATAGAATATATTTTTTATCAAAAAACACCACTAAGGTGTTTTTTAATTGATATTGACAAAAAATAATAAAAATGATAAGTTTGGCTGATTGTACTTATGATTTAATAATCATTTTCAGCAATAAAATAACTATTATTATGCTTAAATTCTTAGTTATTTTTTTGCGGGAAATGATTCTCGAGTTGTACTTTGAAAATTGAATATAAAGAATAAGAATTGTAGACAAATAATAACCAAAAAACCTAAAAAAAGGAGTAACAAAATGGTAGAAAATGGAAGCCCAATGCAAACAAAATTGGCAGAGTTAAAAGCAGAGACTGAAGAAAGAATAAAGAGCGTTCAGAACGCTGCCGTAGGACAAGGAATTGATGTTGAATCGCAATATGAAACATATAAACAGCGATTGGACGAAAAAACAGCGGATATTGAAGATCCGGTGGAAAAAGATCGGATTCGAAAAGTAATCTTAGCAGCGACAATTCAATCTGTCCAAAAAGATCAAGAGACGGGTGTACAGGATATTGCAGGTGCAGTTTTTGGTTTGAGGGCGCTTGTTGAACAGCTTGGGATAGGATTTAAGTTGCTGGAAACTTACACCGAAGAAGAACAAGCAATTATAGACTTGGCTAAAGAAGAACTGACAGAGGCTAAGCAAAAATGGTTTGCATCTCGACGAGCAGCTGCTGAGAAAATTGCGGAACAAAATATACGTGAAGCGCAAACAAAGGCAGAAGAAATGCGTCGTGAAAGGCTTTATACTAGTGATATGCGCGATTCACTACAAGACCTTCAGTACATGGCTGAACAAATGATCGAAATCTTAGAAAATAGAGTTGAAATTATTGAATCACGATATCAGGCGTCAGACTTAAAACGTCGCGATAGTTTGGACAAAAAAGAAAAAGCAGCAAAAGAAATGAGTGAAATTGACCAGGAAATAATTAAAACCGAAGCCCAACTATCCGAAGAAGAACAATTGCAAACAACGCTTGATGCCGATAGTGAAGCATATGCCATTCAGGATACAAAAGTAAAAAACTTGCGTGTTAAGGTAGAAGATTTGCGTGGGCAGTATAATGTAGTGCATGCGATATTTAATGCAGAAGAATATTTTGCAGAAGAACACCTTGCGGAAGTAATTACTGCGACGAAATTACGTGATGGTGATCGAATGTGGATTGCATCGTTACGATCAGATACTCTGAATCGTGTCATAACATTTCAAAATCGACTTGATTTTGCAAAAGCCATGTCTGATATCGAGTATACAAAGCAGCTTGATAAAGTTGGGACTGCAGTTGATCAAGATAATATGGAATTTGCTGCAAAAGTAGCAATTGCTTCAGACAAGGCAAGGCTAGAAAAATTACAAAGTCATCCTGAAAGAATGAAAAAAGCAGCTGAAGTTTTGGACGCTTTGGCGGAACATATTGCCAATGATAGATTTCAATTGGCTGAATTGCATAAACAATTTATGGACAAATATGGTATAGATCCGCTTGATTCAAGTTTTTTTTCGTACGAAAAAACAAAATAGGACAAACAACAATTTAAAAATGCGGGAGAAAACACTCCCGCATTTTTCTCATGAAAGGAAAAGAAAATGAATGATACTGATGTAATAAGCTTTAGCCATGCCCCGGGCCAAGATTATCATGCACATTATTTTGAGCACCTAGAATCAGTTTTACGACTAGTGCTTGAAGTGTTTGTTTGTGCCAGTAAAGACAGAAAACGAAGTTTTGAGGCAAATGCGCTACAAAGTTTTTGTCGAAATTTTTTGAATACAGTAGAGGTTATGCGTCTTAAATATACCTACAATCCGTCTGATCAGCTTTCAATTGATATTGCAAATTCTGGTTTTCCGAGTTTTGTAAATTTTGACAGCATCGAGCTTGACCTGAGAACACGTGATTCTCGTTTGGCAAAACTACCGCCAGCCGATACTTTGAAATCAGCCATACTTGATCGATTATTGATCAGTAAAGCAGATCCAAGAGACATTCTCTGGCGTTTAAGCGAAAGAGTATATTTGGAAAATCTCAAAGCACGTGACCTTTTTTTCTCATTTAAATTTGGCAAGCTTCAGAAGAATAATGAAAATGATGAAAAACGTAATTATTCTATAACCTGGAGTTGTTTTGATGAACCGACTAATCGTCCGATTGTATATTTGATGAATTTTGATCAAGATAAAGGAGAAGCTTTATTAGAAGATGAAGATGTAAACTTTTATGCATTGATTGAAACATTAAAGCGACAAAGTACAGGCAATCGCGGTCTTCTGTATGTAGCGACTGGTATTGACGAGGCCATAAGCGAAATTCATCCCAAGTTGTTAAAACGAATTCAAATTGGACCTATTTGCTCGCTTGATTATTCGAAAAATCCAGCAGATCTATATAAGCTATTGCAGGAAAATGGCGAAAATCATGAACCGATTGTTTTTTTTGATGATGAAATAATTATGTCTATCGAACAGAAGCGGAGCGGCAAACTGCTGTCATTGGGAAAAATACGAGAAGTCTTTCTTGTGCCGGAAATAGATTTGGAATGTTATACTAAAAAAGTTAGCCAGATTCACCACTACTTGATTTTACCGCATCGTATTCATCAACTGCTTGATTTTACTGGAATGCATAATGCTTATAGTAATCACACAATTATTCCCTACATAGGGAAAGAAAAAGGAGAAGTATATGCCGAAAACTGCCGAAAACTTTTTACCAATTGATGAAAGCGTTTTAGCTTCATATAATGATGGCGCAAATGCAATTATTGATACGGTAAGATGGATGATAAAGAAAGATCCATACGCCAATACTAAAACTTTTAGTGCCGCTGGATACCGCAACGATTTGCTTGGTGGAACTCAAGCAAAAGAAGATACGGTTTCGCTTGTAAAAACAGCCTTAAAGCACGGTAATGGCTCAATTATCCTTCCAAATAGTATAAATCATTGTTTACAAACTATTTGGCAGGGCTTGAGAATTGGACAGTATTTAACAGATCTTTATGTCAAAGCCAGTAATTTAGACAATCTGCAAAAATACAATGATAAAAATCAACTTACACCACAACAGAAAACTGAATTTTGTGAAAAAAACGAAACTGCTGCCGCAATTTTTCTTTTTACGTCAGCAAGTTTTATTGTTTATGACACTAACCAGTATCGCGGAGAAGAGTTGGTTGATAGAAATATAGACATGCCAGTTATTCCTGAATTTTCACTCTCCTCGTTTATTCTTGCGAAACGTTGTTTTATTTATTATTTGACAGCTTGTCTTGATCGATCAGGATTGGTTCATGATGAAGTCGATTTTCTTAAATTGACTATGCTTTACTGTCAGTCAACTGTTAACGAAATTCTTAGCCGAGTTGCAGCACTTCGTCACTCCGAAGCGTTTGTTAGCAAAAATTATAAACTAGATAAGTCAGAATTCATAATAAATGGTTTTGAACCATTAGTGAATGTATCTGGTCCGAAAATTGAGTTTAACAAAGTAAAAGCTGAGGACATTGTTGGAAACGCAGATGCTAAACATAAGGCACGGCGTCTTGTTGAGCGTATTCTATGTTACGACAAAGAGAAAAAAGCGAATCCTATGCGTGATATGGGCGGTTTGGCTATCTTGCGCGCCGGTTTTGGAATTCCTGGGACTGGTAAGGGTATGCACATTTCATATGTTGCGACCTTGCTTCAAGAACGTTGCGAAGTATTAACTGGATTGACATTTTATTATAATCCAATGCCGCTTAATTTGGTTTCGACTTATCAGGGTGGTTCAGCAGAAAGAGCAATTGACTGGATGCGTCATTTTAAGAATCCAAATCATATTTGTTATGGACCGATTGATGATGCTGAGCAAAATTTTCAGGAAAGAACGCGTCCGGGTGTATCGGCTGGAGTTCATGAAATAATTAATACTTTTTTACCAACTGTCGAAGGGCCAAATGCAATTTGGTATGGTAACACAGTAATGGAGCTTTTTACCAACCTTCCGGAAATTATTGACAAGGCCGTACTTTCGCGTGTTCAGGAAAAGTTTGCGATTGATGGAGCAAAAACATGGGCAGATTTTCTTGACCAAGATCATCTTTGGTGGCGGAAATTACAAAAACTGGAGCCTGGTTTTTTGGATGATCTCAAAGATCCGGAAAATTATGTTTATCTTTCAGCGCAAAAGCTCGTTGCTTCAATAGCCGAGACTATGACAAATGGAGATGAGCCGACCCACGAAGCTTTAAAAGAAATTTATTGTAAAGCTAAAAAAGTGTACGATGAAAAGAACCATGGTTTTTTTGCTGAAGTCTATCATTTAACCAAGGAACGTTATCCGGGATTTAGTTCACGCGATGCAAGAAACATACAGCGAGCAGTAGATGAGAGATTATTGGATTTTGATTTTCCTGAAGAATGGATGAATGACCCAAAATTGTTTTATCGAAAGGGTTACGATGAAAAAAAGAGTCTTATTGTCGAAATGATGAAAAATAATATGCACGGACTTAAATTTCGGGAAATCAGAAATCAAGAGCTTATACGTTACATCGAAACCTGGCTACGAATCCAGGAAACCGGAATGGAACGCGCAGTTGAAGAAGCGGCAAAACGTTGTGAAATTGATTTTCTGGGTCGTGAACGTGCAACAAAACGTTTGAAAAGGGAGGAGTAAGATGAAAAAATTGCTTGACGCTGGCTTGATTGGCAAAGGACTGATTATGATCAATCAGCCGGCACTTGTAAGTCGGTATAATAGCTGTCTTAAAGCTATCGGAAAAGAACCAACGAATCTTTCTGTCTTTATGATTGACGGTCAGGGATGGAGTCCGGAGATTGCAAAAGAAAAACAGGACCGAATGTATCTTTCAAATGGAGAAGCAAATCAGTACGCATTTATTTTGACCCCAGAACAACGTGGTCAGCCGAACTATTTTCCTTTCCATTCGTTTACCCGTCCCTTGCTTGAAGCATTTTGGAAAAATTTTAACAAAGAAATCGGAGACATCACAACAACAAGTGCATTGATTTTGGATTTAAATCAAGGATTGTCGCACTACACCAGTCCCTTGGACTTGATGGTAGTTGATTCGATTTCTCTTGCGGCGTTTACGAATGATGGCCTACAGGACGGTGCAAAAGAACAAGGCAAATTAATAGAAACTTTTTATGATGACCACAATTGGTTCGATGAAAAGCTTCGAAAGCAAATTATTGACAGCGCAACGAAGTATGGTGATTTACGTCAACGGCATGTGCTTTTATCTCCCTTCCAATATGATGCGGTAAAAACATTTTATACAATGGCATTTGGCGGGGTATATATTCTACGTCATAAAGGCAAGACCGGAGAACCACTGATAGTGCTATCGAGCGAGCAGGCGGCTAAAGATCTTGGTCAACCTAGCGATAATGTGTTCTGGATTAATGATCCGACACTGCTGGATTACTTGTTTAAGTATCAGCTAATTTCGTTGGATCCAAAATATTATTTGGCTTATCCCTTTCGCCTTCCAGCAAAATTGGACAGTATTTTCATTGAAACACTTTCAGTGCACCGACCAGAAGTCAATCCGCTTGAATTAACCAGTGGTCAAAAAGAGTACTATGTTAATGAATTGAGAGGGCACTTGCCACCGATTTTTTTTCAGCTAGAGCGTCTTGAATTACAGCTGCAAAGACATGGCAACTACAATTCGGAAGACATGGCTGATGCTCTTCGATTGTCAATTTTGTACCCGCCACGTTCCTTGCCTCAAATAGTAAGGGATGTGGTATGGCAATTGTTGATCGAGATTGTCGAGCAAGATATTTTTACGTTGTATGTTTACAACAAAGCTCGATTTCTTGATCGTTATCGTTCATGGTCAAGCAACAGACAATCATGGGCAGTAGATGTCCTGACAAGAAACTATCATGCCAGGAAAGAGGCTAGAAAACAAAACACTAAATAAAGAAAGGAGATATTACAATGCTATCAGCGAAGGAATATGTCGCGTTATGTTTTATTCTGTTTACAATTTTTGGTATTATTGGCTATCATTTTGATCGGCGTTATGGAACAAAAATATATCGTATTTGGTATAACTGGACAAATAAGAATCCATTGCCAGAAAATGTTGAATTGGGATTTATTCACAACCAATCAACAAAAAAGAAGGTTGCTATATTGACAACTATATCTACTATCCAAAGTTTTCTCATGATCTGGAAGGCGGATGTAAATCCCTTAGGCGAGCTGGCAATGCTTTTTGCAGAGATACCGTTTGCCATGTTGGGTTTTTACTTGGGACCAAAAATTTTTCCTATATGGAATAAAAAAGATGAATTCTTTGATGCCTTTGATAAAGGTTCAATTGATATTGGGAAAAAAATTGGAGAAGGAATAGATTTTGTTGGAAAAGCAATACATATTTCTGATGATGATGTTAATAAACAGACAAAAATAAATGAGAATGAAGTGCCACCGAAAAAGGATGTTCCGATTGATCCTCGGGAGGCAATAGATAATTTTGTTAAAAAAAGGAGATGACATGGACGAAATAGATGTTGAGCATGGTCGTTTATATTGGTTTTGGTGGAATGCTCGTACCAGATTAGCTACATTCTTAAAGAATCACAAGTTGGCTTTTTTTCTAATTCTCATTTCTATTTTTACGATTATTTTTGTTCTTCGTGCTTTTTGGCAGCCTGTATTGGTTTATATCCGCATGAACATGTTGTATTTTTTTTGTTTGATGACAGTGGTTGTTGTAATAAAAATGATAATGAGCCATGCCTCACAAAAAAAAATTCGTTATGGCGTTCCGTTGGTAATAATTGCAATTGTAATAGGAGGATTTTTTGTAAAAGAAAAATTAGGTTTCGATATTATTGAACATGCTACTCTTTATGCAAAATACAAAAGTCTTAATATTGTCGAGTTGAGTGAAATGCCTTTAACAGATAATGAGCGCATACAGCCGATAAACAGTGTCTATACGATTGCAAAAAAGAATGCTAATGAAAATTTTTGGATTGGAAAACCGCATTTTGTTCGCGGACCAAACGGCCGGTTTCAATTTACTATCGGGCTTGAACCGAATTATTGGTATAATCAATATTCGGGTAACGTTAAGGAGGTGTATGTTATTGATGCTGATAAACCACAAATAAGTTTTTCCCAAGAACATCGTCATCCGGTTTTATTTTTTACCGGTGAAAATTTAAAGTTAGGAAAAAATGTGTATACCAATGTCATTAAAACATTTGGTTTGTGGCGTTTTCTTAACTATGAAACATGCGAGGCAAAATATATTGTCAATGATCAAGGGAATATTGTTCAGGTTGTTTCACTAATACGGTGGAGTGGATTTTTTCCAACTCCGGAGTTTGGCGGGGTATGCGTTATATCGCAAACCGAACATTCTTGGATGGAATTAATAAAAACCCTTATTTTCGGTCAAGGAAAATGGATTAAACCAGAGGAAATAAAAAATTATCCTTTTCTGGTGGGGCAAAATTTGACGCCCAATAAGGTTAGTCGTTTTATCGGTGAAAGCTTCCGGTTTCAAAAAGGTTTTTTTGCTCCGCTGCCTGGTATTCATTGGGGAGATATCCAAATTCCGGATATGGCAGTTGATATGCACAAACAACCATTTACCACTTTCTTTAAATGGGAGGATTCAAGTGATGGTAGTAAAAATAAATTATACTCCTACTTTGCCCTTGAACCATATCAATCTGGTTCAACCGGTTTGAATACCAGTGTTATGATACCAGGTGACGGAATCGGTCCAGTATATGTTTGTAGACATGCTGATTTAAAGCAGGTCTTAAATGGACCGAGGGCGATAGTTGGTTTTATCGAAAATTCTAGAAAAGAAATTTTCCAAACAAACAAAAATCACTTGGCTGAAATACGACCATGGATTAAACGGATAAATGGAAAATCAAGATTTTTTTGGCTAGGAACCCCTGTCACTAGAAGCAATACTGCAAACGACAGTCTTGAAAATAATCCAAAAGACAAAAAAGATATTCAAGATTTTTCTTTGGATAGCGGATATATTGTCGGTAGTATTCCAGAAGTTGCAATTGCAGAAGCTGACAGTAGAGACGTGGTTTGGGTGGATGCTTTAAAACCCAAACTTTGGATTGAGACAGTAGGCAAGCGAATAGAATATTTGCAAGATAATTAAAACAATTTTACAGCCCGTATGATACTTTCATGCGGGCCTTTTAATTGATAAAAATAATAAAAAATTTATCTAATATTAAATAAAAATTTATTAAAAAACAAGATTTAATATTTGGTGTCGTTCTTGACAAAACCTCTTGACAAAAATTTTATACTATGTTAGTGTCAAAAATTCTATAGTAATTTAAATACTAGCAAAAATAGATATTTAAATATGTCTTTTTTGTTAGTGTTTAAATAAGTAGAGGAAGGTCTTTGACAATTATATTAACCAAATAGATGGAGGAAAAAATGAATGACATTGTAGACATTGGAAACATGTCAGTAGTACAAAAACTGAACAAAGGTTCGCTTGTTGTAAAAGGAGTGGGCGCGCTCGCGGTAATTGGCGGTGTTGGGTTATTACTCCCGACGCTGGTCAATGCTTTTTTGGGTGGCATGACACTGCTTGGTATCGGAGCTGTTGTTTTAGTTGGATTAGCGATGTCAAAATTTGTTGTATTTTTTGGACAAAAGCTGGACAACCAAATAATGGGCTTGCGTAAAAAAGAAGCTAGGGAAAATCCGATTGAACAGTTGCAAAATGAGCTTATTAGCAGTCAGCGCATATTTGATGCACGAAAAATTGCCTTGAGTGATTTTCATTCGGAAATTAAAAACACGGAAGACGATCTTAAAAAATCCAAGGACGAATTTCCAAACGAAGATTGGAGTTCCGACGAAATAACCCTTTCCGAAGCAAAGGCACAGTATAAGGAAAAGGAGATTGAGCTCGGTGAAGCTGAGGGTGCTTTGCTGGCATTTGCTGGTCAAATCAAAGTCAGGGAACGACGACTAAAAATGGCGATGTCAACAGAAAAGCTAACTGCGAAAACAAAATCTTCAAAAGAAGAAGTTGTTAGCAAAATACTTATTGATGAAGCTTTTGATGCTGTTCGTGATAGGCTAAACTCTGCGATGTCTGCAATACAGGTTGAGGCAAGTTTACGGAAAAGCCGTCAAGAAAGAACTGAAAAAAATAGCAAAAAAAGCGCGGAGGTGAAGAATGTCTAAATATTGGAAGACGATTTTAATTCTTGGAGTGACTTTGTCCTTGCTGTTGAGCGCATTTTTTTATATCTCCAACAATGCTTCAAACGGCAGTAATTTAAACATGGCTACCCCACGTTCAAGCCAGTCAGTACAGCAAATACCAGTTCCCGCACCAGCTCAAAAAGAAAGCAATGCCAGTGAGCTTGAATCAATGAAGAAATTAAAACTCAACTAAATTAAAGGAGAAAAGAAAATGAAAAGAATTATTATTTATGTTTTTTGTTTATTTGTATTGTTCGTTGGAACGTCTTTTGCTGAAAAAACCACACTGAATATTGGCTCTGGCGCTGAAGGCGGCGTATATTATCGAATTATCGAGGAAATCGGAAAATTTTGCAATTCTGCCACTTTGGGAATTGAACACTATATGGTAGAAAGTGGATCTCCGGCAAAAAAACAGCCTGAAGGTGGTTCTGTAAAAAATCTGCGCAATTTACTGAATAATAATATAAATGCTGGAATTATTCAGGCAGATATTGCTCATTTGGAAAAAATGAACAATCAAGACATGAATCGGATTCAGGCGTTGGTACCACTCCATAAAGAATATGTACATATTATTGTTCCAACTATTGTCAGAAAAATTGTTCAGGAAGCGACAAAGGGAAAATTCGGTTTTGGCGCTAAAGAAGCGGTTTACGGAGTAGTGGAAAACCCTCTGGAAAATATTGGTCAGTTATCAGGCCTGAAAGTGGTAGCATGGGGCGGATCGATAAAAACCGCAGAAATTATCAAGCTGATGAGTAACATTGGTTATGAGATTATTCCAGTAGAAGATTTAGAAGAGGCTAAGCTAAAAATTAACAATAATGAAGCTAGCGCAATTATTGCCGTTGTCGGCACACCGGCACCGTTTGTTGAGGCACTACCAAAGAGAGAGTTTAAGCTTTTGAATCTTAACAAGGCGACGCAAGACAGTCTGAACAGTATTTATGGAGTTGGAAAAGTCTCCTATGATAATCTTGGCACCTTAAGTGGCCAATCCGCGGAAGTTTTTTCAGTGGATAGTATCCTATTTACCAGGGTATACAGCACTCCTCAAATGGTTTCTGCTTTGTCTGAATTGCAAAATAGCATAAAGAAAAAGATTTTTGAAATTCGGGATGCTAGCGGTACTCATCCGGCGTGGCAGACTATTGACCCTTCCCGCCCAGTAAAATGGGATAACGTGTTTACCGGAAAATAGGTAAACAGAAAAAAATAAACAAAACCCTTAACGTCTTACGTTAAGGGTTTTTAATTTGAAAAATAAAATTTTTTAATGTTACATATTTTCTGTCTTATGTTTCATCCGATTTATATTACCCCTCGTCCTCTCAATTCAAAAAAACACCGCGCGCAAGCTTTTACATCCGCCAGCGCATCGTGCGCTCCGTCAAATCCTTCGTCGAATAATTTGATATGTAATTCTGTCAGTTTTGGCCATTTGAAACCGCGGCCGTTTGCATGCGGAATGCGGCAAAAATCGGTAGCGGTTTGCATGGTGCAGAATTTATCAATATCATCCAAGCTGTTTTCGATCTTTTTGCGGAAAAATTCGGCGCCGATTATTTTTATATCAAAACTAATGTTGTGAGCGATAAGCATTTCGGAATTATTAAGCGAATCGGAAAATTCTTGCAAGGCATTATGCAAATCGATTCCCTCAGTCAACGCCCGTTCAGTTGTAATGCCATGAACGCTAGAAGCTTCTTTAGGAATTAAAAATCCTTCTGGCTTTATAATATAATTTTGCCCGGATAAGACCTCGCCGTTATCATCAGTCGCAACCCAGGCAAGCTGGACCATGCGTGGCCAATTGTCCGTATCATGAATCGGTGCTTGCCAGTTTTTTGGTAAACCGGTTGTTTCTGTGTCAAAAAATAAGTACATAATTTTTTATTTTTTAGTATTTAGATATTTTTTAATATAGCATGGAAACATATTTTTATCCACAAGAGAATAATTAAATTAAAAATTAAAAATTAAGAATTAAAAATGAATTAATTTTAAAAATTTTCTTTTCTAATGTTAGTTAATTGTTAATAACAGACATAAGACAATAAATATAGATCTTACGCTTGTATTTTAGTGGCTAAAAATGGTACAATATATTTAGAAAAGAAAAATCTCGTAGGTCGAGATTTGACGTAAAAATTCTTATCTCGAGTATCGAGAATGACTAATATTAAATAAACAACGTGAAAGACGAAAAAAACCTTATATCCTTGAAAGATGCGGCAAAAATATCTGGGTATTCAGCGGATTATATTGGACAGTTGATTCGAGCCGGAAAGATACCCGGAAAACAAGTGTGTTGCACTGTTGCCTGGATGACAACCGCTGATGCCGTTACTGCCTATAAAAACAAAGGCAATGCTGACGCTAAATTAAGTATCAAGGAAAAACTGGCGAATCAAGCGCGAATGGTGGTTATGGAATTTGATATTATCAAGCTATTTTTTAAAACATTCAAACATTCTTTGCCTTTATTATTAGTAATTTTTATCAGCTTTATCAGTATCAGTTTTTTTGTCGTTTACCTAATCGGCGCAAAAACAAATGTTAATTCAAAAAGTATTAACAATTCGTCTAGATCGGGTATGACATTCTGAAATATATTTAATTATTTTTTTAAAATTAAGCCTTTAAACTTTAAAAATTTAAATGGTAGCACAAGACAAGATGTTTAAACTATTACTTTAACATACACGCTAATAGTAATAGACGTAAAGGCGAGTAATTTTAAAAAAATAATTAAATATATTTCAGAATGTCGCGTAAATTTATTTAATAAAGCCCAAAAAAACTTATAAATAAGTAGTTTTTGTAAATAAAAAGCATCCCCATGCTTGTGCGCAAGAACAGATATCGAAAAATTGTGAGAAATTTTTCTCGATTTTTTGGTCATAAAAACAAAATAACCAGCCAGAGGCGTGTCTACGTTTCTGGCTGGCGTTTTGTTTTCGCAAGCTTTATCATATTTTCGATTTTTGCTTATTTTTTTCCGTTCGGACGATTGTTAAATTCGATCAAAGCCTTTGGTGGGCAAACGGAAAAAATCAACCTGTATGCCAACTATATTCAATCTGAAGAAACGGATGACTTTGCGCAAGGCTGGCACAACAAAGAAAAAGCCGGCGGCTTGCAAGACCTTGGTCCGAATGCGGACATGCTCGAGTTTTCCGATGAAAATTCCGCTTTTTATTCTGGCGGAAATTTTAGCTTGATTGCCGGGAATTTTCAATTTTTAACAGAGGCGGCGAATAAGATTATTGAAAATGAACAAGCCGAAGATATTTTGGCAGAAGAACAAGGTGCGGAAATAGTTGATGAGTCTGCTGACCTGGAAGATGACACCGAGTCTGAAGATGAAGTCAATTCAGGTGATGAAGCTAATCTGAATGAGGTAGACGAAAATGTGTTTTTGTCAGACGAACAGGGTGATGACAATTTTGATCAAGAAGAAGAAACCATAAATTCGGCTGATTCAAATTTGACAGAGGAAGCGAACAACATTGTTGACGATAGTTTTGTTGAATCAGAAAATCTGGATAAACCAGATGTTACTTCAGAAACGACTAAGAGTGAAATTAAAGACTCGGAAGAAACAGAACCGGTTGTAGAACCATTTGACAATAGCCAAACTCAGGTTTTGATTGAAAGTATTCCAGTCGTTGAAACGGAAACCGAAGTAGTCGGATCTAATGAATCAGGGGCAGAACCCGAGGCCGAGGTGATTGGGACAGATGAGTCCGTTGCCGAGCAGGTTGTTTCTTATTTAGACAAATTTAAAAAATATTTTATTGCAAAAGCCGCGAACGCGCAAAGCTTTGTCAGCGCGGAAATTAAAACTTTGGAAGATTTGGGGACATTTAAATCAGCGGTAATTAATCTTTCTTTGGCAATCCATTCCGGAGATATTGCCGGTGATGTTATTGCGGAAAATATGGATAGCCCGGAAGCTGATACTGCGGAGACGGGGCAATTAGAATCCGATTTTGATAATTCTTTAATAACTATTTGGTATTCGCTTGGCGAACAAGCCGTGGAAACTGATTCTGACGCGGCAAGCAATACAGATAATCTTTTGTGGCAAAAGCTGGATGTGATTCAATCGAGCAGTGTTTCCAATGCCCTTAATAACGGATACTTCAGTTTTGCGGCGCCGTTTTTGGAATCTTGGCAGGATATAGATAATCTAAAAATTAAGCTGGAAGTTTTGGATAATGGCCGGAAAAACTTGATTTATCTGGATAGTGTTTGGGTTGAGAGCGTATTTGAACGTGAGTCCGAACTGGACAAGCTAAAACAGCGCCAGCGCTGGGAAGAGGCCTTGGACGTTTTGTCTGACAACTTGATATTCAAAGCCGGTGAAGGCGGCGAGTTGAAATTCCAATACAACAAGAATGAAGAGCGGATTTGGGAAACGCTGGGAGAGTTTTTGGGTATTGGCAATTTTTGGAAGAATGTTGATTTGGCAATCGTATTGTTTGATCCTTCCGGAGCTGAAACCAATATTGATCTGACTACGATATTTGAGAGCGACGGAATATTTACCGTTCGTTTGCCGGATACGCTCGCGCTTATGCCCGGCCAATATCGATTGAAGTTTTTTATCAAAGACAGCTCAGGTGAAGCAGTGGAGGAATTTGAAAAAGTACAAGAATTTTATTGGGGAGTTTTGGCAATGAATTTTAATAAATCCGAATACGAGGCCGCGGAAACCGGTTTTGTACAGATGGCGGTCCTGGATGACGGCGGACATACGATTTGCAACGCCGAGGTGAACCTTGAGGTCAAAGATGCAAATGGCGATACGCAAATATTTTCGACAAGCGAAACCGATGAAGCGAAGCGAATTGTCGTTTCCAAAGAATGCGGTCCAGAAACGGTTACGAATGTACCGGATTATTCGATGCATTATCAGTTTGGTGATAAGGGAAACTATGAATTCAAATTGACAGCCAAGACTTCTGCCGGAGAGAAAACTATTTTTGAAACAATTGAGGTGAAAGATGTGGGCGCTTTTAGCGTGGAGCGTTTTGGGCCGACGCGTATTTGGCCGAAAGCGGATTATGGGATGAAGATGAATGTTCTTAGTAGAGAAGATTTTGTTGGAAGTATAGTTGAGACTGTTCCGACAGGGTTTAAAATTTCTAATTTCCAATTTCTAATTTCTAATGAATTGCAAAATTTTCAATTTTCAATTGACGAGTTAGAGAATGGAAGCCAAATTACGATTAAAGATGTGAATTTAAAAGCTGGGGAGGTTTTGGATATCAATTATACTTTTGATGCACCGGATCGGTCGCCGGAATTGTATCTAGTTGGGCCGCTCTCAATCCAAATCGAAAACCCGAAAAGTCCCGATGGGACATCGGGTCTTGATCGAAAATCGGAAATCGAAAATCGCTCCTGGCAGATCGCGTCCGATTCGTTTGTTAAGCGAGCGCGAACTGTTATGTTTCAGGCTGGGGTTTATAATGACGTGGCAGGCGGGACCGGGCAGAATACCAATAATGACCATGTTTTGCCGGTTTTTAATTGGAAATTGGCAGAAAGCGGCGTTACGATAAAGAACGCTTATGTTGTTATGGAAACGCAGTTTGAGGCTTATAATACTACCGGTGTTGCTTATAGCGGCTATAAGCTTGGATTTGATGCTTGCGTTGAAGATTGTACAGCCGCGGCTTTTGGCGCCGGGGGCGGTCAAATAGCAGATGACAATGCTAATGCGCTTGTGTATGATGATACAGAATCAAACAACGGGCGCTTTCTTTTGGATGTGACGAACGAGGCACAGATTAGTGCCTATACCGGTGATGGCGTATTGATGGAGTCGCAGTTTGGCTATCGCTTAAAAAACAGCTCGGCTTATTCTTCGATAGCGAATGCCAGTGCAATGTTGATAGTCACGTATACATATGATATTGATTCGCCGAATATTACTAATACGGTTATTTATCCTCTGGATTCCGACACCGGTACGAACTATGGCTCTATGCAAGCCGCCCAAGCTGCTTGCACGGCTGACAGCAATTGTCCGACATTTTCTTATAATATGACATTGCCAGAGTGGTCGGGAGTCGCGACTTCAAGCAATAGGGTTTCTCAGTGGTTCAAAATGTTTGCCGCGCCTACTGCCAATACGACAACTGATTTGCGCCCATATCTAGATATTCAGACCATAAATAACAATAGCAGTGCTTTTCATTTTGAAGAAGCTCTTTCTGGCAATGGCAGTACGCCGCCGATGTATTTTTCGGACTGGTCAGGATCCGGATACGCCGAGAATTTGGCGCAACAAACCGAACTATATGTCAATACGACTAATTATGTTTTGGGCGGCGAGGTTACGGAAACTTATATCGCCTCTAGCTCCGCGCCGGTAAAAACACGGACTGTGTCTTTTCCGATGGGTGTTATTTCAAACGGTAATACCGTTGCTTTGAATAGTCAAACAGCAAATGTGTTTTTTCCGGAAAATGGAAGCGCGACTGGTACGGTTGATATCAAGAGTGCTTGGGTTAGAATAACGGCGAATGGACATACGGTTAGCGGAACTACCTATACCGCGAATGTATCGACAAAAACCGGAAATAATACTACTACCGGAAATCTGGCTTATCAGTTTCGCTCTTCGGTTGCCGTAACTAGTCCGGTTTTAAATATAATCCATATAATACCTTCAAGTGATTATACAGAGCTGGAAAGC
The DNA here is from genome assembly GCA_003514005.1 of Candidatus Falkowiibacteriota bacterium. Classification (GTDB taxonomy): domain Bacteria; phylum Patescibacteriota; class Patescibacteriia; order Patescibacteriales; family UBA12075; genus UBA12075. The sequence goes on from DOSJ01000004.1 coordinate 44,007, forward strand.
GCGACAGCCACATCCGGTAAGGCGGTTGTCGTGAATCTGACATATCTTAACGCCTTGTTTAATGGCGCATCCGTGGAGCTTATGATTACCTATACTTATTCCAGCGAGCAGTCTGGGTATCTTTCCAGTTTGAATCTTTTTGGCGGACAAGCGGCAAGCGCGCCGGCAACTTCTACCGTTTTGGCAACCGCCAATTCTGTGTTTCCAGAATCGGCAAACAAGACTTTACTGGCAGCCGGTTTGCGCGCGCATTATTTGAACTCAAACAGCTCAGCCGCGATGGGCACTACCGTTCATTTGTCAACGGCAAATTTGGCGATTGGAACACCGAATTGCGGTTCACCGGCTTATCGGGCGATTCCTGATAGTGTTAATATGACAACAGAAATGCTAGTTAGCGTCAGCGGAGCAATGACAACGGATGATAATCAAGCGTATTCCGCCTGCTATGCCAGTGATAATACGGCTATAACAACGGATTCGGCGAAAATGAACGGGACATTGACCTATACTTACGGCTGGACCAATACGCCTCCGGTAAGCTCTTTTAATAGCGCAGTTTTTCGGCGAGACGGCAGCGGGACAGTTGATTTGGATGTAGAGGCTGATGATGCTGATGATCATGACGTGCGCGCAAAGCTAGAGTTTGCTACTGGAACGACCTGCGTTTTTAGTGCGCCCGGTGACCCTTTGCTTGATGAAATAAATGAAAATATTACGGCTGATTTTGCCGATCCATATATCGAGAATGATAATATTTATCAGATTGGAACTGCTAATGGCTATATTAAAACTGCCTCTGGCTCGAATTCGGTTTCTTTTGATTGGTTGGCAAAGCAAAATTTGGACAAGGTTGAGGGAACTTATTGCCTCAGGCTGACAGCGAATGATACGTTTGCCGATCAGAGCGCGCCGGCGACGACTACCGTATATATTGACACTTTGCCACCAACTTCGCCTGGACAATTAAGTCTGAATAGCAGGACAGGGACTAGCGTAACTTTGAATTTTGGAGCTACAACGACCGAAACAAATTTTAATGAATATAAGATATTTTATAAAATCGCGAATGGCACGGATCCGACCGAGAGCGACAATATGTGGGCATCCTCTTCAGACATTAATCTGTATAATAAATTTTTTAATGATAAATCTACCACGACAATCAATGTTAGCTTGGTCGGCAGTACGACATATAGCTTTGCGATTTGGGCTTATGATACATACGGCAACAAAGCCAGTTCGTCGCGGGTTGATATAATGACGAATGACGCGCCTTTGAGCAGTTTTAACACAGCGGACACAAAGCAAAGAAATGATGGCAGTGGAGTTGTTGATATTTCGTTGGAGATAGACGATTTGAACGATCATAATCAGCTGTCGGCAAAGCTTGAATACGCATTGGGAGCAGATTGTATTTTTGCTCCGGGATTGGACCCGCTCTTGGATGAAAATCCGGCGCATGTATCCGCGGATTTTGGCTTGCCCGGAGTGTTGAATGAGAATGAATATCAGATTGGTAATGCAACCGGCTGGATCATGACTTCGCCTGGAGCAAACACGATTAATGTGGATTGGCTTATGCGGCAAGACGAGGAAAATGCTGATAGCACATATTGTTTGCGTTTGACAGCTAATGACAGCTTTGATATTCAAAAGACCCTAGCAACCGCGACAATTACGTTGGATAATGTTAATCCAACTGCACCTGGCGCGCTAAGTTCGGCCGGAGTAACAACCAATAGCATTGATCTGGCCTATGATACTGATAATATTTCAAGCGACACAAACGAGCCTACTGTAAACGCATACAAAGTATATTATAAAAAAGCGGAGTCAGGGGTAACAATGAACGATACAGAAATCGATAGAACGCATTTTAATACCTACGATTTTAATGGCGCGACATCAACTTTGATAAGCGGACTAGAGCAGAATACTTGGTATGTCTTTAATATTTGGTCTTTTGACGCGTATGGCAACATGTCAACAGGAACCGAAACTGCGATCAAGACCAGCGCGACAATCAAGAATGAATCGTTAACTTTTGTAAATCCGCGAACAGAAGGGTTGGATACAAACGTTGCGGTAGCGCGACCGGAAAATGAATGGAATTTCCGAGCCGTAGTTTCGGAAACAAACGGTTATTTTGCGCTGGATACCGTAAATCTGCGCTTGGCAAATCAGACCGATGATTCTTCGCCATTTTCCGATTTGGTTTTCTCATGGGATCAAACGTCCGGCGTATTTACGGAAATAGGCGCGGATATCGGTAACGCGGCAGAGCTTGGTACAGGAAGCAGTGCAGATTGTCTGGGCAATATTTGTACTTTGGATTTTTATATAGTATTTACAAAAAATTATTTGGCTACCAGCACAGCTTATGCGGTTGGACTTTTGAGCACGAATGACAGCGCTACGACCGATGAAGATATGTATTCAAATTTTTACCAAGTACGTTATCCGTTTGTCAGCCAGACGCATTATCGTTGGCGGAATGATGATGGAGGGGAGTAGTGATTTGCGATTTCCGATTTGCGATTTAGGATTTAAAAAACGGCTGGTGCCGTTTTTTTATGTTTGTGGTAGAGACGCATTGCAATGCGTCTGTACAAGAGATGTTCATTGCAACGCGTCTGCATTGAGACATCACAAATATTTTTCTATTATCACCCTATAATTTTTACAAAAATCATCAATAAAATTTTGGTCGTTAAAGAAATTTTTCAGATCATAGGCTAATTTTTGCGGTGTTACATTTTTTTCGATAAGAAGTTTGATTTTATTTTTTAGTTCAGCCATATTTTTTATGCCATCAGTTTTTGCAAGTTCGCTCCAATTTGGCTCTATATCATTTTGTAAATACCAAAACAGATCATAAAAATCCCTGCCTTTGATATTTATTTCATTTTTATCGCCTTTGAACCAGCTTCGGTTTAATAATGCTCGAATTTTTCCGGTCATTAAATATTCAAGAGAGTAGTTTTTTACAACTGTGTTGTAGCCGAATTTTGAAATTGGATTAATTTCGATTTTTGGCTTTGTATATTCGGACTTGGAAAATTCTAGCTTAACATATAAAAAATCGCTTTCAGAAATATTTTTTGATAATCCTAAATTATTCAAGACTGGAAATTTTAAGTATAATCTTTTGTCGGATTGAATTTTTACATCAATTTCCAAAAGCCCGTTTATTTTAAAATAGTTTACCAATTCGTCGGATAATAATTTAAGATCCAATTTTTGAAAACTGTTTGCCGGTAAATCAAAATCTAAATCTTCAGAAAGTCTTGGTAGGCCGTAGCAGATTCGCAAGCAAGAACCGCCGGTAAAGATGAAATCATTATATTTCTTATTGCTATAAAGAAAATTTAAAACCGGATATTGCAGAAATTCCTTTAAAAAATTTATGATTACAAAATTGGGAATTCCTAATTTTTGTTTTTCATTTACAATTTCTTTTAAAATATTGACTAGCATAGATTTTTAATAATACATTTTTTTAATTAAAGCAATTGCCATTTTAATTTTGTTACTTCTGGCAAACACAGCGTATCCCGCCAATTCGTCAAATTCTTTGGCAGATATATTTTCCCAGTTTATCCTTAATTCTTTGATCTCATTTTCGTTGATTGGTGTGTTTTTGATAAATCGCAAATAAAGATAATCAAAAACCGCTTTGGACTTGGTTGCAACCATAATCGGCGCTGTGTCGATAAATTTGGCTTCGTATCCACAAAACAATTTAGGATTTATAGTATAATATCTGAACACACCTAATTTGTTTTTGTATTCCCTGGTGCTTTTGTTGGTGACGGATGTAATGGATCTAACTGGTTCTGATAAAAGCTGATATTTTGACATTATATATTCCAAAGAAAGATAGGACGGAGTAACCAACTGGCCGGCGGCATATTCTAGAAAAGCATCTTTGTTTACTTCATTTTTATATTGTTCGCTGAAGGTGTATAAACCGTTTTTAAGCGCAATTAAATCGTCACTATTTAGCCAGTATTTTATATTGGCATCAAGAGTATTTGCGTTTTTTTCAAAATTTTTTAAAATATCTTTTGAAAAAATCCTTAATTTTGCTGTTTTATTTTTGATTTCGATTAATTTCATATTGTTTTGGAATTAGTATATATATTATACCATATCCAAAACAATTGTCAATAACATCACATGTAGAGACGCCCAATTTGGGCGTCTCTACGGCAAATGTTTATTAGTTATCCACAAAAATAATTATTTTAATATTAGTAAAATCGTATTTTTTTAAATGCGATTTTTTGTTTTATTTTTTGGCTAATAATAAACTTTTATTTATTAATAATTCGGAAAGAAATATTCGCTTTTTAAGCATAAAATATGGTATAATATAGTTAGAAAAATGTTATATCTCGAGTATCGAGATGAGCTAATATTAAAGATTAATTTTCAATGTTTAGAACGCTAAAAAATAACTGCAAAAAGTTACTGTTTGGGGTAATTATTTTTTTGTTTATAACATTTATTTTTTCGGCAATTCCCAGTTCTGCGTCAGATAAAAAAATAATTTATGGGAAGCAGGACATGTCCCTAGAGTTAGTTTCTGAAATTGGCGATATGAAGAGCAATAATTCCGAGTTGGAACTAAAACTTAAAAAGAAGCGTAAACTGCCCGGAGCTGTTGGCGCTTTTTTTAAAGGTTTTTTTGTGGATGAGTTTAAGAAAGCGGAAATTAGCGCGGAAATGGTAGAAGGCGAGAGTGAAGAAAGTGATTTTTTTGTTGAAACTTTTTATCAGGAAGACGGTGAATTTTCAGTTCAATTAAAGCCAAAAGGACGGCAGGTAAAACCAGGCTTGCATAAAGTAGTTATTACTTTGAAAGACGAAAAATTAACCGGTAATGAAACAATCAGTTTTGTGCAGGATTTTAGTTGGGGTGTTCTGGCTTTTAATAGTAATAAATCAATTTATCAACCGGATGAAAATGCGTATTTGCAGATGGGGGTTTTGGATGAGCTTGGACACACAGTTTGTGGCGCTGATCTGGAGATGATTATTACCGCACCGGATAAAGGTAAGGCGGTTTTAAGTACAAAAAACGGTTTGATTATCCGCAACCCGGAATGCGGGCCGGATAATGTTATTTTAACTCCGGATTATTACGCGAATTATGGTTTGGGAGAGATTGGTGAATATACTGTGAAATTAATCGCTACTACGGAAAAAGGTTCTTGGGAGATAAGCGATGTTATTAGCGTGCAGGCCGAATCGCCTTTTGTTGTCGAGCGCATCGGGCCGACGCGTATCAATCCGACAGCGGAGTATGGGATGATGGTGAAGATTAGGGCGAATGAGGATTTTAGCGGAAACCTTATCGAAAAAATGCCGGAGGATTTTAAAATTTCTAATTTCCAATTTCTAATTTCTAATCAATTACAAATTACAAATTACAAATTACAAATAGATGATGCTGGAAAAAATTTGATTTTGGAGAATATTATTCTTAAAAAAGGAGATGAGGCAACATTGATTTATAAGTTTGACGCGCCGGATATTTTTCCGGAATTTTATTTGCTGGGTCCGCTTGAAGCAATCTCCGCCCAAGGCGGACCAGCCATAGGCTGGGAAAATCGCAGCTGGCAGATCGCGTCGGACGGCGAGAATCAGGTGATTGTGGCACAGAAGATTGCGATTGATGCCGGTACGGCGGACACTGTAAATTGGACAGAAGCGGTTAAGGCGACATCCACGCTATTTAGCGGAGGACAGAAATATTTTGTGTATGTGACGGCTGGTTTTTCAGGAAGTGTGGCCGGTGTAATTTCGAATTTTGAAATTTTGTATGGAAGCACGATCCAATATTCCGGCTCAATTGAAGCATCCGGGGATCAAGCGAATGACGCGATGCAGATTTCTTGGTTTGATGTAATGGATCAGGCGGCAACCCCTGAGGACATTATTTTACGTTATCGCACTGTTTCCGGAACTTCGTATATAATGAACGCGCAGATTGTGGCAATGAATATCAGTAACCTGGAAACGACTGATTGGAAATATGCCGTCAATTCAACATCGCGCGCTTTAACTACAACCGTAACCGCGGACGCAAACATTACCATGAATAACGCTGATGGCGTCAAGGATTGGCTGGTGTTTGCGATGGCGGAAATTGATATTTCAAGCGCGTTAAGACAATATGTCAGCCAAATATACAATGGCGCAAGCGCCTCTATGTCATTTCAAAGAGAAGGTGAAAATACGAATGAATTTTTACCGCACGCCATATATCGACCATTTGATAACGTGGCGCAAAATACGGTTTTTAGTATTCGCAATTATTCAATCACTTCCAATGTTAACACGCACTTGCGCAGCCGCGTTTTTGCTTTGAATTTGAACCGTTTTGAAAGCTTTAAAACATATTATGCAGATCTTCCCTCGACCGCGATCAACGGTACCTGGACGGTGATAGGTAATTTGAATAGCGGGGGAAATTACGCCCCGCAGACAAGTGGCGACCAACTGATCTTTTCTTCGTTTATAAATGATATTACGGCAAATACGAATGAATCGGACGATCGTTTGCAAGTGAATGGGGTAACAGTGCCGACCAGCTGGAGCTGGGGGCAGTCGCCGGCCGGATACCGGACCGGTTATGACGCCGCGGACGAGCCGGTACATAATATTGTCGCAAGAGTAAGCATTCCGACAACCGGACAGACAATCAGTTTGGACGCGATTGAGGTGCCCAATTCCACTCAGGTCGGCGACGAGGTGAGCTTGGCCGCGTTCAGTACACGGCTCAAGAATATTAATCGGCCTTTTGGCGTCGTTAATTCCAAATCTTTCCGCGCGGATGGATCCGGGGTTGTTGATTTTGCTTTTGACGTATCGGATCGCGACCTGGATGACGCGCGCGTTAAAGTCGAATATGAACAAGGAAGCACCTGCGCCTTTAGTTCGTCTGCCAAGACAACTATCAGCACGGTTGACGCCGATACTACCGCTACTTATGGCGACCCCAAGGTGGATAATACGAATGCTTATCAAGTCGGTACCACGACCGGTTGGATTACGACTACCTTCGGTACGAGCACGGTCAATTTTGATTGGACTAGTCAGGCCAATATACCTTATGCATCCAGCACTTATTGCGTGCGCCTGACCGCAAATGACGGAACAAATGATCAGCTGGTATCGGCGACTACAACTGTTTACATCGACAATTTTGATCCGATAATTTCTGGTGTTGCGATTCCTGATCGGATGTACAAGATTGGCGACACCATGACCGCGACTATCACGCTAGCGACGGCGGAATCGGATGCACTGACAATTGGTACTAGCTCTGAAATAAATGGCGGCCCAATATTTAATTTACAGAAAATTAACAACACGACTTTTACTGCCGATTATCTGATAGCAAGCGGACAGACAGATCGCGCGAGCAATACCATCCCGTTTGAAATATCCTTGGTGGATCCTTATCTTAACCAAAGCGCGTCATCATCCGGATCATTCAGCGGCGGATCGATTGATGCTAACGCTCCTGAGATAACAGCGGTTGAAATTGTTAATCTGATGTATGGTATAGGAGACATTATGACAGCAACGATAACGACTGCCTTGGATGCCAGCCTTTATCTTTTGGAGACATCTTCGCTTAATGCCGCAACGAGCGCGACCGCGAATCTGACAAAGATCAATAACACAACCTATACGCTGGAATATACGGTTGCCGAAGGCAATGTTGATCGCGCAACCGGAACGATACCGTATCATATTGTTTTGCGCGATTCTTATGGCAATATCAATGCGCCGTATGCCGGTGTTTTTGCGAATGGATCGCTGGACGCGCATGCTCCGATTATCCAGGCCGTTTATTTGAATAACGGTGCTTATGGTATAAACAGCAGTTTGCCGATTATCATTGATACGGCGGAAACGGGTTTGGCTTTGGGAGAGAGTACCGTGAACGGAAAGACATTATCCGGCTTTTCGGACCTAGCAGATACGACTTATCAGGCATATTATATCGTGGCCGAAGGCGATATGGACAGAACGGCCGGGAATGTGCCGATTTCGATAATCATGCGCGATAATTATGGCAATGAGAACGCGGCCTATGTTACACCGGCCGCGAATACGGCTTCAGTGGATGCGCACAAACCCGAGATACTTTCGATCGTTATCCCAAATCTTGTTTACAAAATCGGCGATACGATTCGCGCGACTGCGACGGTAGCGGCTGACGTGGCTGCCTATACGCTTGGAACGACAACTGTTAATAATGTTGCGGCAAGTAATTTGCAAAAATATGATAACTCAACTTATACTTTTGATTATACGGTCTTGTCCGGACATACGGATCGCTCGGCTGGAACGATTCCGTTTTCGCTGATGTTAAAAGATCAGCTGGAGCAGTATAATGATCCCGCCTTTACCGCGATTACCGCCAATACGGCGTCAATCGACGCGAATGCGCCGGCGGTTTCAGCGCTTAGTTTTGCGCCGTCTTCCGGAGTTCTGAAAATCGGCGATACGGCAACCGCCACGATTACGGCCGCGAGCGCGGAAACCGGATTGAGCGCGGGCGCGACAATCAATATTAATAGCAAAGACGCAAGAGCCAGCTTTACTGAACTTGGTGGTGGAGAGTATCGGATAGTTTATATTGTCGCAGAAGGCGACGTTGATCGTCCGGATAATGATGATTTGCCGGTCAATATTATTTTACGCGATAGCGCAGGTAATGAATCCGTTGCTTTTCAATCTTCTGATCCGACCAATCGTCCGGGAGTCGATGCCAATCGTCCGGTCATTTCCAATGTAACTTTTAATATCACATCCGGCGTACTCAAAATCGGCGATACGGCAACAGCGACGATTTATACCGATGGGACAGGGTATTTGGCTGATACGATTACCGTAAACGGCATTGATGTTTCCGGCACGTTAGTTTCGGCCGGAGGAAATGATTATACGATTACCTATACCGTGGCCGAGGGACACGATGATATTTTAGACGCCAACGATTTGCCGATTAATATAGTTTTGAGCGATCCGGCCGGAAATGATTCGATTCCATATACGACAGAAGACGCCAGTAATCGTCCGGGCGTTGATGGACACAAACCGGTAATCTCCAATGTCAGTTTTAATATCACATCGGGTGTGCTCAAAATCGGCGATATTGCCACGACCACGATTTTTGCGGATGCGTCCGGATATTCGGCCGGCGCGATAACTATCAATGGTGTTGATGTGTCCGGCACATTGGCTTCAGCCGGCGGCAATGATTATACTGTCAGCTATATTGTTATTGAGGGAAATAACGATATTTTGGATGCAAACAATCTGCCAATCAGCATCGTGCTTCGGGATGTGGCCGGAAATAATTCCGTTACTTACGTAACGATTGATTCCGCGAATCGTCCGGGAGTGGATGCCCATCGTCCGGTAATCAATTCAGCCGTATTTGTCCCGTCATCGGGAATTTTGAAAATCGGCGCAAGCGCCACCGCTACATTATCTGTCGCGGATGCAGAAGAAAATCTCTCGATTATCAGTGCGACAATCAACTATATTAATGTTGCATCCAGTTTTTTTGAAATCGGTTCCGGTGATTACCGCTTGGTTTATACCGTTAGCGAGGGCGATAACCCGATTAATGATATTGCCGACTTGCCGGTTTATTTTGTTGTATCCGACGCGGCTGGGAATTATTCACTAGCTTTTAATTCTTCTGACCCCTCTAATCGTCCAGGAGTTGATGCCAGTCAGCCGATTATTTCCAATGTAATTTTCAATATCACATCGGGTATGCTCAAAATCGGCGATACAGCAACGGCAACGATATATTCCGACGAGACAGGATACTCAGCTGGCACGATTACAGTAAACAACGTTGACGTATCCGGCACGCTGGCTTCGGCTGGCGGCAATAATTATACCGTTGCTTATACTGTGGCAGAAGGGCACGATGATATTTTGGATGAGAATGATTTGCCGATTAATATCGTTTTGAGAGATTCTGCCGGAAACGATTCGAATCCTTATACGACAGAAGACGCCGGCAATCGTCCGGGTGTTGACGGGCACGCGCCGGTTATTTCCAATGTCAGCTTCAATATCACATCCGGTTTGCTCAAGATCGGCGATATAGCGACAGCGACGATTTCCGCGGATGCATCCGGCTATTTGGCCGGAGCGATTACTATTAACGGCGTTGACGTGAGCGCAAGTTTGGCTTCGGCCGGCGGAAATAATTATACGGTCAACTATATCGTCAGCGAAGGACATAATGATATTTTAGACAGTAGTGATTTGCCGATCAGCGTCGTACTTGTTGATACGAACGGTAATAATTCCTCGACCTATACGACGGCCGATGCGGGCAATCGTCCGGGTGTAGACGGTCATGCGCCGACTGTGCCGGGAAACCTTGGTTTTTATAGTAGGGGAAATAACTCCATTACGCTTAATTTTGGCGCGACAACAACAGAAAGCAATTTTTCCGAATATGTAATTTATTATAAGGCGGGAACAAGCGGAGTTTCCGAGAATGACAGCCGTTGGGATTCGGGCGATGACGGACATCTAGGGCATATTCTTTTTAGCGGATATGGGTCAACGACGATAACGGGACTGCTTTCCCAGACTGCTTATGTTTTTAATATCTGGGCATATGACCAAGCCGGTAATAAGACACAGGCGACAGAGGAACTTTCGGCTGCGACGAATTACTTACCGCTTTTATCTGATAATCTAGAACAAAGATTGAATGATAATTTTACGGTTGTTTCCAACAACGCTTGGGCGATCGATCAATCAATGGTATTGTCGGCCAGCTCAACAGATCCGGAAGGCGGATATTTTGATTACTATTACGAAGTCATCAGCGCGACCGGCACGCTGACAACCGCGACATCGGTTCCGGCATCCAGCTGTAATTCCGGAACCGGATTTTTGCAGTGTTCGGAAAAGATTTGGAAACAATCCACCGGTCCGGATTGGTATAACGAGGAATGGCTGTATCGCAAGCAAATAGTCATTGACTCGGATTTAATCGAAGATGATATGCAGGATTTTCCGATTTTGACCAATACGGTTGATGATGATTTGCGGAGAAATGCCCGTTCTGACGGACACGATATTTTGTTTACGGCGGCCGATGGCGTTACTAAGCTTTCGTATGAAAGAAAGGTATATGATTCAAGCGATGGCGAATTGATTGCCTGGGTAAAGACTGATGTTTCTTCTTCAACAGACACGATCGTTTATATGTATTACGGAAACGCGGATGTCGCTTCGGACCAGTCAAGCGCGTCCGGCGTTTGGGATTCGAGCTACTTGGGTGTTTGGCATATGGATGAGGAGCCGACCGGATCTGCGGATGATATCAAAGATAGTTCCGGCAATAGCCGCCATATGACTTCGTTTAATATGGGAGCTAGTAAGCGTGTCAAAACCGATACCGGCTATGCTTATGAATTTGATGGCGCAGGCGATTACCTGGAGGACGCGGATGGCGAAAATTATATTAATGGACTTTCGGAGTTTACGGTAGAGCTATGGCTGAAATCTGATTTGATTGCGACTGATCGCGGATTTATTATCGGTTCAGCCCCGGCTGGAAACGATAGTTTTTTTACCTTGCGCTATGATGATGCCGGAGTTAACGGCGGCGGCAATGATGTGATTAAAGGGGCTATTACGACGACCGTAACTGGCGAGATTCAGATGGAAAGTTCGAGTTTTTCCCAGACTACCGATTGGCAGCACTTGGTTTTTCGCTGGGAAAGTGGCCGGCAATATGAGCTTTTGGTTGATGGCGATTTGGATACTCCTACTTCTAATGATCCGGCCGGCACAGGTCTTACTTCCGGCGCGTCGACTTTGCGCATCGGGCAGGGCGGAAAAGATATTACAACCGCGCTTGGTTGGGATGGTTTGATTGACGAGGTCCGCATTTCCAATGTTTACCGTTCCGATGCTTGGGTAAAAACAGCTTATAACAATCAATCCAATTTGGCTTCGTTTGCCCTATTTGGCGCGCAGGATGCCGTCCGCATATTCAATCTTCCCGAATCGGATGACGGCTATATCTGGCAGGTGATGGCTTGCGACCAGCTGGGTGCCTGTTCAGAATGGGTAAAATATAATGAAGAGTCGCCGAATTTCAAGGTGGATAATACGCCGCCGACAGCGCCGGGCAGTTTAAGCGAAAATTCCAAAACATCAACTAGCGTTACGTTTAACCTGTCGGGCACAAGCACGGAATCGTTTTTCAGCGATTACCGCATTTATTACAAAGAATATGGCGGCGATGTTGTTTCTACTAATGATTCGTATTTCGGGACATCATCCGACGCGAATTTGTCAAATATCCTTTTTAATGGAGCGTCTACCACTACGGTTCCATTCTTGACCGCCGATACGGAATACCAGTTTAATATTTGGGCTTTTGATGAATCCGGCCAAAGCGCGAGCGCTACGCCGATTGTTGTTACGACAGAGATCGGCACAAATCGTCCGACTGGTTTGTTTGACTCGGTCGAGCAGAAGCGGGACGGTTCCGGTAGGATTGATATTGGGATAATCGTGAATGACCTTGATAACAACCCTTCCCGGGCGCGGATTGATTATGTGTCGGGCGTGGCATGCAATTTTTCTTCGCCTTTGGATCCGTATCTTGATGAAGACGGCGCGAATATTTCAGCGACAAATTTACCGGCCCCTTTGATTGATAATGCTTCAGCGTACCAGGTTGGTACCGGAAGTGAATGGATTTTGACAGCGCCTGCGGCGAATAATGTAGGCTTTGATTGGCTGTCTGCGCTTAACTTGTCTGGCGTTGAAGGAAACTATTGTCTGCGTCTGACCGTGAATGACGGAGTATATAGCCAGCTGGTTCCTGCGACATCTACCGTGTATATTGATAATGCTAGGCCAAGTTCGCCCGGCGCATTGTCATTGGCTGAAAAAAATACTGAAACCCTGGTGTTGACATTTGGGGCAACCTCTACGGAAACCAATTTTGCCGAGTACAAGATATTTTATAAGATCGCGGATGGTACTGCGCCGGATGAATCAGACAGCGTCTTGTCATCAAGTACGGATATTAATTTGTCTGATAAATTTTTCAATACCGCGGCAACGACAACAATCAGTGATTTGATGGCCGGCACTATATATAGTATTGTGATCTGGGCGTACGATGATTATGGTAACGCCGCCAGCTCTTCGTATGTGAATTTTACCACAAACCATATTCCCTCCGCGCCGACAAACCTTCGACAATACAAAGCGGACGGAGTAACGGAAATTGTAAACAACGGCTGGACGATAGAAGATATCGCGACGATACAAGCCGAGGTTAATGACGGCGATGCCGGCGAAAATATCAGTCTTTATTTTGAATTACTTGCGAATAGCGATACGTTTAGGACTGCGACGACCGTGCCATTCAATGCTTGCGCGCCGGATGATTCCTGGTCGGATTGCGCAAGTAAAATTTGGAAAGTAACATCCGTGGCCGGCGACTACTCAGTAGCTCCTTTCAGCGGAACAACTAGTCCGGCGAACTTGCCAAATTCCAACAGCGGATTTAAATGGCAGGTTATTGCCTGTGATAATGACAACGTCTGTTCGGAATGGACGCGTTATAATGACGCGATTCCGAATTTCAAGATTGATTTTATTGCGCCGACCGCTCCCGGCGATTTAAGCGTTGCCGCTTATACGAGCAATAGTATCACCTTGAATTTTGGCGCAACCACGACAGAAGAGAATTTTAAAGAGTATATAATTTATTACAAAGAGGGCACAAGCGGCGTAAATGAAACAAACACAAAGCACGGTTCCAGTACAGATGGCAATTTGGCGCATATTTTATTTAATAGCGCGGCTACAACGACTATTAGCGGTTTGAATGCTGGCACCGCTTATTTTTTTAATATCTGGGCGTATGACCAGGCCGGAAATAAAAATTATGCGGTTTATGAAATTAGCACGACTACGAATAACAAACCGCAAAGCAATATTGTATCAGCTATGCAAAAAACCAATGGTACAGGAGGCGTTGATATTGTAATTTCAGCCAATGACGCGGACGTGGAAAATCTGTTTGCTATGTTGGAATTCGCGACCGGAACAGATTGTTTATTTACATCTGCCGGAGACCCGACGCTTGATGAAATTGATGCTAACGCGACCTCGAGCCAAGCCGATGCCAAGATCGAAAATGATAACGCTTATCAGATTGGTAATGCGTCCGGATGGATCGTAACGACGGGCGGAGCAAATGCGGTTTCTTTTGATTGGCTTTCTAATACGGATTTACCCAATCAATCGGGAACATATTGTTTGCGAATAAGAACAAATGACGGCCATGAAGACAGTGTGTTTGCCACAACCACGCTCATGATCGACAATCTCAGTCCGACCGCGCCTGGAAATTTAAGCCTGATTGAAAGCCATGGAAATTATTTTGTTCTTGGTTTTGGCGCGACCAGCACGGAAACGAATTGGTTGCGCTATCGGATTTTTTATAAGCAAGGCGTATCCACGGTCAATGAAAACGATCTGGAATTAATTGATTCTGATTTGGCTGATAAAAATTATAACAATACGGCTACGACTTCTGTTTCCGGTTTGCTTGCGAATACGCAATACAGCTTCCGCGTTTTTGCCTATGATATTTATGGCAATAAAGCGCAATCCGGACAAGAAACGTTTACTACCAATTCTTATCCGTCTTCCTCGTTCAATTCCGCGGCTCAGAAAATCGACGGTAGCGGAAGAGTGGACATTTCTTTGGAAATATACGATACGGATGGGGACAATTGTTATGCCAAGCTGGAATTCGCGACCGGAACGGCGTGTGATTTTTCTAGTCCGGGCGACCCGGAGCTAGATGAAGGTTCAGAAAATATTTCTGTTGATTACGAACCTTTGGGGATCGCAAATACAAATGAATATCAAATCGGCACAGCGGGTGCGCCGATTATCACAGACCAAGGTTCCAATACCATTGATCTGGATTGGCTGTCAAAAAGCAATTTGCCGACAGCGGACGGCGATTATTGTCTGCGCCTGACCGTTACGGACGGGTCGGATACGCATAGCGCGACAACGACGCTTACGATTGACAACGCCGTTCCGCAAAGACCGGCTGATTTAACGATCGGTTATGCCGATGTCAGGACAATTCGGCTTGATTTTGGTTCGGCTGGCAGTGATACGCATTTTAAAGAGTATAAGATTTTTTATAAAGAGGGCGTAAGCGGCGTAGCGGAAACCGATAGCGCATGGGACAAGAATGACGACGCTGCCCTTGGCATAGAGGATTTTGGCGCAGCCGCGTCAACGACAATCGGCGGTCTTTTGCCTGATACGGACTATGTTTTTAATATTTGGATTTATGATGATTTTGGCAATAAGTCTTTTGCAAGCGGCGAGATATCCAGCTCAACCTTGGAAGCGGTCAGCGCAACCTGGCGCGAGACCGAGGATACGCCTGATCCGACTACTGGAGTATATGCTTCAAAAGAGCAGACTGTCCGATTGCGCGTGGCAGTAGCCAATTCCGGGACCTGGAGTACCGAAGATTATCGGTATGACTTGCAATATGGCATTAAAGATGGAACTTGTGAAAATGTTTCCGCTTGGACTTTGGTGCCGGCAACTGCCGCGGGTGAACATTTTGAAATGAAATCAAGTGTATATTTTATTGAAAATGCGTCAACAACGCCGCGTTTAACTGGCGACGGCTATGCATTCCGACCAGGATATATGGTACAAGCACCGTTTAGTCAGACCGGAACGATTACGCTTTATGGAAATGAGTATTCGGAATTGGAATATACGATAGCCGCGACAACTGATGCCAGTCGTAGCGCAACATATTGTTTTCGCGCGGTTAATCAGGGCGCGGGTGTCGATGATTATGGGGTTTATCCGGAATTTTCTTTGACGCCACCTCCCTTAAGCGATTTTGTTTCAGCGGTACAGAGAGACGACGGCAGCGGACGCGTCGATGTTCGTTTTACAGCCGATGATTATAGTAATCAGAATTTGCGTCTAAGAATGGATTATGCGACCGGAACCTTGTGCGACTTCAGCCAGCCGGGAGACCTAACATTTGATATTTTGAATGAGAATACAAGCGCAACCTATGGCGACCCCTTGATTGATAATGACGCACCTTATCAGATCGGAACCGGTCTTGCGTATGTTTTGACGCAATATGGCGAAAATACCGTTGATTCTGATTGGCTTTCCGGTGGCGATCTTGGCGGGATTGAAGGAGAATATTGCCTGCGTTTAACTGCTAATGATCTTTTTGACGACCAAACCATACCGGCGACTACGACGGTAATGATAGATAACAAAGCGCCGACAGCACCGGGAAATCTGAGCCTGATGTCAAAGACAATCAATAGCGTTACTATTGAATTGGGCGCGACTTCTTCAGATTTGAATTTTTTTGAATATCGGATTTATTACAAGGAAGGCGTGAGTGGAGTTACCGAATCTGATTCTATGCATGCATCTAACACTGATCCAAATTTGGGTAATGTGTTGTATAACGGCGCGGCCAGTACGACGATAAATAATTTGATTGCCAATCGGCAATATGTTTTTCGGATTTATGCTTATGATAAATACGGCAACAAGTCCGCGTCCGTGGGAGAATTTACAACCAAACTCGTACCCTCTATTTCCGGTATTGTTTATGCCGCTGATGGTATTACGCCAATTTTGACAGCACCGAATGTTACTATGGTAGTCAACGGTGCGGTAATGGAGACCGTGTCCGCATCGGCGGCAAACGGCAGATTTATCTTTTGGGAAATCGATCCGCCAGCAACCGGCACGCCGATGCTGGTTTATGTCAATGGCAACAGCATGAAAGGCGCGACTTATTCGCTGTATGGCGGCGCGGGAGAAGTGACGGATATGCATATTTATTCGGAACGAGTCGTTTTACGCCATTATGGATCTGAGGTAATTGGTAATGAACATATTGAAACCTACGACAATGATCAAGATGCGGACATCATGATTCAAATCGATGGCGGAAATCTTAGCATACTTGGTAACAGTGAACTATATATTTGGCCGGGGTCAACTTTTAAAAACAACGCAAGCGTCTTGACTTTGTTTGATGTTCGAATTGAAGGCACGCTAGACGCTTCATCAACCGAAATTATTACAGTTTCCGGTAATTGGAATGCGGAGAATGGCATATTTAATGCGGCGTCTTCTAGCGTCAAATTTGTAGCAAACGATCAGGACAATGTAATTGTTACAAACAAACAAAAATTTTATAATTTGGAATTTGACGGTCTTGGCGGAAAATGGACACTGATTGACGGCGCGACTACGACCGCGACGACGACCATAAGTCAAGGAACGCTAGTCCAAGGTGGAGATGTTGATTTTGAAACCGGTAGTTTGATAATCGAACTGGGCGCGAATTTTACAAAAGCCAGTGGTACTGGGGTGTTTGTGTTTGAGGATCTTGGTCAAGGAGTATTTGAAGACAAAAACGACGTTAAAAATAATCTTGGTAATGTAATAATCGGGCATTCGCCTGCCTCAACTTTTCTTGCTTCCGATATGGTTGCTGATAGCTTAACCGTTAACAGCGGCGACAGTTTATTTGCGCGCGGTTATGAATTAGATATTACGAGATTTATTACAGTTAATGGTACGCTTGATTGTATTGATGATAGTGAGGGAGATGGAACTATTATTACGCTTGGCACAAATTGGACGGTATTGCCGACCGCGACGTTTATTGCTGGAAACTCCACGACGACTTTTGACAACGCGACCGGCGGAATTATTAGTACAGGTGGAATTGACGCAAATCACGATTTTTATAATCTTAGTTTTGCGAAAACTGCGGCTACGACAACGGTGCTTGGCGGGTATCCGCTAAAAGTTTCCGGTGATTTGACTATTGGCGCAAACTCAACGCTGGATGTTTCATCTTCAAATTACGATATTTATGCCGGCGGCAATTGGATTAATAACGGCGTGTATAACGCGCGAAACGCGACAACGACATTTGATTCCGTCTCGACCGGAAAAATAATAAATCCCGGACAATCCGCGTTTAACCGCATAATATTTAATAGCGCAAGCGGCGGCTGGAATATTATCGGAAATGCAACTTCAAGCTCGGATTGGATTATGACTAGCGCATCCGCTTTTAGTGTTAGCGCGGATAAGACCATCGAAGTACGGGGTCAATACATTTTGGCAGACACGATACCGGATATTAGTACATGGAATTCCGGTTCAACCCTGTATTTGAATAATGGCGGCGCTTATACGGTCGCGACAAAAAATCAAAGCGCGGAGACCTACGCAAATTTAAAAATCGGCGCTGATACGGATATTCGGATGTGGAATTCCGGGTCTGATACAGCTAGTGTTGATTCAAGCGGATCGCTTTATTCAATGGATTATGCCGGTACGAATGGCGCATTGCGCATTTGGGGAGACTACCACTCATTGGAAAGCGCTGATTATTGGAGTTATGCAAAGGATTTTGACGGCGCAGACATATCTGGTACGCCACGCGCTTGCCAAATTCAGATTTTTGGCGGATCAAATCTTGATTATTCGAGTTCTGTCTTGGAAATTGTCGGAACGAGTGGCGCGACAACGACAATTGCCAATCAAAGTTCCGGCGCCTATTCTTTGTCAATTGCCGATACTTTTTTAACTATGGATTATTTTCAAATAAGAAACATAGATAGCAACGGCTTAAATATTTCCGGTACAACTACGCTTGGTAGTATTAACAACGGTGATTTTGAGCTTGATGTGGAAGGTGGCGCATTAATAAGCGTAACAGCAGAAACAATCAACGCAAGTTCATGGTCAACCAGCACCAATATTCGTTTTGCAACCAGCACGGGAATAGCAAATGGCAATAATGTAAAGTTAAGCGGAATACCGACAGCACCTTGGACATTCGTTTCGCACTATGGAAATCTTGCCGGCGAGGCTTTTGACAGCGACTCGGGCGATCCGCGCGGCTATATTCTTTGGGATGACAGCCCATCGTATTCACCAAAATCACAAAATTGGCGCTGGTATCATGATGAAGACAAGGAAACGCCGCTTATTCCGATTGCCTTGGAAAACTATTCTCCGCAAATTGTTGGCAATGGCAACCTTATAAAACTTCGAATGACAATCAAAGAAACAGAAGGCATTTCCGGTGCCAATGTAAAAATGCGCTTGCAATACTCCACAGATTCAAATTTCGATTCGGATGTCAGCTGGGTAGGAGAAAAAGGCTCAACAACCGCGCTTTGGACATGTGGCGAGGGCATTGATAACGACAATGATTTAATAAGTACTTTGGCATTGACAGACTCGTTAATTAAAGCAACCCATAATGAGTCCGGAATTTCAACCACCTCATTTGCACACTCCGCATTGGATGCAAACGAGTGGGAGTTTACGCTTTACGCGAATAGCCCGGCGACATCAACGACTTATTATTTTCGGGCATTCAGCAGTTATTACAGCGTTTACAGTGATTATGAAAAAGCGGTTTTGAAAAACGGCGCGAGCGCTTATCCGAGTGTAGTCGTTTCCAGCGCGGTTTTGAATTTTACAATCGAAGGATTACCAGGTGGTACGGATACCGAGGGTATAATTACGGATTTTCCAACCACGGTTGACAGTGTTTCTTTTGGCTCCCTGCCGTTAAATACAAGAGTTGAAGGCGCGCACCGTTTTAAAATTACAACAAACGCGGAAAGCGGATATCAATTGTTTGTGTATCAAAGACAAGACCTGGTTTCGAATACCGGAGCATATATCAGCGCCATTTCGTACACGAACAATAATCCCGGTCCTTGGCCGGAAAATCCGGATCCGGGCGCTTTTGGTTATCACAGCGGCGATGATACTCTTTCCGGAAACTCGCCATCGCGGTTTTTACCGGATAATATGTTTGCTAAGTTTAATGGCAGTTTGGAAGAAATCTCGTATAGCCCCATACCGGTCAGTGATGACAGCGTTGATTTTGTGTATCGTTTAGAGGTAAATGACTTGCAGTCGGCAGGGGATTATCGGACAAGCATTGTATATATATTGGTACCGCAGTTTTGATAATCGCTGATTCACGCGGATATAATAGTTTATCCACAGTGCTGGTAAAATATTCAATATTCAATATTCAATATTCATTAAATATTTAATATAAAATAAATAAATTTTTTTTAAAAAATAAAATTAAAAGCTAATATTTAATTTAATCATGTTATTAACAATAATATAGATTGACCTTATTGCTAAAATAGTGTATAATAAAATTAAGTATAGTAGTATAGTACTATATTAAAAAAAGAAAAAAATCAAAAAAAATAAAAATTGCCCAAAATAGGCGAAAAACAAAAATGAAAACCCAAAATCAAATACAATTTAAGATATATATTCAGAAACTTTTTTGTGGAAAAGTTTTTTTTGTTGTTTAAAAATAATTACGAATGCACAAATTTATTCACAAATTTACAAATGTTTATTTAAGAATTTTATTAAATATTCGTGTATTTGTGAATAAATTCGTGTATTTGTAATCTTAATAAAAAAGGTCGAAAACAAAAATGCCGGAAGGCAAAAATAAAAATTAAAAAATAAACTTTATGCAAGATAAAAAATATCGCCTAAAGGATATTCAGGAAAAAATCGATCGAGACAAGACTACCTTGATACGCTGGGAAAAAGAAGGTTTAATACCCGAAGCCAAGCGGGACTCGCGCGGATGGCGGTATTATAACCAAAACGAAGTCAGTAGTATCATAAATTTAGTCTTAAGCTCGGATTATTTCCGAAATATTCATAGCCGATCAACTATTTAATATAAAAATAAAACAATATGAACCAATTTAAAAAACAAAAAAAAGCCATCTCAACTCTCCTCGTCGTAGCGATTATGGTTGCGATGTATGGCTTTATTCCCCGCCCGAATAATGCCAACGCAGTCGACGCAATCGTTGACGCGCGCGATTTGATTAGCGATTCCGATTTAGGCGTGTCCGCTAACCACACGCTGACTTTTACAACTAGCACCTCGACCCCAGCAACCGATTATATAGAATTTGTTTTGCCTGCCCAGTTCGGAACTACAACATTGGCAAACACTACTTGTCCTGATGGCGGTACGGATTGGACTGAGGCTCTTTCAAATGGCGATAGAACTTTACGATGTACCAGAACAGGCGCGACAAGAGCGGCGGGAGCGGCAACAACAACTATAAATAGCGTTATAAATCCTATTTCCGAAGCGTCACGTTATATTAGTATTACCCATTATGATAGTCTTGGAAATGTCAGGGAACGTGTTGATGTTGCGGTTGCAATCATCGAAGACGTTCTAATGACGGCGAGAGTGAGTTCCACTTTGACATTTGTCGTGAGCGGAACATCAACTGCCGGCAGAGTAGGTGGCATTCCTTGTTCAAATGAATCAACTGCCACAAATACGCCTTTTGGAACCTTGGTTGTCAACGCTACTTCAACAGTTTGTCAAACCCTTAAAGTAACGACAAACGCGGACGACGGCTATACTGTGACCGTATTTGAAGATGATGAGCTTACCTCTGATTCCGGATCAAATATCAACAGCTTTAACAACGCTTTTGATAATACTGGTTCTACTACGGCTGCGGCTTGGTTAGCCCCACAAAATTTGTTGGACCAGTATTATACATATGGCCACATGGGTTTGCATTCCGAAGATGCGGACTTAGACACTCTTGGCGGTTATACAAATCAAAACTTTGATAATGGCGGAACCTTGTTTGCCGGTTTGAATGCCTCTGATCCTTTGCCGATTATGCATCATGACGGACCTTCTGATGGTCTGACACCAAACAAAGGTACAACAAACGTGATTTACCAGGTACAAATCGGTTCATTACAGGAAGCTGGTGACTACCAAAATACTCTTACCTATATTTGTACGCCTATCTTCTAGCTCTTAGGGCGATACAGTAAAAAACTCCGCCTTTCGCGAAAGGCGGAGTTTTTTTATTGGTGAAAAATTTAATTTTGTGTTATAATAAAAAACATAACAAAATTATCCATAGGAGTGTGGATAAAAAAGGTCGAAATTTTGTTATGCACATTAAAAATAAGCTTATTTTTCTTGCCTTTTTATAAAGGTAAGACATTATTTATTTTTTCTAAGAATTTAGCAAATAAAATTTTTATAATTTTATTATCTAGATTTTATCCCCATGCAAAAAATAAAAAGAAGCAAGATTGCAATCGTTGCTGTTTTGATTTTTTCGATGTTGGCGATTTATGGGTCTGTTCCGACTGTCAAAGCCGTTTCTTTGGATTTGGCAAAGGATACGATCAGTGATTCGTCACCAAGTTCAAGCGGAGTAACACATACAATCGTTTTTGATTTGGGCACTGCCCTGAGCCAAGGCGAATATGTGAACTTTACTTTTGAATCCGGAATTGTTTTAACTGCGGCAACAACAACTTGCCCGTTTAATACGACCGGATCGGTTGTAAGCGCGCAAGTAATTCGTTGTACAGTAGACTCCGGACAAACCTTGGCGTCCACAACCGCTACATCAACAATCGTTGTTGACGCAGTAAATCCCGCTACTTCCAACGATTATAGCGTAACCATCAGTACGCATCAGACTGGTGGTACCGAAATTGAATCTTCTGAAGTGAAGATCTATATCATTGACGAAGTTACGGTTACCGCACATGTGCCCGCAACTTTGACATTTACAATCGGTACTACTACTCCTGATGATACGCTCAATAGCCAAAATTTTTCAGGAACTTCCAGTCCAACATCAATTCCTTTTGGAACTCTTAGCACAACCGAAAAGTTAATGGGTCAAGTATTGAGTGTCTCCACTAACGCTGATGATGGATTTAATGTTACCGTGCAGCAAGATGGAAATTTACGTAGCGCGGGAGCGGCAGATATTGATAGTTTTTCAACATCTTCCGCAGTCGTATGGGCTGCACCTACACCAAATATTGATAATGAAAATACTTGGGGTCATATGGGTGTAACATCTGATGATTCTGGAGTATTTACATCAAATACATATAGAGGTTTTGACGGGGTAAATGCCTTAAGCATTTTTAGCCATAATGGACCGACCAATTCAACCGGCACTGGTACAGGTACCGCTATTGTCGGTTTTAAAATCCAAGTTTCCGCAATGCAGGAAGCCGGTGATTATCAAAACAAATTGACTTATATTTGCACGCCTACATACTAAATCTTTTGCAAATAGATTGTTGAAAATTTTTTGATAGTTTACATAAAAATGCCCTCTTAAATTATTTTGAGAGGGTGTTTTTTTTGTTTAAGAATTATTTGTAATCCTGACTAAAAAATGTTAAAATATAAAAAGTAAAAACACTTAAGCACAGGTGTTAATTTTTATATTTAATGATTAATAAAACGTAAAATGACAATAAAAAAAGGCTTTTTGTTTGTAGTCGCTTTGACGGCAATAATTTTTTTTAAAACTGATATTGTTTTCGCGCAAGAAGGTGCGGGGATAAAGATTAGTCCGGTGCGGATTGAAGAGATGGTTGATCCAGGACAGGCACTACACTCTGAAGTAAGTGTGACTAACGAATCGGGTGAGGCAAAGACATTTTACGTTTATTTGCGCGATTTTAAATCCGAGGGTGAGTCCGGAAGTGCGCGTTTGATTGAACCGGGGACGGAAGAAGGCAATTATTTGGCGTCTTGGATTGTTATTAGCAATGAAGGGACTTTATTACAATCGGGAGAAACAAAAACGTTTCCTTTCCAAGTCATTGTTCCGGCTGAAGTCGGTCCGGGGGGGTATTTCGGAGCAATCGTATTTGGAACAGAACCACCACGCATCCAGATGGAGAATGAAGACAAGGGAGCGGGCATGGCAATCGCCCAGCAAACAGCGTGTTTGGTGTTGTTGCGCGTAAAAGGCGACGTGTATGAAGACGCGCAAATAGTTGAATTTAATACTGATAAAGATTTTTATTCTACGCCCTTTTCCGTTGATTTTACGGTTCGGATCGAGAATATCGGCAATGTTCATATCAAGCCGCGCGGTTCAATATCCATCAAAAACATGTTTGGGAAAGAGGTCTCAATTGTAAAGATTAATGAAAAAGGCGGTAATATTTTGCCTAAATCAATTAGAAATTTTGGCCAAAATTTTTGGAACGGAGACAATGCTTTTGGAAAATATACCGCAAGTTTAGGCATTACCTATGGTGTTTCAGCGGATGAAGGCGGACAAGGAAAAAATAGCTTGGTTTCCGTGAAAACATTTTGGATTATTCCTTGGCGGATTTTAATCCCGATAACGTTGATTCTTTTGTTTATCAGCGGAACATTTATGCTTTTTATCAGGTTGTACAAGAACAAGGCAGTGCGAAAAGCCATGGAAAGGGCGGGATTACCTAATGTCCGTTATGTTAAAACGCGAAAAAATTCTTCACCGACTGTGCATTTTATGGTTATCCTGGTAATCGTATTTATAATGATGTTTATTTTATTGAGTGGATTATATTTCTTGTTTTTTTCTTAAAATAATGTTTGCAAAAAGAATCAAAATGATAATAATCGTAATATTGTTTTTTTCTTGTTTTCGCTTGGTTCAGGCTGAGGAGGGCGGTATTGTGATTAGTCCGTATGTGATTGATGAAAAGGCCAAGGCTTCGGAACAGATTGAGAGGATGATAAAGATAAAAAATAATACCGAGTTTAAAGTAGATCTTTATCCGATGGTAAACGACGTATCTTCCGAAGGAGGAAAACAGGAATTTATAGATCCGGGAAAATTGGACAAGTCCACTTCATTGGCGCGTTGGATTCGGATACAGCGCGGTGCGATCCAACTTATGCCTGGCGAGGAAACGGAAATGCCGTTTAAAATCGAAGTCAATGCCAGCGCGGTTCCGGGCAAGCGATACGCAATCGTTTCATTTCCGGCAGGCGCGAATACCGAGGTAGCGGCTGAAAATTTAAAAAAGAACAATACAACTTCGCTTTTAATTAATCTTGAGATAGAAGACGTGTCGGTTGAGAAAGCGCAGTTGATTACCTTTGAAGCGGAGCGGACTACTTTTTTTAAATGGCCGGTTAAGTTTAACGCAAGTCTAAAAAATACCGGTACGGTAGATCTTGCGCCAAAAGGTACGATCAGTATTTTTAATCGACGTGGACAGTATCTGGAAAAGATTGATGTTAATCCGGAAAATATAAATATTTTATCCGGAGAAACAAAAGATTTTTATATAACTTGGGACAAGAATCGGGGAATTGGAAAATTCAAAGCTAAATTGGAGCTTGAATATGGCGATAAAGAGAAGCACGATTTAGCGGATACGGTTTATTTTTGGATATTGCCTCTGCCTTTTGTTTTGTTTTTTATCGGGGGCTTATTTATTTCCGTTTCGGTTTTGGTGTATTATCTTTTTCGCCGGACATATATTCATCATCAGCACAAGCATGAAGATGAGGAGGAGGATGTTGTGATTAATTTAAGAAAGCTTGAGTAATATTCAATGTTCAATATTCAATAATCAATATACAATATTCATTCAATATTCTAATAATTTGAGATTTGAAAAAAATCTTCATTATTTAATACTAATTTTCCCCATTTGTCATTCCCGTACCCCTCCGGGCATAAACTCCGGCGGGAATCCAGGGGTTATCGTCCGAATCTGGATTCCCGCCTACACGAGAATGACAGAAAAAAATAATTTCCAAGTTTTAATATTTATTGTTATTTTGATTACAGTATGAAAAAAATAGTAGTTGTATTTATATTTTTGTTAGTATTTATTAATGTTCCGTTTGTTTTTGCGCAAGAGGGGATCACTTTATCCATTACTCCTCCGCTAATCAAAAATAACATGAATCCGGGGGATATTTGGAAGAGTACGATCAAGGTGGCTAACAATAATCCAGAGGAACATACTATATATGTTGAGGCGGTTGATTTTCGCGCTAAACAAGAAGATGGCGTGGTTGAATTTTTGTCATCAGAAAAAACTGGCACATCTTCGGAAGGTGTGAGTCCGTTTTTGAGTCAATGGATAGTGCTTGAAGAAAACGAAGTTGTGATACCGGCATTTGGCAGTCGCGAAATTCCTTATATTATCGATGTCCCGGAGAACGCATCACCTGGCGGGCATTATGCCGCTATTTTGGCGGGAACGCGACCGCCGGCAGATAGTGTTAGCGGCTCGGTAATAAAGGTATCATCGCTTTTAGCTTCTTTGGTGCTTTTGAATGTAAAAGGCGATGTCGAAGAACGCGGCGTTATCCGTGAATTTGTTTCAGATAAGGTTTTTTATGACAAGACGGATGTTGGGTTCAAAGTGCGCTTTGAAAATTTGGGCAATGTCCATCTTCAGCCATTGGGAGAAATAAAAATATATGCGCCTTTTAATAAGCTAAAAAATACAATAACCATCAACCACAATTCCGAATTTGGCAATGTACTCCCAGAAAGCATTCGCAAATGGGAATTCAATTGGAAGGGAGATAAAAATTTATTGGAAATGGGACGTTATCGCGCCGAGCTGATATTGGGTTATGGCGAAGAAGGCCGCCAGGCGGATAATCGCGTCATATATTTTTGGGTTATTTATCCAAAACCGGTTATATTTGCTGTGTCAGCAGTTATTATATTTATATTATTAATCACCGTATTAATTCGTCTTTATATCCGGCGCGCAATCCGAAATACCACCGGTTTGAATACGCAAATAGTCGGCAAAAAATCAGAACCTGCAAAAAAGATATTTTTTAAAAGGAGTCAGTCAAAGCCAGAAAAAAAAGACGATGTGATTAATTTGAAAAAATAAAAACAAATGCGAAAAACCATTAATTTGAAAAAGAAAAGCCTGATCGGAAAACGAGAGCTTATAGTAATGATAACTGCCGTGGTTTTGACAACGGCCGGTATCAAAGCAAGCGACACCTTGCTTAATCCAAATGAAAGCGCGGCCGTACCGAGCGGACCCTGTGAAGAAAGTATGGTTTTGGTAACGAATAGTTCGGGAAATTTTTGCATAGACAAATATGAAGCTGCTCCGGGAAAAGGCTGTCCGTACCAAGATCCGTCGAATCAGACCGATACGCGCCTGAATCTTGACTATAGCGATTGCAAGCCGGAATCACGCCCGCAGGCTTTGCCGTGGCGCTTTATATCACAGAACCAGGCGGCAATGGCATGCGCAAAAGCCGGAAAACGCTTGCCTACGAATAATGAATGGTTAAGCGCGTCATTGGGAACACCGGATATAAATAATTCGTGGAGCACAAATGATTGTCAGGTTGCGAAAAATTGGCAAGTTCAGCCGGGCGCGAGCGGTTCCGGAGAAAACTGCAAATCATCCGCGGGCGCGTACGATATGATCGGAAATGTTTGGGAATGGGTGGAAGGGACAGTTAATGACGGGCAATACAAAGAAAAGGCCTTGCCGGAAAGCGGTTTTGTTCTGGGTGTAGACGACGAGGCAATGCCAAGCGTAACACGCGCGGAATCCGGAGATGAAAATTATTATAATGATTTTTTTTGGATAAAGCAAAAAGGCATCCGCGGCATGGCGCGCGGCGGCTACTGGGACAATGCGTCCGATGCCGGACAATATTCGCTATACGTTGTTTCCGAACCGTCTTTTGCCGGTACGGGCGTGGGGTTTCGGTGTGTTAAATAGTGATTAGTTAATTAGTTAATTAGGTGTTTGGAGATGAAAAAGTAATTTTTTAACTCCCTAATTAACTAATCAACTAATTAACTAAACTATATGCTACACAAATCAATATCAATCATCCATCAGCTCCGAGTATATTTTTTGCTTGCGATTATCATCGTTTTTTTCGCGTCAGCCGGCATCAATCCCGTTGATGTCGGGATTTTTTATGGATCCAAAGTCGGCTCGGCAGTCGGTATGTCGTCCAGTGTAGCGGAAAATCCGTTCAACAAGCTGGCGCTGGATTTGAAGAACAAAGAAAACAGCCTAAGCCAGAAAGAGCAGGCCTTGAATGCGAGAGAGGCGGAATTGAATAGCCGCAGCGGACTTAATCAGACGGTTTTGCTGTGGGTGGTTATTGTTGGAATATTCATATTATTTATTTTGATAATAATCAATTTTATTCTTGATTATCGCAGAAGAAAAAATGAAAAAAATATTTCTTAAAATATTGAAATATTTAAGCATTGGTACGGCAGCGATAATTTTGGTTTCGGTTGGGATTGACGCTGCTGATAATTATGACAACATTCCCGAATCGATTTTGGGAAAAGTGATATTCGGCAAACCGGAAGGTCCTTGTCCCGAAGAAATGGCTTTTATACCATCGGAAAACGGCGGTTTTTGCATAGATAAATATGAAAATTCACCGAATGAAAAATGCCAGAACAAAGTCGTGACCAATCAGTCGGAGACCAGGTCAAATCTTGATTACGCGGATTGTTTTCCGGTTTCAGTAAAAAATGCCGAGCCGTGGCGCTTTATTTCCCAGACGCAAGCGATTGCCGCGTGCGCCAAAGCCGGCAAAAGACTGCCGACTAGCGAGGAATGGTTTGTTGCTTCGCAAGGCAGTCCTGACAAGAATACTGATTGGGATTCTGATGATTGCCAAGTGGATAACAATTGGCCAAATCAGCCGGGACTTACCGGAACAGGTGAGAAATGCGTTTCGGCATTCGGCGCTTTTGACATGATCGGCAATGTTTGGGAGTGGGTAAAAGGTGAAATTAACAATGGCATGCTTGACGGACGCGCTCTTCCCGAATCAGGGTATATTATTTCTGCTGACAGCAGCGGTTTACCTACGGAAATAAACAAAGAAAAAGCAGATGAAAATTATAATGAAGACTTTTTTTGGATTAAGAATAATGAAGTGCGCGGCATGGCTCGCGGCGGATATTGGGAAAATAAGTCTGATGCTGGATTGTATTCTATGTACTTGGTTTCTCCGCCGTCTTTCGCCGGAACCGGCGTCGGGTTCCGGTGCGCGAAGTAATAAAAAATTGAAAGTTGAAAGTATAAAGTTGAAAGTTGTAAAGTTAAATTTTGAAGATCATACTTTATAACTTTTAACTTTATACTTAGTAAAAAATGTTAAAAAAATTTGTTTTACTATTTATAGTTGTTATCTGCATCTGCGGTTTTCTTTTTGCATCGTATAATTCGGCGAATGCTTTGTATCGTGCCAGTGATAGGATATCTACTTCCTGGCCCAGTACGGGAGCGAACCATATTTTTGAATTTCGCAATGTTAATGAAATTCCGGCTGGCGGAAAAATTGTACTTGATTTTGACGATGATTTCATGATTCCAAATGAGATGGATTTATCTGATATTGATTTTACGGTTGCGGATAATTCTAGCGGGCCTTATGTTGATCGGCAATTGGCAACAACCAGCTCTATTGTTGACGATGGAATTGCGATTGCGACAACAACAAGAATGATAGAGATTCATTTGAATAGCTCGGACGGAGTTTTAGCGCGCAGATACATGCGGATCATTGTCGGAAATCAAGCCGTTTATGGATCTGTTGGAACAAGAAACATTATAAATCCGGCAGTCGTTGGCTCATATCATATAAATGCGAGAATTTATAATTCAGGGAACAACTATTTGGAGGCTGCTTCAATCATCATCGCCGTTGTTGATCCGGTTGGAATGAGCACATATTCCAAGACGAGATACTTGGGCGCTTCACCGGTCGGCTGGCTGAATTTTGGTACGACACAAACTATTATGTCTATGACTACAAATTATCCAGCCCGTTGTCGTTATGCGACTGCTTCAGGCACGCCATATTCAAGCATGACCGAAAGCTTTAATTATGCTTCTACTACGGCATATTATTTTAATCATACGGTTATTTTGGATGACTTGGTAAACGGTGGAGATTATTATTATTATGTCCGCTGTACGGACCAATTCGGTGTCCGGGATATTGTTAATGATTGTTTTTATTCCAGTGCTAGTACTACGCCGTATTTTACGGCATCCGGCGTCCCTGTTACTTATTTGGAATGCGTTGATTATTATATTCCTTTTTCGATTTCCGGACAAGCAGGCGAAGGCGGTGGAGTTGACGACGGTGAGGGCGGAGACGACCCGGAAGAAACTGACTCAGGCACCAGTCATGGCGGCGGCACTGGCACAGGCAGCGGTGGTGGAGGAGGCGGTGGTGTCGGCTCGGCTCCATCGATGTATTTGCCTTACCCCCCACCTCCGGGAGCGCCGGGGGTTGTCTTTACCGGCTGGGCATATCCTGGAAAAGAAGTAGTTTTTTTGCAGGACGGCGTTGAACAGGGCAGGGTATTGGCAAAACCAGACGCTTCTTTTTCCGCTTATGTCGAGGAGTTGGTTCGCGGAGTATATACTTTTGGAATTTGGTCAGAGGATTCGTTAAAGCGCCGTTCAAGCACTTTTTCAACCACTTTTTGGCTGGAAGCCAACACCCAGACAACAATATCGGATATTATCTTAACTCCGACGATTTCCGTAACTAATTCAGCTGTAACAGCCGGGCAGATGCTGGAAGTTTCCGGACAGACTGTACCGGAAAGTAATGTTGAAGCATGGCTTTATCCAGAAAAAAATATCAAAGTCCTTGATTTGGAGATTGTAAAAAAAATAGGCTTATCAAGTAAAAACGGAGATTGGTCATTGTATCTGGATACAAAAGATTTGGATGACGGTGCATATCTGGTAAAAGCGCGTACAACAATAAATGGCAAGGGCACTAGCGATTTTGGAAAAATTTTGAAAATAAGCATTGGCGCTGCGCCGATTGTAAAAGAAAGCGTATGTTCGGGGGCGGATCTTAATCTTGACGGCAAGGTCAATTTAACGGATTTTTCGATTTTATTATATCATTGGGGTGGAAGCAATGAATGTGCCGACCAAAACCATGATGGGATTGTCAATCTGACGGATTTTAGTATTATGATGTTCCATTGGACAGGTTGAGAAAGTGCCGAATGTCGAGTGTCGAGTGTCGAATTTTAATAACTGTTTATTAATTTTGTTTTCTTATTAATTTATGTTATAATATGTTTATAAATATTTTGTTAATTATTTTTAAAATTAACACTCGAAATTCGACACTCGACACTCGACATTCGAAAATCGACATTCGAAAATTTCTATGAGTTTTTTAGATAAATTAAAAGTAAAAGTTGAAGAAAATAAAGACACAAGCGAGATTAAAGACGGTAAAGTTGATAAAAGCGCAGGTTTTATGCAGCTTGAAGTTGATATTTTTCAGACTGCTTCCGATATTTTTGTGATTGCTCCAATGCCGGGTGTTGATATCAAGGATGTTGATATAAGTATTGAAAATGAAAACGATGTAGTAACTATCCAAGGCAAAAAAGACCGGCCTGCGGTAACAGAATTAAGTGAGGAAAAAGATGATGATTCAAAATTTTTGCGCCAGGAATGCAAATGGGGATTGTTTTATCGCCAAATAATTTTACCCCAAGAGATAAACGTGGCTGAGGTAGAGGCAAAATTTAAAAAAGGCATCTTAATATTAAGATTACCCATGCTTTTGCTCCAGACAAAAGGAAAGA
This sequence comes from Candidatus Falkowiibacteriota bacterium, assembly GCA_003514005.1. Lineage (GTDB taxonomy): Bacteria > Patescibacteriota > Patescibacteriia > Patescibacteriales > UBA12075 > UBA12075. The sequence goes on from DOSJ01000004.1 coordinate 75,626, forward strand.
AAAAGATTACCATCAACAACGCCTAGGATTTTTGTGTAAATATTTAATGTTGAAATTATTTTAAATTATGAAGAAATTTTTTAGCGTACTTCTTTTGTTTTTTTTATCGTACGCAAATATTTTACCGATTACCGATTCATTGGCCCAGACCAAGAATGCGGTTTTATTTTTGTCTCCTAATTCTGGTTCTTATACTGTAAATTCAAGTTTTTCAGTTAAAGTCGCAGTTAATAGCGGCGGCGGTACTGGCATAAATGCGGCCGAGGGTTTGATTAAATTCGACAATTCATTTTTGACAGTTACAAAAGTCGCAGACACCGGCTCTATTTTCAAGCTCTGGACAACGGATCCTACATTTTCAAATTCCGCCGGGACTATCAGCTTTGGCGGAGGATCCCCCGGGCCTTATACCGGCAATAACGGGACAATATTTACGATTTCTTTTACTTCAAAAAAAGCTGGTACGACTGCGGTCAATTTCACTTCCGGTATTGTTCTGGCAGCCGATGGCAAGGGCACTAATGTTTTCTCAGGATTTGGCAATGCCAGTTTTAATATAACAGAAGCGCAAAAAACCGAAGAAAAGCCGATAGAAAAACCAAAGGCAGAAGAAGAAAAACCGACAGCGAAAGGATTGCTTCCGCCTTTGCCGGAAGTATCCTCGGAAACTCATCCTGAAACTGATATCTGGTACATGAATAATCATCCGCAATTTTCTTGGAAGCTATTAGCTGATTTGATCGGTGTTAGCTACGATATTAGCACTAATCCAACAGCTGATCCGGGGGCTGAAATCGACGGTATTATCGAGGATGTGCTTTTTGAAGAAGCGGTTCCGGATGGTGAACAATATTTTCATATTAAATATAAGAACAAGAGTGGTTGGGGACAGATTGCTCACCGCAAGCTTTTGGTGGACGCGACACCGCCAAAGAGTTTTAATGTTACCGTTGATAACGGGGGAGATGAAACCAATCCTGTGCCACAGTTACGATTCAAAACGATTGATGAAGCATCTAGTTTGGATTATTACAAATTGAATGTTAATGAAAAAATTGAGCAGATAAAGCCGGAAGATATGGAAAAAGGCTATTATCAGCTTCAGCCGCTTGCGCCGGGTGAGTATTTGGCAGATATCGCCGCTTTTGATAAGGCCGGTAATGTGTCGTCTTCGACAGTAAAATTTTTAGTTGAGCCTTTGCGAGCGCCGATTATTACAAGTATACCAAAAACAGTCAATAGTAAAGAAGAATTGGTAATACGCGGCACATCATTTTATCCGCGGGTGAATGTAAAAATTTTCATCATGAAGGACGGCAATGACCCGATCGAAGCATCTGTAAAAACCGATGATGATGGCAATTGGTCATATTTCCGCAATGAAATATTAGAAAAAGGTAATTATGAAGTATGGGCAAAAATAGTTGATGATCGCGGCGCGCAAAGTTCGGATAGTACCAGATATATCTTGTCTGTCATTTCCCTTTCTTTTATAGAAAGATTCAGCCTTTGGATTATTATTTTGCTGTTAACGATAATCGTTGCCTTGGTCTTGTATATTATTTATCAACGCCGGGAATATTTGGACGAAAAGCGAAGGATTATGCGTGAAACAGAAGAAGTAAAGGTAAAACTTGCCAAAATTTTCATGGCTTTGCGCGAAGAAGTGGATGAATTGATTGAGATGGCTGACAAAAAACCAGGGCTTTCCGATGCCGAGCGCCGCGTCAAGGAGCGGTTGCAGGAGTCGCTTGATATTTCCGAAGAGTTTATAAACAAAGAAGTGACTGACGTTGAGAAAGAAATCAAATTGCCAAAGAAAAAATAATTTTACACGAAACATGTAGCACGCAGCACGCAACAATTATAAGTTGCGTGCTGTTTGTTTTGTGTCGTATTGCTTGTTGCATGTTGCTTGATGCGTGTTGCGTGCTATGTGTTGCAATATTTTTTAACGCTTGTTATAATTAAAGCACTATGAATCGATTGAATCTAATCGCGAATAAGCGCGCGCTCGTGATAGTCGCGCATCCGGACGACGAGACAATCTGGATGGGAGGAACGATCCGCAAGCAAACCGATGTCTTATGGACTATTTTTTCTTTGTGCCGTGAAAGCGACAAAGATCGCGAGCCAAAATTTCGCCGTGTTTGTGCGTACTACAAAGCCGAGTGCTTGATTGCCGATCTTGACGATGAGGGCAAGCTTGATTTAAACGAAGCCAAGGAAGAGGCAAAAAAAATATTAACAGTTACGCTGAAAGAAAATAATTATGACTATATTTTTACGCACGGTACAAATGGCGAATATGGACACTTGCTTCATATCGCAGTCCACAAGGCGGTTGCCGAATTGATAAAAGAAGAGAAACTAAAACCGGAGGCGGTTTTTTATTTTGATTATACAAAAAAAGGCTCAAAATTAATTTCAGGAAACAAAAGCCTGACTGTTGAATTGACCAAGGATGAGATATTGAAAAAAAAACAGATTGTCGCGGAAATGTACGGATATGCACCGGATGGAATCGATGTCGGCTACTGCACAAATCCGGAAGCATTTACGCGGTGCGTAGTAAAAAGTAAAAAGTTATAAAGTTTTAAATTTAATTATAAAATTTATGAAAATCGCAGTACTTCACGCGTATCCGGTCGAACCGGATGGTCTTTCGATCCAGGGCAACCTGCTTTATCGAGGACTAAAAGAGATTGGAGTAGATGTTATGCCATGCCACTATGTTCCAAATTTTCAAAAGCAATGGCTTTTTGACGCCTATAAGCCGGACATCGCGATCGGCGTCGGTTGCTGGACCTATACGCCGGATATTATCTACAGTCCGCAAAATCATGGCGTAATTCCTGTGCCGTGGTTTGTGGCCGATGGCTGGGTGGCAAATTATCACGATGTTATTGGCAAACTACCGCTGGTTCTTACGACTAGCAACTGGGTAACAGATACGTATAAGCGCGATGGTGTTAATGTGAATAATTTTCGCACTTTGCCAATCGGTTTTGATGCGGATGAGATGCGCCCAATTCTAAAGAGCGATCCCAAAATCATCAAGCTGCGCGAAATGCTCGGCATTCAGCCGCATGAAAAGATGATTTTGACAGTCGGCGGCGACGTAACCAGTAAAGGGGCGCAAGAAATGTTTCATGCCTTGGCTGAGGTTGATAAAACTTTCAAAGATTGGAAATACGTTCTTAAACACTGGGATTGCGAGTCGGCCGAGGTTCATGGCAAGGAAGAGGACGTGCTAATCGACCAGCTTGGGCTGGATCGCGGCAAAATCCAGTTTTTGTCCGGCGCCTTTTCCCATGATTTTATGGCCTATCTATTATCGGCCGCGGATATATACGCCGCCCCGAGTCGCCTGGAAGGTTTTGGCATGATTCAAATGGAAGCGGAAGCTTGCGGAGTGCCTGTTATTTCCATTAATGTCGGCGGTCCGGTAGATACGATTGTTCATGGCAAGACCGGTTATTTGGCGTCAATCGGCAGTACAGTCGCTTTGACAGAGGAGTGGGCGTATGAAAGCATGGGCTTTGAAGCAGATCACAAGGTAAAATTTGACGAACCGAAAGTATTTGCTTATCGCGCGGACATTGCCGAGTTGGCAAAATACACTTTGGAACTTTTGACCAACGACAAGCTGCGTGAAGAGATGGGTCAGAACGGACGCGCGCACGCGATGGCAAATTTCCAATACAAGGACGTAGCGCAAAAAGCTATGAAATTTATTGAAGAGAATATTAAGCTTTAATTTTTATTGTGCAAACAACCCCGCCCTTCGTGAAGGGCGGGGTTTTTGCTAAAATTGAATGGAATATCAGGAAAAAATCAGGATTTTTTATTATATTTGCATATCATACATTTTTGGCATTCTTGTTGCTTCGTTTTTACCGCAAAAAATTATTAAAAATATTTTTTTATTTTTTTGCATATTTGTATTGCTCACCAGTTTAATTTTTATTTTTAATAAAAAAAGAATTAAATTAATTCTATTGATCTTTGCTGTTTTGTTTTTTGCATTATGGCGTTATGCTTTTTATTTACCGCAAGACACTTTAGAAAATATTTGGCATTATAATGGTGAGTTAATTACCTTTCGCGGACTAGTAAACAAAGAAGCTGATGCTAGATTAAATAATCAAAAACTGGAAATTTCTGAATTGGCAATAATGAGTAACCACACGAAAAAGGTTCAGGGGAAGGTGCTGGTCACAACCGAATTGTTTCCGGCATATGCGTATGGCGAAGAACTGGAAATTACCTGCGATTTAAAAAAACCCGAGCCGTTTTCCGGTTTTGATTATGACCGTTATTTGGCGCGTCATGATATTTTTTCTGTTTGTTATTATCCTAAAATATTAAAAATAAAATCAGAAAATAAATTTAGTCTAAAACAAAATTTTTATAAAAATATTTTTTTGTTCAAAGATAAAATGCGATACCTAATCGAGGGTGGATTATCAAAAACAGAAGCGGATTTTGCCAAAGCGATTATTTTGGGAGATATGAACGCGATTTCAAAAGAGTGGCAAGAAATATTTTCTCGGGCCGGAATCAGTCATATCGTTTCGATTTCCGGAACACACATCAGTATACTAGCTGTCATTGTCATGTCGTTTTTGCTAAATATTGGTCTTTGGCGCAAGCATGCTTTTTATCTGACAAATATTTTTTTGGCGGTTTATATTATTTTAATCGGCATGCCGGCCAGCGCTATGCGTGCCGGATTAATGGGGTTTTGCGTTCTTTGGGCATTAAAATTGGGGAGAATAAGTAAAATTTTTAATTCGCTTTTGTTATCGGCCGTTATTTTACTTTTAATCAATCCTTTACTGTTGAGAGACGATATTGGCTTTCAATTGTCATTTTTGGCAGTTTTTGGAATTGTTTATGTTCTGCCATATATAAAAAAATATTCTGAAAAAATTTTGGGAGAAAAACTGGCTAATCAAAAAATTTTAAAAATAATAATTGATGTTTTTGGCATTACTCTTGCCGCCCAGGTGTTTACTTTGCCGATTATATATTATAATTTTGGTAGTATATCATTGGTAGCGCCTCTGACTAATTTACTTGTGCTCTGGGTTTTCCCACCGCTTATGATTTTTTTATTGTTAGCAATGCTTGTCGGCTGGTTTTTTCCATCTTGGCTAATCGTTATATTCTTTCCGGCAAAAATTCTTTTGGCTTACACCTTGTTTGTCTCGCATTTGCTAGGGGCATGGAAATATGCGATTTTTTAATTTATTACTGAGTTTCAGATATGTTGACTTAATGATATTTTAATATTTGATATGGTATGATATAATCAAATAAAGATAAACAATTATTAGTTCTTTAATAAAATATCAGCTAAAACGAGAAAATATATTTCTCGTGAACTGAAAAAGCTTCACCATTCGTTTATACAAGATTTGGATTAAATAATTAGCATGGCTTTCCGTTTCCTTCGTTTCTTTGGAAACGTAGGTAGGAATAAAGAGTATTAAATCTGTATCAACCTATTTTCTTTTGGAACAAAAAAATTTCTAAGAGATTTTAACAGGATACAATCTGCGATTAAATTTGCAGAACTCTCTAAATATAGCCATTTCTTGGATACTGCTTCTGGTGGAGCTTTTTTAGTTTTCTTTTTCTTTATAAAACATTAACATTTTTCTCTCTTTACAAAATTTATAAATATTGTAAGATTAAAGAATATTTATGCGGGCTGTAGTATAATGGTAGTACGCGAGGCTGGGGGTCTTGTAGCCCGAGTTCGATTCTCGGCAGCCCGACGTCGTATCCAAATGTAAAATGTAAATCTCAAAATTCAAAATTGCAATGTAAAATTTAAAAATTTATTTATTAATTTTTCATTTTAAACTGCAATTTTGAATTATGAGATTTACATTTTAAATTATACTAATTTATATAATCATGGGATTTTAATATTTAAAACAAGTTTAAAACCAAAAATATTAAATTAAATAAAGGGGTGCGTGGCGAAACTGGTAGACGCATACGCTTCAGGTGCGTACGGAGCAATCTGTGTGGGTTCGAGTCCCACCGCGCCCACTGATTTTTTGTTCATTTTATTTTTTATAAAAACTATTAACAAGGGGGGGCATAATGGAAAACCAAAAATTTACCGCCGAAGAAATAGGTAGACTACTAACGACTGATGAAATTAATCAAAAATTGAATTTGTTTTTCAACGAACACAAAGAAATACTTCCCAAAACCGTTCATGAAACAAAAGAGCATTTGCTGACTTTGGATTTGGTGCCAGTACAAAATTCTACTGTTGAACTTCCCATAGCTTTTAGATCCAATGTTACTCAGTCCCCAGATTACTATAAACAAAGCTGGAAACACGAAGTTAATAATGGATTTTGGCTTAATGGGCAAAGAATAAAAGTGGCGTGCGCAATGTGCGATATATATTTTGGCGCATCTGTGCCCCAGCTGTACCAATGTCTTAAAAGTTCTTTAGATCACTCAAATAACAATAAAAAACCACCGTTTGTTTTTATAACAGATAGAGCGAAAAACTCATTTAATGGGGTGCCATCCGGGACTGTGGTTGTAAAGACATCAAAAAAATATAAGGAAACCAAGATTCGATTAGTGTAATATTCAATAAAAGTAGATAAAAGGTCCGTAAAAAATGCGGACCTGTTTTTATATAAGGAATTGCTTAAAATACAAAAAAAGTGTATTATTTAAATAGGAAAATAATAATATATGTCATATTTTGGCGTGTTAATTGATAAAATTTCGGCTTATCCTTGGGTTGTAAAAGTGTTATTTTATATCTATTCTCTGAATTCAGAGGAGATTTGGATAATTATAATCATTACGGCATTACTTTTTGCGATTTTGGTTTATCGTTTGTGGGGTGCGACATTAATGTGGGTTTTGATGTTCTTGTATATGATAAGCTATGTTTTATATTCCGCAAATATTTTTGGGTATTATAAGGATAATAACAAAAGTAATGAGATACGGATGAACCAGATTCAAAATGAAATAAATAAGACAGAGTAAAGAATTATGTTAAATAAAATAGTATACCTAGTTTGTTCGCTTTTAGTTTTATTAAGTCCTATTGAAACAAAAGCGGTTTTTGAAGAGTTAAGCGGAAGAATTTTATTGCAGGTTGAAAGCCATGGTGAAGCTTGGTATTTTTCTCCTGTTGTTAAAAAACGTTTTTATCTTGGCCGTCCGGATGATGCCTTTCGGATTATGCGTGAGCAGGGAGTGGGAATTTCGAATCAAGATTTGGAGAAAATTCCGACAAGAGACGAACGCGCATCTTTTAATTTGGAATTTGCCAAAAAGCATAAGGGTAAAATATTTTTGGCAGTCGAAGACAAAGGTCAAGCTTGGTATATTAACCCTTTGGATTTGAAAAGATATTATTTGGGCCGTCCTGCCGATGCATTTGCAATTTTACAACTTTTTGGACTTGGTATAAGCAATGCAAATTTATCAAAGATACCGGCTGTTTATGATAAATTGGAATATCTATCGCTAGAAAAACGGATTAATGATTTGATAAATAAAGAAAGAACAAAATCGGGCTTGAATGAACTTGCATATTCCGATGAGATTGCCGCTGTCGCAAGAGAACATAGTGAAAATCTTGCAAGAGAAAATAAAGCATTTACATCAATAAACAAAGTCTGCGATTTGCCAATGATTCATCATGAAGGACTGGATTTTGGGATATCGCATAGCGAGCGATTGAATAATCGCAATATTTATAATTTTAGCCGCAGTGGTGAAAATATTGCCTTGATTGCTTCGCTTGATTATAGCATCGAATATATTCCGGGTGATAATGTCGAGGCGGAATTGAAAGCTTGTGATCCGATTAGGCAGAAGGCTGAACTTGATTTTAAGGAAAAAATTAATAATGCGAAAGAAGGCGACGAAAAATTAAATATTATAAAAAAAGAAATAACCAAACGTGTAAATTTTTTTAATAATTCCGCAAATATAGAGCCAATCAATATTGAAAATCATAGTGAAGAGAAAATTGCGGAAAAGACAGTCTTGGGTTGGATGGAAAGTCCGGGACACAAAAAAAATATTTTAACAGCCGAATATGATACGACCGGAATCGGCGTAGCGATTATTGATACCTATATTATCGCGACGCAGGTTTTTACTAAAAAATCTGAGTGTGGCTTTTTTAACGGCCATTGCTGTGAATCTGGCGGTTGTTATGTGCCGTATACATGCGGTAATGATGGAATGTGTCGATAATAAAATATTAATAATTATATGCAAACATACATTATTTACGGAGCAATATCAGCGATTATAATTTATTTTTTAAGTAAATTTATTTTTGATCTTTTGTTGCGCGGTTTTTCGCCATTTATCCAATCCCGGCCATGGGTGGTTGACCAGATTTCTTCGCACTTAAAAATAACGCAAAAAAATCCGAACTTTTTAGCCCTAAGCTCAGGCCGTTCTGGTTTTTTTAATGTTCTTGCAAAAAAATATCCGACCGCAAAATTGACAGGAGTTGAGCCGTATTTTTTTTCTTATTTGGTCGCGATAACGCAAATTTTTATCAGGCGCAGTCCAATAAAAATTATCCATCAAGCCGTCCATCATGTAAATTATAAAGAAGCAGACCTTGTTTATTGTCATTTAGAGCCGGATCAGATGCGCGACCTGGGTGCAAAATTGAAGTTTGAATGCAAACCGGGCGCGTTGATTGTCAGTACCGGTTTTAACATTGTCGGCCTCAAACCATCTAAAGTAATTGATTTGCCAGATCGCAAAGGCAGGCTGGATTGGCTTTCAAAAAACCAAAAACTATTTCAAGCAAAGCATAAGAAATATAAAAAGGAAAAAAAGGCTTATTTTTATGAGATTTAGAGGTAATTTGCAATAATATAGTTTTTTGCTAAAATAAGTTTAATAAAATAATCTCGTCATTTTAATCGTCACGCAAATGTTTGATATTTCTTATTTTTCCTCCTGTCCCCTTCGGGACTCGCACACACCATGTGGTAGTTCAATTATTTTTTAGGCTCAAACAGTCCTCGGAGTAAAAATAAGAAATATCAAACATTTGCTAACTAAAATAAATACATTTTTTATGTACTCACTTAATAAAATAAAACAAACTATTGCAGAAGAGGTAAATCGGATTGTTGGTGCTGATATTGTTTTGGCTGAAAATCTGGTCTATCCGCCGAATGCCGAGATGGGGGATTTGAGTTTGCCGTGTTTTGTTTTGGCAAAACAGCTAGGTAAAAATCCGGCGCAGGTGGCGGAATTTTTGGTAGGTCAAATAAAATCCAAGGGCGCAATCGCGGGCGTGAGCGCGCTTGGGCCGTATTTTAACATCAAGCTTGTTAAAAATGTATTGGCTAGTTCGGTTATTCATGAGATTAATGAACAAAAAGAAAAATATGGAATTAACGAAAGTGGCGAAAGGCAAAAGCTATTGATTGAATTTTCCAATGTGAATACGCACAAGGAGTATCATGCCGGACATTTGCGCAATCTTTGTTATGGCGACGCGGTTACGCGGATCATGTCCGCAAATGATTATCAGGCCATACCGGTTTCGTATGTGAACGATTTCGGAATTCATGTGGCAAAAACATTGTGGGCGCTCATCGCTTATTACCTAGACGACAAGCTTGGGGCGGATATTGACGAAGATTTGAAAAAAGTTCCTGATAATGGCAATCGGGGCGCGTTTTTGGGCGGTGTTTATGTAAAAGCGAGCCAGGAATTAAAAGAAAATAAAATTGCCAAATCGTTGGTTGAAATAATAATGAAAAAGATCGAAAGCCGGAGCGGACAAGAATACGCGCTTTGGCAGAAAACGCGTGAATGGTCAATCGCGCAATTCGCGAAAATTTACGAAGAGCTTGGTGTTAATTTTATTAAGACCTATTATGAAAGCGAATTTATTGATCGCGGGCGGGAGTTGGTTTTTGAATTATTAGATAAAGGGATCTTGCGCAAGAGCGAGGGCGCGGTGATTGCCGATCTAGAAGAATACGGGCTTGGCGTCCTCGTCGTGTTGCGTACCGACGGTACGGCTACTTATCCGGTAGCTGACATTCCTTTGGCAATGGCAAAGTTCAAGGAGTACGAACCGGATGCTTCAATCTATATCGTGGATATCCGGCAGGCGCTATATTTCAAGCAGTTATTTCAGATTATGAAATTAATGGACTATAAAAAGCCGATGATCCATTTGGGTTATGATGTTGTAAAATTACCGACCGGTATGATGTCGTCGCGTTCGGGCAATGTTATTACTTATGAAGATTTGAAAGAAAAATTAATTTCAAAGGCTAGCGCGGAAACGGTCGCGCGCCATCCGGAATGGGCAAAAGAAAAAATTGATTCTGTCGTAAACGCATTGGTTAAGGGCACAATAAAATTTGAAATGTTAAAAATAGGACAGGATCAACCGATAACTTTTGACATGGAAAAGGCTTTGAGTTTTAGCGGTTTTACAGCGGCGTATTTGCAGTATACTTTTGCGCGGATGCAGAGTATTATTCGGAAAGACTATGAGTTAAGTAAGAAGTTAGAAGTAAGAAGTGAGAAGGATTTTAATTTGAGTAATCTTACTGAAGAAAAAGAGCACAAATTGGTATTAAAGCTGGCAAAGTATCCGGAGGCGGTGAAGCAGGGTGGGAAGAATTTTGATCCTTCGGAAATTGCGCGGTATCTTTTTGAATTGGCGCAGGAATTGAACGATTATTATCATAGTGTTCCGATCTTAAAAGTCGAAGCAGATGTTTGTCTTGCTAGGTTGCAACTGATTGTTTCCGCGTGCCAGATTATTTCAAATGGTCTTGGTTTACTGGGTATAGAAACGATCGATGAGATGTAATAAATTTTAGTATTAAGTATATAGTATATAGTATTAAGTAAATTATTATTAAATAATTTATTTAATTTATATACTAAAAATTTTATGAAAAAAATAGTAATTATTACGCTTAGTTTAGTTTTTTGTCTGAGCATGACTGCCTGCGGTAAAAAAGCTGTGCAAAATAGTGCGCCAGCACCAACTGGAGGTTTGGAAGTCAAGGAGAATAATACCTTGCTGGGCTGGTTGAAAAAAGGCAAGGCGATCGAATGTGAAGTGCTTAGTCCAAGCGGCAGAGTGGCGATTAAATCCAAAAACGAAGCAGTGCGCATGGAGGGGATTCCATTCTTTTCACCGGATTCCACCGGCGCACAGCCAAATGCCGCAAATGGCGTATTGCTAAACGCTAACGGTTGGACATATATGTGGGATCAAGAAACAAAAAAAGGTACCAAAATCAATGACGCGGAATTGGCAGAGCTTAGTGGCGAAGAAGAGGCCGCGGATGTGAGCAAAGATTGGAATGAGATGGTAAAAGAATGGGATGAGGCGCAGATCGGCTATGATTGCAAAGAAGCGGCCTTGGGCGATGAGCTATTTTCAGAACCGACTGATATTGAATTTACGGATTTGACCGAAATATTGACCGGAGCAAAAAATATGGCAGACGAAGCTCTAAAAAATCTACCTATACCCGAAGCTCCGGAAGATATCAATATGGACGGCGTAACCATTCCAGAAGGCGCGACTCAGGAAGATATTGAAAAATTACTGGAAGAGCAGAATAGCGCAAGCGACATGGCGTTATAATTATTAATAATCATATCCTTCCGCCCCGGTATATCCGGGGCGGTTTTTTGTTTTTTAATCTGCCTTGACTTTTAACGTAATTCTTGGTAATTTGTTTGGTAGCTGTTTAACAATTTAGGTAAGTAGTAATAACTTATAACAAGGAGAAAAGCAATGGCAAAAAATTTTTTGGTAGTGTCACCGAGTTTTGTGGAAGAAATGAAAGAAACAAAAGCAAAAATAGACAGAATGGCGGTATTTGCAGAAATATTTTTAATTCTTGATGATAAGTATGAAATTAATTTGCCACAAGCGGAGATTTTAATAATTTTAGAAAAAAAAGGATTTAACTATTCAATTTCAGTTATACGGAATTTTCTAAAAATAATTAGAGAAACAAGAGAATTTTTATTTGATAAGTCAGAAAATAAAATTGCAGATTTTGTGAATTATTTCAATGAAACAGCTACGAGAAGTGGTTATACAAGATTTGTGAATATTGGAATATCTTGTTTTATTGCGGATAAAATAACTAGCTGGGAGCAAGTTGAAAAACTTATGTCAGGAAAAAATGACGAAGTTGTCGATATTCCTTCGTTTGAAATCAAGCCAGACGTTGAAAAAAATTTGGCAGAAGAATGTGTTGATAGAGTTTCTGACTTGTTTAAATCTTTGATAGATGAGTATGATTTATTAAAAAATGAAAATGATTCAATGCATAAGTCAATAAGCTTTTATGAAAATGGATTTAAGAAGCTACAATCGGAGCACTGCGAATGTCTTGATGAATTAAAAGATTTGAAAAGTGTTGAAGAAATTAATATCGGCTTAATCGAAGAGATGGAAAAATTTAAATTAGAGATAGCTGGTTTAAAAAAGGAAAAAAGCCAAGACAATAAAACCATTGAATTCTTGAAGGAAACAAAACAGCAATTAGATTCGGAAATTACCAGATTAAAACAAGAGATTGAAGAATTAAAAAAAACCGATATACAAAAAGTTTATTCAATGATTACAAATTTGACGGAAAAAGGATTGGAGCGAGGAGGCCAGGCAAAAATTATAGGGAACGGAAAAGAAAAGTTTCAAAATAGTGATCTTTTGCCAAAAAAATATATACCTGAAGGAAATGATATCGTATATTCAAAATTATTTATTGCTCAATTCAATGATTTAGACCGGACGGTGGCAAAAAATATTTCAAAAACCATTCGATTAATTTCGGAGAACGGTCTTAATGTTATATCGGCTAGCAACAAGAAAGTAATTCAAAAATGTGTTACAGGAGTACCTGATAAATCAATCCAGGTAACAATAAAAAAATACCGGACTATGTGCAGGGTATTTGCTCATGTATTGTATTTTTATGATGTGTTCCATCGAAAAAATTCACCATACGCAAGTTAAATAATTTCTGGGTTCTGCTAAAAAAAAGCAGAGCCCTTTTTTATTGACAAGAAAAATAAATAATATATAATGAGAATATAAGCAATTTTGGGAGATTGGCACCCGAAAAAAATTGCTTATCAATCAAGGCGCCCCGGTTGCGATCGGGGAAACTAGATGGAACCGCGGGAATTACCTCGTTCTAGTACTTAAAAATAATTTTTTAAGTATTGGAACGAGGTCTTTTTTTATAAAGAATACAAATTACAAATTGCTACAAATATCACAAATATTAATTAAAAAATTAGTTATAATTAAGACGTTTAAACTAGGTGATTATCTTTGTTAAAAAAAATGTAAACGAAAAGTATTTGTGTAATTTATAGCAATTTGTAATTTGTAATCTTAAAATAATTTGTAATCTTATAATAATTCAAAAAAATATGCAAAATCAAACAACAATTGAAAAAATCACATCACTTGCAAAACGGCGGGGTTTTGTGTTTCCGTCTTCGGAAATATATGGGGGCTTTGCGGCCGTGTACGATTACGGTCATTATGGCATTTTGTTAAAAAATAATTTGGCGGCGGCTTGGTGGAAGCATATGGTGCAGTTGCGTCCGGATGTTGTTGGTTTGGATTCGGCGATATTTATGCATCCGACAACCTGGAAAGCGAGCGGGCATGTGGACGGCTTTGATGATCCACAGATCGATTGCCGCGATTGTAAAGCGCGCATGCGCGCGGATCATATGCTCGAAGCTTTTGGAATCGACGCGGACAAGATGAGTGCGGCAGAAATAAATGAACAGATTGAAAAATTAAAAACAGAGGGCAAGGAATTGAAATGTATTTCCTGCGGGAAAAAGAACTTAACTCCTGCAAAAAGATTTTCGCTTATGGTAAAGTCCAATCTTGGTTCACCGACCGATGCTTTAAGCGAAGAGAATGTGGTATATTTGCGTCCGGAAACATGTGGTGGAATTTATTTGAATTATAAAAATACATTGGATTCAACCAGGGTTAAATTGCCGTTTGGTATTGCCCAAGTCGGTAAAGCTTTTCGCAATGAAATAGTCGCGCGCCAATTTATATTCCGCACGCGCGAATTTGAGCAGATGGAAATGCAATATTTTTTGCATCCATCCGACATGAACCGGAAATACGAGGAATGGAAAGAAGCGCGTTGGCAGTGGTATTTGGAATATGGCATTAAGGCGGAAAATCTGCGCTGGTACAAGCATATTAAGCTCGCGCATTACGCGGCCGCGGCTTTTGATATCGAATATAACTATACAGCACTTGGCGGATTCAAGGAGATGGAAGGTATTCATCAACGCGGTGATTGGGATTTGTCACAGCATAGTAAATTTTCAGGACAGAAATTGGATTATACGGATCCAAAAAGCGGCGAGAAATTTATTCCGCACATCATGGAGACATCAGTTGGTCTCAATCGTATGTTTTTTGCATTTTTGCACGAGGCTTATACCGAGGAAGGCGAGGGCGAAGATATGCGCGTTGTATTAAAATTCGACAAACGTTTGGCGCCGGTTAAAATAGCGGTTTTCCCTTTGCTAAAAAATAAGCCGGAGCTGGTTGCGAAGGCCGAAGAAGTCTTTAAAAATCTGGCAAAAAATTATATGTGCGAGTTTGATGATAACGGCAATATCGGCAAACGCTATCGTCGTCAAGACGAGATCGGTACGCCGTATTGCGTTACAATCGATTTTGATACTTTGGAAAAAGATAATTGCGTAACCGTCCGTGATCGGGATACTATGCAGCAAGAGCGGGTTAGTTTGGAAAATTTAAGTGTTTATTTTGCAGAAAAATTTGTATAAAATTTTTGAAACTATTTTTAAATCACGAACGCAAATCTTAAATATTTCTTATTTTTCCTCCTGCGGAACTCGCCCACACCGCCAGATAATCCAGTCATTGTTTAGGCTCGAACAGTCCTCGGAGTAAAAATAAGAAATATTTAAGATTTGCTAGAAAAAAAATGACGTTTAATCTTTTAATAAGTGAACGTTATTTTTTTGCAAATCGCATAAAAAAATGCTAATATAATAGCATATGGAATTTATAAAAAATAAAAAAGAATTAGGGATTACACGGATGCGAGAGCGGGCGTTGAGTTTTTTGGAGGCCGGTCTTTTTGCGATTGATCCGTTTTCTTTAATGAAAAAATCTTTGTTGTACAGTGAAAAATTCAATTGTTTAACTGTGCAGAATACGGAATTTAATATTATTAGCGGACGGATTTTTGTTGTGGGCGGCGGTAAAGCGGCCGGACGGATGGCTGAGGCTTTGGAGGATGTTATCGGTGAAAAAAATATTACCGCGGGTTTTGTTAATGCATTGGAAAAAAACAGCAAATTGAAAATAATAAAAGTTACCAAGGCTGGACATCCATTGCCGGATAAAAATGGCGTTTTAGGGGTTGAGAAAATGCTTGCATTAAAAGAGGAATATGATATTAATAAAAAAGATCTGGTTGTTGTCCTGCTCTCCGGCGGCGGATCAGCGCTTTTGCCTGCGCCTGTTTCCGGCATCAGTTTGGATGATAAGCAGAAAACTACAGATATCCTGATTAAATCAGGCGCGAATATCCGCGAGATTAATACTGTACGCAAACATTTGTCGCGGATAAAAGGCGGACGTTTGGCCGAATATTTCGCGCCGGCCAAAGTCGTTTCATTGATTATTTCCGATGTATTGGATAATGATCCGCAAACAATCGCATCGGGTCCGGGGGCGATTGACAAGACGGTTTATCACGATGCTTACGCGGTTTTGGAAAAATACCAGTTAATCCAAAAAGTGCCGACGGCAGTTGAAAATTATTTAAGAAAGTGCGCGCAAGAAAATGTTCGGGATACGCCCAAAAAACTTCCCAATGCCAGCAGTTTTATTATCGGTTCCAATCTGGAGCTTTTGGATGCGATGACACTGCTTGCTAAAAAGCAGAAAATGAAACCGCTCGTCATTACTTCGCGCATGTGCCGTGATGTTCTGACCGAGGCCAAGGAATTGGCAACCGATATTATAGCAGGCAAGTACAAAGATTATGATGTCTTGTTATTTGCCGGTGAAACTTTGATAAACGTTCTTGGGAAAAGCGGTAAAGGTGGACGCAATCAGCATTTTTCCGCTCTATTCATGCCGTATCTAAAAAACTTTGACAAAGAATGGGTGCTAGCCAGCATCAGCACGGACGGACGGGATTACATCGCCGGCGTTGGTGGCGCTATTATTGATAACAATTCTCTTCATCAGGCGCAAAGCGCGAATTTGGCATATGAAAAATATTTGAATGATTTTGATGCCTATAATCTTTTAAAAAAATTGAAAAATTCATTAATCAATACCGAAAATACCGGAACGAATGTCGGGGATGCAGGCGTATTTATTTTAAAATAATTTTATAATTAATAAAAACTTTATGAAAAATTTTAAACCCATTTTTTTCATTCTGCTCTTTCTCTTTTTCTTGTCCCCGATTGTCGCATTTGCCTTTACAGCTGAAAAAGGCACCTCAATCTATGTAGGAGAAACAAAAACAATCGAAGGAAACTATTTTGTAGCAGCCGCAAATATTACCATCGATGGTCATATAACCGGTGACATTTTTTGCGCTGCGCAATCCGTTGTAATAAATGGTACTGTTGATGGTGATGTGATTTGTGTCGGACAGTCTATTAGTGTCAACGGTAAAGTTGGGGGTAGTCTGCGAACAGCGGCAAGCGATATCAATATCCGCGGAACAATTGATCGCGGAGTTTCACTCGCGGCGGCAAATGTGAATATTGAAAAATCAGGCAAAATCGGCTGGGACGCTTTGATCGCGGCCGCAAACGCGCAAATACGCGGCGAGCTTGGACGTTCTTTGCATGGCGCCGGCGCTAATTATACCTTGGGTGGAAAAATTGTTGGAGATGTGGACATTTATCTGGATAATAATCAAAAAACAACGAGCAATGAACTAGTTGTCGGCGAGACCGCGGAGATTGGCGGCAAGCTGAATTATATGAGCAAGACTGATGCAAAAATTTCCGAGCAAGCACAGATTGCGGGCGAGGTCATTCATAAAGCTTTCCCGGTAAAGAGAGAAAGAAAAGCCGCGAAAGGCGGTTATGCTACCCTTATGTTTATTGCTATGCTTTCCGCCCTGATTGTCGGGACAGTATTGGTCAAGCTTTGGCGCGCTCCGATTTTAGAGATTACGGAAAACATGCTGAAAAAATTCTGGCCGACATTAGGCTGGGGCTTTGTCCTAACAATTATTACGCCAATCGCCGCTTTCTTGATCGCGATAACCATTATCGGTGCCAGGCTTGCTTTGATAATTTTTTCCGTCTGGATGCTTATGATGATGTTTTCAAAAATTATGGCCGCGATCGCGTTTGGCGTATGGTTGGTAAGGAATTATTGGTCAGCTAAAAAAGATTCGTTAATTACCGCTATGGTTCTCGGCATAATCATATCTTGGCTGATTTTCTATATCCCATTTTTCGGCTTTATTGTTTCGGCTATAGCGCTATGGTGGGGGATGGGCGGATTGCTTGTTTATCTTAAAAAAAGGTACGAGAAATAAAATTATGTAGATTTTTATAAAAAAATACGGGCTCGCTTTCAAGCTTGCCCGTTTTTTTTGCTGTTTATGCATCCACCTTGTTTTCTTCCCTTATTTGTTTCTTCTTTTTGTAGTTAAGATGTAATTGCCCTTTTTTACTTTTTATCACATAAATATGTTTTTATAAAGCATTTATTTTTTTTTGTTAGGTTTTACGTCTTGATTTGATTGTTTCTGTAATAAATGGAATAATCGAGATTAAAATAATTGCGATAATAACATATTCAAAATGCGTTTGTACAAAAGGAATGGAGCCTAAATAATAACCGGTAAAAACAAAAAGACTTGTCCAAGCGAATGCGCCAGCAATATTGTAAAAAATAAAGGCAGAGTAATGCATTTTTCCAATTCCAGCAACAAAAGGGGCAAAGGTGCGTATAATTGGAATGAATCTAGCTAGTATAATTGTCATGCCGCCGCGTTTTTCGTAAAATGCTTGGGCTTTTAGCAGATATGCCTTATTAAAAAGCCGTGAATTGTCTTTTGAAAAAACTTTTGGTCCAACATGGTAGCCGATCATATAGTTTACTGTATCGCCGATAATTGCTGCTGCAACAATAACAGTATATATTGTCCAAATATTAAGACTGCCGCTTCCGGCAAATGCGCCAGCGGCAAATATTAAAGAATCGCCTGGCAAAAAAGGCGTAACCACTAAGCCGGTTTCGGCAAATATGATCAAAAAGATAAACACATAAGTTCCTGAACCGAATAATGTTATTATACTTGCCAAATATTTGTCGATGTGTAGGATAAATTTGATTATTTCCATTTTATTTCAGTTAATTTTTTAATACTTTTTTAGTATAACATTAAAATTGAAAAATAAAAATGCCAGAAGTTCGCTGTTGATTTTCTCGTTAATAAAGACTAAAATGAAAACATCTTTATGAATAACCAAAAAATAAAAGTCTCAAAAAATGGTCCATATCTGGTGTCTGGAAAAATACCGCTTGCCAAGGAAATTGCAATTGGAAATGCTAATAATGGCCCGACAGATTGGGTGCGGGAGGAGGAAATGGAGGTTTTGGAAAATTATGCCTTGTGTCGTTGTGGTCATTCGCGCAACAAACCATTTTGTGATGGCACGCATCAAAAAATATATTTTGTTGCGTTGGATATTATTGACCAGCAACTATTTACTGAGAAAGCTAGTAAAATAGTAGGACCAGAACTGGATCTGTATGATTATCAAAAACTCTGTTCTGGTGCTAGGTTTTGTCATCTGGGACAAAGCACCTGGAATGACGTGATCAATTCAAATAATCTAGAAGCCAAGCAAAATGCTATCCGGTCTGCCTGTAATTGTCCTTCGGGTCGTTTGGTAGTTGTAGATAAACAAACTGGAAAAATGATTGAACCAGATTATCAGCCAGTAATTGGTATTACCGAAGATCCGTTAGCCGGTGTTAGTGGGCCGCTAGCAGTGAAAGGTAATATTGAAATCGAAACTTCTGATGGTGAAAAATATGAAACCAGAAATCGTGTTACGCTTTGCCGTTGCGGACTATCAAAAAATATGCCTTTTTGTGATGCAAAACACTTGGGTTCGTCATTTAATGATGGGGATAAAAGTTTGAAACCCAAAAGAAATAACGAATAAGAAGAATTAAATTAATTTAATTACTTTTTAATTAAAAATTCATTACTTTGTGTTATATTAATAATGAAAGAGAAGAGGACGCAAATACGTCCTTTTAACTGACGTTTAGCGCCAGTATCTATTTCAAAAAAATAAAAAAAGACGTAGTTAAAACCATGGTAGGTCTACGTCAATTTTTAATTGCGGTTTGATTTTTTATGTATAAAACTATATCAAATCTTTCTTCTTCTCTTCAAACTCTTTTTTATCAATCTCGCCTTTTGCATAGCGCTCTTTCAGAATATTCAATGCTGAGTTATTTTTTTCTTGTGAATGATTGCACCATTTTCCACTATGCCCAGACGCCATGCGTACAAAAGTGACAATCGCAAAAATGATCATTCCCCAAAAGAGTATCATAAAAATCGGTCCCAAAAAACCGTAGTCAAAAGGCGAGTATCCAAAGTTCATCATATTATTATAATTATTTAATTAATTGGAATTGTTAATTTCCTCTACTATTTATAATAGCTTTTTAATATTAAGAATAGATTAATACGATAATTGTATTAATCTTTATGCATGATGTATAATGATTGTATTATATAGATTAATAATTAAACTAATTTTATGAAAAAAATATTCTTAACACTGATACTTTCAATATTAATCAGTGGTTGCAGTCACACTAGTATTGTAAATACAGAGCCGGCTTTAAATAATACTTCTTCAGCGCCGGCTATTCAGACAGATAATGTTTTGAATCTGAGCCAAAAAAATTTAACAAAAATCGATATGTCTGTTTTTGATAAAACTGATCTGGTAGAACTAGATATTTCCAATAACCAATTAATCGGCGCACTGCCCTCGCAAATCGGGAAGTTAAAAAATCTAAAAGTACTTAAAGCCGGTAATAATCAAATGACCGGAGTGCCCGCAGAAATCGGTCAATTGAACAATCTGGAAATATTAGATTTATCTAATAATCAACTGACTGGTTTACCAAATGAATTGGCAAATCTTAAAAACCTGAAAACTTTGAACCTGTCCGGTAATCAGTACTCCGAACAAGATTTAAATATCATTCGTAATAGTTTGCCAAATGTTAATTATATTTTAAAATAAATAATAATTTTGACATATGCACGACTTACGCATCCGTTGTTTAATTCGAAAAGTATTTGCTGATATTTTATAATTATTCGATTTGGGCGACTGCACCTTCCATACGCCCCATGAGAAGAATTATAAAATATCAGCAAATACGGTGGTTGCATAAAAATCAAACGCGTAAGTCCTAATTTGCAAAAATAGAAAAAAATAAAATGTAAAGATAAATTAGAAAAATCCTGTTAATAAAAAAACTCCTCAAAAGAGGAGTTTTAAAAATTTGTAATATAAATTATAAATATTTTTTTGCCAATTCAATAAAGTCGGTTTTATCCAAATCATTTTTGTTGATTATTTTTTCCGCACCCAGTTTTCTGACTTTGGCTATATTTTCTGCATCTTCAACAGCAGTAACAACGATTACCGGAATATTTTTGGTTCTTTCATTTTCTTTAAGCTCTTTGAGGGTTTCAAAGCCGTCTTTTGATGGCATTATCAGATCAAGAAATATTAAAATCGGTATTGCCACCTTTGCTTTTCCCAGCGCCTGGTTACCGTTTTCCGCTTCAATAATTTCTATGCCCTCAATTGTTCCAAGCTGGCTCTTGATTACTGTACGCGCAAAATTTTGATCATCTCCGATAAGAATTTTTTATAATTTTTTGATTATTTATAAATTATGTTTTAATTATAGCATATTTTTTAAATACAATCTATTTATTTTTCAAATATGATATTTTTAAATCATCTTAAGTAGCATGTTTTTGCTTGGCTTAGAAAAATAATTATATTAATGATACAATAATATTAACAGTTATGTTAATAATTAGGTATCACAAAATATGTATGAAAATCAACTAAACGAGTATATTAAAGAATTTGAAAATGAATTAAAAGTATTTTTACCAAAAAAATATTATCCAATCATTAATCAACTATATGAGCAACTTGGAAAAACAATTAAATAAAATAAAAAAGAGTTATTTTTCTTTTGCAGATTTGCGGAAAATATCATTGTTAGATGATGCAGGTTTAAGAGTTGCAATTAGTCGTCTAGTTAAAGCTGAAAAATTATATAAAATTTACAAAGGCTATTATTGTTTGGACAAATCAAGAGTAGACTTGTAAAAAATAGCATTAGAAATTTATAAACCATGCTATTTGTCTTTTGAATGGGTGTTGGGAAGATATAATATTCTTAGTCAAAAATCATATGCTTTAACTTTGGCGACTACCAAACGCGCCTCCGCAAAAGAGGTTTGCGATACGGTCCTAAATTATCATCACATTCAGAAAAATTTATTTTTTGGTTATAATTTAAAAGATGGTTATTTGATTGCCGAACCGGAAAAAGCTTTTTTGATTTGGCTTATTTGTCATTAAATGGTTATGCCAATTTTGATATAGAAGAAATGAATCTTATATTGCTTGATAAAAAAAGGATTAAATATTTTTTAAAAAAGTTTAAAAATAAGAGATTGGATGGATTGATTGGAAAAGTATTAAAATAATAATTTGAAATAGTACAAAAATACTCTTTGTAAATCCATAATAAAACTGTCCCATGAAAGACAGTTTTATTTTTGGGTCGGCTAATCGAGAAAATTGGAAAACATTTTTATTGGATAATATTTACTCTATCGGGAAAATAATTATATCGATTATTTTATTTCACACACCATCTCGTATTCATCATAATATTTTCCATCACCTAATAACTGATCTTTATGAGTATCCAAAATGGTAAAACCTAATTTTTTATACAATGAAATGGCGGCAAGTTGATCTACGTTAACCCTTAAAAATGCCTTAAGGGTTTTTCTGATTTTTAACTCTTCTCTTATTGATGATAATAATTTATTTCCGATGCCTTTCCCTCTATTGTTTGGCTTTGTATAAATTGCAATTATATTCCATTCATTATTTTCTTCTTGAAAGGCGCCACCTATAGCAACAAGCTTTTCGTCAATTTGAGCTGCGTAGTAAAACTTACTACTTTTGCTTGATTCAATATCTTTGAACTTTTTTTGCCAATCTTCATCGCTTCTTTTAAATTCGGTGTCATAAGAACTGCCAAAAGCACTCGGTTCATTTTTTAAAGCCTCAAGGCGAATTTCTTTATATAATTTCCAATCCGATTTTTTTAGTTTTTTTATTTTATAGTTCATATGATTGGTCTAATGTTGGTTTTCATTATTTCCTATTTTTTTTAAAGTTTATTGACTACAAGGAATTTGTGAATAAGATGGGCTATTTAAGATTTTCTAAAATATAGAGATTATATGACTAATGTTAGAGAAAGTCTGAAGGGAATATATGATTTTACTTTTTCTTAAATAATTCATTTATTTTTTCAGTTGGATAATAAAAAACATTTCTGCCTTCTTTTTGCGCGGTTAAGAACCCATTGCCTTCTAGTTCCCTTAAGTCTTTTATAGCTGTCATTTTAGCAACTTGAAATATATTAATGTGCGTCTTCATGTTGGTCCGCTCATCTGGATCACCACAAAAATATTGTAAAACCTGTATTTGCCTTTCATTGAATTTGTATTTAACTTTTACTTCCTTATTTATTTCTTTATTGTTTTTAGATTGTGTCTCGACATAGTTTTGAAAATCTACCATTGCTTGTTTGATTTTCTTGATATTATAGTCAATAAAGTAGGTCAAATCATTATCGTCTTGTTCACTGTATACATAGGCCATTTTATATTGGACGGGGGATTTTTTTATAATTGCAGATATAGGTAGGTAGGCAAATGCCCAATAATCATGTTTTAGTAAGTACCAATAAAATAAAAGTCTAGCTAAACGACCATTACCATCAGTGAATGGGTGAAGAAATCCAAGCCAAAAATGAAGCATTATTGCCTTGATTACGGGATGAATAAAATGATCACCTTCAAGTCCATCGTTCGCAAATTTAAAAAAATTTTTCAATTCTTTTTTAACAAAACATATGTCAGGTGCTGTATGATAAATTTCTCCATTTGATCTATCTGCTACATAAATTAAGTCCTTTGCTGTCCTTAACATGGGAATTTTGCCATCACCATCCACTGTATTTTTCGTAATCATCCCTTGAAGCTCTGATAACAGCTCCATGCCCATCTTTTTGTCTCTGTATTTTTCTTCTAATGCAAGCATCGTTTGGTAATTATTCATTATCATTTGCTCTGATTCATTTCTTGGCTTTCTTCCTTCTTTAATCATTTTTTTTGCAACCTGCCTGCTTGTGACAGCACCCTCAAGTTGAGAGGATGCAATTGCCTCTTCCATAATTCCTCTTGATATAAATTTTTGTTTATTCTTAATATCGCTTTCTTTTTTTGTGATCGCTAATTCCCCTCCCAGATTAAGATCAAGGTTATGAAAAAAAGCTTCATAACTTGGTAGTTTATGCCATTTGAAATTCTTGTCGCTTATGTCTTTAATATCAGTTGATAACGATGAAGATTCGCGAATAAATTTAATTATCATCCATAAAATTTCTGGTTTAATATTTTTCGGCATTGGTTTTTTATATTGCACCTTGTCCCAATAAAGATATTCTGGTTCATTTGATTTTTTAACAAAATCAAAAATTTCATCCTTTTTTTTATTAAGCAATGCCTCAGAGAATTCTTCTTTTTTTATTTTATTTAAATTTGGTTTTTTAAGTTTATAATGCATATTTTTAAATAGGTCTAATTATACCTTTACTATACCTATAGTATACCTATTTATACATATTGTCAATAGGTCTAATTACATATTTATAACACAAAAACCCGCTATTTCGCGGGTTTTGTGTAAAGTTAAATTTAACTTCGAGTGGGTTGGCATTCGATAAAGTCGGAAAACTTTTTTGATGGATTTTATAGTGAGCCAAAATTTTTAATTGATTCATGTTTTATTTATAACATCACCATATCTTTCAGATCGCTCCCAACATAACTTTAAAAAATCTTCAAACGAGTTCTTGCTTGTTAAATGTTTTTTATATAAATTTTCAAAATAAGGAATCAGTTTTTTACCACCGATTTTAATATCTTGAAATTCTTTATAACCAGGCGAATATGCTTTAACCATTTTATGTATTTCTGGATGATGATTTGAAATAATGGGTGCTAATATTTCGCTCAGTTTCCAAACAAGATAAGGCGAGTCCATTTCTTTTCTTTTGGTATTTGGAAATACCTCTAACCATTTTTTAAAATGCAAGAAATGCATTATCTCATGCGTGGCAATTCTTCTCATGTATTCCGGTCTGTTATATTGGACGTTAAATGACCACTCGTCAAGAAAGCGAGGACAAATCGGATTTATTGAAACATACGCAATGATTATTTTTTTATTTTTTGGGTAATTCGTTTCAAAATGCTTTGATAAAATTTTTAAATATTTTTCACCAAATTTATCCCACTCCTTTTGAAAATCAGCAACAGCGCCTTTAAGTTCTTTTTTATTTTCTTTAATAAACTTATTTGCATATTTACTACACTGATCAAAAAACTTATCTTTGTTTTTTATGCCAACTACTAGTTTTTTTAACTCTGGATGTTGTTTATAAACTCTACCGCTCCAATCCCAGCCAGTTGGTCTTGGATGACAAAAACCATAAAGCATATTTGCTTCTCTTTCAAGCGTTGGAAGTTTGAATTTTATTTTTGGAATACACATCATAGTTTTAAAGAGTTAATTTTGTAATTTTATTTTATCATGAATTATATAAAACAAAAACAGTGTCCAAAAACACTGCTTTTGTAAGAATGGGTCAGGCACTGTCGGGTCTTATAACAGTGCTCGAGGATAAAGAATATATGGTTACTTTACGCGAAAAAATGAATAACATCAAGAAAGTTGCCAAGTTTTACAACT
This sequence comes from Candidatus Falkowiibacteriota bacterium, assembly GCA_003514005.1. Classification (GTDB taxonomy): domain Bacteria; phylum Patescibacteriota; class Patescibacteriia; order Patescibacteriales; family UBA12075; genus UBA12075. The sequence continues at coordinate 100,844 of DOSJ01000004.1, forward strand.
ACGACCTCCTACTAGCCAAAAAATAAAACATTGTTGCCCCTTGTCTGCCCTTGTGGCGAGCTTTGCACCCCAGGTAGACCCTTGACACCTCCTGCGACCATAGCCCACCGGTTTGACGAAATTTGCGAGCCTAGAACAATTTGCTTAACTTCGGAAAAATTAAGCAAATTGCACCGAGTCATATTTGCTTAACCTTTTCGCTTTTTTGATTTAGAGACTTCCTTCCGATCTGCCTGAATATTTTTAACGATTTCCGCCTGCTCTGCTAGCCACTTATCATAGTCCGGTCCTGCAAAACTCGGTTCGCCGCCGGTGTCGATATACTTCTGGATATCCTCCATAGCGAATTTCCCCAGAGCATCGTAAAAGTTAAGCAAGTTAAATGCTTCATCCGAGGCTTCCTGATCCGTCCATTCAACACCAAAATCTCTTTTGACCAATTCCTTTAACTCGTCGATTTTCTTTTTTGATGGAATCATAAAATTAAAGACTTTCTTCGATTTCGACGGCGTCGTCCTCGTCTACACCCAAGTCCTCCATAATCTCTTGAACACGCTCGGCTGTGTCCTTATCAAGATCGTGGGTTTCCATAAGCTCGGCGACTTCCTCGTCCGGAGTTTCTTCTATTGCGTCGTCTTTAGCTGAATTAATACTATCAGTCATAAATCATTGATTCTTTAGTTTACAATTTTGATTGTTTGGACAATACGATCAACTGTTGAATCAAGGTCAAAAGATGTTCGCTCATTCTTACATGTCGTCTTTTGCGGATTATCGTAATTGTCGCATTGCGGATAGACCAGAGTAAAACTTACTGTCACCAATTCATCATCCTTGATCGTGGAGTAGTCATAAGTAGTGTAAACAGAACCGGCCGCACCCTCGCTATTTGCTTTGACACAATATGTCCGGTTGTCGACCATCCGCTTTGCAACTCTCTGGGGTAGACTGCTCTCGGCTGGCGTTTCTAAACAATTTAACTGATGATCATTGTTTGATACAGCAACCTTCGGAGGCCAAGATTGAGTAAAGATATAATCGGTTAATAATCTTTCCGGATACTTAAATGAGATTCCAGTTTGACCGTCAGCACTAAGTTTCCATAGATCATTATTTGCTTCACCCGGGCATTGGGCAAATTCACATCTAGGTCCAGTGCGTCCAACATACGAGCCGTCTGGGCAAAGCTTGGCCTCTTCCGTACAAGCTATTTGCCCAAAATTTGCCGAACTGTTGAGATGCCAAATTGAATAATTAAGATAACCGGCAAAACTTACCCAAAGGATGTATGGCAAAAGAAGCCACATGGCCGGACGAGAGATTTTCGCAAAAGCAATAATAGTGGCAACAATGGCGAACCAAAGAAAAATCATCTCAAAAAGAGCTCCGCCCGGGCTGTGCAGGCCGAAAAAGATAATTGACCAAAGTGTATTTAAAACCAACTGTCCGATGAAAATGCCGAGGGCTATTTTTACATCCTTGCGATCCAAACCTTTCTTCCAGATCAAGAACGCTGAAATACCCATCAGGACAAACAGTGTTGTCCAGACCGGTCCAAAGACCCATGCCGGAGGATTAAGAGCTGGTTTGACTATATCTGCATACCAGCCGGAAATAGACTGTGTCGTAAACACCGAGCCGATGATACCAGCAAGCTCGGAGACTACGATAGCGATAATGAGTTTAAATGTATTGTTTATTTTCATATTTATTTCCTTTTAGAATCGGCCCAAAGCGACAATATCCCCAAGGCTAAAAAGAGTGCCACCTCTACCCAATTCTGTTTTTGAAACGCATTGAAAAGCGCTGTTCCAAAAAAGATTATAAATATCGCAAGGCTGGTAAATTTATATTTTTCCATATTCATATTTTAGCGTTTAATTTTATATTTGTCTGAAAGTCCCCATTGCCAACGCGGTTTTTCTCCTTTCTTATAGGCGACAACAACCAGAAGGATGGTCAAGACAATGATAGGTAGTGCGAACGTCAGGATATTGCTTCCCGAATCAGGATTTCCCGGAATGTCCTTTTCTCTGACGAGCACGAGGACTAGGATGAGTACGATATAGAGAAAGATGACGCACCATCCCTGCCATTTCGCTGGCGTCCAACCCCAGCCGTAAAGCTTGGCTTTAAACCAATATCCCTGCGGATTGTCTTTCAAGTATTTTATGTATTCTTTAATCATAAGCTTTTATCTTTGTGCTTTAACAATACTTCGGCCGGGGAGATTCCGCCAAGGACTTTGTGTGGAAAATAGTTCCAAGCATCAGTTACCAATTCAAGAACATTGCTTAATTCCGAAGCGTCTCCGCCACGATCAAACATGGCCACGACTTTCATCATGTCGTCATTATTCTCTTCGTGGAAAATAACGTCTCGGATATGATCCAGAGTAAAATCACTCTCGGTTTCTTTGAGCATGTCCACCAGTTCCTGTTCGATCTCATTTCGACGTTCTAAAATTTGTTGTTTTGATTCTATTTCCATAAAATTATTTTGCGAATGCATCGGAAAAAATCATCAACTCTTTACCTTTTCGTGATTTATAAGCATTGTAATTCAAAGAAAAATTTACAATTCTACGATTTGGATAAAGAGATTTAATTTCTTTTTTATTATCATAGGTTAAAAGCCAGAAAGCGTCTGGATTCTGGTTTAATTTTTTTGCTAAAGCTTCATGGTTATCTTCTCGGTAGTGGTTAAGATAAAGAGAAGCACCCTTTTCAAAATATGGAGGGTCAAGATAAATAAAAACGTTCTTTTTGCTTAAATATTTATTGATAAGCTTAAGCCCATCTTCATTAAAGACCGATATTTTATCTTTGTATGCTGATATTTTTTTAATTCTTTCAATAAGGGCTTTCTTGTTAAACCTTGCATCAACTTTATATTTACCTTTTTGTTCTATCCCACCAATCACTCCTCCGTCCAAAATACCGGAAGTATTTGTTCGATTAAGAAAAAAAGTGGCAAAACCGAGATTAAATTCACTCGCTTTCGGATTACTATAAATTTCTTTTTGTTTTTTCCATTCAGCAATTGTCACTGGAGTAGATTCTATTTTTCTAATAAACCTTGCAGAATGAAAAATAGATGAGTTCCAAAAAGAATAAACAGTTTTATCCAGATCATTGATTACTATTCGTTCAACTTTGCCAGACATTAACAATGCCAAGGCCGCACCAGCACCACCTGCGAACGGTTCAATGTAAGTAACCTTTTCCAAATGATTATCCTTTATCATGCTATCAAAAAATGGAAATAGAAAAGTCTTTCCACCAGGGTATCTTAATGGGCTACAGTGTAATCGTTGGTTTCTTTTTTGTGGTATTTTTTGCATATTAATTTTTTTTGCCAAAATAAAAATCTAATATGTCGGCGACAATAAAAGAATCTTTTAAAATATCGGAGCGTTTGCAAACTATGTTTCCATGAGCATATTTATCTAAAATAACACCTAAATTACGTTGGTCTGAAAGCCATTCATTGGTAAGCGATACGCCATTTTTGTCCTGTTGAGTTAATTGCTTTTTCGCTTCTTTGAGAAAATCCTCACAAACTTGATCTTGTTTAGCTTTTTTGCCATCGCCTCGATTCTCGTAATGGACACGAGCCGCAATTTCAACCAATAATCGAAGTGCCATTCCAAGAAAGGGCAATATAGCATCATTGTTTTGACTTTTTTTATCAATATCCACCAGAGCACGGTATAAATCATTTACCTTACCTTGCTGTAAAGAAAGGGTTCGTCCAAAAAGCTCATCGGCTGTTTTAGTGACCGGTGTTTTGCGAGCGATTTTTAATTTATAATCAGTGGCTATTCCTACTTTTCCAAAAAGATCTGTTTGTTTCTTGCTTTCGGCCTCTGTTATTTCGGTCGATGCCCGATCGAAGTCTTTATCAGAAATACTTTTTAAATAATCAAGTATTTCTTTGTTATTCAAACGAGAAAATAATTTGCCATTATACTGGCCATTTTTTAACACATCCCAAACAACCACTTTTAACTTTTTTTCAAAATCAGTATCTTTAATTTTCAATTTTTTATTTCCGTCAAAAGAAAAACCAAAAAATTCTTGAGCCGGTGTTTGCCCGATCAATCTCCAGAAAGTTGTCACATAGCCGGGCCCCAGTACTGATTCTTTTAATTCATTTGCTATTGTAAGACTGTTAATAACCTTTGTTATTCCAACCCTTATCAACTCTTTCTCTCCGGCTTTTCCTCGACGTTCCTTGTGATGAGCTATTTCATTAGAGCCCCACGATACCTCATTGTTTTGATTAAGATGTTTTCTTTCAATAAAGCGATAGCCTTCTTCCAAGTCCTCGGTTACGAGGCACTCTAATTCAAAATCCCCTGAAAGATTGATTTTTGATTTGATTTTTGAAAATTTTGTTTCTTGAGTGCCAGCCAGTTTGGGGTCTGCTAACAATTTATATGCGGCGACTCTTCTGTTACCTTCAAGAACAATATTGCGATCATTAAAACGCCAGACAACGATTTTCTCCAACTGAGGAAGATCAGCATCCTTTTCCATTTCGCTGGCCAATTTTAAAACCTGAAATTTACCAGTTATAAAGTGTTTTAATAAATCTTCCTCCGTAAGACCAAAATACTGATCAGAAAAACGAGCATTCTCGTCCCAGAGTGAGAGATCTTTAATCGCTATGTCTTTTTTGTTCCATTTTGAATTGTGAGTGCTCATATTATTTCTATTATAATTTTATCAAATTTTGGGCTATTTTTCTCCGCTCCAGTCCTTACACAAAACCTCGGCTTGTTCCAATACTGTTTTGGTTGCCAATTCCTGCTTGTCTGGGGGATATTTATATTTGTTTAATAACTTCTTAACCAAGACGCGAAGCTTGGCCTGTACGCTTTGTTTGAGCGTCCAATCAATAGAAGTATTTTTGCGAAGCATAACCACCAGCTCTTGAGCAATCTTTTTTAAAATATCATCGCCAAGTTCCATAATCGCACTATCATTAGCACAAAGAGCATCGTAAAATGCTACTTCGTCTTCAGTGAGATTAAGATTTCCTCCGCGATTCTTTTCCTCGCGAATCTTTTTTGCCAACTCAACTAATTCAGCAATAACTTGAGCGGCCTCAATTGTCTGGTTTTGATATTTCTTGATTGTCTCCTCAAGCATCTTGGCGAACGATCGTGACTTAACCAAAAACTTCTTTTCCATCGTACGAATCTCGTCATTCAAAAGACGTTTCAAAACTTCCAAAGCCACATTCTTGCGTTCCAAGCCCTGAACTTCCTGCAAGAATTCATCAGACAAGACAGCAACATTCGGATTTTTCAATCCAGCTGCGTCAAAAATATTTATAACCTTATCCGAAGTCACAGCGTCGGAAACAATCTGCCGGATAGCTTGATCGTAATCTTCCATTGTCGGTCCACCAAGACCACCAGTCTGTTCAAATTTAGCGATGAAAGCCCGGACAGTTTGGAAAAAGGCTACTTCGTCACGAATATGTAAGGCCTCACTGCTTGGCACCGACAGAGCAAAGGCCTGCGACAATTCAGCAACGCTCTGCAAATATCGTTTCTTGCCGTTTTCCATTCCCAAAATATGATCCATGGCCTTGCCGGCAATTTCTGCCTTATCTCGAGCTTTGTCAGAAAAATATCCAGAATAATCAAAGCCATGATACATCGCCTTAACCGTCTCATATTTTTCAAGCATGATACTAATCGCATCCTCTTGCTTAACGGTCGGTGCTTCTTTACCTTCTTGTGTGTAATAAGAAAGAGCTTCCTTGAGCGACGGTGCGATGCCAAGATAGTCAACAATAAGTCCGCCCGGTTTATCTTTATAAACTCTGTTCACACGAGCGATTGCCTGCATCAATCCGTGACCTTGCATCGGCTTATCAATATACATCGTGTGCATTGACGGAGCGTCAAAGCCGGTTAGCCACATATCACGAACAATAACGAGTTTGAGTTCGTCCTTTGGATCTTTCATACGATCAGCCAACAAATCTCGTTCTTCTTTGGTATGAATATGCTTCTGATAATTTGCTGGGTCGCCAGCCGATCCAGTCATCACCACTTTTATAAAACCTTTTTTAATATCATCGCTATGCCACTGTGGTCGTAATTTTATTATCTCGTCATAAAGTTCAACGGCAATTCTGCGACTCATAGATACAAACATACCTTTGCCGTCCATAACGCCAAGGCGAGCCTCAAAATGTTCAACAACATCTTTGGCAATCAAAGCAACTCTTTTCTCCGAACCGATCATAGCCTCAAGGCGAGCCCACTTACTCTTGAGTTTCTCTTTCTTCTCCACTTCTTCGCCCTCAGTCAATTCTTCAAATTCGGCATCAATCTTTGGTGTTATTTCTTTGAGCAAATCGATCTTGGCCAGTCGGGCTTCATAATAAATCGGCACGGTCGCTTTATCCTCTACGGCTCGAGTAATATCATACACATCAATATATTCACCGAAAACTGCTCGGGTATTTTTGTCTGACAACTCAATTGGCGTACCAGTAAAGCCAATAAACGAAGCGTTGGGCAAGGCATCGTGCATATGGCGAGCAAAACCGTCTATAAAATCATATTGGCTACGATGAGCCTCATCGGCAATCACGATAATATTTTTACGGTCCGAAAGAAGTGGATGTTTGTCGCCCTTAATCTCTGGCATAAACTTTTGAATAGTGGTAAATACCACACCACCGGAAGCGACCGAAAGAAGCTTTTTGAGATCAGACCTATCTTGAGCTTGCTTGGGAGTCTGTCGGATCAAATCACTGCAATGAGAGAATACCCCAAACAATTGGCCATCCAAGTCATTGCGATCAGTAAGTAAAACTAGAGTTGGATTATCCAAAGCCTGAATGATTTTGCCAGCATAGAAAACCATAGACAAAGATTTGCCAGAACCTTGCGTGTGCCAAACAACGCCGGCACGTCTATCACCATTGGCAGATGACGCTTCGGCTGTTTTTTCAACGGCTTTATTAACTGCAAAATATTGGTGATATGCTGACAGCTTTTTGATTGTCTTGCTGACATTATTTTTAGAATCCTTTTCGCTCTCAAAGACAATAAAGTTTTTGACGATATCCAGCAGTCGCTCTTTAGCGAAAACTCCCTTGATCAGAATTTCCAAGTCGTTAGTTTTAACAATCTTTTTGCCATCAACACTTTTCCAACCAACAAAGCGATCCATATCAGCCGAGATCGTGCCAACAACGGCACTCTTTACATGATCCGCCAAAACGCAAATCTCGTTATAGGCAAACAAAGATGGAATCTCGGCTTTATATGTTTGGATCTGATTAAATGCACTTTTAAGTGTGGCGTTGGCATCGGCCGGGTTCTTTAACTCAAAAATAGCAATCGGCAAACCGTTCACAAAAATCATCACATCTGGTCGGCGATTATGATTATTCTCAACGACAGTGAATTGATTGACTGCCAACCAGTCGTTATTATTCAAATTCTTAACATCAAAAAGGTACACCTTGTCACCAGCGATCGTGCCATCCTCTCGAGCATATTCAACATCGGTGCCTTCAGTCAGCATTTTATGAAAGGCTTGATTGGCAGTTAAAAGGTTAGGGTTGGAGTAAGCGACATTAACCGCTTTTTTGATTGCTTCCTCTTGAGCGTCTCTAGGAATATTGGAATTTATTTGAGCGACAGCACTACGCAAACGATCAACCAAAACGACATCCTTGTACGATTGGCGTTCTGGATGTTCACCATCAAAAGCAATATCCGGTCCAAAGGCAACGGAATATCCAAGGTCTTCCTCAAACCATTCAAGGATTGCTTCTTCTAAATCTGATTCAATGTATTTGTAGTGCTTCATATTGTTTTATTAAAAATACAATCAAGTAATTCCTTATAAACCGTTGTTGCTGGGACAATCTGCTTTGATAGTAATAACTTAAAATCATTTTGATTAATGCCGGTAGTTATACCGCACAAAGACATTAATTCTCCTGTAGCACTCTTAACATCTCCATTCTGAATATCTGTAATTTTTGTAGTATATTGTTCGCTGGTCACAGCAGGATATTGTTTTGACACAATTTCAAAATCAAATAGATAATTCTCAATTTCTTTTCTTTTCAACATTCTATTCATTGTTGGATTTGCGGCAACAAAATCTTCTCTTTGTTGATCTGTAGTTGATGTTCCATCGGCATTGATATCTTTATCTTTAAGTAGACAAAGCTCGACATCCTTAAACGCCTTATTAAGAACCTTAAGAGCAATAGCGGAGTATTTATCAGGTTCTGTGTTTCCACCACTTGATATAAAAAGAGTATCCGGTTCACTTTCTTCAAAGATTTTATTGTAAACCTGAGCATCTATTCCGGCCTCTGCACCATTACCACTAGCTTCTTTTTTACCCTCACAATAGATAATCTTTTTGGGGGCTACTAAACCAGTTAAATCTTCTAACGCTGTTTGAAAAATTTTTTGCCAATTATTTCTACTCTTAACAATAGGTGTTAAAGTTTTTGGTTCAGATGCGTAATCACCGTCAAACGCTATCACGGAACATTTATCATTCAAGTTTTCTTTCAAGGCAGTCAGAAATCCTATACTGTGAGTTGCGACCCAAAGTTGGCAATTATCTGGTATAATTTTTTCAATTTCAATAAGTAAATTTTTCTGGATGCCAGTGTTTAAATGTAATTCTGGCTCATCAATGATATATACAGTGTCATCAAATTCTTTACGTTTGAGATACAAATCCAATAGAATATCCACAACCTCCTTCTCGCCGGACGATAAAACATTAAATTCAAACTCTTTCGGCTGGCTTGGTTTCTTAAAATATAAAGAACCCTTGCCAGATAGAATGTCACCCTCATCTGATATCTCTAAACCAAGACATTTTTTTAATATTTCGTTTAACTCACCTATAATTTGAGTTTTTGCTTGCTTATCCGTAAGATCGTTAGATTTTCTGTAATCGGTGATATAGATATACAACCTTTGATAGTTATTGGTCATTTTATCATCGAGATCAATCGAGGAACTAGCACCAATATTATTCATCTTTATATCGGGAATTCTCTGCAAACTAGTTACATTAAGATTTGAATTGTAGCGATATGGATTTCGGTAATTAAAGATTGTATTTTGTTTTCCCGTTGCTTGCTTAGCCGATCTTGTTGTAGAAAAATTACCACTATCAAAAGTGATTTCAATATTTTGGTGATTATAGTTTGCAACACCCTCCATTGAATGAAACTTGAAGTCCTTTTGCCCAAATTGACCAACGGCTTCGTGTGCGTTATTTAAATAGAGCATCCCATCAAATACACTGCTTTTGCCACAGCCATTCGGTCCAACCAAGGCAATTATTTTTGAAGGTGTTTCTCCAAGATCAATAGTAAGATCTTTAAATCTTTTGTAGCCATTTTTGAATTGTATCTTTTTAATTTTCATAAAAATTAATTTACTCTAATTTTCCCGCTCATCAGTCGAGGTAATAAAGAATCCCGAACCTGCTCGAGGTTTTTTGTCTGGCTCTCATTTTCGAGAATCATTCCAAAAAATGCAGTCAAAATTTCATTAAATTTATCTAGTGTTTTTTTGTCAGGAATAATCATCGGGATACTATTCATGTTGGCCTGATTGATTTTTGGCTGAACAGCACCAGTAACAAACGGCATAATATCTACTTGATCCAGGAACACTTTTATATATTCTGTCGAAAATCCGTTTTTACCCTGCAAAACATGAGCATGATTGTTGACCCATATTTTACCTTGAACATATTGAACAAATGGCGTTCCGTCTTCTTTAGCAACCGAACCATCTTCGCCAAGTAATACATATGTCCCGTCAAAAATAAAATCATCCACATAATCCATAATCGAAGTAGCACCGTAGTAAGGATAACAACCCTGCTTTTTCTCACGTTCTCGACTTGATAGAGGAATACGCTTTGAGTCAAAATTTATTATCGCCTCACCGAATGTACCCATTCTCCATCCCTTGGGTAATTCATCGCCAATATCAATAAACCATTTTTTGAATAGTGAGTTTGCCAATATTTCAAGATTTTTATTGATTTTACGATTGAGTTCTATTTTGTCATCAAGAGATGAAAGAACCTCAGCAATTTGTTTTTGTTCTGACAATTTGGGAACTGGCCATGCAGTGTCCTTTAAATGATCCCAATCAGCTCGAGGCATACGAGTACCACTGCTCCCTCCGCTAGCAGATTTAATAAAATCTTCACTGGCGAATAACCAAAATAACCAATCCTGATCAAAACCGGTCTTTGATCGAGCCACCCAAATGTCTGTTGAGCATATGCCTGAAAATTTAGGCCTGTATACCTTTCTAAAATATGGCCTTAATTTTCCAAACAAAATATCTCCGTCTTTAAAACGGAATTTATTACTTGTTACATCAGATGATTTACCAACAGAATTAAGAGAAAGAGCTTGTTGGTTTATATGTTCCAACCCTATATAAGAAAGCTCTTCGTCAGCACTAGGTAAATAGGCATCCTTAACAAGCTCGGCAAATTTATATAACTCCAAACTGATCCATTCCTCTGGAATAGTTCCGATCTCTGTCTCTTTATATTTTGTGGCGATTTCCGTTTTCATAACTTAAATCAAATTTTTTACAATAAGAAATCCAAATAACCCGATAAAGATAAAGCCAAGCGAGAGCAGAATTGCTGTTATTGGATTGTGATGTATTTCTTTCCATGAGATCAATGCCGTGGGGCCGGTATAAACATTCGGTGGTTTAATAGTTGAAAATTTTTGTTCAGCAATCCAATAAGATATGCCAATTAGTAGCATTCCTATTCCAAGACCACATAGATGTTTGTTTTGGATAAAATCAATCTTCACAGTGAAAGACATAAAAATAGCACCTACGCCAAGTAATAGGATTATTTTCCACCAAGTATCTATTTTTAAGCTTTCAAGAAATTTCATAGTTATTTTATTTCAAACCCAACACTCTTCAGGTTTTTCTTTATTCTATCCTCGAGCTCTTTAGACTGCTTAAACTGATCTCCAAGTTCGGCGGTGACTTTGGTCATCTTATCTTCAAAAGTTCCGTCGTCTTCCTCGACATAATCCGAGCCGACGTAACGTCCGGGGGTAAGAACAAATCCATTCTTTTCAACCTCTGTTATTTTGGCCGCTTTGCAAAAACCTTTAACGTCTTCGTATTTACCGTTGATTGTTCGCCAAGCGTGATAAACACCGGTAATCTTTTTCAAATCTTCGTCTGTAAGCTCACGGTTCTTGCGAGTAACCATCGTTCCCATTTTACGAGCATCAATAAAAAGAATCTCGTCGTGTCGATTGCGGAATTTATGATCGTAACGATCACGAGAGACAAACCAAAGACACGCTGGAATCTGCGTCGTATAAAACAGTTGGCTTGGGAGAGCGACAATGCAATCAACCAAACCATTCGTGATCAAGCTTTGTCTGATGTCTCCCTCGCCGGAGGTGTTCGTTGAAAGCGAGCCATTGGCCAAAACAAAACCTGCGATGCCGGTGGGGGCCAGATGATGAATCATGTGCTGAATCCAGCCGTAGTTGGCATTACTAGCCGGTGGCACACCGTACTTCCAGCGGACATCGTCTTTGAGCCGTTCACCACCCCAATCGCTGATATTGAATGGCGGATTGGCAAGAATAAAATCTGCTTTTAAATCTTTGTGTAGATCGTTATGAAAAGTATCGGCATTCTGCGATCCAAGATTGCCGTCAATACCGCGAATAGCAAGGTTCATTTTGCAAAGCCTCCAAGTGGTAGGGTTTGACTCTTGTCCATAAATGGCAAGATCGTGAGTTTGACCGCCATGTGCTTCCACGAATTTCTCGCTTTGCACAAACATGCCACCCGATCCGCAACACGGGTCATAAATACGACCCTTATACGGCTCGAGCATTTCCACAAGAAGCTTGACCACTGACTGGGGAGTAAAGAACTCACCTCCACCCTTACCTTCAGCACCAGCAAATCTACCAAGGAAATATTCATAGACACGGCCGAGCACATCTTTGCTTCGGCTGGCTTTATCACCAAGACCGATAGAACTCATAAGATCAATAAGTTCACCGAGGCGGACTTTATCAAGATCAGGACGACCGTAATTTTTGGCTAACACACCTTTGAGACTTGGATTGTCCTTTTCAATAGCAATCATAGCGTCGTCCAAAAGCTTGCCGATCTCTGGTTTCTTGGCGTTGGCTTTTAGATATTCCCAGCGAGCAATTGCTGGCACCCAAAACACACCTTCAGAGATATAGGCGTCTTTATCTTCTTCTTGACCTTCATAATAATCAGCGTCAGCCTTGATGGATTTGTAGACTTCCTCGAATGAGTCAGAAATATATTTGAGAAAAATCAAACCGAGAACCACGTGCTTGTATTCGGCCGGGTCCATGTTATTTCGCATCTTGTCGGCCAGTGACCAGAGCGTCTCTTCAAAGCCGACATTCGCACCGTTTGATTTTTTATTTTTGGCGATTTCCTTTGGCATATATTATTTATCAATTATTTCATAATTTTCTTTATCACCGTTTACCCGGACATAGTCATCACAACCATCAACGGCGATAGACTTACATTGGCAGTAAGTCATTTTTTTCTTGGTATCACCAAAAATCTCATCACCGCATTTTTTGCATTTGATGAAAGTTTGCTTTTGGGGTTTGTTGGCGATTTCCATATTTAAAAAAATTAGATCAATAAGAAGTAATCTAACGGTACCTTAATAACATTGGCATCTTCTAAGAGAGTAAGAGAGTTTCGGCAAACTACTACACCGTATTTGGCGGAGCCCACTTTTTTCATAGTACTCCTAACTTGGGTGCCCAGCTTTTCGCCCATACCTACTTCAATTGGGATTATATTCTTTTCTGCAATAGTTAGAATAAAATCGGCACCACCCTTTGAACTATCGTGGTTCAAGGCACCTCGACTGCTGGCTACAAACTCACGATATAAAGTCATGGCAACAATATCTTCCATTAATCTACCCTTTTGTTGAGCAAATATCTGCGGATTGCCGGCAACCGACAAAAAAGCTGATCGCATAGCTGACGACATAAACTGATATTTTGACGGCTTTCTTACTTTTTTTGTATTAGAACCATATGGCATAACCCTTATTAACAATTCAGCGTGCTCTAACACTTCGAGAATACTGGAAATAGTATTAACGCTGGTTTCAAGAGTTTTTGCTAAATTTTGCACGCTCAAAACTTCAGACTCGGCTAGCAGAAATAAAACTCTTTTAATATAACCAATGGTTTTTTGATCAAAGCGACCAAGGCTTTGTACATCTTGATTGATAACCTTATCGAGCAACAAAGTTATAGTTTGATAGACACGAGCTTCGTCCTTAATCCTAATTGCGAATGGGAGCGTACCAATTTTTAAGTACTCATCAATGTAATGGCGATCTACCTGCGACCAAAAACTAAGCACCGATTGTTCAAAACTTTTTAATTTATCGTATGCTTCTTTTGCTGATTCTGATGCAAATAAAGCATCTTTGATATTTTTCTTTAATCCAGTGACCGGGTATTTACCATCTTTGATCATCAAGAATTCGCAAAAACTTGTTGGAAATAATTTCTCAAAAATTGCTCGGCGAATAACATCCGGATTTGTTTGTAAAGAAACAGCAGAGGAACCACTGCAAGCCACAAAAACCTTGTTTGATCTGTCATAAACAGTCTTCAACACAGATGCCCACTTTGGGTCATATTGTGCTTCGTCAATAAAAATAAATAACGGCTTGGTCAGTTTTTCAAAACTCTCACCGATTATTTTTTCATAAGCAGATAGCACATCCTTAAGAGATGAGCCGAGAACATTTACCACTTCATCAAGCGAAATATAAAGCATTCGCTGTTGACCAACCTCTTGGTAATGATTAAGAAACAACTGAGCAAGAATTGTAGTCTTGCCAACACCACGCAGACCGGGAATAATTATCCAACGATCTCGAGCTTCCGGATTATGCAAAAAATCCCTCAAATATTTATCAACTTTAATATAAATATTTCTTTGAGGATACTTTTTACCTTGCTCATCTTGCACATAGGACTGTAGCCGAAAAGGGGCTTGGACGAGCTGATTTTGTACATATTTAAGCGTTTCTTCCATATATTTTATATACTTTTAAAATGATATAGTAACATCACTTACTATATTACTCTAGTGATATAGTAAAGTCAAGTGCCTGTTTATCCCCTAAAATAGAGGCTTTTTATAGCCATTTACTAAATGGGTGTTGACTATATTTTCCGTATTTCAGCAATAGGACAATAGTGTCTCAAAAGTGAGAAGTGGACTGGAAGTAACCTTAAAGGTAACTTCCAGTTCAGATTTGAAAAAGCTATTTTGACCAGTTAGATCACTGTACTGTGCAAAATCGGGACTTTTTGCACACTTCCGAGAAATTTTTAACGGTGCTATAATAAAATCAACAAATAAATAATTTTTGCCTCAAGGGGCAACCTGAACGGTATTCCGTGCTCAAGGGCTCGTAATCGCTATCACTTTTTGTGGTATCGGTTACGAGCTCTTTTGTTTCTCGGGGCATAAGCAAAAATATGGAAAATGAATATGAAAAATTGGCTTTTCTTAAAGCCTTGATTGATCTTTTAGATCATCAAACAAAAACTCCGAAAAAAGTGTTTCTGTCGTCATACTTCCCCGGATTTGAGATAGACAGACAAAAGACACTGCTCGGGGAGTTAAAGAAAAACAAGCTGATAAAAAGTTTTATCTGGAAGGACGGCGATTTTATAATTACTAAACCAAGCCGATCCGGAATAATTGAGTTTTTTAACAAAATTGAAAATAAAAAGAACAAGCCAAAAGAAACCGGTCCGATAGACAACAAGATCAGATTTAATGAACAAACCGGAGTGATAAGTATGGGAGGAAAAACCTGCCCTATTCCGATTAATACTAACCAATACTTCCTATGCAAAACTATTTTCGCAGTCCCGTTTGGCACACTGGTCAAAGAAATAGACTTTTTGGATTTAATGGACTGGGCAAAGGATAGCAAGGACAGTGTCTATGACGCTATGCGAGCAGTCAACAAGAAAATCAAGCGTGATTTGGGAATAGACAAGTTTTTGAAATGGAAAGTTAGACGCATATTTATTGATTACAAAACCGAATAAGGTGGAGTCCGTCCTGATTCGGACAGCAAAGAGCAGACTGAAAGAAAACGGTCTGCTTTTTTATTTGCGGGCCGGCAAACAATATGCCGAAGCCAATAATCACAAAGAAAATACCGCCTCTCACCCCAGTTCAAATGGAGGAAATTTTTATGGACAGATTAGCCGATCTGATTGTCCGGCTTTTAGATTATCGCTACGAGCAAAAAGAAAAAGAGAAACAAACTAATAATCAAAATGAATATGAAAAACCAAACACCGGACAATAATTTTACTACCAGCGACTTCTATGTGGCCGCTTTTTTGCTCGCCTACAAATATCAACTTGTTGGCATAAATAAAACCGATGCTCGCCGGTTTCGTTTTGTCTTTGTTGACCAACCAGGACGACCCCAATTCGTGGAGGGTTATTTTTTAGGCTATACCGACGTGAACGCCAAGGAATTTGTCTTGGCGATCAAAGAGTTGAAATCACTGATGTATAACGACGCTATCAGTTGAAAATAATTGAATATGAAATATGGAAAATTTGCCATTCGAAATAGATAACAATGATTACGTAAAGCTTCCCCGAAGCATCAAGACCGCCCTCGTGGACGGCTATTTGAGTTTCGAGGAATACTCAATCCTCGTCTGGCTGTGGATCAATGCCAATCCCCGGATCGGCCGAGCTCAAGTAAGCTATGCCGGACTTTCCAAGGACTTCAAAGAAAAGTATTCCAAGAATCACATCAACCGGTTGATGCTGAACCCTAAGCGGAAGAAGTGGATGTGGTTTCCCGTACAGCAAGGTCGCAGAAGTTCGTTCCATGTTGATATCGCCAGTTATCCCTTATCAAATGGTGGTTTTGTCAACATTGAAGTACGCCAGAAACAGAAGTTCTGCAGAAGTGAGGATAATATTACAGAGCATTCACCAGCAGAAGTGCCGACAGAAGTTAGCGACGTTCAGCAGAAGTTGAAAAGCGATAAAAACGCTTTAGTAGATAGGTTTTCTTTCGGTTCGGAAAGCTCGCTCGGCAGAAGTTCCAAGAACGACAACGAGAAAGAAAATAAAAACAACCGATCGAATCGTGGTCGACCCGTAAGAGAATATACTCCCAAGTCTTATGAGGAACAGAAATGTTGGGAGATTGCCCAAGAGCTGGGAGAAAAAGATATGACCTTTATTCTTTCGGCTTTGAAAAGATACGGACTGGCAAGAATTGAGGAGGCCTACCGGTCTGTAATGGATCAACCAAACGAGAAAATTCGGCACAAAGGTGCGTATTTCAATAAATTATTAACCCTTTAAAAGATACTAAATGATACCCAAATGGCAAAAAATGTAGATATAAAAAACGAAAAATATCAGAACGCAATCCGCTTAAAATATAGTGATTTCACTTATTCAGAGATTGCCCAACTGCTAAAAGTCTCTCACGTTACCGTAAAGAGATGGTTTCGGTCAGACGGTTTACTCAAAGACGAATACGAACGATATGAAAAAGAAAGAAATAAAGTTCGTGACAAAGAGACCGATACCGTCCTCATGAAGCATGCCGAAGTCGCATCCAAAATGTTGGTTAGTCTCATGGGTGCTAAAAGCGACGCCATGAAATTCCGAGCGGCCAAAACCATTCTTGATTTTGTCCGAGGTCCGGCTGGAGGCAGAGACGATGATCTCAATGATGAGGAATATAAAAGAAGTAGTCGTCAAATAGAGGAAATTTTAGAGAAATACAAGAATAAAAAGACTGTGGGCAACTAACGCTTAGCTTGTTGCCAAAAATAGCGTATGTTGTGTTTGAAGCTACATCTAAAATTATTAGCCAAAATTAAAATGAAAATAATATGGAACATGCATTAATTTACTGCCGAGTCTCAACCGAGGAACAGGCCGAGGACGGCCACCACTCCCTTGCGACCCAGCTCAAGCTCTGCAAACGAGCGATCGAGGAAAGTAACAAATTCAAACTGATAGATGACGGTGTTTTTGAAGACCCCGGACGATCAGCCACCAACATGAACCGCCCCGGACTGCAAGACATGCTACTTAAAATCCAAGACGACAAAACAATCAGAGCAGTATTTATTCAAGACACTGACCGACTTGCCAGAAACGCTCTTGATCACATGCAGATCAAGGCGATTATGAAAAAGCATGATGTTGAACTTTTTTCTGTCTCCCAGCCGGGCATTACCGATAGCCCCGAGGGAAACTTTATGGACTTGGTGATTGCCGGTGTGAACCAACTCCAATCCCAAATCACTTCCAGAAAAACTCTAAAAAGTCTTGAGCAGAAATTCTGGGAGGGTTGGTGGCCGACCGGTGTGGCTGTCGGATATTTAAATGCTGGCGAACCAGACGATGAGAAAAAGAGAATTATTATCGTAGACGAGGAACGAGCCCCACTTATTCAAGAAGCCTTTAAAATGTATGTGACCGGAGATTATTCGGTCTTTGAAGTTCGCGATGCTTTATACAAAAAAGGTTTTAGAACTCACGCCGATAAACGGCTCGCTCACAGCAAGATGATTGAGATATTAAAAAATCCTTTTTACTACGGCGAGATGAGGTGGCGAGGATTAGTTAACACCGGAAAACATAAACCGCTTATAGATAAAGATTTATGGGAACGAGTCCAACTAGTTATGGCCGAACACAATAGATATGCCTGTCGACGGCAAAAATTCAATTTCATTCTGCGAGGCCTGACCTTTTGTGCCAACTGCGGTCAAAGATACACCGCCGAACATCATCCTAAGAAAAACAAATCTTATTACCATTGCAACCGATCTGGCGATCAGATTAAATGCCAAGATAAGTATGTGGAAGTTTGGGATATAGAACAGCAAGTTGCCAACTTGTTCAAGTACATAGAATTCACTCCCAATTTTACCGACAGACTGGTGACCAAGATTGAAAAGATTTACAGCGGTCGCAAAGAAGTGATTAATAAAGATAAGAAAGCCCTGAATACTCAAAAGATGATGTTTGAAAAGAAACGGGATACAGCCGAGGAAAAACTTTTTGCCGGATTAATCACTGATGACGACTTCTCCAGAGTAAAAGTTAAAATCAAAGAACAGCTCGAGCTATTGCAAGACGAATTGTATGCCCAAGATAAAAAACTCAATATGAGAATCGATGAACTGCAAGATATGCTCTTATTCGTCCGCAATGCTTACGAAGCCTATACCAAATCACCGGATGAAATGAAAAGACTATTCCTTGGCCTTTACTGGGAGAGATTTGAAGTAGCCAACAAAAAAATCCAAACCGTAATACCGTCACCGATCATAAGGGGGCTGATGCAAGCCGAGGACATGGTCTTTACCAAGAAATACAAAGAAATTACCGGTCCGAGAATAATAACCGACTTGGCCGTAGAATTTACACCATTCATAGCCGGCAAATCAAAATCCAAGATTGCCCCTAAAACGCAAAAATCCCGACAAATTGCCGAGATTCCTGCAATGATATCCAATCAACCAAACTCGGTTATATTAGATACCGTTTGGGGTGAGGTACGGGAATCGAACCCGTAACAGGAGCGCCACAAGCTCATGTGATAACCGTTTCACCAACCTCACCATAATAATTTAAATTTTAATATTGTGTATATGTACAAGATGATGGCAATTCCAGCATAGCCAAACCAAATTTTCAATATCGTTGTTTTTTCTATTAACATCTTTATGATGAACTAATAAAATTCTTTTATCTTGAATGCCACATTTTGCGCATATTTGTTTTTGTCCGCTTTTTTTAAGTATATCTCTATAGACATTTAATCCTCCTTTCCATAATTTATGTTTTGGTCCGGAATATATTGTGTTTCTCCATTTAGATTGACAGGATTTATTACAAAAAAACTTTCCACTTTTTGAATTTTTTAATTCTTTTGGCATTTTCCAGATTTCTTTCCCGCATACTTCGCAGTGTTCGAATTTTCCTTTTTTTTGAATTACAGTTCGACATTCCACTGAACAACATTTACTCCAGCCCCTGGCTAAATGTGAAGGTTTCGCGTAAAACTCTTTTTTGCAATTTTTACAAATTACTATAGGCATAATGACATCATATTATTAGCGAAATAAAATGTAAATATACAAATGAAATCCACAACCCGATGTTCTAACCGCTGAACTATGGCCACCATGATTTTAATTTTTAGTTTTTAAAAATTAAGAATCAAGAATTGAAAATAATCTATTAAATTGTGTAGAAATAAACCTTCTCACCAATCCCGCTTACTTCGATTACTTTGTCGGGTTTTTTGTTTGGGAGTAGAAAACTGTAGCTGATTACTTTTGTGCCTAGTCGGCATTCTTTTATTATTTTTGGTTCTAGGGTTTTCATTACCCCGACGTTTAGAAAACAATACAAGAGATCGGCTTTGCTAAAATCATATTTCAGAAAATCAGTTTTTACTAGCTCGAGTTTGCTTTTGTGTATTTTATTTTTTAATTTGGCAATCAGTAGTGGCCAAATATAAAACTCTAAACCAATCAATTGTGCTTTGGGAAAAAATTGTCTAAGTGCGCGTAAAAATTTTGCTTCACCACAACCGATTTCCAAAACAACTGCATCTTGTTTTATATCTATTTCTTTTATTATTTTCTCTATGATTGATTTTCTCGTTGAGATAAAAGGGGCGTGGTTTTTGACTAATACATTAAATAAAACATAGATGAAATAAAGCATTATTATCATCAATGTGAAAATCACAAAATATTGCCAGATCAGTATTAGCATGTGTACCCGACAGGGTTCGAACCTGTGACCTACAGCTTAGAAGGCTGTCGCTCTATCCAGCTGAGCTACGGGTACCTTTTAATAGAAAAATAAAATAAAGTTGCCCGCTGTGGCAACGTATATAATGTAACAAAAATAGTGGTGAAAGTCAAGAGATTACGTACATCTTTAATAATGAGTATTTTCTCAATCTAAGTCGAAAATAGGCTCGCTTTGTTTTTTTCTTGCATTGGACAAAGCTCTTTCTTTAAAAAATATTAAAAATAGGCTAGAATATGGGTATAGATATTATTTATGTTTAAACAAAAATTGGAAAATTTAAATAATTTAAAAAAACAGGACAGTAGCGATGTTTTTATTGAAAAAAACTTGGAGGAAGATAATAAAAAAAAGGAAATTCGGCAACAAATTTTTATAGAATTAAAGAACAATTATGTTGATGAAAATGAAAACCTAAGAAGAGACAATGCTTTATATTGTGGAATTGATGTTGGTGAATATTATAAACCGATTATTAGCGATAAAATAGCGATATTATGGAATAAGTTATTAGATGACTATAATATTGATGAATGGGATGAAGATAACAATAACATTCAGAATTTTTTTGGCAATATTGTTTTGGACAAAGATTTAGTCTGTTTGTTAAAAAAAAATTTTATTGACAAAAAGGCTGATTTGAAAGATAGAATTATTTGCACAAATGTTATTCGAGATATTGCCAATAGTCTAGTGGAAAATGATCAAGAACATGTTGCCACTGAGTATGTTAATATGCTGGAAGACTTAGAAAAATCTAAAGATGTCCCTTATATTTTAAAAATATATTTAGAAAGAGTTGTTTCTGAGGCAAAGCAACTAATCGAATCAACTTATTTTGACAGTTATGACGATATTGAATTATCAAAAAATACTGATGAAAGGATGAAAATAATAAATGATTTTCATGATAATAAATATGACTGCATAAACATGGTTTTTGATGATAAAATGAAAATGATTTTAAGCGAAGCAGTTTACAGAGAGGGATATGGCGATATTTTTAGGCCAATCGGTAAGATGATTGATATCGACGGAAAAGAAGATTGGGATGGTGATTATATAGTTTCTCAGGCGGCACCGGGTAGAATTGGCATTTATTCTTTAAATGGAAATATGGTAGGGTGGAAAAAGGAAGATGAAATAAAAGAGGAAGTTGAAATTGACGGACAAAAAACATTTTATGATTTTGCGATAAATCAGAATGATGTATTTTTTATGAATCTGCTGACTAGCTTGCCTTTTCGTTCGGCGTTAAAAGACAGGATTGGTTTTGACATCGCTGGTTTGAGTCCGGAATATCAAAAAAGTTTTTTGATCTATATAAAGAATAAAACAGAAGATGAGATTGATGAATTGATAAGATTTATTAAAAAAAGTAATAATGAAAGTTGTGCAGTGAATCGAGTTAAGTCTTTTTTATCTCTTGAATCGGGTGAATTATCCGGAGAGGAGATTTTATTAATTAGTGAAAGCTTGAAAGATGATCAAGATATTGCGAATGGAATTTTTGCGGCATATGCTAAACTGTCGGATCAGGCTGATATTTCAAGGGAGCAAATTAACGAATTTTTTAAAGTTGAGAAAGAGTTTAAAACCGAAGACGTAGATAAAGTATCCCGCTCTATTTTAAATAAGGCGAATTCTCTTTTGGTTAATTATGTTAAGCAAATTAAAAAAGGAGAAGAAATAAGCACAAAAGAACTTTTGGATATTATAGAAAACTATAAAGAAGACGCGGTTGTTTTTTCTTCTATTTTTAAAACGGCGCACGAGAAAGAAGATGTTATTAGCTTTGAAGAACTACGAGGCGTAGATTACAAAACTTCATTTTCGGTAGAATTATCGAGCGAAGAGAAGAAGATGATTTTAGACGTCGTGAGGCTGAATTATCCGGACAAGGAACAGCAGGAAGATATTTTGCAGAAAATTGAAGAATCGTTTAAAAACGATAAGACCAAATGGCATCTTTTAACTAGACAGGGTGAGCAGGAAAAATCATTGGTGTCATGTTTGCGATTTGATGAACTGGACGAAAAGAATGTGTACGCGGCAACTTTCAATGTCGGCACTGCTTATCGCGGGTCAAAATTGGGAGACGCTATGTTTGATCGTGTCATGACCGAGGTTGCACAAAATAAAAAAATCCATGCCATCGCCGAGATGGATAAAAGCGTTAGCGATTATTATATAAACAAGGGCGGTTTTAATGCCAAAGGGATAAAAACTAATGAAAAAACCCAAAGAAAGTATTATGAAATAGAGAGATTTGACCCGGAAAATGAGTTTTATGGAACCAAGAGAATCACAAGCAACAATGATTTGCTTACATATTATAAGGAAGGCGCTAAACCCGATGACCTTGTTCGGATGCAGAAATATATTTTGGTAAAAAAGGAAGACCTTAACAAAGCGTTTAATCAAAGAGAAATTGAATATATTTTAAATAATGGTTATTTATTAACCAGAACTATAAAAAATAAGCCGGTAAACGGTAGAAATGATTCATATTTGGTTTTTGAGAAAAAGGCCATGAAGGCAAGGGATGATCAAAAACAAGCGGCCTAAGTTACCCAAATAAATTCAAAAAGCGCCTTATGCATTGAATAGATATTTTCGTCTTCGATCAAAGTACCGGTTAGATTTTTTTCTGTCATTGTGATATAGGCGATTTTGTTATCGTAAATATGAAGACTGGTTGAGAATGGGGTAATTTGCAAATTTATCAGTTTTACATCGGTTAATTCGCTTGCGCTCGAAAAATGATTACGGGCGTAAGGCGAATCAAGGGCGAGAAGCCTTTTTTTAATACCTTTTTTGTTTCTTTTTGCCACGTATTCCTTGTTTATCTCTCTTAGATATTTATCAACCGCCTCAACATCGGCAATAGTTAGGATTTCAGTCTTTGCTGTAAGTGTGTCATTAAGAATTTTCCAAATCCCTTCCTCTCCCTCATAATACCTTACCCCCGGCTTGTTACTAAGCAAATTATAGGATGAAACCATATCTGGCAGGTAATTGTTAAACAATTCCCTGTCTTTTTTTATTTGTCTTTCTTTTTGGTCAAAAAACTTTTCCATCTGCGCCGGGTGCCCGATGCGGAAATAGCTGATGGCGTTCGGCTTTTCTACCCGCTCAACAATATTTAAAACCACCATTTCCTCCAGATCTTTATAAACGATTGCTCTGGATTTTTTGATTTGCTTGGCAATTTCCGAGGCCTTGTCTTCTTTTTTATTGAATAAGTATTCCATTATGGCGGATTGAGTAGGGGTGAGGCCGGCTTTTTGGAAGATTTGTTTGTACATCTGGTTTTAAAAATTCTAAATTATAAGGTCTAATTTCTAATATTTTAAATCATTAATAGATTAGAAATTATAATTTAGATACTTAGAAATTATTTTTACAATCATTATCTAGAATAATTATAGCATATCTATAAAAAATGTCAATATAAAAATTAGACAATATTGCATATGCAAATGCTTAATATATTGCAATATTGTCAACGTAATCACGGAAAATGATATAAAATGCCTGGTAAAATACTTGACAATATTGCTATTCTGTGATATACTGGTTAATCAAGCTAAGAAACGGAGAATTTGTCAAATTGGTAAGAAGTTAAAAATTGCACATTAGAAAAAAAACAATATATTTCAAGAACTTATCGGCGGAGCTTTGAGTGGCGTAAATTATCGGAGAGAGAAAAGATGATTTCGTCCAAGCGAAACAGGTAAGGTTTTGGAATTACTAGCTAGAGATGCTTCTTTGGTCTCACGAGAGAAGAGAGCAAAGAAGAACTTTATCTGGTAAGGATACAGATCATTACAATTTAATACTCTGGAGAGAGACAAGTGATTTTCGATTTTCGATTGGCGATTTTCGATTTAGTTTAACAGTGATTGGTTTCTCTTCATTAAATTAGTGAATAGAAATTGGTTGCTGTTTTTTAAAACTAAAAAATGATCAAAAATCTGAAGAGGAGAGAGATGCTTCCTTTTCTGAACTGCGGGTTTGCCCGTAGATTGGATAGGGAATGATAACAAAAATTATTCAGGGAAAGAAAATCATGTCAATCGTCCCAAAAGAATAATACAATATTCTCTTCAAATTTTTGTTCTTTTTAAAAAAATTAACTGCTTTGGGAAATTTCGCCAAAATGAAGTCTCGACCATGCTTGGAGAGTTCTTCCCCCGAAAAAATGCTTTGCATTCTCGGGGTAAAATTGGAGAGAGTAGATTTCTTGAAGTAATTATAACTAATCAAGTTCGACCGCGTAAAGATGCTGTGCATCCGCGCGGAAATGTGCCGAGCCCTGTGGGATTTGTCTGGTTTCGTTTCGAACCGGAACTGATAAGTTCTGCAATTTTCAAGTAAGTGAGTGCATCTGTCCCGCGGAAACGCGAGGCAGGCCGCTGAAAGAAGGCTACGGACGATCGATATCTTATCAAAGAGATCGACTGCGCGTGAAGGATTGAACCCCCTTCGCGTTCAGAAATTTCTCTGGTAGAGAAAGAATTTTTTTAAACAAAAAAACCTCCGTATTAGGCGGAGGTTAAATAGTAAGGTATTTATTTTTTGATGTTAACAGTATAAGGATTTAAACCAAGATGTACTTCGATATTGGAAATGCGTTGTTCAAAGCGATCGTGGGCAGCCATGTTTGAAACGAAAGAATGTTCGATATTATCTAATTTATGCATGACCGCATCAACAGCCGACAAGACCGAGTCAAATTTTTGATTTAATTCATCCCTGGTTGCAAAATCTTTTAAGTCATCTTTTAATGCTATTTTATTGAATTGTTCTGGAGTAAGTGACATATATTTAATAATCATTTTTTATAAATATAGTATAGCAACCAAACAATTATATTTCAATAGCGATTTTTATTAGGAATAATCAAATCAGTTGGAATATTTTTGCGGGGAAAGATTTTGCCCATAAAAATGTCCTAACTATTTTGGAGAGAGAAACTAGTCGTTGGATGGACTTCGACAATTGAATATACTTATTGTTGACTTTTAATCACCAATCAAAATTGTTTTTATATCAATGTAGTTTTGATTGGTGATTAAAAAACAAATAAGACCACGCTTCCGAGGGTTGATATCGGAGAGGGAGATGAAATGAGAAAAAGTGATTTGAACTTTTCAGGAAATGAAACTAACGTCGTATCTGGAAAGGCGGTGAAAATCGTCAGCGATAAAGAAGGTAAATTTTTTGCTGTCGCAATATTGGGCGGCAGAGAATATTATCATCTTGTTGAAAAAAAAGATGGATGGGATGAAAGATTTTTACCTTCCCGGTATTTCGCTGAGGGAGGAATCAAAATTTAAGGAGAAGAAAATGATTGATATTTTTACTGTCGTTGATGATTCTGGCAGAATTACATTGGTGTCCCTGCCTTGTTCAGGAGAAGGATATCGAGTGCATGTGTTCGCAGATGGTACATACGTGTGTGACGTTTGTGGTCATTGCGCAGGGACAAGCTTCATTCTCAACCGACACTGGTCGGTGGTTGGTGAAGCGAAGATTTATCTGAGAGGGAAGCTTCTCACAAAAAATCTGGTAGATAAATTCTTTGGACTGATACAGCCAAAGGATTTTGAGGTCATTTACGAAGATGAGGACGAGGACCATGAGAACTAATTAGTTCTCGGGTTTAAGTAATCCTAAATAAATATTAAGGTTCAATTTTTTTGGAAGTTTTTTTAAAAAACTTCCACTCTTTTTAGTCCGGCACAAAAATGGCGGCCTGAAAAAAGTGTGCATAAATAATTTTTCCCTCCATCAGGGCGGCCTGACACAAATAGTAATAGATTCTCTCTCCCTATTGCTTAGTGTCACGCCTTCCTGATGGGGATATGAAAATAAAAAGAGTTTACAATTGGTTTACAATAAATTTAAACGTGGTTTACAATCGGTTGACAATAATTAATAAATGCTTTATACTGAATATATAAGTATTGTATTAGGCAGATATGTTGACAAAAGAAAAAATATTAAAAATAGTGGAAAAAAACGGGATATTAAAGACAAATGATATTGTCTTGACTTTTCGAGTGTCAAGACAATACGCAAATCGTCTGATAAAAGACTTGGTAATTGAGCGGAAATTATTAAAAGTCGGGCTTGCTTCAAAGGCTATGTATGTCAGCCTGGGGTACGCCAAAAAACATCCGGAAATATTAAACTGTAAAATCACAAAAACTTTTGTTAATAAAAATCTTGAAGAACATATTGTTTTAAACATAGTAGAATCCGAATTGCCATTGATTCTTAAACAAAAAGAAAATATTCGAAATATCTTTACTTTTGCGTTTTCAGAAATGCTGAATAACGCGATCGAACATTCAAGTTCTGCAAAAATTAAAATTGATGTTTTGTTTGCAGAAAAGATGTTCATTTTTACTATCGCTGATTTTGGAGTAGGTGTGTTTCGGAATGTGATGAAAAAAAGAAATTTGAAATCCGAACTTGAAGCCATTCAAGATATTTTAAAGGGAAAAGTAACTACGATGCCTGAATTGCATTCTGGTCAAGGTATATTTTTTACATCTCGTTCGGGTGATGAGTTTATTTTGGAAAGTTATGGTTATCGTTTGATTGTAAATAATCAAATCAATGATGTATTTCTTGAGGAAATCAGTGGATCAAAAATGAAAAAAGGCACCAAGGTTACTTTTAAACTTTCAGTTGATTCAAAAAAGCATTTAAAAGAAATCTTTGATGAATTTTCTAATATTGATAAAGAAAACGAATTTGGTTTTGACAAAACCGAAATTAAAATTAAATTATATCTGAAAAGTGGAATTCATATATCGCGTTCGCAGGCAAGAAGGGTTTTATCCGGTCTTGAAAAGTTCAAAATTGTAGTTTTTGATTTTGACAAAGTTCCCATGATTGGACAGTCTTTTGCTGATGAAATTTTTCGAGTTTTTCAGAGTAAGCACCCAAAAATTCAGATTGAGGCAATAAATATGAATGAAGCGGTAAGATTTATGATTGACCGTGTTGAATAAGTTTTTATTTTTTTTAGAAAGAAAAACTTATCGAAGTTAGTGGCTTCATTAATTAAGGCTATTAGCGGGTTTTTTTATATTTTTGGGTATATCCGCCCTCTTGCATTTTTTTTAACATTATGTTACTGTTAGCCTAGATTTAATAAATAATTTTACCCTATC
Source organism: Candidatus Falkowiibacteriota bacterium (assembly GCA_003514005.1). GTDB lineage: Bacteria > Patescibacteriota > Patescibacteriia > Patescibacteriales > UBA12075 > UBA12075. The sequence goes on from DOSJ01000004.1 coordinate 127,997, forward strand.
TTGGTTATGCGTAAGGCTTAAGCATATCTCGGTTGGGGACAAGAAAAACATGTTAGCCAAAGAAGCAAAACAGAGGATTATTAACAAGTTTAAGATCCACAAGAACGACACCGGTTCATCCCAGGTGCAGATTGCTATTTTAACAGCGGAAATCGAGGAATTATCAGAACACTTGAAGATCCACAAGCACGATCATTCATCACGTCGAGGGTTACTTAAAAAAGTTGGAGAAAGACGCCGTTTGTTGAAATATTTGCAAAAAGAAGACGAGAATTCATTCATGGATATTGCGAAAAAACTTAAGCTTAAAATCGCTAAAAAAATGATTGAAGAAGAAGATGAAAAGAAACGGATTGAGGCCGAGATGCTTGCAAATGAACAATTAAAATTAAAAGACAGTGAGGAAGAGGAAGAAGTGGAAGAGGTTAAGGAGGATTAAGAAGTGTCGAATGACGAATGTCGAGTGTCGAATATAAAATAATTAAGAATATTCAATGATTAAACATAAAGAGCAGAGGATTGGGGTGCTGGTGGATGTTTCCAATATGTACCACTCTGCTAAGAATTTATACCATAAGCGCGTTAATTATAAGGAAGTGCTTAAGGACGTTGTAGCGGGGCGCAAACTGATTCGCGCGATTGCTTATGTTATCAAGACTGAGTCAGAGGAAGAAATGCCTTTTTTTGAAGCGCTTTCTCAGCAGGGGTTTGAGGTGCGGATGAAAGATTTGCAAATATTTGCCGGCGGTGCCAAAAAAGCCGATTGGGATGTTGGCATCGCCATGGACGCAATCAAGCTTGCGCGGAATCTTGATGTTATCGTTTTGGTGTCCGGTGATGGCGATTATTTACCTTTGATGAATTATTTGCAAAGCACAACCGGCTGTCTTGTAGAAATTGCCGGTTTTCGCCAAACAACATCGTCTAAACTGATTGAAGAGGCGGATGATTTTATTAATTTGAGTGAGAATAAGAAGTTCTTGCTTTAATAATGCAAAAAATTTCTAAATTATAATGTCTAATTTCTAAATTCTATTTTAGAAATTAGACATTATAATTTAGAAATTATTTTATTAAAATATGGCTTGGCCATGAGATAAATAGTGCTGTGAGTAAGCTCATAGTCCTGTAATTTCATTGCCAAGCAGAACTAAGTTCAAAGTTGGAAAGTTTAAAGTTATAAAGTTATTAATATGCTTTATGCTTTATAACTTTAAACTTTGTACTAACCAAAAATATGAATAATGAACAAGTATTCATTACTGAGTGGCTTGGCAGAACACTCACTATCAAAACCGGAAAGCTTGCTAAGCAGGCTGATGCCGCGGTAACCGTGCAATACGGCGATACCGTTGTTTTGGCTACGGTTGTTGAGGCAAAAACCGAAAGAGAAGGGATTGATTATTTCCCTTTGATGGTGGATTTTGAAGAAAAATTGTATGCTGCCGGAATTATTAAGGGCTCGCGCTGGATCAAGCGTGAAGGCCGTCCAACAGATGAGTCCGTATTATCCGGTCGCATGATAGATCGCGCTTTGCGTCCGCTTTTTGATGACAGCTCGCGCAAAGACGTTCAGGTCGTGGTTACGATTTTGAGCGCTGATCAGGAGAATGATCACGATATCGTCGCCATAATCGCGGCTTCTGCGGCCTTGTCCATTTCCGGAGTAAAATGGGCCGGACCGATCGGTGGTATTCGCGTTGGACGCGATAAAGAAGGCAAATTTGTTTTTAATCCGACATACGCGGAACGTTTAGAAAGCGATTTGGATTTGATTGTTGCCGGTACCGTAGAAAAATCCATTATGATCGAAGCGGGAGCAAAAGAAGTAAATGAAAATGATATGTACGAGGCGATCGTAGCCGGGCAAAAAGAGATGCAGGCCGCTATTGCTTTGATTCATGAACTAAAGTCGCAGGTAATGCCCAAGGAAAAAACAGAAAAAACCGAAAGAAAAAGCGAGGATGAATTAAAGTCAATCGCAGAAAAGAAAAAAATTATTGAAGTAGCGGAAGTGTGGCTAAAAGACAATGTTAATAAAATATTGTTTGATAAAACCTATTATACAAAAGGCGAAAGAAAGTTGGCTGTAGCTGAAATTAAAAATCAGCTTGATGCATATTTGTTTGAAAAAGGTATTGGAAAGGATTTGCGTTCTTATGCAATAGCAAGAACGGCGGAAGCGGCCATTGATTTTGAAATTACTAATGAGATTTTAAAAAATGATCGCAGAGTAGATGGTCGTGGTATCAAAGAAATCCGAAATCTTGAAGCTGATGTCAATGTTTTGCCAAGAAACCACGGTGCCGGACTTTTTTCTCGCGGAGAAACCCAGGTAATGTCTATCGTTACTTTGGGAGCGGCCGGTTTGGCGCAGACTTTGGAAGGTATCGAAGGAACAAGCGAAAAAAGATACATGCATCATTATAATTTCCCGTCTTTTTCCGTGGGTGAAGCCAAGCCAAACCGCGGACCAAGCCGTCGTGATATTGGTCATGGCGCTTTGGCTGAAAAAGCCTTGGAACCGGTATTGCCGATTAAAGAAGATTTTCCTTATACCATTCGCGTGGTATCGGAAACTCTCGGTTCAAATGGATCATCGTCTATGGGCGCGACTTGCGCTTCGACGCTTGCCCTAATGCATGCCGGCGTGCCGATTAAAAAAGCGGTTGCCGGTTTGGCAATCGGTTTGGCATCCAACGACGATATGAGCGAATGGAAAGTGATTACCGATATCCAAGACCTGGAAGACGGCAAAGGCGGAATGGATTTTAAAGTAACCGGTACGGCTGACGGCATTACGGCGATTCAATTGGATACAAAAACAAACGGACTGGTTCCGGAAATAATCAAAGAAGCATTAGCGCAAGCGCGCGCTGGCCGTATGCAGATTTTGGAAGTAATGAAAGAAGCGATTCCAGAACCAAACAAAGAATTATCACCGTACGCCCCAAGAATCACAAGCTTCCATATCAATCCGGATAAAATCCGCGAAGTTATCGGAACCGGCGGCAAAGTCATTAATGAAATTATCGCGGCTTGCGATGTGCAGATCGATATCGACGATGATGGTTTGGTTATGGTTTGCGGTACGAATGCCGAAGGCGCGGAAAAAGCGGTAAATTGGATCAAGGACATTGTTCGAGAACTGCAAGCCGGAGAAATCTTTGATGGCAAAGTCGTTCGCATTTTGGACTTCGGCGCTTTTGTTGAGCTGCTTCCCGGACGCGACGGTATGGTGCATGTTTCAAAACTTGCGCCATATCGCATTGGGAAACCAAGCGATTTTGTAAATGTCGGCGATATTGTCCGCGTCAAGATTGACGAGATCGATGACCAAGGACGAGTTAATCTAACCATGCTGGGCTTGCCTGAAAACGAGCACCTTTGGAAAGAAGAAAAAGGCAAGCAAGTTGGCGGCGGATTCGGCGGCAGTAGCAACGGCGGAGGAAGATTCAACGACCGCAGACCAAGCGGAGGAAGTCGCGGTGGATTTGGCGGGGGTCAGAGAAGATAAAAAAATATCATCACTTAAATAAAAAAACACCGGAAATTTTCCGGTGTTTTTTTGCGTAATCATTTATGATTTTAAGCAAGCATTTTTTTTAGGTCTTCAACCATATCGACCGGGGTTGGATCTTGGCCGTATGCCAGAGCTAAATAGTAGGATGCCCAGTCTCCGAGCGCTAATGTGCTGAATATTTTATTGAATATTCCATTTTCCGGCATTTCGATTATGGTCGCGCTTACGTCTTTTTTCTTTAGAAGCAGGGCGGTCGTGCGCATTCTTTTATTATTTTGCGGATGGTCTTTTTTGTCCATAAGCATGATGACATGAAATTTTCCTTGCGGAAGGGTATAGCCGACCATTTCATTGTGGTTTAATTCCGGAAAAAAATTATAGAATGCCGGGGTTTTTGCGTTTTCATTTATTTTGATTTTCCAAATCATTGCGAGCGCCTTGTATTCGGTTGATGCATAGATGACAGGAGTTTTCTTGACTAAAGAGTTGGCAATTTTTTTCCCTTGGCTTTCCAGTTTGATAATATTTTTTTCAAGTTTTTCCGCTTCTTCGATTATTTTTTTTGTTTCATCTTTGACCATATACATGTTTACCAGTATTTGGTACATAGCGGCAAAGAAGTAACCAGTGGCAAAACGCGGCTGAATGCCTTTTGGTAAAATGACGCAAGGAGTGTTGTTTTTTTGGCATAATTCGAGTAGTTTTCCGCCGGTTGCCAAACCGATTGATGGTAGCTTTTTTTTAATCGCTTCTTTAAAAGACGAAATAGTTTCTTCTGTATTGCCGGAATAAGAAGCAAAAAAATTCAAGCAATTGTCATAGGCTTCATGCGGAAGGGAATAAAAACGATTTTGAAAAATAGCGAGTTTTTTTTTGTCGTTTTGGTTGCAAAAAATCCTAAGGATATTTGCAGGCAAGGATGATCCGCCCATGCCGGAAATTTCAAGTGACTTAAACTTTCCCTTAATCTTAATGTTTTTTGCCAGATTAAAGCCTTCTTTGAATTGCTTCGAAGAAGACAAAATAATACTACGCAGATCGCTTTTATCAAGTGAATTTTTTTTCATAAGGATGAGTTTATTTTTAAAATATTAAATAGTTCGTTAACATATTCTGTGAGCATTTCACGTCTGTGCCGGCCGAAAATATGTCGGAGAACCAATAAAGATATTGTATCATTTTTTTGAAAAAATAGAAATAATTTCAATATTTTCTCTTGATTTTTTATATGACTTATGGTAATTTTATAAAAGATAAGTAAAGACGACAAAATCAGAATATGCTGGATGTCGTCTATTTTATATATTAAGAATAAACCTATGTCAGGACATTCAAAATGGGCGACAATTAAACGAAAAAAGGAGGTTACGGACTCTAAACGCGGAGCCGTATTTACAAAATTGGGAAATATTATCAGTATCGCGGCCAGGGAAAAAGGCGGCGATATTGAGACGAATTTTTCTTTGCGCATGGCAGTTGAAAAAGCCAAAGCCGCGAATATGCCAAAAGAAAATATCGAGCGCGCGATCAAGCGCGGTACGGGCGAAGGTGGCGGAGAGCAGATTGTTGAATTGATTTATGAAGGAATCGGACCGGCTAATTCGCAGTTTATTGTAAAAGTTTTGACTGATAATAAAAACCGCAGCGCCGCGTCCGTGCGCCATGCTTTTACAAAATATGGCGGATCGCTTGGGACTGTGATGTGGAATTTTGAGCAGAAAGGAGTGATTCGAGTGTCGAGTGTCGAATTTCGAATTTCGAATGACGAAGATGAGCTAGAGTTGATTGAAGCAGGCGCTGACGATATTTTAAAAGAAGAGGAGGGAGTAACTATTTATACAAAGCCGGAGAATTTGCAGAAGGTTAAGAAGTTTTTGGATGAGAAAAAAATTAATACAGAATCTGCAGAAATTGAGTATATTGCGAAAGACGAGGTTGAGATTAGCGGGGAAGATAAAGAAAAGATTGAAAAATTTATTGATGAGTTGGATGGCATTGAAGACGTTTCGGATTATTATAATAATGTATTGTGATTTTAGTAGGTAGCAGTAAGCCTGTAGCCTGTAGCTCGTAGCAGGTAGCAGGTAGCTTTTTAGAATGTAAATAATTGCTAAACGCTACAGGCTATAAGTTAATAATCTATGAATAACATAATTTTAGGCATTGATCCCGGTATTGCCGATACTGGTTGGGGCGTAATCCAGGTAGAAAAAAATGGCAGTTTAAAATGCCTTGGTTATGGCACGATAAAGACCAAGGCAAATACGGATTTGTTCAAGAGATTGGAAATAATAAATTTAGAGCTTAAAACATTAATCGATAAATATAAGCCGGATTTGGCGGCGGTGGAGGAATTGTTTTTTTGCAATAACGCCAAAACGGCGCTCGTCGTCGGTCAAGCGCGCGGAGTCGTGCTTTTGACAATCCGTCAAAGCGAGGTATCGTTTGTCGAATTTACGCCTCTGCAGGTAAAACAGGCAGTATCGACATATGGTCGCGCCAGTAAATTACAGATTCAGAAAATGGTAAAATTAATTTTGAATCTAAAAGAACTTCCGCGTCCAGACGACGCGGCAGATGCGCTCGCGATTGCGATATGCGCGGTTAATAGTTTTAAGTATAAAGTATAAAGTTAAAAGTTATAAAGTTATTATTAAAAAAGTTTAAGCTTTATAACTTTTAACTTAATACTTTATAACTTTACACTTTATAACTTTAAACTACGAAAGAATGTCTAAAAAATTAAAAATAGTATCAATCGCATCTGAAGTTGCTCCGTTCTCAAAGACCGGCGGACTAGCTGATGTTGCTCGCAGTTTGCCCAAGGCACTAAAACGTTTGGGTCATGATGTAATCGTGATTACGCCAATGTACGGCAAGATTATTGATAAGAAAAAAAACGATTTAAAATTGATTTTTTCTGACGTTAAAGTATATCTAAATTCAACAGAAACGGTGCAAGTCAATTTTTGGAAAGGCTACTTAATGGAAGGTTTGCCGATATATTTTATTGAAAACAAAAAATATTTTTCGCAAAGAAAAAGTATTTACGGTTCGACACATGAGAACGCGCGCTTTTTAATTTTTGATGTTTCTGCTCTGAAACTGATTTCGCTTTTGAAATACGAAGCTGATATTGTTCACTGTCATGATTGGCAGACCGGACTTATTCCTTTTTATTTAAAAACCGATTTTCGTTATTCCAAAACGCTTAGCAAAGCGAAAACTATTTTTACTATTCATAATTTGGTTTTTCAATTTGGTAGGAATTGGTGGGAAGTACCACAAGATAAAAAAGATTTTGGACGCAAACGCTTGCCGCATATTTCTGACCCGGATGTTGAATATTTGAATTTTGTAAAAAGGGCGATTCTTTCGGCGGATATAATCAATACTGTCAGTGAGCAGTATCGCGAAGAGATTATGACCAAGAATTTTGGGCAAGATTTGCACCGGATCTTAAAAAATCGCGAAGGTCGTTTGTTTGGTATTGTTAATGGCATAGATTATAAAGCGTATAATCCGCAAAATGATCCGGCGCTTATTAGTAATTTTACGCACAAAAAAGTTCATCGTAAAAAACTTAACAAAGAATATTTACAGAAAAAATTCGGTTTGCCAATCAATCGTGATATTCCCTTGATTTGCGCGACATCACGCGTTGCCTACCAAAAAGGAACAGAATTGATTATCAAAATTTTTGAACATTTATCCAGTATCAACGCACAATTCATTATAATGGGTGATGGTGACAAAGGTTATCTTAGTAAATTAAAAAAAATTAAACAAAATTATCCAAAAAAATTAGCTTTGCTTTCTTTTTCAGATAATCATAAAGATGAAACATTGCTCTATGCCGGATCTGATTTTTTTCTATTACCATCCCATCATGAGCCGTGCGGCTTAAATCAGATGATTGCCATGCGTTATGGTGCGGTACCGATAGTTAGAAAAGTTGGAGGACTTCACGATACAGTTAAAAATTATAATGCGGAAAAAAATACAGGTACCGGTTTTGTTTTTGAAAAATTTAATGAGATTTTTTTATACGAGGCGATAATGCGTGCGTTGGAACTGCGGAAAAATTCAAAAGCTTTTCGCGATATGGTTGTGCGGATTATGCAAGAGTCAAATTCTTGGGAAATTCCCGCGAAGAAATATTTGGCGCTTTTTAAGAAGGCGATGAGAGGATAGAAGACGAGAAGTAAGAAGTTAGAAGTAAGAAGGATTTAAAATTTTTCTTACTTCTAACTTTTTACTTCTAACTTAAAAATATGTTGTGGATCAATTTTTTACATTTTTATCAACCCGTAAATAAAGAAGCGAGCGTTATCCGCGAGGCTACAGAAAAAAGTTTTTTACGGGTTTTGCGCGGGATAGAGGAGCACAAAGATATTAAATTCACACTTAATATCAATGCTTGTCTTTTTTTGCGCTGGGAAGAAATGGGGTATTTTGATATTTTTGCGCGTTTAAAAAAACTTTTGAAAGCCGGCAAAATAGAACTGACCGGAAACGCGGCTTATCATCCGCTTTTGCCTTTGATACCGATTGAGGAATGCAAACGACAAATATTGGAAACAGAAAGTATTTTTAAAAAAATTTTGGGTAATGATTTTCAGAGAAAAGGTTTTTTTATGTCGGAAATGGCATATAGCGAACCTGTGGCAATTTTGATAAAAAGCTTGGGTTATGAATGGATTGTGCTTGACGAGATTGCGTACAATGGACAATTAAATCAAATTGATTATAATAAAAATTATTTTGATAAGGCGAGCGGTTTGCAAGTGGTTTTTCGTAATCGTAAAATTTCAAATACATACGTGCCAAAAACAATAATAAAATTGTTGGAAAAAAAGAGCACAAAAACACTGATAACCGCATCTGACGGTGAACTTTACGGACTCCGTCATGAAGACCCGACAGCAGAGTTTGAAAAAGTTTTAAAAGAGCAGAGTTTAGAGACAGCACTTTTATCATCTTTTCTTCACGTTGAAAGAGAAAGTGAAATAATTAAGATTATTCCATCAAGCTGGGAATCAACCGAACAAGAAATTGCGGACAAGAAGCCATATTTGATCTGGCAAGACAAAGACAAAGAAATTCAGCAAAGGCTTTGGAAATTGGCGAATTTTGCTTATCAAATTTGTGAGGAATACAAGAATGATAAGAATCGTAATTGGTCGCGCTGGCATCTGGTCCGCGGATTGGCTAGCTGTACTTTTTGGTGGGCTTCGGAAAAGGATTTTAAGCACAATTTTGGCCCTTTTGCCTGGAGTCCGGATGAGATTGAGCGCGGTATGAACGAACTTGTTCGCGTCGTCCGATCAATTGATAATATTGCGAGTAGGGAGCAAAAGATACAGGCGGAAAAAATATATATTGATTTAAAAAAAATAATCTGGGAAAAGCATTGGGAGACTTATTGGAAAAAAAAATAGTATAATTCGAATACTACAAATGACATTCAAATACTATAAAAATAATTTAAAATACGTTCGTTTGTTATGCGCTCTGGTCTATCAAACAGTACGACACAAATATAGATTTGCAATAACTTAAAATTATGAACAAAATTCTTGATCTATTTGATGAAGAAAAGGTAAAAGTATTGTTTAAAGAAAAAATATTGCCGTTTTATCCGAATTTTTGTGATATTAAAAAAATTGATATCAAGGCGTATAAAAAACAGATTTGGGAAACTACTTATCATGTTGTCTTGGAATTTAATACCAGTTTCAAAACCAAAAAAGGCAAGATTAAAAAAATGCCGATTGTCTGTTCGGCGCATTCAAACGAGCCAAGAGAAAATTTTTATATTGCCTTGTCTTATTTGTGGGAGCATAATTTTTCCGGACCTTTCTTTTCGGTTCCGCATCCGCTTTTTTATTCCGATTATTATAGGGGCGTATTTTATCGTGGTGTAGCCGGCAACACGCTTTATCATCACATAAAGAAAAATAACCGCTCCGAAATTGAAGCAATCATTCCACTTACGGCAAAATGGTTTGCAAAACTTCACAATCTTTCGGTAAATGGTACGCCGAATTTTAATTTGGAAAATAGCCGAATTGAAACGGCGCTACCCGGCATAAAGCAGATATTGGCGCGTGTTCAAGTGGTTTATCCGGAGTATTATGATATTTATCACAAAATATACAAGAAATTGGACGAAAATGAGAAAAAATTTTTTGCATCAACGAAAAAAAAATGGTTGGTGCACGGTGATGCGCATCCGGAAAATATAATCAGCATGAGCAAGCGAAAAATTGCCGCGATTGATTTTGCCGATCTTTGTCTTTCGGACTACGCGCGCGATATCGGATCATTTACGCAGCAGCTAGATTATATGTGCGGACGAAAAATCGGTGATAGTGATTTTACAAAAAAAATAAAAGAATTATTTTTAAAAATTTATTTTGAAAATTTTAAAAATGGACAACAAGCAGGCATTGATGATCGGATAAAAAATTATTATAATTGGACTGCCATGCGCACAGCAACGTATTTTTTGACCAGATACAATCCGGATCCGAGCCGAGCCGAGCCATTGATTGAGGCGGTTGCTCATGATTTAAGATTTTAGATTTTTGATTTATGATTTTAAATTAAATCCTAAATCAAAAATCCTAAATCATAAATTATATTAGTATGCTAATCGACCTTCAACTTCACTCAAGATACTCCGATGGTTATTTAACGCCGGAAGAATTGGCAAAGTTTATTGCCAAGCAAGGCGTTAAAGTGGCGGCGCTTACTGACCATAATACCGTACGCGGACTTCATCAATTTAAAAAAGCCTGTGAAAAATATGGAGTTCGCGCCATTCCGGGGATTGAGATTTATGTAACGCTGAATAATCGCCATTTCAATATCCTCTGGTATAATTTGAATCATACCTCAACTGAACTGCACGATATGTTGCGAAATAGCCAAATCCGAAGACGACAACAAATGCGCATTGTTTTGGAAAAGATCAAAAATAACGGTTTTGTTATTGATATTAACGCGATTATAGATAAGTACAATCACTACGCCCCGGTTAATCATATTGTTGATGATATTTGCGCGATACCGGCGAACTTAAATAAAATAAAAAAAGATTTTAAAGGAAAAAGTTTTCGTGAAAGCGACATAATTAATGATTATTTTCAAAATAAAAAATTTCCGCCTGTATTGAAAAATAGCAATATCAGTTTGGAACGGATTCTGAAATTGCGGAAAAAAATCGGCGGACAGATCATTATTTGCCATCCGGCCAAAAGCCATTTTATGAAGCGAGATTTCTGGGAAAAAATCAAAAAGTTGGGAATTGACGGTGTTGAGTTATTATCACCCCATCATTCCTACAATGCTATCATGCATATTCAGCATCTAGCTAGGGAAATGAAATTTATTGAAACCGGCGGTTCCGATTTTCATCGTTTTGAAGGTAGTGGACACAGTATCCAGAAATCATGGAATTATTTTTTAATCGATTCTGATAATCTTTTTGGGATTGAAAAAATAATTGGTAACAATTAGCTTATTTTATTATAATATTGCGTTTTTATGAATATAGTTATCTTTAGCGGACTGGTAAATATTGACAAAAACTTGGTTGGTACTGCTGTGATTTATAAGAAAATCGCTGATTTGGCAAAAAAACTTGGTTATCAGGTAGACATGGTTATTCCTAATTTGATTGATGCGAAAGATGATGTAAAATATTGTGTTTGGGAGAAAAAAAATAATCAGAAATTAATCAATCAAGCAGACATAGTTGTTTTTGGCGCTTATCCACCTGTTGAACCCCTGAATTATGCGAGGCAAAAGAAAAAAATCATCGTAAGCTATCTTTGGAGCGTGGCGCCCATCGGTTCGATGGAGTTTCGTGATTACAAAGACGCGAATAAACAAAGGGAGCTACATGAATTTATCAGCTCATCATATAATTTACAGTTGTTATTATCTGATAAAATATTTTGCCGTGACCATGAAGTTAGAAAATTAATTATCGGATCACTTTTGTCTTTGGGCAGGATTGATTTGAATAATTATTACGAAGACCGAACGTTAAACAGTTTAATCGAAGCAGCACCTTTTGGGATTGAAGATAGAGAGCCGAGACACAAAAAAAATATTTATCGAGGAATAATTAACGGCATAGAAAAGAATGATTTTTTATTGCTTTCAAGCGGCGGTATCTGGAATTGGAATGACGGAGAAACTCTAGTGAAAACAATGGGATTGATTGATGAAAAATATAAATTAAAAAATATCAAATTAATATTGCAAGGTTTTCGTCATCCAGATAAAAAACAAAAATTGTCTTTTGAGGCTGAAAAAACTTTAAAACTTGCAAAAAATTATGGTTTGCTTGGCAAGAACATTTTTTTGACTGATTGGGTGCCGTTTTTAGAGCGAGAGAATTATTTGACAGAATGTGACGCGGGCATAGTTACCTCGCCTGATATTCCAGAAGCTAACTTTTTTTTAAAAACAAGAATTTATGATTATCTCTGGGCCGAACTTCCTGTCTTGCTTGGTGATAATGAAGCTTTTGCCGGCATAGTAATGAAAAATAGATTAGGCTTAATCGCAAAATGCGGTCAAGCGGATGATTGGGCCAAGAATATTGTGTATTTGTACAAAAACAAGAAAGGTCAAAAACAAATAAAAACAAATATTAAAAAAATAAAAAAAGAAATGACCTGGAAAAAAACATTAAAACCGATTGAAATATTTTTAAAAAATCCGAAAAAAGATAAAAATCTTTTTAAGAATGATAGAAAATTATTTATTAACAATATTAAGTATAACTCCAAATTGTAATATAAACATATGAAAAAATTAAAAGTTCTCATGGCCTCAGCCGAGATTGCGCCTTTTGCCAAGGTGGGCGGACTTGGCGATGTTGTCGGATCATTGCCACCGGCGCTTTTTGACTTGGGGGTTGATATCCGTTTGGTGATGCCTCTCTATGGCTCGGTTGATCGTAAAAAATATGGACTGAAAAAAATCTATTCCGATTTGGAAGTGCCATCCGGACGTTTGTTTATTAAAATAAATATTTGGGAAGCAGTATTATCAGGTACAAAGATTCCGGTTTACTTTATTGATGCGCCGGAATATTTTGATTTTGATGAAGTGTATACGCACGGAGACAATTCGGAGCGTTATTTATTTTTTTCATATGCTCTACTGCACGCTTTGCCTGCGATTGATTTTGCACCGGATATTATCCATTGTCATGATTCGCACACCGCACTCATTCCGGATATTTTAAAAGTAAGTAATTTTGAATATTTAAAAAATATAAAAACTTTGTTTACGATTCATAATTTTCATTATCAAGGCAAAGCGAAGCTTCCTGTACTAAGCACCGGTAATCTACATATCAACTCGCTTAAGACGCTAACAAAGGACGCAGCTGACGGTGATATAAATTTTATGGTACAGGGCGTTTTGAATGCTAACTTTGTTAATACTGTTAGTTCGACTTATGCCAAAGAAATAACCACTAGTGCCTATGGGGCAAGATTGGATAATGTGATCAGACAACGTAAAGAAGATTTGTCCGGTGTTTTAAACGGAATTGATGCGGATTTTTTTAATCCGGAAAATGATAAATATATCTTTAAGAATTATTCAGAAAAAACTCTTGAGAATAAAATTGATAATAAATTGGTGTTGCAAAAACGCTTGGGTTTGCCGGTTGATAAAAATATTGCCTTGGTCGGATTGGTTTCGCGTTTGGCTTGGCAAAAAGGAATCGATTTGATTACAAAAGATTTTTCAAAGCTTAAATGTCAATTCGTCTTTTTGGGAACCGGACATTTCGAGTATGAAAAACATCTCTTAAAATTATCGCATAAGTTTCCCGAACAGTTTAGCGCTCAGATCAAGTTTGAATTAAAACTGGCGCAGGAAATATATGCTGGATCCGATATTTTTATTATGCCATCGCGTTATGAACCGTGCGGTTTGGGACAGATGATTGCCATGCGTTACGGCACTATTCCGGTCGTGCGCGCAACCGGCGGCTTGGTTGATACGGTTAATCCGCGCCTCGGGTTTAGTTTTAAAAATGTTGATAGCGGAGAATTTTATGGTGCCTTGGAAAAAGCGCTGGACGTATATTATGAGAATAAAAGTTTGTGGCGCGCTATGCAGAAAAATGGGATGAAGAGTGATTTTTCTTGGAAGAGGTCGGCGGGAGACTACTTAAAACTTTATAGAAAGCTCGTTTTTAAGTAAAGCATTTCTTAATAGAACGTTCATTAGGGAATAGGGATGGGAAATTAGGTACTTAGGTACTTAGGGCATAGGAGTTGGAAATTTAAGATTTATATAAAAAAATAAACTCAATTATATTTGAGTTTATTTTTTTAGATAAAATGATGATACCATACCCCCTATGCCCTAAGTACCTAAGTACCTAATTCCCTTATTACTCCGTCTCCATTTCTCAATCTCCGCATGATTGCCAGATAACAAAACCTCCGGCACCTTATGTTCATGGCTATTGCTATCAATAAAAACCTCCGGTCTTGTGTACTGAGGATATTCGAGCTCGCCCGGAATAGAATGCGATTCGTCTTGCGCGCTTTGTTCGTTGCCGAGTACGCCGGGCAATAGTCGCGTGATTGAATCAACCAATGCCATTGCGCCGATTTCACCGCCGGTCAAAACATAATCGCCGATTGAGATTTCTTCGTCAATGAATTCCGTTATTCTTTCATCTACGCCCTCATAGCGGCCGCAGACTAGAGTGATGTTTTCTAAGTTCGCGTATTCCTTTGCTTTTTGTTGATTCCATTTTTGGCCTTTGGCAGATAATAAAATAATTTTTGTATTAGGTATTAAGTATTTAGTATTGTGCAATTCAGGCTGTATATTATTGCTTAATACTTGATACTTAATACTTGATACTGTTTTGTATAAAATATCGACTTTCATAACCATTCCAGCGCCGCCGCCGTATGGTGTGTCATCGACCGTTTTATGTTTGTCCGTTGTATAGTCACGCAGATTGATAATATTTATTTTTATATTCCCTTGTTCTTGCGCGCGCTTAAGAATGCTCTCGTTGAAATAAGAGTTGAAAATTTCGGGGAAGATTGTGATTATGTTAAAAGTCATATATGCATCTGTCATTCCCGCGAAGGCGGGAATCTTGGTTTAAAAATAATAAAATATTTTAATTTTTTGAAGGTTGTAAAATCATTTCAAGAAAATAAATTCGGTGATTTGTTTACCGAGATTCCCGCTTTCGCGGGAATGACAAAAGTGTTTATTCGTAGATTAGCATTTTTATTTTTATTTGACTATCAAAAAGCCACGAACAAAATGTTGTGGCTTTTTGAATATCTGATTTTGTTTTAGATTAAATTCTTAAATCATCAACACTTGAAGTATCGATATCAGCAGTTGGACGTTGTTCTCTGCGTGCCGGTCTTTGTGATCCTTCCGGTTCGTTGATTTTTAAGTTTACTCGGGCGTTATTTTTTGCACCTACGATTTTAAGCAAAGTGCGGATAGCCTGAGCGGTTTGACCGCGGCGGCCGATAACATAACCCATGTCTTCGGGACTGATGGAAAGGGTCAAAAGAACACCTCTTTCATCAACTGTTCTGTCAACAGAAACGCCTTCCGGACGTCCGACAATCGACTTTACGACGTACTCTAAAAAATCTTTGTCTTGTACATTTTCTACCATAGTTTTTTGCTTTGGGATTTATGGCTTAATAGCCATAGACCTAAAGCGTACTTAATAATTAATTCATCCTGTTCGTTTTGCTATGCAGGAATATTATGTGTATATTATAACACAAATATAATATTTGTCAATAGCCTGTTTTATTTGGCTTTTTCAGCAGTTTCTTCTGTATTTTCTTTTTTATCCTCAGTTTCGGTTTTTGCTTTTATATCGGCTAAACGCTTTTCGTTCTCTTCTTTTAAACGCTTTATCACCTCTTCTTTGGTATTTTTACCGGTTTTTGAGGCTGTAACCTTGTCACCTTTGATTATTTCTTTTTGTAATAAAAGGTTATTAACGGTCGGGGACATTCCAGCACCATTTTTCAACCAATATTCAATTCGGTCTTTTTTTGCGGTTAATTCCTTGGTAAATGGGTTATAAGCACCTAATATTTCCAAGGCGCGGCCATATGGATCTTTGGTTTTTTCGGAAATAATCAGACGATAAGTCGGTTTTTTCTTTTTCCCGATTCTTGATAATCTAATAGTTAGCATAGTTTATGTAAAAATATCACGTTTATCTTTATGATTAGCGTTTATTTTTATTAAATCTCTCCGCGGATTTATGCGGATATAAACGCGGATAGACGCGGATATTTTTTGGAATAATCTTTATTTTATTTAAAAAAAATTTTTGCAGCAATAAAACAAGAAGAGCAAGAGCAAAAATTAAAAAAGATATTCAAAAATACCTTTTTAACCCTTTTGTTTTACATTGATAATATAGCAATTAGAGCGGGAGAAGTCAAGGGGATAGCTTCTCGATGCATGAGGCAAGTATAAAATGACTATTTTTTGACATCAATTATATTATTTGCTATTGTTGTAGTAACAATAGGAAAAAACTAGTCTAAATTGTTATTAACTTTTTAAATTCTTATTTTATTTTTAAAAATTCGATTTAAGCTTATTCATTTTTAGGCTTGATGAATCTGATATTTAAAAATAAAAACATAAAAAATTATGAAAAAAATTCTGTTTTTGGTTTTAATTTTAGTTTTTTTTAGCGCAGGCTGTTCTTTGACTAGCAAAACCAAAGAGACAAAAGCATTAACTGCGGAAGAAGCAAAGGTGCGGGTGGTTGATTTTATTAATAAAAATTTAATGCAACCAGGATCTGAGGTGTCTATTAAAGAAATAAGCGAGGAGAATGGAATGTACAAGATTATTGTAAATATCAGCGAAGGGCAAGAAATCACATCATATCTGACAAAGGATGGAAAAAAGTTTTTCCCGCAAGTAATGGATATTGACGAGGTTGCCGCACAAAACGCGCAAAAAAAAGAAGCTGGGGATGATTCTACGGCTGCTAATCAAGAAATTCCAAAACAAGACAAGGCAACAGCGGAATTATTTGTGATGGCTTTTTGTCCTTATGGCGTACAAGCCGAAGATGCGATGTTGCCGGTAGTTGATTTGTTAAAAGGTAAGGCAGATATCAATATTAGATTTATTGCCAGTATCGAGGGCGATGATATTAATCAAGTGAAATCACTGCACGGCGCGATTGAAGGCATTGAAGATGCTCGCCAGCTTTGTGTTGCCAAAAATTATGACAATGCGACTTTATGGAAATATGTCAGTGAGATTAATAAAAATTGTTATTCCATATATAATCAGGGCGATGATGTTTACAAAAAGTGTTGGGAAGCGGCCGCAAAAACCGCAAAGGTGGATGTTGGTAAAATTACTAAATGCGTGAGCAGTGAAGGTCCTGACTTGATTCGCGCCGAGGACGCAGTAGCCAGCGCTAATGGCGTATCCGGTTCCCCGACATTGATAATTAATGGCGTGAAATACAACGGCAGTAGAACCGCCGATGGTTTCAAAAATGCGATCTGCAGTGGATTCACCACTCCACCAGCTGAATGTTCCGAAGTATTGGATACGACTGCGGCAGCAGCAAGCGGTGGTTGCGAATAAACTTAATAAAAAGAATTGACATAAAACTACTGCCCCACTTTTTTTGAAAGTTGGGGCGGTTTTTTTTGTTTTTTATAATTTCTTACTAATTCTGAAAAACCCGTTCCGTAAAGACTTGCATTAGTTATTTTCTTGCTGTGGAACTCGACTTTTTTCTTTAATATTTATTTTGGAAGCGTCTCAGACAGTCCTCGCTTCGAAAATAACTAATGCAAGTCTTTACTTCACTGTCGTTTATTGTTTAAATTGGTGCTTGCATTTTATTTAATATATTGTATAATAAACAAAGAATAAAAACTGCATACACGCCTGTAATTAAATCTTTGGAAAAATACCCCTAATATTAGGGAAAGGCGGCCAAAGAACTTGCCCTAGGGCGGGTTAAGATGCTTTTTTTTATTTGTAATAATATGACAAAAATAGACGAAAAAGAAATTAGCCGAGATGATTTCAGCAAGATGCTGGATGATTATAAATTCAAGGCGCCACAAGTCGGTGAATTGGTTACCGGCGAAGTTATTTCCGCTTCCAAGGCTGAAGTAAAGCTAGATATCAACGGAATCATGACCGGCGTAGTGCGCGGTCCAGAGCTATACGAAGAAGACGAAGAATATGCAGGATTAAAACCCGGAGAAACCGTAGAGGCTACCGTATTGGAAATGGAAAATGAGAATGGTGAAATTGAGCTTTCATTTAAGTATGCCGGACAAGAAAAAGCTTGGGAAGGCTTGCGTGAAGCTGAGAAAAGCCGTTCGGTTATCAAGGTAAAAGTAATTGATGCGAACAAAGGCGGACTTTTGGTAAAATATCGTCAGATCTCCGGGTTCTTGCCAGTATCGCAATTGGCGCCGGAAAATTATCCGCGCATCAATGGCGGTGACAAATCAAAGATTTTGGATAAACTGCGCTCTTTTGCCGGACAAGAGTTTGAAGTAAAGGTTATGACTTTGAATGAAAAAGAAGACAAGATAATTTTCTCGGAAAAAGACGCATGGAGCGAACGCCAGAAAGATACTATTTCTAAATATCAAGTCGGGGCAATTGTTGAAGGCGCTATTACCGCCATTACCGATTTCGGCGTATTTATCAGCTTTGGCGAGAACTTGGAAGGACTAATCCATATCTCTGAGCTGGCTTGGCAAAGGATTGATGATCCGGCAGAGCTATACAAAGTCGGCGATAAAATCCAGGCCGAAGTAATCAGCTTGAGCGATTCCAAAATATTTTTGAGCGCGAAAAAACTGATCAAAGATCCATGGGTGGAAGTAAGTCAGAAATATAAAATCGGCCAGATTGTTAATGGTACCATTATCAAAGTTAACCCTTTTGGGCTATTTATTAAGCTCGATGAAGATATTCATGGTTTGGCGCATATCAGCCAGATCGATTTGGCGCCAAAAGAAAAGATCAATGACAAATTCAAATCTGCGGATAAATTGAATTTTGAGATCGTATCAATCGAAGCCAAAGAGCATCGTTTAGGCTTGGCTTATTCCGAGGAAATCGCGAAGATGAAAGAAGGCGAAGTGCGGGTTAAGAAAGGCGCGGCTGTTAAAGAAGAAGTTAAAACAGAGGTTGAAGATGAAGCGAAAGAAGCGAAGAGTGAGAAGAAGAGTAAGAAAAAGAAAGAGGAAGCAGTTGATTAGTAATTAGTTAATTAGGGGCGATATAAAAACCGTTTTATCTGTATAAAACGGTTTTTTATTGAAAAAAATGTATTTGCCAAGCTTAAAAACGTGTTGTATACTGTATTAAGTACATTATTTAATAATTAGGTATTATAGATAATTCTTTGGGTAAATTTTTAAACGTTTTTTCCTTCACTTGTCATTCCCGCGAAGGCGGGAATCTTGGTTTATTAATAACAAAATATTTTTATTGCAGGTTTGTTATGAAACTATTTTATCATATTTTTCTTTTGTTATTATAACACCGAGATTCCCGATCATTTAGTATTAATTCCCTGCGGGGCCATGGAGTGTCGGGAATGACAAAGTATTTTACTCAAATGATTATCTAAAGAACCTTTAACATAAATAAAATGAAAAACTTATTTAAGAATTTTGGAATATTTTTTATTATTTTTATCTTGATTATCGCGTTATTCAATTTTTTTGGTATGCAGGACGAGGAAAAGACCAGAGTTGGTACCGAGGTTTTGATCGCGCGAATAAATCAGGAAGAGATTGAAAAAATTATAGTCAGTGGAACGAATATTGAAGTTATCTTGAAAGATGGGAAAAAAGAAGAAGTAAAAAAGGAAAGCGGGGAATCTTTTTCCGAATTGGTAAATAATTATGGCGTGGAAAAAGATAAGCTGGCAAAACTAAATATCGAAGTAAAGGAAGGCGAAGGCTTTGATTATTGGCTAGCCGCGATTTTGCCTTTTCTTTTGCCATTTTTATTGATTGGCGTGTTTATTTTTATTATGATGCGGAGCGTACAAGGCGCGAATTCACGAGCAATGATGTTTGGCCAATCAGGCGCCAAGGAATTTACCAAAGACGAAAAGAATCAGATTACTTTTAAAGATGTTGCCGGGGTCAAGGAGGCAAAAGAAGAGTTATACGAGGTTGTAGAATTTTTACGCAGTCCGAAAAAGTTTTTGGATTTGGGCGCGCGCATCCCGCGCGGCGTTTTGCTTTTGGGCAGTCCCGGAACCGGAAAGACATTGCTGGCGCGCGCTGTTGCCGGCGAGGCAAAAGTGCCTTTTTTCCATATTTCCGGTTCGGAATTCGTTGAGATGTTTGTCGGTGTGGGCGCGTCGCGTGTTCGTGATTTGTTTAAAAAAGCCAAGAAAAATACACCTTGCATCGTATTTATTGACGAGATTGACGCGGTCGGACGGAAGCGCGGTGCGGGTCTGGGCGGTTCGCACGACGAGCGTGAACAGACATTGAATCAGATTTTGGTTGAGATGGACGGTTTTGATCAGAGTACGAATATTATCGTTATTGCCGCAACCAATCGTCCGGATGTGTTAGACAAGGCATTATTAAGACCGGGCAGATTTGACCGCCAAGTAGTTTTGGAAAATCCGGATATCAATGACCGTGAAGAAATATTAAATGTTCATGCCCGCAAAAAGCCTTTGAGCAAAGACGTTAGTTTGCGAAAAATCGGCGAACGCACTCCTGGTTTTTCCGGCGCTGATTTGGCAAATCTTTTGAATGAAGCCGCAATTTTGGCTGCTCGCCGCGACAAAAAGATTATCGACATGGAAGAATTGATCGAGGCGATTGAAAAGGTGATGATGGGTCCGGAGCGCAAGTCGCGCGTGATTACAGTCAAGGAAAAAGATATTACAGCTTATCACGAGGCTGGACATGCGATCGTCGCACATTTTTTACCAAACACCGATCCGGTTCACAAAATATCCATTATCGCGCGCGGACAAGCCGGCGGTTATACGTTAAAATTACCGACAGAGGACAGACATATGCATACCAAAACCGAATATGTTGAAGAGATTGCGGTGCTTTTGGGCGGATTTTTGACAGAAAAAGCGATTTACGGCGAAGTTACAACCGGCGCCACTTCGGACTTGCGCCGTGCGACAAATATCGCGCGCCGTTTGATTACCGATTTTGGCATGAGCGATATCCTGGGTCCGCGCACATTCGGCAACAAAGAAGAGATGATATTCCTTGGCCGCGAGATCACCGAACAGCGCGATTACAGCGAGAAGATCGCGGAAAAGATTGACGAAGAAATCTCAGGCTTTATCACACGCGCTACCAAATTGGCCGAAGAAATAATCTCTTCGAAAAGAGCAATGATTGATAAGGTGGTTAAGGAGCTATTGGAAAAAGAAACGATTGAGAAAGATAGGTTTGAGGAGTTGATGAAGGAAGAAGGTGTTGTTTAGGATATTAGGGTATAGGTACTTAGGTAATTAGGTTTTTTAAAACGTCTTGATAATACATCAAGACGTTTTTTGTTTTACACCCCTTATTCCCTAAGTACCTATTTTCCTTTTAACTTTTTCCTAAATATGTTATAATATAATTACTTAAATAATAAATAAAACTATTTTCAAAAATATGTCTTTATATCGCACAATTTTAAAACGAGCCTGGGATAACACTTGGCAACATAAATATTTGTGGTTTTTTGGGCTTTTTGCCGCATTGCTTGGCAATGGCGGAGAGCTTGAGCTTATTTTTCGCAATTATGACGGACAGGCGCGAGACGTTCTTTTTCCAACATGGCAAAGATTTGCCGAAACCGGAATATTCAACGGAAGCGCATTGTCAAATATCGCCAATTTGGCGCGTACAGAACCCTATACCTTATTTTTGGCTTTAACCACTTTATTTATCATTGTTTTACTTGTCATGTTTATTTTGTGGCTGACCATTATTTCACAGGTTGCTATCGTTCACAACACTGCCAAGATCAAACACGACAAAGAGCATGATTTTAAAGACGGGGTTATGCAGGGAATAAAGAATTTTTGGCCAGTGTTGGGTTTTAATCTGATAATCAAGCTGATTTCCGCTGTTTTGCTTTTTTTAATCGGTTTGCCGATTTTTTTCGGATTTGTAAAAACCACTTTTACGATAAATCTGACCTATGTTTTAATGTTTATAATTTTTATTCCAATCAGTTTGGTCTTATCGTTTGTGTTTAAATTTGCAATAGTGCATACTGTGGTCAAAGGACAGAAATTTTTAGAATCAATCAAGTCCGGTTTTGAATTGTTCAAAAAAAATTGGCTTGTGAGCATGGAAATGGCTATCTTGCTCTTTTTTATTAATTTTCTAACTGGAATCGCTTTGTTAATGATGTTCTTGATTTTAGCAGTACCGCTTTTATTCGCGATTCTAATGTTTTCAAAGCTGTTTGCTTTTATAAATTTTTGGCTGTTTATCATGTCCGCAATAATTTTACTCTTACTTATGGTCGTTTTTGTCGGTTCAATGCTCTCAACATTCCAAATTTCCGCCTGGACGCATTTGTTTATGGAACTGGTCGGCAAAGGCGGCGTTAGTAAGTTGGTTAGAGTTTTTGGGAAAGAAAAATAGTTATTAATGTCTAATTTCTAAATTATAATTACTAAAAAAGCATTAATAAAAAATTTAGTTATTATAATTTAGAAATTAGAAATTTAGAGATTTATGTCCGATATCCAATCAATTGAAGATTTGATCGCTTCCTCAAAGGGAGGCGGTTTTGATGATGAGAGCGCTTTGGGAAAATTTCAGGCAAAGCAAAAAGAGATCAATGTGAAAGAAGTAGAAAGATTAACTGAACAGAACGCGGTAAATTTGGGCGTGTCTTATATAAGTCTTTTTGGTTTTCCGATTAGTCCAGAGGCCCTGTCTCTGATCACCGAGCAAGACGCGCGCCAGTTTAATGTTGTTTGTTTTTTTTATGACGGCCAAAAAATCCGTTTAGGCGCGCTTGAACCGCATAGCGAGGCAGTAGTAAACAAACTCGAAGAGCTTTGCGCAACCTTTTTCTGCGAAGGCGAAACTTATTTGATATCCAAAAATAGTTTGGAATACGCGATAAGGCTGTATAACTCGATTCCAAAGGTTAGAGTAATTCCGCGCGGCGTAGAATTAACAGAAGATGATTTGAATAAATTCAGTGAAAAATTTTCCAGTTTTGCGGATTTGCAAAAAGAGATCAATCAGGCAAAAGTAACCGATATCGTAACCATGGTTATGGCGGCATCTATCAAGCTGGACGCTTCCGATATTCATATCGAAGCAGAAGAAGACGGCATAAAAGTGCGTTTTCGCGTTGACGGCGTTTTGCATGACGCTTCGGTAATCAGTAAAGATTTATGGAAAAAGATAATTTCACGCCTTAAAGTTATCGCCAAAGTAAAGATAAATATTGCCGATAAGCCGCAAGACGGGCGCATGTCTATTATTACCGCGCATGATCGGATTGATATTCGCGTTTCTTTTTTGCCGACCAATTTCGGCGAAAGTGTGGTTATGCGTATTTTGAAAGCCAGCTCAGTCGGCTTGGCTTTTAATGATCTGGGCATCCGTGATCGCGCGTTTGAACAACTAAGGCGCGAAGTCGAGCGTCCGAACGGCATGATTATCACAACCGGTCCGACCGGTTCAGGGAAAACCACTACCTTGTATGCGATTTTAAAGAAATTAAATAATCAAGAAACAAAAATAATCACGATCGAGGATCCGATTGAGTATCAGCTGGAAGGCGTTAATCAATCGCAGATTAGCGAGAAATACACTTTTGCTCAAGGTCTGCGCTCTATCGTGCGCCAGGATCCGGATATTATTATGGTTGGCGAAATTCGCGATTTGGAAACCGCCGAGATTGCAATCCAGGCTTCTTTGACCGGGCACCTGGTATTGTCCACTATCCATACAAACGATGCCGCTGGCACTGTGCCGCGTTTCATATCCATGGGAACAAAGCCTTTTCTTTTGGCACCGGCTTTGAACGCGATGATCGGTCAGCGTCTGGTCCGCCGTATTTGTGAAAAATGCAAAGTTGTCGACGAATTGGATGAAGAAAAAAGAAAAAGAGCTTTGGATTATATCAAGGAAATTCCCGCGGCTGAGCGGGGCGAATTGGATTTTGACAAAATCGTATTTTATAAAGGCGCCGGCTGCGAGGCTTGCCAAGGCATAGGCTACAAGGGTCGGATCGGCATATATGAGATTGTTGTGGTTGACGAAGATATGGAAAAACTGATCTTGTCCGGAGCAGTTAATGAGTATGATATGCGCGCCGCGGCTGCGAAAAAAGGCACGCTTTCAATGGCACAAGACGGAATGCTCAAAGTTTTGGACGGAATAACTTCGGTTGAGGAAGTGTTTAGAGTTGCGGAGTAAAAAATTTCTAAATTATAATGTCTAATTCCTAAACAATAAAATTTAGAAATTAAACATTATAATTTAGAAATTTTATATTTTAGGTATAAATATTAAGTATCACATGTATTATAAAAATATTGCATGTAACGCAAAACTATGATTAACAAGATTTTCATTCAAAAACTAAAGAAAGAACATGAGGAGAGCAATAACGAGAGAAGACAGATAATCAGTTTGGCAAATATCGTTTTGCACGATTCCAAACGGGTGATATTTTCCTTGCATCGTGGCGATATGACTAAGGCCGAAGAAAGTTTAGTGGAGATTGAAAAAATATTAATGAAACTTGAAAAAAACTTTGGTTATGAACGCGTTTATTCCGAAGGCGCGTACAAAGCGGCGGTTGAAGAGTATGCCGAAGCCAAGACTTTGCATATGGTAATTAACGGGAAAAAGATTGATAAATTCAGTGGCATCAAGCTGGATTACGAAACATATTTGGGCGGAATCTGCGACCTGACAGGCGAGCTTGTCCGCCGCGCAACAAACGAAGCCGCAAGCGGAAATCGAGATGAAGTAACGCGCGTAAAAAAAATTATCAACGATATCATGGCTGAACTAATCGAATTCAATATGTCCGGTTATCTACGAACCAAGTATGATCAAGCGCGCGGCAATCTGCGCAAGATAGAACAGATGGATTACGATTTGAAAATAAGAGGATAGATTAGGGCGTAGGTACTTAGGGAATAGGGGGATTTAAATTCTAATGCGATTATTAATAATCCTAAGTACCTAAGTACCCAAGTACCTAAAATATGCATAAAATAGTTAAAGATAAAAATTACTGGCAAGCCGTTGCGGTTATGATCGGCTATATTGTCGGGGTAGGAATGTTTAGCCTGCCTTTTTTGATTGCCCGTTCCGGTTGGCTGGTTTTTTTGATTTTGTTTTCGGTTTTGGGGCTTGTGCAGTATTTGGTTCATCTGATTTATGCCAGCGTGATTGTTGCCAATCCTGGATATAACCGTTTGCCCGGCTATGTTTACAAATACCTGGGCTACAAAGGCAAGTGGTTGGCGTTTTTTGCAAAAGTATTCGGAAACTATGGCTCAATATTGGCTTATCTCATTATCTCTTCTATTTTTTTACAAGAGCTGTTGTCGCCGGTTGTCAATGGCTCTTTATTTTTTTACGCAACTGCAATTTTTGTATTCGGCGCGTATGTGGTTTATAATGGTATCAAAACGATATCAAAAGTCGAGCTGTATATGTCGATTTTGCTATTTTTGGTTGTCGGTTTGATGGCATATCAGGGCTCTGTATTTATGGAATCGGCTAATTATGAATTTTTTAATTGGAAAAATTTTCTTTTGCCGTATGGCGCGATGTTGGTTGCCTTGGACGGCATCGGCTCTTTGCCCATGGTGGGCAGGATGGTCAAGAAAGACGCGCGTGTTTTTAAAAGCGTAATCCGTTCCAGCATGGTTTTGTCTTCGGTAATCTTGCTTGTTTTTGTGTTTGTCGTAGTCGGCATTTCCGGAGCAAGTACTACACCGGATGCGCTTTTGGGAATTAAAAACGTTTTATCCAATAGCGTTATTTCCCTTGTCTTGCTTTTTGGCCTGCTCTCTATGTTAACATCATTATTCGGCGTCAGCGAAGCGATCAAAGAAACCTTGGCTTGGGATTTCAAGATTAATGAAAAGCTTTCATGGTTCTTGGCAATAATCGTGCCGTATCTGTTATACGTACTTGGAGTCAGGGATTTGATTGGCGTGATCAGCTTTATCGGCGCGGTCGGTGGAGGTGTCTGTATAACTTTGCTTTTGTTGATTTTTTTAAAAATGAAAAAACAAAAAATAAAATTATTAATGTTTACGAGCGTACCAAGCAATACTGTTATTTACAGTTTGATGTTTATGTTTTTTTTAGGAATTGTTTATACGATTTTAGGGCTTTAAAAATATGAAAATAGCAATTATCGCCGATATTCATGATAATCTCGTAAACCTTGAAAAGTGTTTGCGTTATTGTTCCGGGCAAAAAGTTGAAACATTACTTTGTTGCGGTGATGTAACAAATTTTGACACGCTTGAATATATATCAGAAAATTTTCCTGGTCAGATTTATTTGGTTCAGGGGAATATGGAGATTTATGAAGAAAAAGATGTTTTAAAATTTTCTAATATAAATTTTTTAGGTCGAGTTGGACGCATTGTTTTGGATAAAAAAAGTATCGGACTTTGTCATGAGCCGTTTTTAAAAAATAGCGCTTTAAAACTCGGCGCTTGCGACTTTATTTTTTACGGCCATACGCATAAGCCGTGGATAGAAGAGAATGAAGGATACAAATTTATCAATCCCGGAACTCTGGGCGGCGTTTTTCAGCGCGCGACCTTTGCTTTGTGGGATACGGATAATGCGGAGCCGGAGTTGAAGGTTTTGGATTTGATAAAAGGATAAATATTAAAAAAAATTGTAATAATAAATTATTTTTTTTATTTAATTTTAGCTAAAATATTAATAATTATCACATATTTTCGCATTTTGCTATTGACAAAAAGATGAATATGTGATAGCATGTTGTTATTAATCCTGAAAAGGAAAAATATAAGAATGTAGTACATTGACAATCCTCACTTGTTTTTAACCGATCATTTAACCTGAAAGGAGGTGATGATAGATATGCGCCGTTTTAATACCAGAAAACGTAATTTTTTTGGAATGAAAAAATGATCCTGCCCGGCTCCAGCCTGCGAGTCCACGCGAGCTCTCTGAAATCGCGTTACACCCCAAGGAGGTGAAAAATGACACAACGGTCGTCTAGTTACGGGTAGTGAAATTACACCGGTTTGTAATAAACCTGCCCCCGGGTTGAATGCCCACATGCGGAAAAATTCAAGGTTACCCTGAATAACCACTCACCACAGGAGGTGATCATGACACAACGGCCTTCGAGCTATGGGTAGCAGTTTCACTGTTGCTGAAAAAAACAAAATATACTAAGAAATAATGACCCGGAACTGACCCGCCCTACCTGGCCGCCATAAGCGCGCGCATGTAACGCGGCTCCCTACACCCGCTATTTTTCCCAATATTCGGGTGATTGTTTGGCGATTCAGTTTGGAAAACGGCCGGGGGATTTCCTGATGAAATCCAGCCCCGCCACTATATCCTCGAAGAAGTATCGGTGCCAAAACTGGTTGCGCTCCACCTTTATCGCCCATTGAGTGCACCTGCTTATCGGACCGATGTGGCTGGAAAACCAGACCACAAATGTGAAAATCCCTCTTGAATGAGGGCTATGACCGGGAAGAAGTCCTGGTTGAAGAAAGAGATAAGTAAAAAGTATTCCCGTCGAAGGATGGGGAAATTTCCGGGAAAACATCCCGGTTTGTGTAACCGGCCTATCCTGAATGAATGTTGGCCGTCCCACCCCTTACCGTGTTCTGCAGACATGGTAAGGGGTTTTTTATATAAAAAAGCGCATAGTAACTATGTGCTTTTTAAATATTTGAAACTAAAATTATCCAAGCGCTTTTTTCAAAAACTTACCAGTATGTGTATCGGTCTCCGCAACTTCAAGCGGTGTGCCTTGTGCAACAATATAGCCGCCTTTGTCGCCACCTTCTGGGCCGAGGTCAATGATGTGATCGACGGATTTTATTACGTCTAGGTTGTGTTCGATAATTAAGACGGTGTTACCTTTGTCAACCAGTTTGTTTAATACACCCAATAAGCGTTTAATATCTTCAAAATGGAGGCCGGTGGTTGGTTCGTCCAGAATATAGAGGGTTTTGCCAGTAGCGCGGCGCGAGAGTTCGCTAGCCAGCTTGATGCGTTGGGCCTCACCTCCAGATAGTGTCGTGGCAGATTGACCGAGTTTGATATAGCCTAGTCCAACCTCAAATAGGGTTAACATTTTGGTGTAAATAGTCGGGATATTTTTGAAAAAATCCATTGCTTCTTCGATCGTCATATTGAGTACATCGGAAATGTTTTTTCCTTTATAAAAAATATCAAGTGCTTCTTTGTTGTATCTATGTCCATGGCAAACTTCGCATTCTACATAAACATCGGGCAAAAATTGCATTTCGATTTTAACCATGCCGTCGCCGGAGCAGGCTTCACAGCGGCCGCCGACAACGTTAAACGAGAAACGTCCGGCTTTGTAGCCTCTTATCTTTGATTCGGGTAAGCCGGCAAAAAGATCGCGGATAGGAGTGAAGGCGCCGGTATAGGTAGCTGGATTGGAGCGCGGTGTTCGGCCGATTGGTGATTGGTCAATATCGATTACTTTATCAATAAAGCCCAGGCCTTCAATACGGTCATGTTTGCCTGGTTCGGCTTTGGCGCGGTAAAATTTTTTGCTCAAAGCCTTGGCAAGAATATCGGACATAAGGGTTGACTTGCCGGATCCGGATACACCGGTGATTGCGATTAGCTTGCCCAAAGGAAATTCAACATCAATATTTTTTAGATTATGTTCGCTGGCGTTATAAATTTTGATCGCTTGCCGCAGTCCTTTGCGATAGGTTTTTGGGGCAATAATCGATTTTTTACCGGATAAATATTGCCCGGTCAAAGAAACCGTGCTTTTTTTGATCTGCGCTGGAGTTCCGGCCGCGATGATATTACCACCATGTTCGCCCGCACCAGGGCCTACGTCAATTAGCCAATCAGCGGCATTCATGGTTTCTTCGTCATGTTCGACAACAATAACCGTATTACCGATATCGCGCAGTTTTTTGATAGTTTCGATTAGTCTTTTATTGTCTCTTTGATGAAGTCCGATTGAGGGTTCATCCAAGATATATAAAACTCCGACAAGCGATGTGCCGATCTGATTTGCCAAACGGATGCGTTGGGCCTCTCCGCCCGAAAGCGTGTTGGCCGCGCGGCCGATTGTTAGATAGCTAAGGCCGACATTGTTCAAAAAATCCAAACGCGCGCAGATTTCTTTGATAATTTGGGTAGATATCTTTTTTTCTTTGGCGCTTAGCTCTTTGCTTTCCGCCATTTCACAAAAAAATTCTTTGGCTTTATCAATCGTTTTTGTGCTAACATCATGAATGGAATGGGAAAGAATTTTCACACCCAAAATCTCTTTTTTCAAGCGTTTGCCTTCGCAAGACGGACAGATAAGTACGCGCATGTATTGCTCGATCTCTTTTCGTACCCAGTCGGATTCGGTTTGGTTGAAACGGCGTTCCAGATTTGGGACAACACCTTCAAATTCTGTCGAGAGCTCGCCGGAAAAGCGTTCGCTTTCGTAGTCAACGCTATAGTTTTTTTTGCCAGTGCCATATAGCACAATATCAAGCTGTGCCTTGGTCAAATCTTTTATCAAAGTATTCAGATCAAAACCGTTTTTTGTAGCAACCGTACCAAGAATACGCATGAGCCAAGTTTGCCCGGTGGTAGTGCTGTGCGACCAAGGGCGGATTCCGCCTTGGGCGATTGTTAGGTTCTGATTTAAAATTAATTTTGGATCTATTTCAAGCTTTGTACCGATTCCGGAACACTCCGGACATGCGCCATGGGGAGAATTAAACGAAAAATTGCGTGGTTCCAATTCAGGCAGACTGATGCCGCAATCCGGACAAGCAAAAAGCTTGGAATAAGTAATGTCTTTATTATCCGCGCTTTTGCTTTCAGTCGCCCCTCCCCAGTCTTGGGAAGGGGATGGGGGTGGGGTGTTTTTTTTAATCGTAGGCGATACTGTTATCAATCCATTTCCCAAATCAAGTGCTTTTTCTACCGCTTCGGCAAGCCGTGCGCGGTCTTCGTTTCCATCCAGATTAAAGCGGTCAATAACTATTTCAACAGTATGTTTTTTTTGTTTATTTACTTCCAGGTCTTCAACCTCATCCAAAGTATAGTAAGAGCCATCAAAACGAACTCGGCTAAAACCGGCTTTGGCAATGCCGACCAAAATATTTTTATGCTCACCTTTTTTGTCTTTGATTAATGGGGCAAGGATGGTAAGATTGGTTTTGGCAAACATCCGGGTTACGTTATCGACAATCTCGTCAACCGTATATTGGCGGATTTTTTTTCCGCATTCCGGGCAATGCGGTACGCCAATACGCGCGAAGAGTAGGCGCATATAATCATATATTTCTGTAATCGTACCAACGGTCGAGCGTGGATTGTGCGGTGCCGTTTTTTGGTCTATTGAGATAGCAGGCGACAAGCCCTCGATCGAATCAACATCCGGCTTGTCCATAAGCCCGACAAATTGTCTGGCATAGGCCGAAAGTGACTCAACATATCGTCTTTGCCCCTCGGCATAGATAGTATCAAAAGCCAAAGAAGACTTGCCGGATCCGGAAAGTCCGGTAATCACGACAAATTTGTCGCGCGGTATTTCGACATTGATATTCTTGAGATTATGAACGCGTGCCCCCTTTATTTTTATTGAGTTATTGTTTGACATTTATATTATTCTTTAATTATTTAACGGATTTTATTATACATCAGTTTTTCGGGTAGCGCAAGGGGGAGTCGGTGATTTTTCTTTGATATTTTTTAGCTTGACAAAAATAGGGAAAACATGTAGTATGAATTCAACAATTTCGCACATTTAATTTAAGGAGAAATTATGATTAATTGTTTGTTCTTTGATTTTGGGAATGTTATTTATTTTGCGGATCAGATGATTGCGTATAAAAAATTTTCTGAGTATAGCCCTTTTTCAGCTGAAAAAATATACGAGCTGATTTATTTGGGTGGTATTGAGAAAATTCCAGATGAAGGAGGGACTTTTAGTAATTTTTATCTAGAATCTATTAAGAAAATCAAGGCCGACAAGAAAAAATTAACATCTGATATCTTTTTAGAAATTTGGTGTAATATTTTTAGCCCCGTTAATGGAATGGATGAATTACTTCAAAAAATAAAACCCGATGTTAGAAAAATTCTTGTATCAAATACAAACTTTATCCATTGGCAAGGGACAATGTCAAAGCTTCCTTTGATAAAAAAGCATTTTTCAGAAAAAGAAAATCAAGTGCTCTCATTTCAAGTCGGCAAAAGAAAACCAGATAATTTGATGTGGATTGAAGCATATAAAAAGGGAAAGTGTAATCTGGATGAAGCATTGTTTATCGATGACGTGCCCTTGTTCGTAGATTCTTTTCAAATATTTGGGGGGAAAGGAATTGTGTTTAATGCAAAAACTGATTCCATTTATTTTCTAGAAAAAAAATTAAAGACGTACGATGTTTTAATTTGAAAAAATAAATTATTACATAAAATAAACCTCGACAGACTTTGTTCTGAGCGAGGTTTTTTAGTTTGACAAAAATCAAGATTACCTGTATTGTAATTTCAACAATTCAGAAACAAATAAAAAAGGAGAAAAATAAAATGAGCCCTTTACCATTTATTATTGTAGGAAAAATTGTTTTGATTCCGGCGTATTTTGCCATTAAAAAATTTGGCGTAAAAACTGTTGGTACTGCTCTTTTAAAAACCGCTGTTGGTACCACAATACTAACGGCAACATATAAAGGATTAAGGAGTATTCATGAAAACAAAAGAGCAAATTAAAGCAGATTTGCGTTTTGGCAGATTTGCACGAATTGCAATGATTATATTGATAGTTATTTTGGCGTTAGTAGCAGTATTATCATCTATTGATATCTATTTTTTTGGTCTTAATAAGTTCAATTTCGTATTACTTTTTGCTCCATCAATTTTAGTCTACAATTGTTTTTTGGTCGTTGAAATAGCTGACAAGAATATTTTAAGGCTAAAAAATATTCCACTTAAGGAAGAGTAAAAGGAGAGTTAGTGAATACAGAAAATATAGATAAGGAAAATTTTGGTTTTATCGAATTTTTAAAATCATTTCCAACTATGCTATTTCTGGTTTTCGTAGCCATGATGGTAGCCTTCTTCCTTTATGCTTGCATGACTGATGTGGGCACGATGGAGTTTGCTCGTTTTTTTATCGGGACGTTTATATGACGAGATATAGAGAAAATTTTAACTACCAATCAAACCCCGCTTGTAATATAGCGGGGTTGTTTTTTTAAATATAGAAGTATTTTTACAAATTGACAAAATCAATTA
The DNA here is from genome assembly GCA_003514005.1 of Candidatus Falkowiibacteriota bacterium. Taxonomy (GTDB): domain Bacteria; phylum Patescibacteriota; class Patescibacteriia; order Patescibacteriales; family UBA12075; genus UBA12075. The sequence continues at coordinate 160,073 of DOSJ01000004.1, forward strand.
TTTATAATAAATTAAAGTCCTGAACATTCAAAATAGAATATTAAAAAAGGAGAGAGAAAATGGAAAAAATTAAAAAATTGGTAAGCATTATTTTTGTATTTATGTTTTTTGTATCCGGACTTGCTTTTGCAGAGGATAAGATTCGAGTATTATTATCCGAGGGACAGCTTAAAAGCATAAGTGTCAAAAGAGTGAAGGATGTTGAGGTGCAAATTTCTTTCAGCGATGAATTATCGGGCTTGCATGAATATACTATAAAAGAAATTGTACAAAAACTTTTGATTGAAAAACAGCCGTTTTACTACAATGAAAGATTAAATACGCTAAGTAGTTTATTACCGCTTAGGATTAACCGGGAATATAGTTATAAAATATTTCTAGATCAGGAAAAGAATCTTATATATGGGGAAAAAATATTAAATGAACCCATTTCTGCATCTAAAATCTGGAGATGTTATACAACGATGTTGCTATCATTATTTATTCTGGTACTGCCAATGATTTTTAAAATTACAATCCATTTTTATTCAAAAAATAAAGGATGGCTAAGCGTGTTTTTTGTTTCATTATTTTTGATTATGTTTGTTATTCAATTATGTATAGTGGGTGAATTTATAATGATTTTATTTTTAGCACAGATAGTTTTAATTGGCGCTTCAGTATTTATAAATGATGTATTTTTAGAAAAAATCAGCATAAGAAAATTTCCAGCAATTTTTGCCAGTACATTTTTGATGACAATTTCCGTTTTAGCAGGAATTGTAGTACTGGTGAATATTCAAATTGCACAATCTATTAATTTTCTTCTAGTTCCGTATTTTATTTATTTTTTTATCACTTGCATATTGTTTTTTATTGTATATTTCTTGGAAAAAAGAAAAACACAAACAATAAAATGCGATTTTCAATTTGATAGTAAATAAAACAAAAATTTAACCTCTGGGCAGTGAACGCTTCACTGCCCTTTTTTATTTGCAAATTAGAGTTTTTATGTTAATATATACCCATGATTAAAGAAAAAATATTTGATAATGGAAAATAATAATTTTGAAAATATAAAAAAATCAGCAGAAAGTTTTTATGGAAAAATTGGAAAAGTAAATTGTCCGGCTTTGAAAGAATTAGTGTATTTTAACTCGGAGGGCTTTAATCATTTGTTGTATAAAAATAAAAGCGTTCGAACGCAAAAAGAACAGGCGCTGAAATTAAAATTTTTAGCAATTGGAAAAGAGATAATTGAATTGTCGACAACTTATCAAGAATACGACGAATCTCTGAAAGAAATTCAGGTTAAACAATTTAAAAGGAAGGTGATGAAAACCGTAATGATTAAATATTGGGGATTGGTGGCTATTATCAGAGGTTGTAGAGTCAAAGTAATTGTGAGACAAATTGGTGAGGGTAAAAAGCATTTTTGGAGCGTGATGCCAACGTGGGGATATGATCATTATAGAGATACAAAATTTGTAATAAAATCAAAAGGAAATCTTGATGAAGATTAAAAAACACCACCTAAAGGTGATGTTTTTTTGTATGCCTGCCTTCAGCTTAACGTTGAGCCGAATAGGGCTGACGCCCCACAAGCATACTTATATGATATAGAATATTTTATTTTTTGTCAATTGAAATTTGCAAAATAGAGTTTTTGTGTTAATATATACCCATGATTAAAGAAAAAATAAGAATAAAAATATGACAAAAGAAATGCCAAAGGCTTATGAGCCGGGCTTGTATGAGGATGATATTTATAAACAGTGGGAAGAATCCGGAGTTTTTCAGCCGGAAAATTTGGAAAATACTAGTGGGACGTATTGCAATGTTTTGCCGCCGCCGAATGCGAATGGTGAATTGCATTTGGGGCATGTTTCCGGATATGTGGCTATGGATTTGATGGGGCGCTATCAACGGATGCTTGGTAAAAAAACCTTGCTTTTGCCGGGCAAAGACCATGCCGGAATCCAGACCCAGGTCGTTTATGAAAAGAAAATAAAAAAAGAAAGAAATATTTCACGTCACAACCTGGGGCGCGAAAAGTTTTATAATGAAATTTATGATTTTTGCATTGATCGCTCGGCCTATATGCGAACGCAGGAAAAAAAGATTGGCTTGTCCGCGGATTGGAGTCGAGAGAAATTTACCATGGATCCCAAAATCGTTAATAATGTCCTCGACACTTTTGTAAAAATGTATAACGAGGTTGATGAAGACGGGAACAGGATGATCTATCGCGGTGAACGGATTATCAATTGGTGTCCAAGATGCGCGAGTGCTTTGGCAGATGTTGAGGTTGAACATGAAGAACAAAAAGCAAAATTATTCTATTTTAAATATGATAAAAATTTTCCAATAACAATAGCAACTACTCGTCCGGAAACAAAACTGGGCGATACTGCGATTGCGGTTAATCCAAAAGATGAAAGATACAAGGAATATATTGGCAAGACATTTCAAGCGAATTTTTGCGGGATTGATTTGAATATCAAGATTATCACAGACCATAATATTGATTTGTCTTTTGGCGCTGGTGCACTTGGTGTTACTCCCGGGCATTCTGCAATTGATTGGCAGATGGCACAGGTGAATGACCTAGAAATAATCAAAGTAATTGGCGAAGATGCAAATATCAGGCCTGGTTTTGGCGAATATTCTGGCAAGAGCGTTCTCGAGGCGCGTGAAATGATCGTTGCAAAACTAAAAGAACAAGGTTTGATTGAAAAAGAAGAAGAGTTTGATAATAATCTTTCAGTCTGTGAACGTTGTAAAACCGCTATTGAACCATTGGTTTCAGAGCAATGGTTTGTGAATGTTGACCACAAGAATTTTTCCTTGAAAAAAGAAGCGCGGAAAGTTATTGAAAACGGAGAAATAAAAATTTATCCAGAAAGATATAAAGACATTATGCTTTCTTGGATTGACAATGTTCATGACTGGTGCATTTCGCGCCAGATTTGGTGGGGACCAAGGATACCGGCGTGGTATCGGGAAATTTTCGATTTACGATTGCCGAATGCCGATTTGGATGATAATAAATCGAAAATCGAAAATCGGAAATCGGAAATTTATGTCGGTATCGAAAAACCAGACGGCGAAGGATGGATGCAGGATTCTGATACATTTGATACTTGGTTTTCATCCGGGCAGTGGGCTTATAATACGCTTGGGTTTCCGGAGGGAAATGATTATAAAGAGTTTTATCCGAGCGACACCATGATAATGGGACGGGATATTTTGCCGTTTTGGGCGTTTCGGATGATTATTTTGAGCATATATCGTACAAAGCAGATTCCGTTTAAAAATTTGTATTTTACCGGGTTGATTCGCGATGGACAAGGAAAGAAGATGTCAAAGTCAAAAGGGAATGGCATTGAACCGCTTGAGATGATCGAAAAATTTGGAACCGATGCTGTGCGATTATCTATGATGATCGGGGCGACACCGGGGAATGATATGAATCTGAGCGAGGAAAAGATCGCGGGGTTTCGGAATTTGGTGAATAAGCTTTGGAATGTGGCGAGATTTGCGATTTCCGATTTGCGATTTCCGATTGTTGAATTAAATCAAGATATGCTTACTGTTTCTGATAGATATATTTTAGAAAAAATGAAATTTTTAATTAGAGAGGTAAGTGGTGATTTAGAAGAATATCGATTTTCTCAGGCAGGTGAGAAACTTCGCGAATTTACATGGAATGATTTGGCGGATTGGTATATTGAGGCTAGTAAGTTTGCTGTAAGCGATGGGAAAGACTTTGTTTTGATAAAGATTTTAACTGATTTATTAAAACTATGGCATCCGTTTATTCCTTTTGTTACCGAAGCGATTTGGCAAGAACTTGATTCTGATAAAAAATTAATTGTGTCGCGTTGGCCGCTTGCTTTGGATTATGAAGTTTATAAAACAAAGCAAGAAGATATTGATAATTTTGAGATAATAAAAAATATTATAATTGCGATTCGCAATGCGCGTTCGGAAAATAAGGTGGAGCCGGCAAGGAAGGTTAAAGCGCTTATTGTTGCTGGTGAATATTTTGATTTGATAAATGATAATGAAGCTTTGCTAAAGGGGATGAGGACAGGGGTAGAGAAGTTAGAAGTTGTAAGTAAGAAGTTAGAAGAAAAAGATGAAAATGAAACTATTAAAATAGTTGTGGGAGAAATAATAATATATTTATTTGGAGCGATAGACAAAGAAAAAGAAGCGGAGCGGATTAAAAAAGAAAAGGCGAATTTGGAAAAACAGATTGAAGTTTTGCGTGTAAAGCTTGGTAATAAAGATTTTGTGGAACGAGCGCCAGAGGCTATTGTAAAAACTGAACAAGAAAGACTTTTAAAAATGGAGAGTGAGTTGGTGAAATTGGGAGAATAATTTTGAAATAAAAATAATAAAACCGGCGTTTCTCAGGCGTCGGTTTTTTTTGTTGAGATTTAAAGTTTATATGGCTGCTCGGATTTGAGCGGCTTCGAACTGGCTGGAACGACGGATGTTTGGAAAATTGATAATGCGTTTTTCCCTGCGCCATGCGTTTGTTCTTAAAATACTGTTTTTTTTCATAACAGCTTTTATAGTTGCTTCTTTGCGTAAGTAACCTGTACAGAGCAGTGCAGTTACCAAAATCTTTTCCCTTGTCGGGGTTTTTTCAAAATTCACTTCATCTGCCACTGCTTCAGTGCAGAATGGGCAGGGATATGACACGGGAACAGGACGACGACGAGGTGATTTTCTTACAATATCATCTGAAACATTGGAAGATATTGGTCTGCAAGCGCCAATATTAGGGAGGTAAAAAAACATTTCTACGCCGTTCACTTTAACAATTCTGTAGTCTTTTGAGTTTTTTCTCACGCTATTCTCCTTGTTTTTTGTTTTAAAGGTTCTAACTTAATTTTCTATCATAGCACAATTATTAAAACTTGTCAAGATGTTGTTATTTGGCTTGTAAATTGTTATAATATATGAGTATCAAAGCAATAAAAACATGTTTAAGAAAATCTTATTTTTTATAAAATATAATAATGCTGTTGTTTTAATATTGGCGATTATTTTTGTTGCCGGTACCGGTGTTTTTGCGGCCAGTGAACCGGGGCAGGAAATTATCGGGCAAAAAGAAACAGAGATTAGTGGTACTGATAATACCTTACTTTTGAGCGCTGATTTGGATGCTTTGGATATGGACTATAAGATTGAGAAAATTGAGGAGGACGCGGATTATTTTTTTGTTACTTATACATGTTTGGAATTGATAAAAAAAGATAATGCTTGGCAATATCAGCTGAATGAAAAGAATCGGAAAATATCCAAAAAAATCAAAAAAGATTTAGGCGTTTATCTGGCGGAAGAGCTTAAAGAAGAATACGAGGCAAAAATCAAGGATTTAAAAATAGCCAAAACAAAAGCACAGACCGAAGGTGAAAGCGTGCGTCAAGAAGTGTCGGCGTATTCCGGTTTGATTGGCAAAACATTGGGACTTGCGGCAAAAGTATTCGAAGGCTATGAACCGGTCAAGAAGGTTGAACTGCCATCACCTACGATTCCGCCCGCGATTATTTCTCGGACATTTGAGGTGGAATCTGAGACTGAGCAAACTGACGCAGAAACGGAAAGAATATCTCCGGCAGACAATTTAACCGAGATAATTAATAATTACATGGATGAAAAAGATCCGGATGGTGACGGCTATGTCGGTGTTTTGGATAATTGTCCAAATGTTTCAAATATTGATCAAGCAGACGCCAATCAAAATGGAATCGGCGATGTTTGCGAGGTTGTTGAAGAGCAAATTATTTCTAACGAAGAACAGATTGTTTCGGAAATTGAGCAGGGGGCAGGAGATGATAGTGAAACTGCGAACGACAACATTGAACCAAGCGAAGACGTAAACACAGAAATAGTCGAAGATGATTACGAAACTGTTGAGGTGGTTGAGATAAAATAATTCTTTTTGTCATTCCCGCGAAGGCGGGAATCTCGGTTGGAAAAGAATGAAATTTTAAATTAAGGAAAATTAGAATAAAAATATTTTTATAAAAAATTTTTTTATTTAAAACCAAGATTCCCGCCTTCGCGGGAATGGCAAACTTTAAAATAATCATAAATCATAAATTATCATATGCCAGAAGATTTTAAACAAACAGTTAATTTGCGCGAACGGATGTTGGCGGCGCAGAACGGTAGCAAGGAAAATGTTGAGCGAAAAGCTATACCGCCAGTTGCAAAGACTTTGCGTCAATCAAAACCTTCAAATGCAGAGGGGATTGACCGGGTTTATAATGACAGCGAAGATGAAAAAACCGATTTGCATAAAATAACCCGTCCAAGCATGAAATTGAATATTGAACAATTACAAAAACAGATTATCATAGCCTTGGTTTTAATTATGATTATCGCCGGTGCTTATTGGTTGTTTTTTGTCAAAGGGAAAAATCAAGCGATTGTTTCCGGAGATGAAAAAACGGCAAGCTGGTATTCGATTAAATTGATAAACGGCGAAGTTTATTATGGCGAAATTGCGAATACCGCTTCTGACCCCGTAGTTTTAAAAAATGTCTATTACAACTATGATCAGATAAACCCCGCCACAGCCGGAACGGAAAAAAAGGAAGAAAGCGCGAGCTTGCGCTTAGTCAAACGCGGCAACGAAGCGCATGGACCGGATGGCAATATGGAGATTGTACGGACGCAGGTGGTTTTTATGGAGCCTCTTAAAGAGGATTCGAAGGTGCTTAGGGCTATATTGGATTATGAGAAGTAGCTTTTTAAATAATCAATAATCAATATTCAATAATCATTGAATAATCAATTTTTAATATACAATAATCAAAATATGGTTTTTAGATTATTGATTATTGAATTATTTGATTATTGATTGGATATTGAATATTGTTTATTGATTATTTTTTATTTATGCAAATAATTGCTGAAAAAAAATTAAATGACAACCAAGCGCAAGCCGTGAACCATGTCACCGGTCCTGCTTTAATCGTGGCTGGCGCGGGAACAGGGAAAACAACGGTTTTGATTGAGCGATTGCATAATTTGTTTGTAAATAAGCTTGCTCGTCCAGACGAGGTTTTGCTTTTGACGTTTACGGAAAAAGGCGCGGGCGAGATGGAGGATCGGGCATTGAAGATATTGCCGATGGGTTATGTGGATTTGTGGATCAATACTTTTCATGGATTTACCGAGCGGGTTTTGCGTGAACATGCACTGGATATCGGCCTTAGTCCGTCTTTCAAACTTTTGACTCAGACTGAACAATGGATATTGATTAAGAAGAATTTGGATAAATTTGATTTGGATTATTATAAACCGCTTGGCAATCCTAACAAGTTTATTTATGAATTAGTGAAACATTTTTCGCGGTTGAAGGATGAGAATGTTTCTGCGTTGGAGTATTTAAAATATGTGGAGGGGTTGGTGGCGAATAAAGATGAAGTTAGAAGTAAGAAGTTAGCCGTGCCTGCCGGCAGGCAGGAAGTAAGAAGTAATGATGATATTCAAGAAATTAAACGTGTTTGTGAGCTTGCTAATGCTTATCATGTTTATAATAATTTGCTTTTAGAGAATGAGAATTTGGATTTTGGGGATTTGATTTTTTATGCGATTAAACTTTTTAAAGAGCGGCCGAATATTTTGCGGTATTATCAGGATAAATTTAAGTTTATTATGGTGGATGAGTTTCAGGATACGAATACGGCGCAATATGAGTTGATTAAAATCTTGGCTGGTAAGAAAGCGAATCTGATGGTTGTGGGCGATGATGATCAAGCTATTTATCGTTTTCGTGGCGCGTCTTTGTCGAATATTTTGCAATTCAAAGATGATTATCCGAATGCGGCCGAGATAATCTTGAATGAAAACTATCGTTCAGGGCAGAATATTTTGGATAATGCTTACAAATCAATTCAAAACAACAATCCTGACCGTTTGGAAATAAAATTAAAAATAAATAAAAAATTGCAGGCAAATAAAGCGGAGTCCGGAAACGTGGAGCATATAAATTTTACTGACTATGGATCCGAGTCGGAGTGGATTGCGGAGAAAATAAAAACAAGTCGCGATGCTAGTGGCTTGAAATGGTCTGATTTTGCGATTCTTGTACGCGCGAATAGCGATGCTGATGCTTATGTAGGAGAACTGACACGCAAAAACATTCCCAATACTTTTGTGTCACTCAAAGGTTTGTATTTCAAGCCATTGATTTTGGATGTCTTGGCTTTTTTGCGGCTACTCGATAATTATCATGAATCAAGCGCGCTTTTTCGTGTTTTAAATATGCAAGCATTCGCGATTGATCATGGTGAAATCGTTAATATCAGCCGTTTTGCGCGTAAAAAAATCTGGTCGCTTTATGAAGCGCTAAAAAATATTGAGGCAGTTCCCGGCCTTTTGCCGGAAAGTTATAAGAGTGCGAATAAATTGGTCGCGTTGATCGGAAAATTTTTGGAAATGGTTAAAAAGGAAAGCGCAAGCCGTGTTTTTGTAAAATTTATTTATGAATCAGGCATTTTGGTTGGCAAAGACTATGATCGCGATCAGGAATTTTTTTCTTACCTGAATCAATTTTATAAAAAAATAACAAAGTTTGAAGAAAACGAGCCGGGCGCGCGTTTGAAGGATTTTTTGGAATACTTCAACATGGAAATCGAGGCGGGCGAGACCGGTTCACTGCGTTTGGATTTTGGCGACGAAGATACGGTAAAAATTATGACAGTGCATTCTGCCAAGGGACTGGAGTTTGATACGGTATTTTTACCGTGTTTGGTAGATAAGAAGTTTCCAACCATCAATCGCTCTGAAAAAATTGATATTCCGGAAGCGTTGGTTAAAATCAAAATTGTCGGCGGCAAAGAAGCGCATCTGGAAGAGGAACGCCGTCTATTTTACGTTGCTTTGACACGCGCTAAACATAATCTATTTTTGACCAGCGCGAAAGATTATGGCGGTAAGCGCGAGAAAAAGCCATCGATATTTTTGGAAGAGATCGGTTTGGCCATGAGTCAACACGAAAAGAAAACGCGAACGAGCGAGATTGTTAACGCCCTAAACGATTACGCGAGCGGAATTGCTGAAAAGAAATTTAATTTTACGCCTCCGCAAAAATTCTCGTTTTCACAGGTAGAGGCTTTTACTAATTGTCCTTTGCAATACAAATTTAATTTTATTTTGAATATTCCGGTTCTACCCAAAGCGGTTTTTATCTTTGGCCGTACTCTACACAATTCTCTCCGCGATTTTTTCTTGCCCTTGATCGTAAATAGTTTTCAAGCTGGATTATTTGATTCACTGCCAAGTAAAAAGATTAAGCTAGACTACAAAGACTTGGAGAAAGCATACAACTTGCATTGGCAGAATGACAATTATGACAGTATAAAAGAGAGAGAAGACTATAAAAAACAGGGCAGGGAAATGTTAAAACTGCTTTTTGCTTATTACGAAAATAATGGCTGGCCGGATGTCGCGTTTATTGAGAAAAGTTTTTTGGTAAATATCGGCGATTATATTTTTAAGGGCGCGATTGATCGGGTTGATAAATTGGCAGATGGTACATACGAAATTCTGGACTATAAAACCGGCAATCCCAAGGAAAAATTATTGTATGATGATAAGCGGCAGTTAATGCTGTATAAAATCGCGCTGGAAGAGGGGATGGGACTGAAAGTATCAAGTCTGGCATATTTTTATCTAAAGAACGGTGAGAAAGTCAGCTTTGAATCCAAACCCAAGGACGAAGAAAAACTAAAAGCCGAGTTGTTTGAAAGCATCCACGGTATTTGCAAAGGTGAGTTTTTGCCAAAACCTAGTTTGCTTTGTGGATATTGCGATTTTAATCAGATTTGTGAGTTTAGACAGAAATAAGAAGTTTGAAGTAAGAAGTTAGAAGTAAGAAGTTTTTAGTGAGAGGTAAAAAGTCTAAAATATGCTAAGCACTTGAAAAATGTTTCTTTTTATACTAAAGTAACAGATAGTTAAAGTATGAAAAAGATAATTTTTTTTATATTTCTAACTTCTAACTTCTTACTTCTAACTTAAAACATGTCTTTAAAAAAATACCTAATTTTCATGAGTATTGCGACCGTTATCTGTTGGTCTGCCTTTGCTTATGTTATTTTTACGGTTAATCCGGCGATTACTAATTGGATTGGTTTTGGTTTGTTTTATACATCTTTGTTTTTGGCTATTATCGGTACTTCGGCGATTCTTGGTTTTGTTGTTCGTTTTATTGCCTTGAAACAAGAAATTGCTTTTCGTTTGGTAAATGAGGCTTTTCGGCAGTCATTTTTATTTGCGATATTGATAATCGTAAGTTTGCTACTGTTAAGCCAAGAACTATTTACCTGGTTGAACTTGTTTTTTTTGATTATCGGCTTGTCGGTTTTGGAGTTTTTTATGCTTAGCTATAAGAGCAAATAATTTTTTAGTATTTATTTTTTTGTCATTCCCGACACTCTTAGCCCCGCAGGGAAATAATATTAAATGATCGGGAATCTAGGGGTAAAAGATTCAATTATTTATGACAGCAGTGGTTTAATGATAAATTAAGCTTTTACACCTGGATTCCCGCCTTCGCGGGAATGACAAGTGGAAGGAAAAATTATTTTTATAAAATGAAATTATGAATTTAATTAAAACATGAATAACATATGGAAAAAGAATTACAACAAATTAAAGAAACAATATTGGAAGAGGTTAAAAAAATAAAGGATTCGCAGGTTTTGCGGGATTTGGAGCTTAAATATTTGGGTCGCAAAGGCGAGTTGACTACGATATTGCGCGGGCTTACCAAGCTGGATGGCGAGGACAAGAAAAAGGTTGGAGCGCTTGCCAATACTATTAAAAATGAAATTTATACGGTTTTTAAAGACCTGAAGTCTTCGATCGAAGAAAAAGGCAGGGAAGAGTTTGTTGATGTAACTTTGCCAGGAAAAAAGAGCGAGCGCGGACACCTGCATCCGATTACTTTGATTCAGAATGAGTTGGAAGATGTTTTTTCTTCCATGGGATTTATGGTTTTGGATGGACCGGAACTTGAGAGCGAATATTATAATTTTGAGGCTTTGAACATACCCGCGCATCATCCGGCGCGTGATATGCAGGATACTTTTTATATTCAGGGTAATGAAACGGAAAAAGGCGCAGGTGGAAAAAGCGATTTGGTTATGCGTACACATACTTCGCCGGTGCAGGTGCGGGCGATGCAAAAATACGGCGCTCCTTTGCGCTGTGTCGCACCTGGCCGCGTATATCGCTGTGAGGCGACCGATGCCGTGCATGAACATACCTTTGACCAGATGGAAGGACTAATGATTGATGAAAATATTTCTATCAGCAATATGATAGCAGTAATGAAAGAGCTTCTAAAAGGCGTCTTTGGTAGAGAAATGGAAGTTCGCGTTCGGCCTGGGTATTTTCCTTTTGTTGAGCCCGGCATTGAGCTGGATATCAAATGCACGATTTGCGGCGGCGCCAAATGCCCAAGCTGTAAGCATTCGGGCTGGCTCGAAATTTTACCAGCCGGCATGGTGCATCCAAATGTTTTAAGGCATGGCGGTATTGATCCTGATAAATATTCCGGCTTTGCCTTTGGACTCGGTCTGACCAGGCTTGCCATGATGAAATACGGCATCAACGACATCCGCCTCTTTAACGGCGGCGATTTAAGGTTTTTAAAACAATTTTAAGGCTGAGTTAAAAGTAAAAAGTTATAAAGTAAGGTTCTTTAGATAATTTTATGTGTAAAATATTTTGTCATTCCCGACACTCCATAGCCCCGCAGGGAATAGATATTAAATGATCGGGAATCTCGGTGTTAAATTAATTAAATAAATATGTGATAAAATGGTTTTATAACAAATATGCAGTATAAAATACTTTGTTATTGTTAAACCAAGATTCCCGCCTGCGCGGGAATGACAAATAAAAGGAATGTGTTTAAAAATTTACCACAGAAATGTCTAAAGAACCTAAAGTAAATATAACAATTACTACATAAAAACTTTTAACTTTATAAATTTTAATACTTTATAACTTTAAACTAAACATATGTATCTATCACTAAACTGGCTAAAAGACTATATAGACCTTCCTAAATCTATCACTCCTGATGAGCTGGGAAATAGATTGACGCTTTCGACTGTTGAGATTGATAGCGTGGAAAAACAGGAGGAAAAATTTAAGAATATTATGGTTGGAAAAATTTTGGAAGTTAAGGCGCATCCGAATGCCGAGCGTTTGCGGCTTGCGCGCGTTGATATTGGCGCGAAGGAAGAATGGATTGTTTGCGGTGCGCCGAATATCGAGGCCGGACAGATGGTGCCGGTTGCTTTGGTTGGTGCTGTTTTGCCTAGCGGAGTCGAAATCAAGCAAGCGGAAATTCGCGGGATTAAATCTTGCGGAATGCTTTGTGCTCCAGACGAAATCGGGCTTGGCGAGGACCATAATGGTATTATGATTTTGGAAAAAGGCGCGAAAGTCGGACAAAAATTAGCTGAATATCTAAAGATTGATGATGTCTTATTTGAAGTTGACAATAAGTCAATTACAAATCGTCCTGATCTTTGGGGGCATATCGGTATGGCGCGCGATATCAATGCTTTTTTGGAGATTAAGCCAAAGAAGACTATGACAGATATTTTGGCAGGAAAAAAAGAAGATATTGTTTTGGAGGATGAGACCGTGAAAATTGATGTGAAAGTTGATAATTTTGAACTATGTCCGCGTTATATGGCAGTCGCGCTCGGCAATATCAAGATTGCTCCGTCGCCGGCTTGGATGGCAGAGCGCTTGATTGCGGTTGGGGTGCGTCCGATCAACAATATCGTAGACGCAACCAATTATATCATGCTTGACCTGGGCCAACCCTTGCATGCTTTTGATTTTGAAAATATCGCTTCCGTGAAAAAAGAAAACGGAGGAGAGGGAAAAATACTTGTTCGGACCGCAAAAGCCGATGAGGAGATTGTAACGCTTGACGGGCAAACGCGAAAATTGGATAAAGAAATGCTTGTGATAACTGATTCGGAAAAACCGGTCGCGATTGCCGGCGTTATGGGCGGCGCCAATAGCGAAATTAGTAATGACACAAAAACAATTGTAATCGAATCGGCAAATTTTAATTTTATCTCGATCAGAAAAACATCGACCAAACTTGGCTTGCGTTCCGAAGCGTCACAGCGCTATGAAAAATCGCTTGATCCGAATTTATGCGAGACATCGCTGGTTCGCGCGGTCAATCTGATAAAAGAAATCTGCCCAGGCGCGCGCGTTGTGTCCCAGGTGGTTGATGAAGAAAAGTATGCATTGAACCAAGGACCGATCGAGATTGAGCTTGATTGGTTAAATAAAATAATCGGAGAAGACATTGGCGAAAAGAAAATCAGCGGAATTTTGAGCAGGCTGGGTTTTGGGGTCGAGATTTTAGAAGCTGAAAAGAAAATATTAAAGATAACTATTCCGACTTGGCGCGCAACCAAGGATATTTCTTTGAAAGAAGATATTGTCGAAGAAGTGGCAAGAATTTTCGGTTATGACAATTTATTACCGCGTATGCCAAAGGTCGCCATGCATGCTCCGGAAATTAATAAAAATCGCAAATTGGAGCGTGAATTAAAAAAGATTTTAGCCGAAGATTTTGCCTGTGAAGTTTCGAATTATTCTTATGTCGGCGATGAACAATTAAAAAAACTGGGGATTGATTACGGCAAGCATATCCGCCTGGCTAATCCGATTGCCAATTACCACACCATGCTTCGTCAAAGTCTGGCGCCGAATCTACTGAGCTCCGTCATAGCTAACCAAGCTCGTCAAGAATCATTTACGCTTTTTGAGATTGGAAATATTTATATCAATATCCCAAGCGGTCCGAATAAAAATAATACAAGCGAAGAAAAATTGCCTTTTCAAGAAAAACGGCTTGGCATATCTGTAGCCGGGTCAGATATTCTGGAAGAATATAACCAAATGAAATCTTTAGTTGGAAATTTATTCGCGCATTTTTATTTGGAGGCTGAATATTCCGGAATGGCAGGGGATTTGAACTGGATTGAGGAGAGCATGGCTACGCAGATTTTGATTTTTGGAGAACAAGTCGGAACAATCTATGCCGTAAATCAAAAAACCAAAAATAAGATCGGCCTGAAAAAGCAGGTCGTGATTGCCGAGATTGGAATAAATAAATTATTAGATTTGATAAATAAAGCTGGTGAATTAAAATTTAAAGAGTTTGAAAAATTCCCCAAACTAATCCGTGATTTGGCTTTTGTGGTTAATGAAAAAGTATTGTATAATGATATTAGAAAAGAGATTTTAAGTTTTCATGAGATTATCAAAGAGGTAGAATTGTTTGATGTTTATCAAGGCGATAAAGTCGGTGCTGGCAACAAAAGTTTGGCTTTTCATATAGCCTACCAAGCAGACAAGACATTGACCGGCGAAGAAGCGGACGCGATTCAAACAGACTTGATTAAAAAACTAGAAGAGAGATTTGAGGCCAAGGTTAGGGACTATTAATTATTGAAATATATTTTTTTCCTCTTGTCATTCCCGCGAAGGCGGGAATCTTGGTGAGAAAAGCAACTCATTATACTAAAAGTTAATGATTTTAAAAACGTTTTTTGTCTAGGAAATTTAAATTATTTTTTAACCAAGATTCCCGCCTTCGCGGGAATGACAAAGAATAATATGTTCGAAACATCAAAAGACATTCTAAATATTGTTATCGCATCATCAATCGGCTTGTTCACGATTTTTGTTTGCTGGGCAATCTATTATTTTGTCCAGATTTTACGCCAAGGTTTTAAAGCAGTTGAGGAGATGCGTCTGCGTCTGAAAAAAATCGACAATGCGATTAAGGCGTTCAAGGAAAAAATCGAGCACTCGACATCTCATATTGTTTTGATTGCGGAGGGGATAAAGAAGTTGGTGGAGGTGATTAAGGAGAGGACGGAGAAGGGTGGTGAGAAGTAAGAAGTAAGAAGTGAGAAGTTTGAAGTGAGAAGTAAATTAATTGTATTATTCAGCTATAATTTTTTTCTAATATTATACATTTTTAGTAATATTGACTTTTTTTCTATTTTTTGTTATTATCTTATTTATAGGCGGTGTGTCTGTTATATATACGGGCCATTATCGCGTGTCAAACAAAAAGAATCCTTGCGAAAGGATTCTTTTTGTTTTATAATATTATTTGTGTGGATCTCGAGGGCCCGTCGTATAATGGATATTACACCGCCTTTGACACGCGAGTAATACGGGTTCGATTCCCGTCGGGTCCACACACTTGAAACCGTTTCAATTTGAAGCGGTTTTAAGTTTGAAAAAATATATTTATTTCGTATACCCGCATCCCTTCGCTGAGCATTTCACGCCATCCTTGGCTTCGATCAACAACGCGCCGCAATCCGGGCATTTTTCGCCGGTTGGTTTGGCGAAGAAAGCGGTTTTGCAATCAGGGTATTGGTCGCAGGCGTAGAAGGCGCCGCGTTTGCTGCGTTTTTGGACAATATCGCCTTTACCGCAGACAGGGCATTTGATTCCGGTTGAGCCGGAGTTTTCTTTGATACTTTTGATATTCTTGCATTTTGGATAACCGGTGCAGGCGAGGAACGGTCCGAAGCGGCCGTTTTTGATCGCCATGGCTGATCCGCATTTATCGCAGACTTCGTTTTTGTATTTGTCTTCGAGTACTTTTAGCTGTTCCGTTTTTTCCGGACTACTTTCATGGCTCGCGTTTTGCGTTAGACCTTTGATGTTTTTGCAATCAGGAAAGGCAGAGCAGGCGTAAAATTTTCCATAGCGGCCGGTTTTGATGATCATAGCCGCGCCGCATTTGTCGCAAATTTCGTTTGATTTTTCTTCTGGCATAATGTCTTCTTTTTTTAATGATTTATATTTTTCTTCCAATTGTGCATGGAAAGGAGTATAAAAATCTTTTATTAAAGGTTGCCATTTTATTTCGCCATCCGCTATCTTGTCCAGGTCTTCTTCCATTTTTGCGGTAAATTCAAAATCCACGATATCTTTGAAATGTTCGGTTAAAAGGTCGTTGACTACAAAAGCGATATCGGTTGGATAAAGTTTTTTCGCTTCATCGCGATTGACGTAATTTCTTGCGATTATCGTGGCAAGCGTTGGGGCATATGTTGAAGGGCGGCCAATGCCGTGTTTTTCCATTACCTTAACGATGCCGGCATCGGAATAACGGGCAGGCGGTTTTGTAAAATGCTGTTCTTTTTCCAGTTTGTGTAGCTTTAAAGCTTCGTTTTGTTTTACATCTGGCAATTCCAATTCTTTGCTTTGTTCCGGATATACTTTTAGATAGCCGTCAAAAGCAATAATCTGGCCGGAAGAACGGAATTGATATTTTGTGTCACTGGCATCGATATCAATTGTGGTGGAGTCGATTAGTGCTTCCGACATCTGGCTCGCTACCGCTCTTTGCCAGATCAGTTTGTACAAACGGTATTGATTGTTGTTTAATTTGTCTTTTAAAAATTCCGGATCACGTCCGACCTCTGTCGGACGGACAGCCTCGTGCGCCTCTTGCGCGCCCTTGCTTTTGGTTTTGAAACGTCTGGCCGATTCTAGCGCGTATTTTGCGCCAAAATTATTTGTTAAATATTCTTTGGTTTCATTCAAGAATTTATCAGAAAGATTTAAAGAATCGGTACGCATGTAGGTGATCAAGCCGCCGGAATCGCCGCCCAAATCAAGACCTTCATAAAGCTGCTGCGCGATCATCATGGTTTGCTTGGCTGAAAAGCCGAGCATGCGATTGGCAGCTTGTTGCAATGTGGATGTTGTAAAAGGCGAGGGCGGGTTTTTTTTGCTTTGTTTTTTTTCGATCTGGGTGACAATATATTCGGCATCTTTCAATTCGGCAAAAGTTTCTTCGGCTTTTTCTTGGTTGTTTATATAAAACTTATCCAAAGTTTTTCCGTCCAATTTGTGCAAATGGGCTTTGAATATTTTTTCTTTGTCGTTTTTCGGTGAAAGATCCGCTTCGAGCGACCAATATTCTTCGGGTTTAAAGGCTTGGATTTCTCTTTCTCTTTCAACGATCAGGCGCACGGCAACGCTTTGTACGCGTCCGGCTGAAAGTCCGCGCGCGACTTTTTTCCACAAGAAAGGCGATAGTTCGTAACCGACTAAGCGGTCAAGGACGCGGCGAGCTTGCTGGGCATTGACCAGATCCATATTCAGATGGCGCGGAGTTTTCAAGGCTTCTTCAATCGCACTTTTTGTGATTTCATGAAAAACAATGCGGCCGGTACCTTCTTTATCAAGCTTGAGCGCTTCGGCCAAATGCCAGGCAATCGCTTCGCCTTCGCGGTCTTCGTCAGTCGCGAGTATGACTTGGTCGGCTTTTTTCGCCAGCTCTTTAAGCTTGTTCAGGTTTTTTTTGGCAGTTGCTGGTATGACATATTTTGGCAAAAAATCATTTTCCATATCAACACCCATCGTGCTTTTTGGCAAGTCGCGAACATGTCCGAAAGATGACTCTACTTTGAATTTTTTCCCCAAAAAACGGGTGATTGTTTTGGCTTTTGTCGGGGATTCGACGATGATTAAGTTCATAAGATTACAAATTACAAATTGCTACAAATATTACAAATGTATAATTTTATTATAAAATGTGTTATTAATATTGTTTATAGCTGATTTTTTTAAATATAGCAAATGTTTAAATTAATTTTTGTTGTAAAAAATAATATTTGTGATATTTGTAGCAATTTGTAATTTGTAATCTTATGAATCTTATCTCGCCAGCACATACTGCATCCCACCCAAATTTTTTACCATGCCTTTCATTTCCATGATGGTTAAAGTGCCGCTGATTACGGAGGCGTTTAGGCCGGTAAGGCGGATTAATTCGTCGATGTAGCGGGCTTCGTGATCAAGATTTTTTAGGATAATTTCTTCTTCCGTGGTTTCACCGATAATTTTTTTATTATCAATATATGTACTGATATTTTTTAGGCTAAGCGCTTCCATAATATCGGCGGCCGAGCTTATTGGTTTTGCTCCTTGCTTGATAAGGTTGTTCGGTCCGGCTGATGCCGGCGAGAAAATACTGCCCGGAACAGCAAAAACGTCGCGATTCTGTTCGCAGGCAAAAGCGGCCGTAATCAAAGCGCCGGATTTTTCTCCGGCCTCGATTACGATGGTAGCGAGCGAAAGCCCGGAGATAATCCGGTTTCTTTGCGGAAAATTGTGGCGCAAGGGCAGGGTGCCCAAAGGGAATTCGGAAATTACGGCTCCGTTTTCTGCGACTATCTTGTCAGCCAGATAGCGATTGGACGTGGGATAAACGCTTTGTCGGTCAATGCCGGTGCCGAGCACGGCAATCGTGGTTCCGCCGGCAGAGAGGCAGGCGTTGTGCGCCAAGGTGTCTATGCCCAAAGCCAGTCCACTGACGATAGTCAAGCCGTTTAACGCCAGTTCTCCGGAAATACTTTCCGCCGCCAATTTGCCGTAAGACGAGTGCTTGCGCGAGCCGACAATCGCGACATTAAAGTCACTGTTTTTTTCCAGTTTTCCTTTGTAATATAAAAGGGGAGGGGGTGCGTATATTTCTTTGAGCAAACGGGGATAGTTCTCGCTTTCCAGGGTTAGGATTTTGATATTTTCTTTTTGGATCTTTTCAAATAATGCCTGTGGATTAATATTTATGCGAGCAGAGACGAATTCATTGGCAATGTTTTCTTCTATTTTCGCTTTTTGTAATTCTTGGGCGCTTGCCTTGAATGCATTTTCCAAGGAAGAAAAATATTTTTGCAAGCGTAATATTCTTTGCGGACCGAATTTTGGAAAATGATGCAAAGCGATTAAATATAGGATTTCATTATGATTCATTTAGATAAATATTAGAAATACTTTATAAATATTTTATTTATTAAAATCTTGTTGACTAATTTTAAATAAAAAGATATTATATGTATATAACTATTGACTAGTTCTAATTATTGTGATAATACAATAATAAATAAAGCTTTTTACAATTTTTTCATTAATTTTCAGATTACTGTTTGCCGCAATAATTTTTAAATATCTAATGTATACCTCCTTGTACGTTATTTATTTAATTTTTGCCCGGCAAGCAGTAACTTGAAAATTAATCAGAACATGACAAATTAATAATATCATAAATTTGTCAAAAATAACATTCTTAATCTTCAGATTTCTGTCTAGGAGTGAGCAGGGCATCAGTCTACCCTCCTTGATTTTTGTCCAACGCGCTTGAATGGGGTTTTCCTCGGCTCTTAGACAGTAATTTAAAGATTATAAAACACCCGAAAGGGTGTTTTTTGTTTTATAGGTTTTATGTCTTTAGAAAATTTATGGGTAAATTTTTTTTGTCATTCCCGACACTCCTTGCCCCCGGCAGGGAATAGATATTAAATGATCGGGAATCCAGGAGTAAAAGATTTGAATATCTTAATCAATTATCCAAGTATAGAACATTCTGCGCTTTTCCCCCTGGATTCCCGCCTTCGCGGGAATGACAAGAGAAGAACAGTATTATTTATTTTCGGCCTAAGTTATAAAATATGTCGAAGAGTCTTTTTTAAAAATATTTTATTAGATCTTGATTTCAGAAATAACGCTATTGATAATAAGAAGTTCTTCATCGCGAAATTTTTGCAAGACATAATTGATTGTCGGCATTTGTTTTGGCTTGTCGCCCATAATCCCAATGCGCAAGCGCTTGAAGTTTTTGGTTTTTAAGTGATTGATTATCGAATTGACGCCATTGTGCCCGGCTGAACGTGAATCTATCGATTCTTTGCATTTTCCCAGTTCGATATCTAGGTCGTCATGAATAACGATTAATGTGTCGGATAAATCCAAATCTTTTTCTTTGATAAAACCAAGTTTTTTGGGAAGCAGTTTATAATAAGACATTAGCGCGTTTAAAGATTTTCCGGACTCGTTCATAAATGTCTTGGGCTTAATGTAGATTACATCTCCTTGTTTGGCGATATCGGCTTCAAATTTTTTATTGTATTCCCAATCCAGCCCTTGTTTTTTTACATGATGATCCAATGCCATAAATCCGGCATTGTGGCGCGTATATTTATATTTTTCGCCCGGATTGCCCAGGCCGGCTATAATTTTCATATTAATTATTCATTGTGAATTTCATGTTTTCCATGGACCAAGCGATTTTTTTCAACTACGATTTTCAAAGGAATGCCGAGGAAGCCGTATTTTTCGCGCAGGCGGTTATTGATAAAGCGCAGGTAGGAGAAATGAATAGTATCTTTGGCGCCGATGCGGATTTTGAATTTGGGCGGACAAGAGTGCGTTTGGACAAGTTCGTATATATGCGGATGCTTGGTGCCTTTGGCTTTTGCCGGTGCGTGTTGTTTGATTATCTTGTTTAAAAAGCGAGTTAAGGCGTTGGGACTTATTTCGATTTGATAATTTTTGTAGATCTCGATTATTAAATCCAATACTTTTTTGGTTTTTTCTCCGCTTAGCGCCGATGTAAAAGCGATAGGTGCCCACGAGGCAAAAGGTAAGTCATTGTATATTTTTGTAGTGTAGGTTTTGTAATCTTTTTCTTCGATCAAATCCCACTTATTGGCAACGATTATTAATCCGGTTTTTTTGTTTACGATTTCTTCAACCAATTTTTTTTCTTGGTGAGTCAAGCCTTCTTTAATATCGATAACTAGAATCGCGATTTCGGCGCGCGATAGCGTGCCGAGCGATTTTGCGATACTGAATTTTTCAAGAACATTTTTGTCCTGGACTTTTTTCGCGCTTTTTTGACCTTGTTTGCTAATTCCGGCCGTATCAACCAGACTTATAAGCGTATCTTTGTGCTTAATAACAACATCTTGCGGTTCGCGCGTTGTGTGCGCGATACTGCTGACGATCAGCCGGTTTTCACCGATAAGCGAATTGATCAAACTGGATTTGCCGACATTGGGCTTGCCGATAACGGAAACTTTGATTGGGCTTTTTATTTCTTTTGGTGCTTCTGTATCTTCCGTTTCCTCGGACACTTCATTATCTTTTGTTTCCTTTGGTTTTGTAATTTTATTTTCAATTTTTATAAGCTCGCCGGTTATTTCGTCCAAAAGATCACCGGTTCCGGAACCGTTGGCCGCGGAAATTACAAGCGGTTCGCCAAGTCCAAGCTTGTTGAACTCGGCTGTTTCGCGTCGAAGACTGGGGCTGTCGGCTTTGTTGGCAACCAGAATGATTTTTTGTTGTTTTAGATTTTTGGTATTATCCAAGTTTTTTTTATTGGCGTCTAATATTTTTTTCAATTCTTTGACCATCTCTTTGTCTTGGGGGAGTAGGCCGGCGCGCGCGTCGACTACGAACAGGATCAGATCGGCAAGTTTTAAGAGGTCGCGCACTTTTTGTTGGACCAGGATATCTATGTCGGTTGAGCGGCGGTTGGTTTTTTGGGTTTTTTTGTTTGCTTTCAAAAAGCTGGCATCATGGATGCCGCCGGTATCCGCTATTTGGAAATCGGTTTTTTGCCAAGAGACTTCGCCGAATATGCTATCGCGGGTAGTGCCTTCAATATTGGAAACCAATGCTTTGCGTTTTTCCGTTAAACAGTTAAACAACGTTGATTTACCAACGTTCGTCCGGCCGAAAATTACGACTAGGGGGGAGGGGTTTGAGGTCATATTTTTTATTTTATCAGTTTATATAATTTAGTTTTTCAACGAATATTATGGACATTTCACATCTGTATCAGCCGAAAATAAATAATTGATTTTCGACCTAAGCTATAAAATATGTCGAAGAATCTATAATGTCTAAATTATAATTTCTAATGACTAAAAATTTAGAAATTAGGAATTTTTAATTTAGAAATTACTATTAATTTTCCTTCTCCAAATTCTCTTTGCCAGAATTACTTATATCCGCATCTTGTCCAAGGATCAAGATGAAATCCGGCTGGATTGGGTTTGCTTCGTTTTTTAGCTCTTTGTCAATATCGGCAACCAACCAATCGGGCAGGCCGTAAGATACGTTCGCGCCGGTCGCTTCTTTTAGGATACTGAGCGAACTGGCTTTTTCGCCGTAGGTAAGATCGTAAAGCACAGATTTTTGGAAATTTTGCTGGGCGGAATTGCCGATGCGGACAACGATAAATCCGAGCTTTTCGATATCGAGCGCGGTCTTTGATGCGAGACCGTTAATCCATGTGCCGTTGCGTACCTCGATAGTGGCGCGTTCGTTTGCTACTTTTGTGGTTACGGCTTCGGGCGCGGAAGAAAAAATATTATTTATGAAATACTGGATTTCCGTAAAGTCGCCACTGCGCGGGGAAAGGATATAGGCGCCCATGTCCGAAATCGAATCTGTCAGCAGTCCGTTGGCGCTGTTGTCTAGCACCTTGTTGGTGATTTTTGACTTGTCGACGTCGCTGAACATGCTCCACAACTTGATTATTTCCCAGACCTTTAGATTGGTGCTGATATGCTCTTGAAAATTCATGATAATATCGGAAATCATTTTCGGTTTTAAAAGATTGCCGGTGTTCAATATCTTGTCTTTCGCGGCCAGGATTATGGCTTGTTGGCGCTTTGCACGGGCAAAGTCAGATCCTTCGCCGTTTATACCATGGCGTGAACGAGCGAATTTTAGAGCAAGACTGCCGTCCATTGTTTGCAAACCCTTTTCGACGTGCAAATGTTCGTATCGTGAATTGTAATTCGGGTCGTCTTCGCGGCCGGATATTGGATAGCGGTAATCATCCAAGGTATTTTCAACCAAAACTTCGATTCCGCCCAACTCGTCTATCAGGTTTGTAAACGCTTCAAAATCAACGCGGAAATAATAATCAATTGGAACATTAATGATATCGCCTATTGCTTGACTGACAGCCATACCGCCTGAACCTTCCTGGTTGTTTTCGGCATAAGCGTTTATGGAATTGATTTTTCGATAACCCATGTTTTCGACCGGTACGGCCATATCGCGGGGAATGGATATCATTGCGACTTTTTTGGTTGATGGTTCCAGGCTTGCCAGAATTATCGTATCTGTCAGATTGCCGCCTTCGTGTTTTTTTCCGCCCATGCCCAAAAGCAGGATATTGATACGGTCAATGTTTTCGCCTTTCAAATCCCGATCCGCGCTTTCGGCCAGATGTTTTAATTGCTTGATAATCGGTAAATGCGAAAACCAGGAAGAAGAGCTTTGTTCGGAAACCAAAACTTGGCTTGAAAAAACCGCTAATGATGTAACTATAAATATTAAAGAAAAAATAATTATTTTTAATGCTTTTTTCGGTTTTTTTGAAGTTGTTTGCGGTTTCTCGAACACCGCCACCTTTGGCTGTTCTTCGTTTAAATTTGTTTTTTCGATATTTTGCATAACTTAAGTATAAAAATTTAATTTTTTTGTTTAATTTGTTTGTTTTTGTTATTTTCGTGTTTTTGGACAGAGACACGAAAATAACGAAAATATACGAATTGAACGAAAAAGGTGCTTTTAGTTAAAAAACTGTTTGAATTACAAAATTTCCCAAATATTTCATTAGGAAAACTGTTTTTAGTATAGCATTCTTCGTAAAAAAAGCAATGCTTGATTTTTTTTTGGAATAGTGTTATTCTGATATTATTAGAAATAATAAAATAAGAGATAATATAGCTAATAATCAGGCAATATTTTAATGCCTATTTTCAGTTTGTTTTCTATTTTTTATAAAACCATGCTTAAGAATTTTTTTACGTTCGTTTTTGAATTAATAAAAATTGTTGTTATTTCACTGGTAATCATTATTCCGATCCGATATTTTTTGATCCAGCCATTTTATGTTAAGGGCGCATCCATGGAGCCGAATTTTTTTGATCATGAATATTTGATAATTGATGAAATCACTTATCGTTTTAATGAGCCACAAAGAGGGGATATTGTCGTTTTTCGTTATCCGCGCAATCCGCAGGAATTTTTTATCAAACGGATGATCGGTTTGCCCGGAGAAACTTTACAGATTAAAGACGGTGTGGTAACAATATTTAATTCGGAAAAACCGGAAGGATTTACGCTTGACGAAGGCTATTTGCCCGAAGGCCTTAAAACATACGGTTTGTCTGAAGAAAAGATTACGCTAAGTGCCGACGAATACTATGTTTTGGGAGATAATCGCAATTCCAGCAAAGATTCCCGCAGTTTCGGACCGGTCAACCGCACATATATCACCGGACGCGTTTTATTGCGAGGCTGGCCATTTAATCGGATAAAGTTGTTTGAGGCGCCGGCTTATTAATAATTTTAAATTAATTATCTTTGATATCGCTTTTTTGTGAGACAGATGCGTTAGTTTAAAAATCATTATTATATATTAAAATACAATAAATATGCCAAGAATTGCTAAAGAAAAAATAAATAAAGAGCCGGTTCGCGCGAAAAAGATCGTTCGATTTTCTCGATTACGGGGAATGAAAGATGTTCTATTCGATGAATATCGTTATTGGGATTTGATCACTAAAAAGGCCACGGATTTGGCAGATGTATATGATTTTCGCCGGATTGATACGCCGATTTTGGAAAAACTTGACCTATACGAACGCTCAACCGGATCCGATACCGATGTTGTTTCCAAAGAGATGTATTCTTTTATCGACAAGAGCGAAGAAAAAGTCGCTTTGCGTCCGGAAGCTACGCCGGGAATCGTGCGTTCATATATTGAGCACGGTTTATTCAATCAACCCCAGCCGATCAAGACATTTTGGCTCGGTCCTTTGTTCCGGCATGAAAAGCCGCAATCCGGACGAACGCGCCAGCACAGCCAGATAAATTTTGACGTATTCGGCGAAGCCGGTCCGATAACCGATGCTCAGCTGATCTTGATTACATATAATTTTTATACCGAATTACAGATAGACGTTCAGGTTCAGATAAACAGCATCGGCTGTCCGGATTGCCGCAAGGAATATATCAATAAGCTTACCGAATACTATAAAGAAAGAGGAAAACGTTCAAGGCTTTGCAATGATTGCAAAAGGCGCTTTGTAAAGAATCCTTTGCGACTTTTGGATTGCAAGGAAAAAGACTGCATCGAAGTGCGTGAAGACGCGCCACAGATTGTGGATTTCTTGTGCGAAGGCTGTCGCGAGCATTTTATCAAAGTACTCGAATATTTGGACGAACTTGGCATCTCTTACAATTTGAATCCATTTTTGGTCAGGGGCCTGGATTATTACACGCGTACGGTGTTTGAGATTGTCGCTGTTGATGACGAGGGCGAAAAAGACGAGAATGGACAACGACGCCAGTCTTCCTTGGGTGGCGGCGGACGTTATGATAATCTGATCGAGATGCTTGGCGGACGACCGACACCGGCTTGCGGTTTTGGCTTGGGCGTTGAGCGGGCGATTTTGAAGATCAAAGAAAAGAATATCCCATTAAAAGAAGATAAAAAAGATTTTATATTTTTGGCGCAATTAGGCGAGCAAGCGCGCCTAAAGGCGGTAACCTTGTTCGAAGAAATGCGCCGCGCCGGCTATCGCGTCCGCCAAGCCTTTACCAAAGACAGCCTGAAAGCCCAGCTTGAAATCGCTGATCGCATCGGCGCGAAGTACAGCCTGATCCTCGGACAAAAAGAGCTTTTGGACGGCACGATAATCATCCGCGACATGGAATCCGGCACGCAAGAAGTGATTGACCAGAAGAAGATATATGTTGAAATCAATAAGCGGTTGGAGATGGATAAGGGGGGTAATTAATTTGAAGTTTGGTTTTTGTAAAATAATTAAGTCCTAATTTCTAAATTATAAATCCAAAAAATTATAATTTAGAACTTAGGACTTAGAAATTAATTATTTTTCTAAATCAAATTTTATAATACTAATTAGTAATTTACTGAAAATAACAGTATTAAATCTAGAAAGGTAGGTGTTATTATGGTAGAATTTAAAAGAAAGAAAGGCGAAAACTTTGAAAGTTTTTTGCGTCGTTTTAATAAGACTTTGATAAAAAGCCGAAAACTGAACGAAGTTCGCAAACGCAAATATATTACCCACAAAAAAAACAAATCCCAACAAAAAGAATATGCTTTGATCAGTCGTCAAATGCGCGAGAAAAAAGAGTATTTGCGCAAGACCGGGAAATTGAAAGAAGAGACTAAGGGGAGATGGTAGGGTAGTTAATTAGGTAATTAGTTAATTAGGTATTAACTATAAACTCCTAATCACTAATTAACTAATCACTAATATATGTTAAACGAAAAAATAGCTAATGATCTAAAACAAGCGATGATTGCAAAAGACGCGTTTACGCTGTCCGTTCTTCGCATGCTAAAGACCGCGATTAAAAACAAGATGATTGCGCTAGGAGACGGCGGTAAGAATGAACTCGCGGATGAGCAGATTGTTGAAATCGTGTCGGCGGAGATAAAAAAACGCAAGGATTCGATTGAGGCTTTTTTGTCCGGCGGACGGCAGGATTTGGCTGACAAAGAAAAGACCGAGATTGAAGTTTTGGCAAAGTATCAACCCGAGCAGATGAGCGAAGAAGAGCTTAGGAAAATCATTACTGAAACTATTTCCGCTTTGGGACAAGTTACGGCAAATGATTTTGGCAAAATAATGGGCGCCTTGATGCCAAAAGTCAAAGGCAAAGCGGACGGCAACTTGGTTAACAAAATAGTCAAAGAAATTTTAGCAAAATAGCTTATATAAAAAAAATCACCTCACCCTTCGCGAAGGGTGGGGTGATTTTTTGTTTTTTACAAATTGATTTTACGCAATATATTTTCTTTTTTATGATTCATATGCATTAATTTTATTATCTTATTTTAATAATAATCAATGATTTTTTGCTATCTCAACAGAGCCTTGCAATTTAACCTTGTATTTTTATAAAAACTAGTGTATATTAATTTTAATATGAAATTTTATACAAAAACAACCCAATATAACCATCATATCTACTTGCTTTAAGTAGCAGGGCTTGTTTTTGTGTAATTATATAATATAAGAAAAAAAATAAAGCCCTGTGGGGCTTTTTTTGTTTTTTAATATTATTTAAATTGATATAGCTATTATTAATGTATAAATATATGAAGGTAAAAATATTTAGCGCAGCCGGCGGAAATTCTACGGCAATTTTATATGATTTGTCATGTTCAAAAATTGATTATGCTTTTTTAAATAGCATAATTCAAAAAGCCTATCCTGAAGTGGAGCAAGTTGGTTTTTTTGAAAAAGGTGAGAAATATAATCGTTTGCAAATGGCAGGAGGAGAGTTTTGTGGAAACTCAACAAGAAGTTTCGCTTGCCTTTTGAGTGAGTTGGACTCTGGGAAAAAAGAATTAATATTTGAGGTATCCGGATTTGACAAACCAGTTCGTGCTACTGTTGAGCGTCTTGGAGATGACAGTTTTTATTGTTCTGCTGAGTTTGCAGGATTGTCGGGAAATATTTCAAAAAAACAAATTAATGGAAAAGATGTATTTGCGGTTGATCTTGGCGGAATTGTTCATATATTGATTGATGAAAAGTTTTTTCCGATTATTGAAAAAACTATCAAAGATGATATGAAAAATATCAAAAATTTACTCGGCGTTGATAGCGAGGCAGTGGGGGTTATCTGGATTCGTGAAGAAGGTGGTGATGTGTATATTCGTCCGGTTGTATGGGTGAAGAGTATTAATACATGTTTTGACGAAACATCATGTGGTTCCGGCACGATAGCGGTCGCGCTTTTAAAGAAAAAAAATGTTTCGGTTGTTCAGCCATCTGGAGAAAAAATAAATGTATATTTCAAAGAAAATTCTTTGGTCTTATCGTCAAAAATGAAAAAAACGTTTTCACTTTAAAGAAAGCAACGCGACAATAATAAAAATAATAAATAATTATGATATATGGAATTTAGATTTTGTATTTTATGATTAATTAAAAAATATGGATTTAAAAATTGCAAAATATTGCGACCTTAAGAAAACGTCTGTTATTGATAATAACGAGGAATTTGTGATTGTTAATAAATATGATAGGGACATAAAACAAAAGCATTTTTTTAAAGATATGTTGCAGTATTTTGATGGACAAATCGTGGTTAGAAAAACCGTCGCAAAGAAATTGGCAAAAGTAAATTTTGAATTAAAAAAATTAAATAAAAATTATACTCTTTTAGTGTCCTATGGATATCGTCTCTTAAAAATTCAAAAAGAATATTTTTCAAAAGAACTTGAAATTGTGAAAAATGAAAATAAAGGAATATCAAAGGATAAATTATTTGAATTGGTGCACAAAAAAATCGCCGTACCGATAGTAGCAGGACACCCCACGGGAGGAGCCGTAGATTTGACAATATTTGATACAAAAAACAATATATTGATTGATATGGGTGGAGATATTGCGGATTTTTCAAATAAAAGGGTACCAACTTTTAATAAATATATTACAAAAATTCAAGAAAAAAATAGAAAGATATTGCTTGAATTGATGTTGCGACAAAATTTTTGTCCTTTTTATGAAGAATGGTGGCATTTTTCTTACGGTGATAAGGAGTGGGCGTTTTTTTATGAAAAAGAAAATGCGATTTATGAACAATTGGCGATTAAAAAGATTAAAATAAAGCTTAAATAATTTTTAAGAATAACATTATGATAATTGATAAAGAAAAAAAAGAAACAGTTAAACCAGAGCGTCCTGGTGGGTTTTTGGATTATTTACCAGGTGATTTTTTGGCTAGAGAAAAAATGATAAATACTATATCAAGCGTTTTTCGATCTTTTGGATATAATCCTATCGAGACTCCACGAGTAGAATTTTTGAAAACATTATCAGGCGAAGAAAGCGATACTGGAAAAAACATTTTTCGGATTTTAAGCAGTAATGATTCTGAGCCATTGGCAATGCCATTTGATCATACAGTCCCTTTTGCCAGATTGCTTGCGGCTAATCCCTATAATTCAAAAGATAGAAGTGGTATACGATTGCCTTGGCGCAGAATGGTTGTTGGACCAGTATTTCGTGGTGAAAAACCTCAGGCAGGAAGATATAGACAATTTTATCAATTTGATGCGGATATTGCCGGAACTGATTCAATGATGGCTGACGCAGAAATTGTTGCATTGATTTTCAATACGCTTTCAGCATTGGGAGTAAAAAAATTTTTGATTCGAATAAATAATAGAAAGATATTAAACGGTTTAGCAGAACTTGTTGAAATAAAAACACGAGATAAAGTTTCAAAAGAAGACATCACCAAAGAACTAATGAGAATCCTTGATAAGGTTGATAAAATCGGTCTTGAAGGTATAGTCAGCGAATTGCAGAAAAAACCAGAATCAGATTTTGACCCTGCTCCTTTTTTGTCAAATGAAGCAGTCTTAAAAGTTCGGTCTTATCTTGATATTCAGGGCAGTAATACTGAACGCCTTAATAAAGCCAAGAATGTTTTTAGTGGAATAAAAATTGCTGAAGAAGGAATAGTAGAGCTTGAAAAAATAATTTCGTTTCTTGCACCCTTGGAAGTACCAGCAGAATTTGTTAGTATTGATTTTAGTATTGCCAGAGGCTTAGATTATTATACTGGTCCTGTTATGGAAACAATTCTTCTTGACGCCAAGAGATTTGGAAGTATTTTTAGTGGCGGAAGGAAGATACGATGAGCTTGTAAGACGTTTTACCGGAGAAGCACTACCGGCAGTAGGAGCTTCTGTTGGCGTAGACAGAATGTTTGCAGCTTTGAATCATTTAGGACTTATTGATAACAAAAATCAGTCAGTAGCAGACGTGCTAGTACTTCGACTCGCGACCGATAAAGATGAAAAATATCTTGAAATAGCAAATATTATTAGAAAAAGTGGCAAGAATGTTGAGGTTTGTCTTTTTTCAGATACTACTTTTAAAAATCAATTTAGTTTTGCCCTTGGAAGTGGAGTCAGATATGTTGTGATTTGCGGGGAGGATGAGTTTGCAAAAAGTGAAATTGCAGTCAAGGATATGCAAAAAAGAATACAAGAAACTATTCCTTATAATAAAATTGAAGAGTATTTTGATTGTTTGGAATAATTGATTTTTATGTAAGTTTGTGAACATTTGAATTTTTCGATATCGATGTTTGGAATAAAAATGAATAACGAAAAAATAGATTATTAGTATATTTTTAAAACTGTAAAATATATTATTTGCGATTTTTATTATTAAAAATTGTTTTGACAAAACACATATTTTTCTTTAATATTATAGTATATTTAATTCTAAATAAAATTTTTATGCAAAATGTAATAGTAAACAAAAATCAAATTGACGAAGTACTGGACCGCGGAGTCGAGCATATTTTTCCTGACAGAGAATCCCTTCGAAAAGTGTTAATGTCCGGCAAGCGCATTCGGCTTTATTGCGGCTTTGATCCTTCTGCACCTTCTTTGCATATCGGCAATGCGATTGCTTTGAATAAATTATCGCAATTTCAGGCTTTGGGGCATGATGTGATTTTTTTGATCGGTGATTTTACCGGAATGATCGGTGATCCGACTGACAAAACGTCAACACGCCAGAAGTTGACTCGCGAGCAGGTGAATGAGAATGCGCAGATGTATAAAAAACAGGCCAGCGCATACCTTGATTTTTCCGGTGATAATCCTGCGCAAATCCGCCGTAATTCTGAATGGTCAGATCCGATTACTTTCAAAGATTTAATCGAGATTTCTTCGAACTTCACAGTTCAACAGATGATACAACGAGATATGTTTCAGGCGAGACTAAAAGAAGAAAAACCGATTTATCTGCACGAATTTTTGTATCCTTTGGCGCAGGGCTATGATTCTGTCGGCATGGATGTTGACCTGGAGGTAGGAGGAAACGACCAAATGTTTAATATGATGGCCGGCCGGCATCTTATGAAAGCCATCAAGGGTAAAGAAAAATTTGTTATGACCCTAAAACTTTTGGCAGACGAGAGCGGAAAGAAGATGGGTAAGACCGAAGGCAATGCCGTGTTTTTGGATCAGACTCCGCAAAATATTTTCGGCTCGGTCATGGCTTGGACAGACGGCCTTATTGCCCTCGGGTTTGAGCTCGCGACTAAGGTATCAATGGAAAAAGTAGCAGAAGTGAAAAAGCGTTTGGCTGATGGCGAGAATCCGCGCAATCTAAAGATGGAATTGGCCAAAGAGATGGTTTGTCTTGTGCACGGTGAAGTGGCCGCACAAGAAGCTGAAGAATATTTTGTAAAAACATTCAGCAAGAAAGAAGTTCCGGACGAAATGATAGAATTAAAACCCACTGCTTATGACTTGTTATCGATTTTGGTGGAAAGCAAATGCGTAACAAGTAAAACTGATGCCCGCCGCGTTGTTTCGCAGAATGGCGTAAAGGTGAATCAGGAAACAGCTAGCGATGTTAATGCGGTGCTTAAGCCGGGTGACGTGATTCAGAAAGGGAAGACGTTTTTTTTGAGGGTAAAGTAAAAACTTAAAATTAACTTTGTTTATATGAAAATCGAAACAATTAAAACCAAAAGATTGGTTCTGCGTCCTTATCGTATGTCTGACGCGGAAATAGCAACAAAAAATCTTTGTAATAAAAAAATTTCTCGTTGGCTTTCTTCTTTGCCAAGTCCTTATCGCATAGAAGATGCGAATAATTGGATTGGAAAAATGATTGAAGAGCGTAAAAAGAAAGAGCCGCAAACAATCGCTTATGTAATAGAATATGAGAAAAAAATGATTGGCGCAATCGGTTTGCATGGAATTGTGTTTGGTCACAAGGCTGAACTGGGTTATTGGTTGTCTGAAGAATTTTGGGGAAAGGGTGTAATGTCAGAAGCAGTAACGGCACTAGTAAGTTATGCATTTCGTCGTTTGCGATTACGTCGCATACAGGCGGGGACTTTTGTTGGTAATTCGGGCAGTGAAGGTGTATTAAAAAAATGTGGGTTTCAACACGAGGGATTGATTCGTAATGATGTGAAGAAAAATAATCGTTTTGTGGATTGTAATATTTTTTCTAGAATAAAATAAGAAATATTTTGTGCCAAAAATAATCGCGATCGGCGGCGGTGAGATTGGGCGGGCGGGGTATCCGATTGAAACTACCGCGATTGACAAAGAAATAATCAGATTGAGTGGGAAGAAAAATCCGCTTGAGTGGGAAGAAAAATCCGCGCTTGCTTTTTTTGCTGACAGCGAGCTCTGATTCCAAGGGTTATTTTGCGGATGTGTCCAGGCATTTTGGCGATAGGCTGGGATGCGAGGTGTCTGCTCTTTATCTTTTAAAAAATAAATATTCGCAAAAGCAGATAGAGAAAATAATTTTAAGTGCTGATATAATTTATGTGGGTGGGGGAAATACTTTGAAAATGATGACAGCTTGGCGCAAGTATGGTGTTGATAAAATTCTTCACAAAGCCTGGAAAAAAGGAGTAATAATATCAGGTGTAAGTGCTGGTTCTATTTGCTGGTTTAAATATGGCAATTCTGATTCGCGTAAGTTTAAAAATAAGGACGCGGGTATGATAAAAGTGAGCGGACTTGGCTTTA
Source organism: Candidatus Falkowiibacteriota bacterium (assembly GCA_003514005.1). Classification (GTDB taxonomy): domain Bacteria; phylum Patescibacteriota; class Patescibacteriia; order Patescibacteriales; family UBA12075; genus UBA12075. Next base: position 192,540 of record DOSJ01000004.1, read on the forward strand.
TAAATGCTTTGCACTGTCCACATTATAATATTGAGCCGGGACGAAAAGAAAGCTTGAAAAAAATAATGAAAAAAACACAAGGTATCGCGATTGCTTTGGATAATTGCTGTGCTTTGGAGATTGTCGATGACAAATATCGAATTATTACATCACGAAAAAATGCTAAGGCGTATAAAGTTTATTGGAGGGGTGATTGTTTTTATGAGTTGCCTATTAAAGAAATAAATGAATTTCAAGATATTAGTGAATTGCTAAGAAAAAATATAAAGTAAAAAATCTAAGCACATTAACTAACTTATAATTATAAAATCTATGTTTTTAATTGAATGGAAAAGTGATTACAGTGTTGGTGTCCAGGAATTGGATGACCAGCATAAAAAAATGTTTGTTTTGATTAATCAGTTTTATGAATTGATGAAAGAAACAAAGGATATTAAGAATATTGAAAAAATGTTGGGCGAGTTGTCGGACTATGGAAAATATCATTTGGAAACCGAAGAAAAATTGTTTGCGGAATACGGTTATCCTGAAAAAGAAGATCATCAAAAAATTCATGATGCTTATCGGGCGAAGATCGGGGAATTTTTGCAGAAAAAAGATGATGCCTTGTTATCATTTGAAATTATTGATTTTTTGGAAGATTGGTGGCTTGGGCATATTGCATCGACTGATAAAAAATACCAAAAGTTTTTTAATGAAAAAGGATTGGAATAAGTTGGATTTTAAATAATGGATAAAAATACTATAAAACAAAGAATCGAAAAACTGAAAGCCGAGATTAATCATCATCGGTATCTTTATCATGTAGAAGATAAACAGGAAATTTCTGAGGGAGCTTTGGATAGTTTGAAGAATGAGCTATTTAAACTCGAGCAAGAATATCCAGAATTTGTGACAGCAGATTCGCCGACACAGAGGGTAGAGGGGCGTGTTTTGGAAAAGTTTGAGAAAGTGGCGCATGAACCGGCACTGTTGTCTTTGTTTGATGCGTTTTCTTTTCAGGATATGGTGGATTGGGAGAAACGAATTGGGAAATTTTCGATTTCCGATTTCCGATTTGCGAATTCGAAAATCGAAAATCGGAAATCGGAAATCGTTTTAGATTATTTTTGTGAATTGAAATTTGATGGACTTGCTATGAGTTTGATATATGAAAAAGGAATATTTGTGCAAGGCGCGACACGTGGGGATGGTAAGGTGGGTGAAGATGTTACGAATAATTTAAAAACTATTGAAAGTATTCCTTTAAATTTAAGAATACCAGATAAACTAGAGCTAGAAAAAAGTGGATTTAATCAAGGGCAGATTGGTTTACTGCTTGATGCGGTGCAAAATGGAAAGATGGTGATTCGCGGCGAAGCTTTGATGACGAAAAAGGTTTTTCAAGAGTTGAATGAGAAATATGCAAAAGAGGGGAAAAAGCCTTTGGCAAATCCGCGTAATGGCGCGGCCGGATCTATCCGGCAGTTGGATCCGAAAATTTCGGCTGAGCGGCGTTTGGATTTTTATGTTTATGCTATCGGCAATGCCGAAGAATTAAATCTGGATACACATGAGCAGGAACTTTTGATTGCAAAACTTTTGGGATTAAAAGTTTATGCGGATTATAAATATTGCCGGAATCTGGACGAGGTGCAGAAATTTTATGAACAATGCGAAAAAAGGCGTGAAAAATTGCCCATGGAAGTTGACGGCGTTGTAGTAAAAGTAAACAATTTGAAACTTTGGCCGGTACTTGGTATTGTCGGCAAGGGTCCGCGTTATGCCATGGCCTACAAGTTTGCGGCCGAAGAAGCAACGACCAAACTTTTGGATGTTGTTTGGCAGGTTGGCCGTACCGGAACATTAACACCGACGGGCGTGCTTACGCCTGTGCGTGTTGGCGGGGTAACGGTTTCAAACGTAACACTTCACAATATGGACGAAATTCAAAGACTGGGTCTAAAAATCGGTGATACGATAATTATTGAACGCGCTGGCGATGTTATTCCAAAGGTGATAAAAGTTTTGGAAGGTATGCGTGATGGTAATGAAAAAACAATTGATGCTCCGGAAAAATGTCCGATTTGCGGGTCAAAAGTAGAAAGAATAGCCGGTGAAGTCGCTTATCGCTGTACAGACAAAGAGTGCTATGCTGTTAATCTTCGCCGTTTGGCACATTGGACTAGTAAAGGCGCGATGGATATCGAAGGGTTGGGACCAAAGGTTGTAGAACAGCTGGTTAAGGCTGGATTGGTTCGTGATATTGCGGATTTTTATTCGCTCCGTGAAGAAGATTTAAAACCATTGGAACGGTTTGCGGAGAAATCGGCCGAGAATTTGGTCAAAGCGATTGCGGTAAAGCGAGAAGTGGATTTGGCGCGGTTTATTTATGGACTTGGGATAAGGCATGTTGGGGAAGAAAGTGCAATATATTTAAGTAAGAAGTTAGAAGTTAGAAGTGAGAAAATTATTGATTTAAAAAATGTTGTGATAAAATTAAGTTTAGCTGATTTGGAAGAGTTTGAGGATGTGGGGCCGATTGTGGCGAAGAGTATTTTTGATTGGTTTCGGGATGAGAAAAATATTAATTTATTAGATAAATTAGAAAAAAACGGGGTTGTGATTAGACATCAGGTAACAGGTAACATGCAACATAGTATATTTTTTGGAAAAACTGTAGTTTTGACAGGGACATTAAGTGGGTTGACAAGGGATGATGCAAAGGCTAAAATAAGGGAATTAGGGGGTAAAATCGCTTCTGCGGTCAGTAAAAAAACTGATTTTGTGGTTGCGGGGTCTGAGGCAGGGTCGAAGTTGGAAAAGGCTAACGAACTGGGGGTTAAGGTTTTGAGTGAAGAAGAATTTTTAGGGATGATAAAAGCTTGATTTTTATTCACGGCGTAAATCTTTAGTGGTTCTTATTTTTCCTCCTGCGGAACTCGCGTCCACCGTGTGGTAGTCCAGTCATTGTTTAGGCTCGGACAGTCCTCGGAGTAAAAATAAGAATCACTAAAGATTTACTTGATAAAAAAGTAGTAATAAATCTAATTAGTAACATGGAACTATCAAAAGAACAAATACAACATATTGCTACTCTGGCACGACTGGAATTGACCGATGAAGAGCTGGAAAAATATGGCGGACAATTGTCTGCTGTTTTGGGGTATATTGAGCAGCTGCAGGAAGTAGATACTGACGGAATCGAACCGACGGCGCAGGTGACTGGTTTGGAAAATTCTTGGCGCGAGGATGTTGTGCGGGTTTGGGATGACGGAGAAAGATTGTCGGCGATTAATCTGGCGCCAGAGGTGGATGATGGACAGGTGAAGGTTAGGAGAGTTTTGTGATTTTCGATTTTCGAATGTCGATTGTCGAATTAGTAATTATCTTTTTTGTCATTTCGTAGCGAAGCGGAGAAATCTCTTAACCGTGAATATGCCATAGATAAGGGATTTCTACATTCACAGAGTTTATCCCGTTTTACGGGGCTCATTGCGAAATGACAAAAAATTGTTTATTTTTCCTATTAATCACGGGAAAAATCAAATAAAATATGGATTTAAATAAATTTACAATAAAACAAGCACAAGAAAAACTTGAGGCGGGTGAGATTACTTCTGTTGATTTGACTCGGGCTTGTTTGGAGCGGATTGGGGCTATTGATGATAGAATCAAGGCTTGTTTGACTGTGTGTGAGAATGAGGCAATATGTGCGGCGAAGGAGGCAGATTTGCGGCGGAAGAATGGTGAGATTGGGGCGCTTTTGGGTATTCCGTATTTGGCAAAAGATAATATTATGACGCGGGGAGTGCGGACTACGGCTTCTTCAAAAATTTTGGAAAATTATATTGCGCCTTATGATGCGACAATTATCAAGAAATTAAAATCAGCGGGTGCGGTTTTGCTAGGCAAGACCAATCTGGATGAATTTGCGCATGGCGCTTCGACAGAGAATAGTGCGTTTGGTCCGTCACACAATCCTTGGGATTTGTCGCGCGTACCGGGCGGTTCTTCGGGTGGTTCGGCTGCGGCAGTGGCTGCTGACATGTGTTTGTTTGCGCTTGGTACGGATACGGGCGGTTCGATTCGTTGTCCTGCCAGTTTTTGCGGAATTAGCGGATGCAAACCAACCTATGGTTTGGCATCGCGGTTTGGTTTAATCGCTATGACATCGTCAACCGATGTTCCTGGGCCATTGACCAAAACCGTGGAGGATGCGGAAATTGTTTTGCGGGTGATTGCAGGAGTGGATGGGAACGATGCGACGACGGTGGATGCACACAGGGATAGATCGCGACCTGTCCATGCCGCGGATGTCCAAACGACGATGACAGGTAAAAAAATTGGTATCCCCAAAGAATATTTTGGTGAAGGTTTGGAGGCAGGCGTTAAAAAATTGGTGATGGAAGCCGTGGAATATTATAAAAAACAAGGCGCGGAAATAATTGATGTTAGTTTACCACACAGTAAATATGGTGTTGGTGTCTATTATATTATTACCCCTTCGGAGCTAAGCTCCAATCTAGCGCGTCATGATGGAATCCGTTATGGTTTTAGCGACAACAGTGGCAATGATTTACTTAGTATATATAAGAATAGCCGCGGTAAAGGTTTTGGTCCGGAAGCAAAAAGAAGAATTATGCTTGGCACCTATGCTTTGTCTGCCGGATATTTTGACGCATATTATTTAAAGGCGCAAAGAGTGCGTACGATTATCAAAAATGAGCTTGATCAGGTTTTGGAAAAAGTTGATTGCATAATTACACCGACCAGTCCGCATGTTGCCTTTAAAATCGGCGAACAGTCAAATGACCCTTTGAAAATGTATTTGGAAGATGTTTATGTCACCGGTGCGTCTTTGGCCGGTCTACCTGCTATGTCTATTCCGGTTGGATTTGACAATGGCCTACCGGTTGGAATGCAATTGATTGGCAAGCGTTTTGCCGAGGATACGCTTTTTGCGATGGGTCGGGCATATCAAGACGGAACGGATTTTCATAAGCGGAGAGCGGAGATTTTATAAATTTTTAAATTACAATTACTAATGTCTAAATTTTTATTTGTTTTTATATTTAGAAATTAGACATTATAATTTAGAAATTATTTTTTAGTATGCAAAATTTTAGCAAATTATCAAAAATTTTAATTTTTGTTTCTATCGTTTTTATTTGTGCAATCGCATCATATTTTGTATTCATTGGACAAAAAAAAGCAACGCTAAATTCGAATGAGAAAAATATTATTAAAAAAGACGCGGCAGAAGAATTGTTAGACAGCAATGCCGAGGCTTTGAAAAAAGCCGAGAATACAAATGATGGATTAGTGCGAAAGATTGATGATACGGACCATATACTGGGAGATATCAACGCGCCGGTGCAGATAATTATTTATGACGATTTTGACAATGAATTCAGCGCTGATTATTATAAAACTATCAAACAGACGATTGAGGCATATGGTGAAAAGATTGTTGTAGCTTATCGGCATTTTCCAATGCGTTCTCATGCGAATGCCAATGTCGCCACGCAAGCCTCGGAATGCGCGGGAGAGCAGGGTAAGTTTTGGGAAATGGTTGAGCTTCTTTTTACGGCAAGATCAGCAGACAAGCTGAATGAAGACACGATCAATTCCAATGTCGTAGAATTACAGCTGGATAAGGCAAAGTTTGACGCTTGTTTGACGGATCAGAAAATATCAGATAAGATTCAAGCGTCCCTTACGCAGGCTGACAATATCAACGTTACCGGCGCACCGACAACCTTTATCAATTCCGTTCCCTACCCCGGCGCCATGCCGTTTGAAGATTTTACAGACAGCTCGGGGATTGAGAGGAGGGGGTTGGCTAGTATAATTAAAGAGTTGATAAAATAAGCTAAAATGAATTAGTAATATATTGAAGTAAAAAGTAGGAAGTAAGAAGTTAGAAGTAAGAAATAATAATTAATCACATTTTTTCTTACTTCTAACTTCTTACTTCTAACTTTTTAGGAGAGTTCACCTAGAGGCCTATGGTACTCGCTTGGAAAGCGAGCGGGTGAAAGCCCACGAGAGTTCGAATCTCTCACTCTCCGCCAGATTTCCAACTTTGAACCAAAGTGTTTGCAATGCTTTTGATTCTTTATCGGAACTTTGCGAAGATCCGATCTTGAAAATTTGCATGTTTATAAGAACAGCAAAGACTGGCGTCCATATCGACGTCAGTTTTTGGTTACTGGCGACAAAACCTTCAAACCAAGATTTATTATTAGTGAAATCCAAAAATGTGCATTGACTAAATTTTTGCTAAGCTAGAGAAGGTCTGGACATAAAATAATTAAGCTATAATGATGAAAAATAAAATGCCCATTAATTCAGCTGTTCTCAGTATTTTTCATCTTCAACAAAAACGTTAATCCTGCAAGGATAATTATAACCATCATCGCCAAAGCAAGCTGATAACGCATTGAGTCCAAGTTAAAAAGTCCAGAAGAAATAGCCCCCCAAATAAGAGATCCTATTATAACTGACGCGCGTTCAATGATATTGAAATACGAAAAACCCAAATTCTGATTTTTATCCGTAACCAGATTAGCCATTACTGCGCGCGAAACAGTCAAAGCGCCACCAATAAGCAAACCACCGACAATCACTAAGAATACGAAATAATAAAGACTAAACATTATTGCCATTACCGGTAATAATATAATCCAACTTATCAGTATTGAAATAAGAGTTATTCTCCCGCCGAATCGGTCGGCTAACCGACCAAAGATAAAACTGCCCATGACCGAAGTTATGATAACCATCATGACTGCATACGTTTTTATATTGTCCCCGATACTCCAAACCTTTTCTAAAATAATTGGTGAGTTGTTTATCACCGTGAGAATGGCTCCGTTGAATAAAATGAAAGAAATCATGAACATTAAAATGTTGTGATCCTGGAAAATGCTTGTTGCCTTGCGTATATGGAACTTTTTCGGGCATAAATCCAATGCCTTATGTTGCGGTTCTTGAAAAAATATTAACATTGGCATGGAAAATATAAAGAAAGCGACAATTGCCGGAATAATTGTTTCAACCCGGCTCAATCCGCCAAATAAATTTATTTTCCCGATTGCGAACGGCATGGCTAATAACAATCCTGCAATATTTCCTATAAAATTTCCGACAAAGCCGATACCTGAAATTCTACCACGATTTTCTGATGAAGAAAAAGTATTAATTAACGGCGTATAAAAAGAAAAAGATAGCGCGAAAAAATATTGGCCGATGGTGAAAAATATGAGAGCTAAAATAACAGAATTATTCTGGGCAAAGTAAGCGGTGAAGATATAGAAAAAAATGATAGCCAAGGTGGTTGTCCGCAGGCCGGAAATGTTTTTCCATCTTTCGTCCAGCTTTATGCCGACAAACGGAGCAGTTAGGAACAGTAAAATGGATGAAGCAACAAAACATAGATTAAACCAGATATCCGAAATATTTTTGTCAACCACTACCCACTGACTGAAATATAAAAAAAAAGTAATATAAATAAATGAGTTGGCAAAATCATACAAAGCCCATAGAAAAATATTTTTGCGCATAGTTTTTTGATTTAGCAATGTATTGAAATTTATGTTATAATAATACCATAATTTTCGATTTAAAAAAATCGGGTAATTTATGAAAATATGGATTCGTATCTACTAGATGAGTATCGTTGCGACGGTTGTGGTAAATTGATCATCAAAGGCATTCTGCTTAAAAGTTATGAGGAATTCAAATGTGGCCGTTGCGGTAAGATGGTTCATTTTAACGGCATGGCCAATGAAGATAAGTCTGATCGATATCTTTTACTCACAGATGGCTCCGGGGTAATTATTAACGCCAGCCCATCGATCAAAAACATCCTTGGTTTTTCTCTAAATGAAGTTGTCGGAAAAAATATTAGTGCGTTATATCCAACTGAAAAAGAAGCAAGCGCAGATAAAATATTGTCATCAAAAATAGAACATTTTAAATATTTTCGGTTAGACACTATTCATAAAGCCAAGGACAATGCTTACATTCCCGTTATCATTTATTTCAAGTTTTTTCAAAAAAATGGCGAGGGTTATATTTTAAGATTTGCAGATAAAATCGTTATGTCTGATGAGTCTCTTGAGGCGTATAATGAATTTGACTACCAAAATCATTGTGATCTTATTATAGAGCAAGATTTACATGGTAATGTTCTGTACGCAGATGGCGGAGTAGAAAAATTTTATGGCTACAGACCTGAAGAAATTGTAGGCAGGAATGTTTTGGAATTTTGTACGAAAGAGGAAGTTGGCTGGCGAGGCAACAATTTAAAAGCCTTATTTCATAAGCGACAATCGTATAGAATTCCGTATTTTAGGGCAAAGCACAAAAATGGTAATTTTTTGGACTGTGAATGTACTGCCTCTCCTTTTTATGACGATTTGGGAGAACTAGTGGGGTATAAGCAAATATGCTGGATGAAACATTAAAAGTTATTCACACCTTTCTCTTCCATTGACATAAAAAATCTGGTATTATATAAATATATAAATTAAATAAACAAAATAGCGGCTCAAGCAGCCCATAGCCTTTTTAGGTTTTGGGCTGTTTTTTTAGAGAAAAAAATATGATTACCATTACTCTAAGGACAAAACAAATATTAATTTTGATTGTAGTTTTGGCGCTTGTTTTGTCTGCGTTTCCGGCACGCATAACTTATGCTGCTGGAGTTATGTATTTGCCTGGTGAAACTATATCGCCAGCTTGCGGGCCGACAGAAAGCGGTTGCGGTGTGCGTGCATCTGTTTACACTGCCGATACTATGACTGACGGTGCGCTTCTCTTTGCTACATCATCGACATGGTCGTTGCTGTCCGCTGGTGCGGATGGCCAAGTTTTAAAGTTATCCGGTGGGTTGCCTTCATGGGGCAACGATGATGGCGGCACGAGCTATACAGCCGGTTCAGGACTTTCTCTCGGTGGTTCAATTTTTTCTTTGGATCGGACGGCAACCGGTACTTGGAGCGGACTTCAAACTTTTGGTGGCGGAATTTCTTTGGGGGGCAATACATACACTAATCTTGCTGGTACTGGTCTTAGTTTTTCCGGCGGTGCTTTATCAACAGCCCTTGGAATCACGATTGAATCATCAGAAATTACCGATGAGACTATCGTGTCTGGAGATATCGCTGACGGCACAATAACTTTTGGAAAAATCGCTTCCAATAGTTGCGGCGCCAATGAAATCATGAAATGGAACGGCTCGGCTTGGGCTTGTTCCACAGATAATAATAATACTTACACCGCTAACACTGGCTTGACTCTTTCTTCCGGCGCTTTTTCTTTGGATATAAATGGATTATCGGCAATAAGTTCAGTTGATGCTACTGACACTCTCGCCGTCTATACTGCAAGCGGTCTGAAAAAAATCACTCGCAGTGATATGTTTAGTGATGTTTTGGGAGCGATGAATTATCGCGGGACTTGGAATGCAACCACGAATTATCCTGATTTATCATCGTATTGTGTTTCAGGCACCAAGGGGCATTATTATGTTGTTGGAACAAGCGGAACAACAAACTTAAGCGGTATTGCAAGTTGGTCAGTTAATGACTGGGCGGTATGTAATGGTACAGCTTGGGAAAAAGTGCAGACAACCAACGCTGTCACAAGTGTTTTTGGACGTACGGGTGCGGTTATCGCCTCGGGCGGGGATTATAATGCTTCGCAAATTACAAATTCTGCAAGCGGAAATATCGCGGCAATAACAGTTCAAAATGCGCTCAATGAATTAGATAATGAAAAATTATCTACTACTCTAAACAGTGGTTTAATATTTATTGGAAATAGTTCTAATCAAGCTACTGGGATTGCTCTTTCAGGAGATGCAACTATAAATAATGCAGGTGTTATAACCATTGGCGCTGATAAAGTAACTTTGGGAACTGATACCATGGGCAATTATGTAGCAACTCTGGCTGATAGTGGAGCGGGACTTTTTACAATAGCTAATTCTGGAATGGAAAATGCAGGAGTAACGCTCTCTTTAGTAGATGATATTTTAAATTTTACAAAATTTGCGGATGCCCTGACATTAGATAATAGCACCAGCATCACTCTTGGCGGAAATGATTTAACGACTGCTATTACGAGTACGGGTTTACCAAAATTTATCAGAACAGCTGCTGGGCAATGGATGAATTTTGCTGATGGTACGGATAGTTTTGGAATTTATAATATTTCAGGTACTCCCGAAGCATTAATTGCAGCCGACAAAGGTTCTTTGGCAGTAGATACAAACAGCGGCGCTCTTTACATTAAAACTACAGATTCTCTCAATACTGGTTGGTCGGCTTTTGGTTTGGCAAGTTCCGGTATTACTTCTCTCAATGGCCTAACTGGATCAACCCAAACTTTTGCTACGAGCACGAGCGGAACAGATTTTGCTATAACATCTGATGGGACTACTCACACCTTTAGTATTCCTGACGCATCTGCCACCGCTAGAGGACTTATTACTACAGGAACCCAAGCTATTGTCGGAGCTAAAACTTTAACTTCAAATTTAACGCTATCAGGGTCTGCGGCGAACATAGTTCTTGGTTCTAATTATCTCTCTGGCGATGGCGATGATGAAGGTATTTATATTAATTCTTCAGGCAACATCGGCATCGGAACCACTATAACTACAAGCAAACTTACGATTAAAACTACAACCACGGGAGATGGCATCCAACTTTATGGTGACGGTAACACCTCGCCATTTTTTAAGATTGGATCAAATTCAAACTACTCGGCAAATGCACGTAACTATGGTTTTGCGGTAGACCGTGGTCTTTGGGGGGACTTTAGTATATTCCAATCAAGCGTCGCGCAGGGTGATCCATATACCACTGGTACTGCGGTGCTCACTATTAATAAAGATGGTCACTTCAGCGTCGGCGCCAGTACTATCGCGGGCACCCTCGGTTTGACAGGAGATTTGGCAGTGAATACGGATAAATTTAATATCAATGCCACTTCTGGAAACACCACAGTAGGAGGTACATTGACCGCTCAGGGCGCGGTGGCCTACAAAAAAGGCTCTGATTTTTCCACGACCGAAACATCAATAAATGTAGATTTTGGAAACACTTCCCTTGTTCGTCTCACCGGCGCGAGCGCTCAGACAATCGATACGATTGCAGGTGGTACCGATGGAAAGGTTTTGACTATTGTTAATGCCGGAGCCAACTCCGCAACAATTAAAGATAGCTCGACAGCTTCTGGTACGGTGGCCAACAAAATCTATACCGGAACGGGTGCTGATATGACTTTGGCGGCAGATGCATCACTCCTTCTCATTTATGATTCTGGCGCATCGCGTTGGAGAGTAGTTGGAGGGTCAGGAAGTGGAGGTTTGGGGGGAAGCTCCATTCAAACAATTTCTTCTACCGGGAATATTTCTGGTTGGGGTTATACAGTTAAAGCTGATGGAACCTCGGCATCATTCACGACAACTCTCCCAACCGCTTCGGGAAATTCTGGAAAATTAATTGAAATCGTGAAAACCGATAATACAGCTAATGCGCTTTCCATTTCTCCGTATGGAAGTGAAACAATTAATGGATCAACTAATAAAATTTATCTTTATTCGCAAGGTGATTCGGTCGTTATTCGTTCCGACGGTTCAAATTCCTATATCGTTTCCGACAATCGTTCGAGCGTGGGGCAGAGTAAGGGGTATATGTTCCTTGTTGGTGGCATATCTTCCGTAAGTAACGGCACACAACTTGCTTATACAACAGTGCGTGGAAGCTACGGCACCGATATTGCTCAAAGTGGCAATGGTGTGCTTTTAAAGGCAGGTAAAACCTATAAATTAACGGCATCCGTTTCGATTTCGAACAGTGCTAATGCTCAGTTAGGTATAGAATTTTACAACACTACAGCAGGCGTTACTATCTCTTCATCCGGCAACAATGCGTTGAAGCTCGCTTCTAATGCGAGTAATAACTACTCGGATGCGGGGGATCTGAGCGCGGTATTTACTCCGACGGTTGATTCTGTTGTCGTTATTCGTGCTATCAATTCAACAGCGGGTGTCAATGCTTCTGCGGACAACTTTGATATCGAAGTTATCTCTACTTCCCAGAATGTGGTGAATACGGTGGAGTATATTTACGCCAAGAATTCTGCCGGACAAACACTTACGGGAGGGAGCCCACTTACCTTTAATACAACTGTTTCCGGCAACATCAACAAAAGTAACAACAATACTTTTACCCTCAAAGCTGGGAAAACTTATCGTCTTGAAGGTACGGTTGGTGCTTCGACCGCAAATGCCACTGCTGTTTTCTTCCAGTGGCGCGATACGACAAATAACACCTACATTGGTAATGTAGCTTCCCGAATACCAGCCGCACATGCTTCTACAGCAGGAGAAGAAAGTGGTAATGCGATTGCTATATATACACCAACTACCGATGTTACGGTTCAACTTTGGTCGCATACCACACAAGGAAATTTATGGGGTCAAGGCGCGACCGATAATGCCGATCAATATTCTTGGATTCAGATCACTCAAATCGGCTCAACGGCTTCGACCGGCGTGGCTTTGAACTCGCTTATTGCCGCCACGGCTTCGGGTGCGCTGGATAATACAAATTACGGACAGACATGGGATTGGAGTACTGCCACTACACAAACAGGTCTCACTATGACCGGCAACGCGCTTACGACTGGCGGGCTTTTGAGTCTCACCTCCAGCAATGCTTCTCTGAACTCGACCAATGGCCTTCTCTATGTGGCCAACACCGGTGCCTCGACGAACGGAATCGTCGCTCGCATTCAATCTAATTCTACTGTCGGATCGGGACTGACAGTTTTGGCAAACGGCCATGTTGGTATCGGCACAACGACACCGATAGCGGCGTTGCATGTATACGGGACAGATAAGCAAATAATGATCGATAGGTCTACCGCCACCTCGACAAGATATGGACAACTGCTTTTTGCAGACGGAGGAATCGAAAATTGGTCAATTGGACAAAGAGTGGGCGATCAAAAATTCCATATTTACAAAACTTTGGCGACAGCGGGAGAGGTATTGACGATTGATACTTCCGGCAACATCGGCATCGGGACGACGAGTCCTGGAACGACATTAGACGTAAATGGCACCGGACGTTTTGTTTCGCCAGATGTTGGTACGACAGGAGGAATTGTACTTCGCGATAATGTAAGTAATGACGGGAATTATCTTCAATTCGTGAATAATGCCGGTACTTCCCAATATTCTTATATCCAGGGATTAAGTTCTGGCGGATTGGCATTTATGGGTGGAAACGTCGGAATCGGTACCACTGACCCATCATTTGCACTTTCAGTTACGGATGCTGCTAACAGTGAATATGTCACTCAACTAATTAACACAGGCACTACCCCTCATGGCATGCAAATCCAACTCACTTCCGCCGTCAGTGGCAGTATTTTTAATGGATTTTTTAATTTTTCAAATTTAATTGGATCAATTACTTACAATGGGACTGGAGTAAATTATAATCAAACTTCTGACGAAAGGCTCAAGGAAAACATAGTTGACACACACTTCGGTGTTCTTGATTTGATGAAAGTTAATGTCCGTGATTTTGAATATAAAAATGATTCAAATGGTCAAACTCTAAATGGTTTTATTGCCCAAGAATTACAGAAAATTTATCCTGATGCGGTTACCGTTGGTACTGACGAGGTTGATGATAATGGTAACTTAATTCATCCGTGGATGGTTGATTATGGTCGATTAACCCCGCTTATTGTCAAATCTATTCAAGACCAACAGACGCAAATTGAAGCTCTCAAGACAGGTATGGCGGTATCTATGGAAGGATTAGATGGTTTGGTTTTGTCTGGTGGCCTCACAATTGCCGGCGAAGTGGATATGGGTAAAGACACAGTTGGTGAGGCAGTTATAAAAGCTGGCGATACTTCTGTGTTAGTTGTCTTTGAAAATAAATATACTAATCAACCAGTTATTACAATTACTAAAATGACTGCCGGTGTCTTGTCTGACTACTATGTTAGCGATATAACTGTAAAAGGGTTCAAGATTAACATTGACCCGGCGCAAACCGATAAAGATATTTATTTTAGTTGGCATGCTTTTGGTTCAAATAGTGGAGTCAGATTATTTAGTGATGGGTTAAAAGAAAATATTGAAGCTATTGATCCGGATGTAACAACTTCGCCGGAAGTAACGACAGAAGCTCCTCCTGTTCAATCTGGTGATAATCCTATAGTAGGTGATAGCTCTCCAGTGGAGCCAGAAAATCCAGAAATGCCAGCGGATACAGAGGAATCTATTGAACCGGAAAACCCAGTTGAGTTTGAAACACTTGTGACGCCGGTTGTAGAAAATAATGCCCCAACTGAACCGGAAGCTCCCGCCGAACAATCTATCGAACCGGTTACAAGTGAAGATGTGTCGCAATAATTATAAGATTTAAAATATAAAAAATAATAATAAATATTAAATTTATGTTTAAAAAAATAAATAATACTGAGGCAATGTCAGGAGTCAATAGAATAAATATTCTAAAACGAATTGGGCTCAAGCGGTGGCTAATTATATTGGTGGTATTAGTGGCAATAGGTGGAGTAGCCTCATCTGTTTACTATTTTAATAAGTATAAAACTCTTAAAGCCAATCCTAATTCAGAAGCGCAAAAAGAAACCGAAATTTTAGTAGCTTCCTTGGGACGACTGATGGAATTACCAGTCGATGAAACTCCGACTATCGCGACTATTGCTGATAAGGAAAAACTAAAAGACCAGCCATTTTTTGCTAAGACGGAAAATGGTGACAAGCTTCTTGCCTATACCAAGGCCATGCAGGCAATTCTTTTCCGTCCGTCTACTAATAAAATTATCAATGTTGCGCCGATAGTAATTGATCAACAAGGGGGAGTAAATGAAAATACGCCAGTCTCACAAAAACCGGCAGATCTGAAAATCGCTTATTATAACGGCACTGAAATTGTTGATTTGTCGGAACAAGCAGAAAAATTAATAAAATCTACTTACCCAAATTATCAAACTGATGCTCTTGCCAATGCCACAAAAAAAGACTATAAAGAAACCTTGGTGATTGATTTGTCATACACGCACAGTCAAGAAGCTGAGGATATCGCCAAATTGCTTAGTGGCAAAGTTTCTTCTTTACCTGAAGGAGAAAATAGGTCGGATGCTGATATCCTAGTAATTTTAGGTAAATAATTTTTATGAGACGACGTCTTTCAATATTTTTTTTAATTTTATGCGGGACATTTTTGTCTTTTTCTTCGGCGTTATCTGGCACAATTTTGAGTTCGTATAAGTATGCTTGGGGTAATAATGTAGGTTATATAAATTTTGAAAATGTTGTCGTTGACGACAGCGCGTTATCTGGTTATGCTTGGTCAAAAAATAGCGGTTGGATAAAATTTAATCCCGCACAAGGCGGGGTTTTAAATAATAACGGAGATCTTTCGGGTTATGCTTGGGGTGAACAATTGGGTTGGATAGATTTTGATAATGTTTTCATAAATACTGCCACAGGTAAATTTTCCGGTACCGCTACTGGCACATTGGTTGGTACGATTAATTTTGACTGTCCAAATTATTGCGATGTCCGTACTGACTGGCACCCTGTTTGTCCTACAGTCGACAATGCCGCTACTTACAACGCATATCCGACTTGCGGTCCAGCAACTTGTGTTAGCGGGTACAATGTTTCTGTGGGCGTTTGTGTTGCCAGCGGGGGTGGCGGTGGAAGTGGTGGAAATCCAACTCCAACTCCAACACCAGAACCAACACCAGAAGTTGAAACGCATAACAATGATTTAGAAATTAATCCCGAACAATCAGGACGTTATGCCAAAGATACCAGTAATGGTCAGATTGTCTTGGAAGTGCCGGCTGACAATGTACCCAGTCGAACAACTTTTTATATCAATGCAGAACCCTTATCGTTTGAAAATGAGAGCTTAGTCTTACCGGATATACAACTTATTGGTTCGGTTTTTTATAATGTTTTTGCCAAGGATCAAAACGGCAATTATGTCCGTTCTTTTGTTTCCTTGCTAACTATTACACTTCCTGTGCCTGTAAATCTCCAGAAAGCGCGCAATCTTGCTGTTTATTGGCTTAACGAAGTTAATAATCAATGGGTATTGATCCCAGAGGCAGTATTTGCTAAAAATCAAGTAACTTTTCAAGTAAACCACTTAACAAAATTCGCAATTTTTGGAAATATTGAAGAAGAAACGACACTGGATAATACAAAAGCTACCGAAATGAAACCAAAGCCTTCATTACCTCTTCCCGAAGATGTGAAGCCGTCGGAAAATTTGTCGGCAGAAAATAATGAACAAGATGATTCTTTTACTAATCGAGCTGTTAAAGAGACCGAAGATATTATTAACTCTTTAGTTCCTGGTTTTCTAAATTCGGACAATAAAGATGATCCTAATATCAAAAAAAATCAAACAGAAGGTAAGGATTTTGAAATAGTGAAAAATGCCGATATGATTTTTTGGATTTTTTGGTTTGTTATAATAATTTTGCTTTTCATTTTGTTGGTCAAAAAGAGAAAAGCGAAAGATAAAAATAAGTAAAATTTATAAAATAATCATTAGCAAGAAACAGCTTGAAAACAAGCTGTTTTTGTTTTATATTTAATGATATAATTAGTTTAATATCGTGTTTTCCGGTAAGATGATTTTTTATGTATTTTGATTTATGAAATTATTAATTTGTACGCAAAAAGTAGATAAAAATGACGATCTTTTGGGGTTTTTTCATGCTTGGATCGCGGAGTTTGCGCAGAATTGCGAAGGCGTTACCGTGGTTTGTTTGTTTCGGGGAGAGGTGGATTTGCCTGAGAATGTTAGGGTTTTGTCGTTGGGAAAAGAAAGTGGGGATTTTCGATTTTCGATTTTCGATTTTCGATTTATTTTAAAATTTAAATATTTAATTAATTTTTTTAAATATATTTGGCAGGAGCGGAAGAATTATGATACTGTGTTTGTGCATATGAATTCGATTTATGTTTTGCTTGGGGGATTGTTTTGGAAGGCGTGGGGAAAAAAGATTGGGCTTTGGTATGCGCATGGGCATGCGCCTTGGCAGCTCTTGGTTGCGGAAAAAATGGTTGATGTTGTGTTTACGTCTACGGCGAGCGGATGTAGGTTGAAGTCTGGGAAGATTCGGATTGTGGGGCAGGGAATAGACGTTGGAAATTTCCGATTTCCGATTTCCGATTTCCGATTTAGGGAAATACAAAAATCGAAAATCGAAAACCCGAAAAGTCCCGTTTGGACATCGGGTCCTTTACGGGATCGAAAATCGAAAATATCCCTGATTACTGTCGGCAGAATTTCGCCTGTAAAAAATCTTGAAACTTTGATTAATGCTGTTGAATTATTGGTAAAAAAGGGGATTGATGTTAAGCTGGATATTGTTGGGGCTATTGGATTAGTGGAACAGAAAGCATATTATGACTTTTTGTCGAAAATGATAAATGAGAAAGGCTTGGCGAAAAATATTCAATTTGTCGGCTCTGTGCCGAATAAAGATATTGTTGAGTATTTGCAAGCGGCTGATATCTTTGTCAGCGCCAGTCAGACCGGCAGTTTGGACAAAACTTTTCTCGAGGCAATGGCCTGCGGTTTACCTGTAATCGGCTGTAATGTGGCGTTGGATGCTGTTTTGGGAGAATATAAAGATAGGCTATTTTATAGTGCGGGAGATTATTTGGCCTTGAGCGATAAAATCGAGAACGTGCTTGGTTTAAGCGAAGCAGAGTATGCGAAGATGGCGGAGGATTTAAGAGGGGTGGTGGTGAGGGAGCATGGGTTGGGTGAGTTTGTGAAGAAAATTTTAAAAATATCCAATACTCAATAATCAATATCCAATAAATATCAAAGTATATAATATTCAATTTTTGGATTGATTATTTTATATTGAATGGATATTGAGTATTGAATATTAATAATATGTGTGGCATAAACGGTTTTAATTTTAAAGACGAAGCCCTAATCAATAAAATGGTTCGGGCTACTCGCCATCGCGGTCCGGATGATAGCGGGGTTTTTTGTGATGAGAATATTTCACTTGGGCATAATCGTTTGGCGATAATTGATTTGTCGCCGGCCGGGCATCAGCCGATGTTGAGCAGAGACAAGCGTTATGCGATTGTTTTTAACGGTGAGCTGTATAATTTTCAAGAGATTAGAAAAGACCTCGAAAAGAAAGGGCGAAAATTTGTTTCCAGATCAGATACCGAGGTGATACTCGCTGCATTTATCGAATACGGTCCGGAGTGTTTGCAAAAATTTAACGGGATATTTGCTTTTGCGATTTGGGACAAGGCAAAACAAGAGCTGTTTGCCGCGCGCGATCAGTTTGGCGTAAAGCCGTTTTTTTATTTTTGGGATAACCAGCGTTTTATTTTTTCTTCTGAGATAAAAGGGATTCTTGAACACAAGATTGAAAAAAACATTAATCAAAATGCCTTGAATTGCTATTTTTGTTTGCTGTATACACTTGGTCCGGATACTATTTGGCAGAATATTTCGAAGCTACTACCTGGTCATTATTTGGTATTAAATAAAACCGGATTGAATTTAAAAAAATATTGGAGCATACAGCTCGGCCAAGCGATCAGCGACCGGGAGGAGGCGAAAGCAAGGATAAAAGAACTGCTTCGGGCTTCTGTTAAGCGGCAGATGATTGCCGATGTGGAGGTGGGCATGTTCCTTTCCGGTGGACTGGACTCAACCATTGTCTTGGGATTAATGAAAGAATTGACAGAAAAAAAAATCAAGACTTTTAGCGTCGGCTTTGCGGTCAGCGCTGATCAGGATGAAAAATTTAATCAAGACGCGATTTTGGCAAAACGGACTTCCGCGTTTTATGGCACCGAGCATCATGAAATATATTTGAATGAGCAAGACATGATTGCGAATTTGGAAAATATGGTTTCTGCTATGGATGAACTTGTGTATAGCCCCACGCAGGTCGCGAATCTGCTTTTGGCGCGCCTGGCAAAACAAAAAGTAAAGGTTGTTTTAGGAGGCGATGGCGGGGATGAACTTTTTGGCGGCTATACTCGGTATTACTACTATAACCTGATCGAAAAATGGCGGCGCTTGCCCAGGATTTTTAGAAATAATATCGGTATGAAAAACCTGTTTGCGCTCGCGCGGAAAAGCGATATGTATGGGCGTTTGAATATGGATGATTTTTCCGCATTTTGGTCATTTATGGCGCAAAAAGAGGATTTATTAACGCGGATAATCCGGCCGGAGATTAATGATTTGGCAGGAGCGCAAAATTATGTTAAAAATAAGTCAGGCTTAGAAACATTCGGTCCGGGGTTACCTTTGAGCGAAAAGATGATGCAGGCGGATATGCGGACTTGGCTCGTTGAATATTCTTTGGCTCGGACCGACAAGATTACGATGGCGGCTGGTTTGGAAGAGCGAGTACCGATTTTAGACATTGATCTGGCGCAGATGGCTGTGAATATTCCGACAAAATACAAAATCAATTCCCGCAATCAAGGTAAATTGATTTTGAAAGAAGCGATGCGAGAATATATTCCTGATTTTATTTACAACAAACAAAAAACCGGCTGGTTCGTGCCAATGGCCAAATGGCTGCGCGCGGGACTAAAAGATACGGCATACGATATTTTGTCAGATTCGTATAACCAAGGAAGGACAAGCCAGTATCTGGATTTAGCGGAAGCGCGGAAGATTTTGGACGATCATGTTTCTGGTCGCAAATATGCGCTTAATACGATTTGGTCAGTGATAAATTTTCAAGTTTGGTTTAGGAGATTTTATTAATATACAATTTTCAATACTCAATATTCAATGAATATCCAAGTATTTAATATTCAATTTTTGGATTGGCTATATTTTATATTGAATGGATATTGTGTATTGATTATTGAATATTATATTCTTGTATGCAAACAGAAGATGTAAAAAATAAATATAACGCGGATATTGTAAATAAGTTTAACAACAAGTACGAGCAAGAACGTTGGTTTAAGAATGATATTCAGAAGGCCGGGTATGATATGACTTTATCTGCAATAAAAACGCATGCCTTGGTAAAACTATACCAAAGCTGTTTTGAGCTTGGTCCCGGGCATGGTACTTGGACAAAGGAATTGTTTGGGTATCAGCCGGGCGCGGATTATACGCTTTTGGATATATCGAGCGCGATGCTTGGTTTGGTTAAGGATAGATTTAAGGGAAACAGTAATTTTAATTTTATTGAAAGTGATTTTTTGCAGTTTACAACAGAAAAAAAATTTGATTTTTTCTTTTCGTCTCGTGTAATCGAGTATATTCCGGAAAAATCGCTTATGGTCAAAAAAATTGCGAGCCTTATCCAGTCTGGTGGCAGGGGATTTATAATTACAAAAACTCCAAAGTATTTGCGAAAAAAAATTATGGGTATTGCGGTGCCGGAATTCCACAGCGGGCAGATTGCGCCCGGTGAGCTCGCAAAATTATTAAAAGAAAATGATTGTCAGAATATCAAAATTTTTCCGGTAACACTAAGCTGGCCGTTTTGGCGCTCGGCGAAAATGAATTTGTTGTTGTATAAGTATTTTGGAAATAAAGGTTTGAATTTTGTCAGCGAATTTTTTAGCGAGTCTTATTGTGTTTGTTTTGAAAAATAATGCTTGGCAGGGATTTATAAGATTTATAAGATTTTTTAGAAAGGTATTATATCTTATTCCTATTATAAAAAAATCATATAAATCTTATAAATTCCTGCAAATTTTTTATGTTTATTGAAATATATGGCTTGCCCGGTTCAGGAAAAACTACTTTAGCAAAACGGCTGGTTGCGGAAAAGAATTATATGATAATCAAAATTCGCACAAAATACGAACTGTTTTGGTATAATTTTTTGTTTTTGATAAAGCATCCGTACCGATTTTTTCTTTTGTTTTTTTATATTATAAAATATTCGGATAATTGGAAGATTTTTTATTATAAACTGATGAATGCTTTTTTACACTATAACGCAAAATATCAGAAGGCTTTGAAATATGAAAATGCGATTGTTGATCAAGGCTATTTTTTGAATGCTTTCGCGTTGTTTGACAATCCGGTTTCCGAGATTGAAATAAAAAAATATTTTGAGCTGGTTTTAAGGCCTGACTTGTTAGTTATTTTAGACATTCCTTTTGATTTAAGTTTGGAGCGAACCAAAGCACGCGGCTATTTTGCGCGGGAGGATTTTGGGGAAGAGTATAAGAAAAAATGGCAAAAGGCGGTTAATGAAAATAATAGTTTGTTTTTAGAAATCATAAAACAAATAAGAGTTGATTATAAAATAATAAACGAAAAAAATTATTCCAATTTTGATGATTTGACATAAAATAACATATACGTTATATTTTAGTTATAAATAATTATTGAAAAATATGACTAATTTTCAAGATTTTAAAAATAAGGTTTTAAAAAATAAAGAAATAAAACGTTTTTATGATGAACTCGGACCGGAGTTTGAATTAATTCACCAGCTGATAGAAAAACGCATCAAAGCCGGATTGACGCAGACGGAACTAGCGCAGAAAATAGGCACAAAACAATCTGCAATATCAAGGTTGGAACGGGGCGATTATAATCCCAGTGTAGCTTTTTTAAGAAAAGTAGCGGAAGCGCTTGGTTCTGAATTACGTATTTCATTGCCAGGGTCTCGTTCAAGAAATTGACTATGAAAATAATTTATATAGTTAACGCCCGCATTCCTACGGAAAAAGCGCATGGGTATCAGATTACCAAGATGTGCGAAGAGTTTGCTTTGGCCGGAGCCGAAGTCGAGCTTTGGGTGCCGACGCGGAAAAATAATATTCTTGGCAATGCTTTTTCGTTTTATGGCATAAAAGAAAATTTTCGGATCAGATATGTAAAATGTTTTGATTTTATCCGTTTTGACCGCCTGCTTTTGCGAAAATCAGTGTACTTGCAAAGCTTGTGGTTTTTTATCAAACTAGCCTTTGAAAAAGCGGATAAAGATGTTATTATTTATACAAGGAATCCAGAGTTGGTCTGGCTTTTTAATTTGCGTGGGTTTATGACCGCTTATGAATGCCATGACTGGTTTGGCAAGAAAAAAGGAATTGCCCTATGGCTTTTGCGCAGATGTGACCGGATAATAGTTACAAATAATTTCATCAAGCAGGAATTTATCAAAAACGGTTTTGCGCAAACTATTTTGGTCGCACCCAATGGCGTGAATTTGGAAATTTTTAATATTGATATTGAAAAAGAGAAAGCCTTGCAAAAGCTAAGCCTGGAGCAAGAACTGGGAGAAAAGATTCGCGATCAGAAAATATTACTGTACACCGGTTCGTTCCGGACAATGGGGACTGACAAGGGGATTGCGGAAATTTTAGAGTCTTTGAAAATTTTGAATCGTCCTGAAGTTTTTTTTCTGGCTGTCGGGGGCAATGAAAAAGATATTGCCTATTACGAGAGTTTGGCAAAAGAAATCGGCGTGTCTGACAAATGTAAATTTATCGGCCGGCGTACGCAAACCGAGTTGGCGCTTTGGCAAAAAATATCCGATATATTATTGATGCCGTTTCCAGATAAGGCGCATTATCGTTATTTTATGACACCGCTTAAGATTTTTGAATATATGGCCAGCGGTCGGCCGATTATTGCTTCGGATTTGCCGAGTATACGCGAGATATTAAATAATGAAAATGCGTTTTTTTGTAAGGCAGGAGATACAAATGATTTGAGCAGGAATATTGATTTTGTTTTAAATAATCCGGTTGAGACGGATAAAAAAGCGGTAAAGGCAAAGAAAGATGTGTTTCGATATACTTGGGAAAAAAGAGTAAAAGAAATTAATTGTTTGTTGTCAAAATTATCATAAAAAAATTAAAATAAAAGTCCTCATATTATTTTAATAATACAAGGACTAAAAAATGTCTTTAGTTTAATTCGTTTTGCCAGATGTTTTTTATCCAGAAATTTAATATTTCTTTTTGACTATTTATGAAATCCGTAATGTCGTTAACGTCAACATTGTTGTCATTGTTAAAATCCGCAGAAAAATATGGCATTACCGATACGATGTTATTTGTTGGTACATTATTTACATCACAAACATAAGTGATCTCTAAATATGGGTCCTGTGATGTCCCAGCAGTTTCAGATGTTGACCAATATAAGATATTTGCGTAGCTTGAAGAATTTGCAGTAATAGGATGATCTAATGCGTCGTGTCCTTCTCTCAAGCCAAGTTTTGTAATACCCTCAGCATTTATCCAACTGATTCCAGTGTCATTAAGTATAAATGCTTGGTATCTGTCCGTCCCCATATTGCTTATATCAACTCTTAAGCCACCTTCAGTCGGATTATTTACGGAACCACATTGATCAAAATCGTCATTTGACAAAGAAGTTGTATTCGCCTGTGTTGTTTGCACAATAGTTATCCAATCTTCCCCATCGTTGTCTAGGTCATAGATATACCATGTATAAATTTGAAGTTTTGCAGAAATTATCATAGCCCCAGTTGGAATATCAGAGGTGTCTATTGGAAGAAAAGACCTTCCAATTCCCCATTTTGTTGATACATTATACCATTGTGACCATACATGAGATTCGTCGCTTGTGTAATCTGTCGATGTACTTTGAGTGTTGTCATGGGAGTAGTCCCAGTTAGTCGGACTATTTGTGTTATAATCTTCTCGCATGCAGTATCCATCACCTGAACCTGCGTAAAATTTTTGTACTACCACTACATTCTCTGCGTTTGCAAAGTTTGCCCGAAGGATGATTGTCAAAAAACAAACTAAAACGGTAAATAAGTACATTTTTTTCATTTTTAAGGCTCCTTTTTATTTTGTTGAAAGAACACACCATAAACATGTAATCAAATATTAATTTAGAACTAATATTTTGTCAATATATAGCATATACTAAAATTTAACTATTTATATTGTGAATAAATGATATTTTAAGTTATTATATTTATAATAGAATATAAATATTTATGAGAAATTAATGAAAATAAATAAATTATCTATAATCATTCCGGTTTTTAATGAAGAGAAGACGATTGAGGCTATTTTGGATCGGATTGAAAAATCAAAAATCAGAACTGATATTGAAAAAGAAATCATTATTATTGATGATGGTTCGACTGACGGAACGCGCGACATATTACAGGGGTATGCGGATAAATATCGGATAGTATTTCAGGAAAAAAACCAAGGCAAGGGCGCTGCTGTTCGTACCGGCTTTGCGATTGCCAGCGGTGATTATGCCATTGTGCAGGACGCGGATTTGGAATATAATCCTGACGATATTCAGGGTTTGATAGAAAAGGCAGAGCAGACGGATGCCAAGATTGTTTTTGGTTCGCGGGTTTTGGGACTAGATAAACGTGAAGAAACTCCGGGTATATTTTATTATCTGGGCGGGCATTTTTTGTCTTGGCTGACCAATTTTTTGTATGGCGCGCATATTACCGATGAACCGACTTGCTACAAGATGTTTAGCCGCGAAGTTTTGGCAAACATAAAACTGGAATGCGACGGTTTTGAGTTTTGTCCGGAAGTAACGGCAAAGGCGCTGAAGGCCGGATATGAAATCGCGGAAGCGCCGATCAGCTACAAGACCAGGACCAAAAAAGAAGGAAAGAAGATAAAGCTGTTTCGCGACGGTTGGTTGGCAATCTGGACATTGCTTAAATATCGTTTTAATGACAAACGCGCGCTTTTCGGTTTTGTAAAATTGTATAAATGGTGGCTTGTTCTTATTGCCGCCTATTTGCTTGTCAGAGTCGTTTTGTTTGGCGGGCTTTGGGGCGCCAGCGCGAACGGCTGGGAAAACTTTTACAATCAGGCGCAATCCGGGCATGCCGTACTTTTAGCCAATTGGCATGAGCCTTGCGATTGGCATCCGCCTTTGTATTATTTTTTTACAACTGTTTTTCTTTTGATGTTCAAGTCCGCCTGGCCGGTATATCTGGCACAGATGATTTTGGCCTTGGCCGGAGTTTATTTGATATATAAAATCGGGAAATTATTTTTTTCGCCGCGCGTGGCGTTTATCGCCACTTTTATTGCCGCAATCGAACCGTATTCAGCTTGGCACAATTTTCTTTTGACAGCTGAATCTTTGTCCGCGTTTTTTCTACTTTTGGGAATCTATTACTTCTTTCGCTTTTTTCAAAACAGTAAAACCGTGTTTTTGCTTGGCGCGGCCATAATCTTTGGGTTTGCGACTTTGACGCGCTTGAATACATTATATCTGCCTCAGGCGCTGAGCTTGGGAATTTTGTCGATTTATTTTATCCGTCGTCCGTTTGGATTACCGTATTTTTCCGGTTTGAAGTTTAAAAATATTTTGCTGGTTGTTTTGCTTTTTAATGCCGTATATTTTGCGGTTCTTTTTCCTTGGCAAATGCGCAACAAAATCGTTTACGGCAAATACACGATTGCTAATGTGCTTATGACAAATGTTTTCCATTATAATTATCCGACCGCCATGTTTATCAAAGACAATATTTCCTACGATGAGGCTAATAATTTGATTCGGCAGAAAGCGGAAAATGATTTAGGAAAAAATGTTGGCGATCAAGGGGATTGCAGTTTGTTTAGCAAAGACGAGTTGGTGAAACAATTTGATTATTATAAAAAAGAATCCGGAAAATACATGAAAGAGAATTTTTGGCAGTATACACGCGTGCACTTGATCCGTACTGCCCCGTTTTTTCTTGATTCAGGATATTTGAATCTGATCCAGGAGTTTACCGGCGTTTATGCCAAACCGGATATTACCGGAAGTCTTATGACCGGAAATTTCAAAGCGGTTTTTGATTATCTGAAAAATTTTAATTTTTCGCTTTTGGCTTATCTGTTCGGTTTGGCGTTTTGGGGAATATGTTCGCTTTCGGTTTTTGGCGGAATCATTTATACTTATTTCAAAGACCGGAACAAGTTGTTATTTTTCCTTTTATCTGCCGGCGTAATCATCTACTCTGCCTTGCTTTGCTCGCCCTTTGTTTTAGCCCGTTATCGTTTACCGGTTTATGTTTTCTTTTTGGTGCCGTTTGTGTATATGATTGGAGAGGTTTTGATAAAAATAAAAAAAAGATTTTTTAATTAATTTTGTGTGTGAAAATAAAAATTATCTCTTTTTTGTCATCTCGAACCGCAGTGAGAGATCTATAATACAAGAATAATAAAAAATCAAGCTATATAAAGAGTCGAGAATTAAAATCTATTTATAGAAATACACATGGTAAATTATTCACATATTATAGATCTCTCCGCTCGCTTCGCTCGGTCGAGATGACAAAAAAGTATGTTTAATGAGAATTAAGAAACGATAAAAAAATGAATTTGCCTCTACAAAAAAATAAAACTGACATCCTTTTCGTTAATCCTCCTGTTTCCCAGGAGGAGCGTTATGGCGTGAAATTCAAAGCAGGCGGGCAGACACTGCAGACCGGTTTGGCTGTTTTGGCTGCGATTACGCGCGACAATGGTTATGCGACGCGGATATTGGACGCGACCGCGCTTTCGATGAGTTATGATGAAACAGTTGAGAAAATCATTGAGATAGATCCGCGTTATATTGGGATTACAGCAGTAACGATTTCAATTTTTAATGCGGTTGAAATTATTAAACGTTTGAAAGCAAACGGTGTCGAGGCGAAAATATTTTTGGGCGGTCCGCACATTACAGCCGCGCCCAAAGAAACTTTTGAAAAATTTCCGGAAATAGAGATTGGCGCGATCGGCGAGGGAGATATTACTATTTTGGAATTGATTGAGGCTTGTGATAAAAATCTGGATCTTGGCAATGTCAAAGGTCTGGTATTCCGCAAAGGTAGCGAGATAATTATAACACCACCGCGTGAGCCATTTATGGATTTGGATTCATTGCCTCTGCCGGCCTGGGACTTGTTTCCGGATATTGCAAAGTATTATTATCCGCCTGCGCATACTGTCCGCCGTTTGCCAGCGACCGTCTTGATTACTTCGCGCGGTTGTCCTGGGCTTTGCACGTATTGCGACAACAAAGTATTCGGCCGCAGACTGCGTTGTTATAGTGCGGATTATGTAATCCGCATGATTAAACATTTGCAAAAAGAATATGGCATGCGCGAAATCCAGTTTCGGGATGATAATTTTTTGGTTTTTCGTGAACGCTTAAAAGAGCTGTGCAATCGAATGATTGCCGAGAAAATGGATATTGTTTGGAGCTGTGCCGGACGGGTGGATATGATCAACAAAGAGACATTGGACCTGATGAAAAAAGCCGGCTGTTGGCAGATCTGGTACGGGATCGAATCGGGTAGTCAAAAAGTTTTGAACGCGATCAAGAAAAATACGAGTCCGGAAAAGATTCGGCGTGCAATTACTTTAACAAAGGCGGCCGGAATATCGCCGTGCGGATTTTTTATGATCGGCATGCCGACCGAGACCGAGGAGGATATAAAGGAAACGATTGATTTGCTTTTGGAATTGCCTTTGGATGAATTTCACATGACGCATCTAACACCTTTGCCCGGTTCGGAAATACATGCAACGGCTTTTCAGTTTGGCGAGTTTGAAGACAATTGGAAAAAGATGAGTAATTGGTCAACGATTTTTGTGCCGCATGGTTTGAGTAAGGAAAAGCTGACATATTATTCTAATCTTGCTTTCAAGAAATTTTATTTTCGGCCAAGAATTATTTGGCAGTATTTATTGAAAATAAGAACACCGCGACATGCGTTGGTATATTTTAAAGCATTTTTGGCTTTGGTTTCTTATGTGACACAGAAGAAGCGATGATTCGCGTGAGCTGTTGATCAAAAAATAAAACATTGTTATAGTTTAAATATAAAAATAGATATATTAACATGTTTTTATAAGTTATTTACGTTCGCTTTTGGCAGATTTTTGTTTTTTACTCCATGCGGCAAATCTGTGCATTTTTTAAATAATTATGAATATTAATAAATATATTGAATAATTATTTAAAAAATTGCTACGATTTCCGAATTACGTGAAAAACAAAAATCAGCCAAAAGCTAGTTGAATATCGTTATAGAAATTTTTGAAAACTATTTAAATATAAATATTTATCCGAAATAAGGTTAAATTCCTTTGCTGTCCCGCAACTGTAAAGTCTGTTTGATGAAACAGAACAAGCCAGGTCGCGTTAAATATTTTGTAATAATAAATAACACAAAACTTTTCGTGGAATTGAGAGTTTGTGAAACAGGCGGTCTTTTGATTGCTATGTTTTTCCTCTCTCCATGCGAATGGAGATTTTTTTATGACAAAAAACAAAATCAAGAATGGAATAAAATTATTTTTGCTCTTTGCGCTTGTCTGTCCTTTGTTTGCGACAGCCGGAATCAGTGAAGCAAGAACTTACCTGGAAACTTTAACGCCTGACCCTTGGATTACGCAGGCGCTGATCGCGTCCGGCAAGACTAACGTTGCGCTAGATCATTTAAAAAGCGTATTCGGCACATTGGCGACCGATTATGCCAAAACTATTTTAGCGATAGCGGCGGCAGGGGAAAGCCCCGCAACCTTTGGAAATATTGATTATGTCGCGAAACTAAAAACATATTTGAATAACGACCAGATAGGTGACGCAGGTCTTTTGAATGATGATATGTGGGCGATTCTTGCCCTGGGTTCTGTTGGTAAAGGTACTGCGAATGAAGCGCAAAAAGCCAAGGCATATATTATCGCGAACCAGAATACCGATGGCGGCTGGGGCTATGCCAAGGGTGGAGAGAGTGATACTAATGATACGGCTGCCGGGATAATCGCACTACGCGAAGCGGGTGTATCTGCGAACGATGTCGCAATTACAAAAGCTTTGGCTTACCTCAAGTCTGTCCAAAACAATGACGGCGGTTTTGGCTGGTCCGGCGGATCCGATTCGGACTCCGGTTCCGATGCTTGGGTGATTATCGCTTTGCATAAGCTGGGAATCAGTCCGGCAACTTGGGCCAAAGACGCTAAAACCCCGCTGTCGCATCTGCAAACGCTGCAAGATACGGATGGCGGATTTTGGTGGGTAAATCAAGGTACTTCTGAATTTAATAACAAAGCCATGACGCCCTATGCCGTGATCGCCTTGGCTGGCAAAAGTTTTCCGATCGCTCGTTTCGGCGGAATTGAAAGCGGGTATCATATCCGGATTGAAGGAGGCAACAGTACAATCTGCAATACGCGCGTTGAAGGCATAAAAGCGTTGGATTTGATAAAAAATGCGGCAACAAAATGTAATTTTACTTACAGCATAAAAGACACGACCTTTGGCCCGTATTTGGAACAAATCAATAATGAAATAGCTGCCGGAGCGGACGGTTGGATCTATTTGATTAATAATGAATCACCCGCAGTTGGCATGGCCGACTATATCTTGAAAACCAATGATGACGTTCTGGTATATTTTGGGCAATGGGGGATTTTGCCGGAAAGAATCAAAAACGGTAGTGTTTCAAATTCCGTAGGATTAAAAGTTGAAATTGACTCGGCCGGACCGGATGTTGCCGGTGCGTCATTGATATTTACTGTCAGCCCGGATAATCTGGATTTTGGAAAGATCAAAGCCGGAACTTCAAAAAAACAAACATTAATATTAAAAAACGAAGGTACGGTTGACCTTAGGCTAAGCGCCAGTGTTGATGGTGATATTGTGTTCAAAGATTATTTGAAATTGGCAAGCAGTACTTGGGGGACATATTCGCAAGAACTTGCGCACGATAATAATAGTAATTTAGAAGCGGAACTTGATATTCCTTCAACATTTAAAAATTCGGGCGTAAAGAATGGGAGTCTGATTATTTGGGCAAGTCCGAAGTAATTTTTTTGTATTTCACATTCGCTCTTGGCTGATTTTTGTTTTTTACTCCATGCGGCAAATCTGTGCGTTTTTTAAATAATTATGAATATTAATAAAAATATTGAATAATTATTTAAAAAATCGCTACGATTTCCGAATTACGTAAAAAATAAAAATCAGCCAAGAGCCAGTTAGGCATAACCAGTGAGTAAATTGAAAAATCAAAAAATATAAACGCAGTATGAAGAAAATAAATATAATCATTTTAATAATAGTTTCAATATTTTTTTGTAATAAATTTATTATTGCCGCCAGTATCGGCGTAAAGCCGGAAAATATTGAATTGTCAGGATCGGTTGGTAAAGTGTTGACTCAAGAGATTTTGATTTTTAATGCCGGAACTACACCGGGAGCTTATGTTTTGTCAGCTGATGATTTAAAAACCATTCACATAGAACCGCATGAATTTGTTTTGGAAGCTGGTGCGGAAAGACTTGTTAGTATTTCCACTAGAAAATATTTACCAAAAAACATCAAGACAAATATTTCTGTTGTATCTCGTCCACTTGATGCCAACGGGCTTACTGCCGCGGCCGGAGTCAAGATACCTCTTCAGATTCTTTGCTATTTTTCCCAAATACAAGTTATTGTTATCGCATTTTGCTTTGCCTTGATAATTATGATAATATTTAAATTATTCCGAGTAAAAAAGAAAAAAACATGAAAAATTTACTAATAATCCCTTTTATTCTTGCGTCGCTTATTTTCGGTTTTTACAGTGGTGTTTTGTATAGCGACAAACAGGCTAAAAAAACAGCAGAATCAAGTATCCAAAACGAAAAAAACGCAGTAAATTTAATGTTTGATTTTGGTGATGGCAAGGTCAAGACGTTTAATGATATTGCTATCAATAATGATGTAACAGTTTTTTCGGTAATACAGAAAGTGTCCGATGAAAACAATCTTAAGTTATCAACCAAAGATTTTGGCAATGGTATGGGCGCATTTATCGAGGGGATTGATGGATATATGAATGATTATAACGGCGATAAATATTGGCAGTTTTGGGTGAACGGCGAATACGCGAAGATTGGGGCGGGGTCGTATGTGCTTAAAGGCGGAGAAGTCGTGGAGTGGAAGTATGTGAAGGGGCGGGTGAATTAAATTTTTAAATTATAATTCCTAATTTCTAAATAAATTAAGAATAATATTTGTTAAAAATAAAAACAATATGCAACAAGGAGGGGAAATAAAAAGTAATTTTAGCTTGGAAGAATTTAAAAAGTTGAAAGAAAAAACTGAAAATGAGTATAAAAAAATTGGAAAAATATATTGTCCGGCGTTAAAATCAGAAATTATTTTTAATTCTGACGGTTTTCATCATTTGCGTTATGACGGCAGTCGTAGTGAAAGAAATAAAAGTGTTCAGAAAAATAAATTTATTTTTTTTCACAGTGCAGTTGAAATTATAAAAAAATCAACCACTATTCAGGAATATCGAAGACTTTTGTGTCCGATTGGAAAACGAAATAGAAACGGTTTTCGAAAAACGAGTTTAGTAGAGTGGTTTGGATTTTTTTCTATTACTAGTTTTTTAAGAATGACAAGGGTAAAAACGGTTGTAAGACGAGTCGGCGGTGAAAACGGACAATACCATTTTTGGAGTGTGATGCTATTTTGGAAATTATCAAATAAAAACAATATTATTGGTTCTAAGGAAATCGAGGATAATTAAAAATACCCTCGATTGTGCGAGAGTATTTCTATGGTGCTTGTCTTCGGCTTGTGGTCCTTGCGGATTAGCCGAACGGGACTTTCGCCCGCAAGCACTGTATGTAATATAGCATATTTATGATAAAATGCAAGAGTTATTATATTAGCTAATTTAAAATAAAACAATAAATAATAATTTTATGTCAACAAAATCAAAAATCTTAATCTCGTTTTTATTAGTTGCTACCGGTGTGTTAGCTCGCTTGCTTCCGCATGCCTGGAACTTTGCGCCAATCGCGGGAATCGCGCTTTTTTCCGGCGCTTATTTGGGGCGGAGATACGCAATAATTTTGCCACTAGTTTCTCTGTTTACCGGCGATATTTTTATCGGGTTTTATGAATGGCAACTCACGCTTGCAGTCTACGGCAGTTTTTTGCTTATCGGTCTTTTTTCCGCGATTTTGCAAAAGTACAAGAATCTGTTTAGCGTTATCAGTCTGAGTCTTGGTTCCTCTATTCTTTTTTTCTTGGTTACCAATTATGCTGTCTGGCAATTTTCACCTTGGTATGAAAAAAGTGTTATGGGATTGATTGAGTGCTATACCATGGCCTTGCCGTTTTTTCGTGGTACAGTACTAGGGGATATGTTTTATGTTGGAGTGTTTTTTGGGGTTTATGAACTTGCCTTAATAGCAATTAAAAATAAAGTTATTTTAACTAAAAAAACCCAATATTTGACTAATTAATTATTTTTTGCGATAATTATTCTAGATAATAGTTAAAAATAACTAATAAGTGGGATGAAATACATTGATTTTCATAAACAATTTAGGCAAAACATATTAATAGATGTTAGAGAAGTTAAAAATATTTTTCCCGATTTTGATAACCGGCGTTTTTATGAATGGCAAAAGCAGGGTTATATAAAAAATATATCTCGGCGGTTCTATATTTTTTCCGATATGGTTTTATGCGATGCAGATAAGTATTTTATTGCCAATCGTTTATCAGAGCCTTCGTATATTAGTCTTGAGTATGCCCTTGGTTATTATTCTTTGATTCCGGAAACCGTCCATCAAGTAACTAGTATTACAACTCGAAAAGCCAAAATTGTGGATACTCCTTTGGGCACTTTTCCGTATCGATCAATCAAGGAAAGTCTTTTTTTTGGATATGAAATTATGAAGTCAGGAAATGTGTCTTTTAAGATGGCGGAACCGGAAAAGGCAATGCTTGATTTTTTGTTTTTTAGAAGCGATATCAAGAACAATAACGATATTGACGAGTTAAGAATTAATTGGGATATTTATCGAGAAAAGATAGACAAAACAAAGATGGAAAAGTATTTAACGGTTTATAATTCAAAAGTTTTATATCAGAAATTTATTAAAATTAATAAAAAAAGCGGTTCATCAACAAATTTTGTGGGTATTTCACATTCGAATCGGCCGAAAATAAATAATTGATTTTTATTAAATTAAGCTCAGCTCAGAAAAAGCGCAGAAGAAGAGAAGTAACTATCAGTTAGATACACATATAAACATTCGATTAGGTAATATGATCCGCTTCAAGCAGTAATTTAACAAAAATCAATTATTTATTTTCAGCCTATGTTACAAAACATGTCGAAGAACCGAAAAAAGTTAGATTAAAATTATGATAAAAAAACAACTAAAAAAAATAATATTAAATACTCCAGTTCTCTCCGGCTATGTTAAGCGGTATTACGATGATAAACAGGAGCACGATTTGCAAACGCGGATTCGGGGTTTTTTGGCACAGCCGGAATTGCCGTATATGAAAGAGGCTCCGGAAAAATATGGTGTCGGCCACGAACCGACTATCCGTTGCAATCTGCGTTGCAAGATGTGCTATCAGGCGGATACGCGGGCTCTGCGCCGGAGCGAGCTTACGACTGATGAGGTTTTGGGGATTTATGAAAAACTCAAGGGCAAGATGAAATCGATCAAGCTGGTCGGAGGCGAGCCTTTGATACGGGGCGATATTTTTGAGCTTATGGATTATTTGGATAAAAATGATATAAGGATTACTTTGCAGTCAAACTGTACGCTGATAAATGACGAGATGATGACGAAGCTTGGTCGCTACAAAAATCTGACAGACGTTATCGCATCCTTGGATGGCAAGGAAGAAGTTCATGATGCTATTCGCGGTGTACCCGGAACTTTTGCGCGTCTTCAAAAAGCTTTGTCCTTGGTCAAGGGTAAACGGCCGGATATAAATATTACGATTTTTGGCATGATGCTCATAAACGATA
This sequence comes from Candidatus Falkowiibacteriota bacterium, assembly GCA_003514005.1. Lineage (GTDB taxonomy): Bacteria > Patescibacteriota > Patescibacteriia > Patescibacteriales > UBA12075 > UBA12075. The sequence continues at coordinate 226,365 of DOSJ01000004.1, forward strand.
ATGTTGACAAGCTGTATGAACTAATCGATACGGCCAAAGAGCTTGGTATAAATTCTTTGAATATATTGTTTGAACAGGTTTATGTAACGCAGAATGTGGAGAACACCAAAAAGATTTTTAAGCAGGAGCTTGGCTGGGAGCCGGGTACTTATCAAATAAATACCCAGATTCGCGAGCCGGAATTTGCGGCGGATTTGGATATTTCTGAGCTGGAGAAAAAGTTGGAAAAAATCCGGGAATATGGCATAATGAAAAAATGCTATGTTAATTTTACGCCCTTTAATTATTATCAAAACATAAAAGGATATCTAAAGAAAAAGCCTGTACAAGTTTTTTGCACAAAACTTTTGTCCCCGCAGTTCCGTATCAATCAACGAGGCGACGTGATCTGGTGCGATACGATCGAAAAGTCATTTGGCAACCTGACCGAAAAGACACCGGATGAGATCTGGTTATCGGAGGATTATCAGAAATTTCGGCAGTTTTTGTTCAAACATTCTTTGCCGGTTTGTACGCGGTGTTGTAAGGGGGTGTATATTGAGAAAATGCCAGAGGTATTAAAGCGCCATTAACCATATTCGGCTATAACGCTTCAGCGGTCTGATGAAATTTTTTGAGAAATATTTATGACTATTTTATATTTCGGCGATTATGATCCTGATTATTCGCGTAATCGGATTTTGATTAAAGGTCTAAAAAAAAATAATGTGGAAATATTGGAATGCAATGATAATTCGCAAAATTTTTTTGTAAAATTGATTAATTTATATAAAAAGCATAAAAAAATTAAGACTGAATATGATTTAATTATAGTGGGTTATTCGCCAATCTCTAGATCAATGGTTCCCTTCGCCCGGTTGTTGAGCCAAAAGAAGATTGTTTGGGACGCTTTTTATTCGTTATATGATGCTTGGGTATTTGATAAAAAATTAGTTTCAAAATATCATCCTAAAGCATGGTATTATTGGTTTTGCGATTTGCTAAATTGCGTTTTAGCTGATAAGATTTTACTGGATACCAACGAACATATTGATTATTTTGTTAAAACATTTGGTGTTAAAAAAGATAAGTTTATCAGGGTTTTTGTTGGGAGCGATGATACGGTAATGTATCCAAGAAAAAAAGCGGAAAATCCGGTTTTTACGATTCATTTTCATGGACACTATATACCTTTGCAAGGAACCGAATATATTATTCGCGCGGCCAAGATACTAGAAAATGAAAATATATTATTCAGGATGACAGGAAGTCGTGGGCAAGAATATAAAAAGGCCTTGAATTTGGCGAGCGATTTGAAACTAAATAATATCAAATTTTTAGATTCAGTTTCATATTCAGGATTGGCAGATTTGATAGTTGATTGCGATTTGTGTTTGGGTATTTTTGGCAATACGGAAAAAGCGCAAAGAGTGATCCCAAATAAAGTTTATGAAGCGATTGCAACCGCTAGGCCAGTGATAAGCGCTGACACGCCGGCGATGCGAGAACTATTTAATGATCGGGAAAATATTTTGATGTGCGAAAGCGCAAATCCGGAAAGTTTGGCGGAGAGGATTTTGGAGTTGAAGAATGACGGCGGGTTGCGTGAAAAAATTGCGCGTGAAGCTTGGAAATTGTTTAATAGATACTGCCGACCGGAAATTATTGGGGAAAAATTACTAACTGATTTAGGTTTGAAAAATATTGAATTTTGAAAAATAATACGGTCATAAAAAATATAAGAAATAATGCCTAGGAATATATTTATAAAAATTAAGTCAATTAAGCTTGAAATTTATATATTGGTTATAATTGCTGTATTTAATTTGTTAGCAGGATTTATTTATTTTGGACTGCCTGGGGAGGCTATTGACTACTATGGAGATGCGATTAATTATGTAAAAGGATTAGAAACACCCGAATATTCCCAAGGGATATATTATCGAATGATTAGTCGCATATTAAATTCTCCGCTAATGATTTTTAGTTCTGCTTGGCTTGCAAGTACTTACGAGGGTTCTTTAAGAATTATGTTATTTCAAAATATAATATTTTATTTTCTGTTAATCTACGTTTTTTACAAATTAGTTTTTATAATTTTTGACAATAGCCGTATCGCATTTTGGGCAACTTTATTTTTTTCTGGTAATTTTTGTATGTATAATTATATGCCCACTTATAGCTCTGATCCGGGGGGTTGGTTTTTTTTATTGCTTTCGGTTTATTTTGCGATAAGCTATTATAAAAAACAAATCGATAGTTATTATTATTTATGTATATTGTCATCAATAGTCGGTTTATTTTATAAAGAAACAGGCGGATTGGGGATGTTGTCTTTGGGGGTTCTTATTTTGTTTCAGGAAACTAGTTTAAAGGAAAAAATAATAAAAATATCCAAAGCGGCAATTTTGTTTTTAATACCGGTAGTAATTTTCCATGGTTTAATTTATCTATTTTTTCATTATTCATATTTTACTTGGTATTCATATCTTTTAGAGAGCGACGGCAGCGTTGGTTTGGAAAATGTAAATCGTTTAAAAGATATAATTAAACAACCTTTTCAGATTTTTTTAATTGGATGGTATTCGGTTTTCTACGGCTTGTATAAGAGTAAAAAAAATTTAAAAAAAGAACAGTTGATTTTTTTAATTGCATTATTACCGTGGACATTATCGTTTTTATTATGGTCATCGTTAATAATGCGAATAATGTTTGTGCTTGTCCCGTTTTTAGCAATTTTGGCCGGATACGGGTTATATCAAATAAAAAATAATTATGTACGTTTAGTAATTATTTTTAGTTATCTTGTTTCTAATTATTATATATTTCCTATATTAGCAACTCTTGGTAAATATTATTGATATTATGAAAATAAATATTTTAACTCCACATCTTAATATTTCCGGCGGCGTGATGATTTTGGCAACGTATGCGCACCGTTTAACGCTTTTGGGGCATGAAGTAAAACTGCTAACAGTTAATCCGGTTTTTTGGCGGAGGTGTTTGGCAAATTTGTTAAAACAAAAACCAAGCTGGACGGGCGGAATGAATTTTGAGATAGAACGAATCGCTGATTTAAAAGAGCACAATCTTGGCACGGCTGATATTCTGCTAGTCTCCACGTATAAACACGCGAACGCGATTAAAAATCTTTCTGATCAATGCGGTAAAAAGGTTTATCTGCTCCAGCACGACGAACGCCTTTATCACGGTGCGCCCGAAGAAGTATCCGAAGCGTACAAACTGCCATTTAAATTCATAGCAGTTTCGAGCTGGATCAAGGATTGGCTAAAAAAAGATTTTAATCAAGATGCGGAGTTGATATTGAATACTTTGGATAAAAATATTTTTTATCCGCACAAAACAGAAAGAAAAGACAAAGATATTCGGATTTTGATGTTGCATCACAGCTATGAATGGAAGGGAACGGCCGAGGGCGTTAAAATTGTAAACGAATTGAAAGAAAAATATAATAATGTTAAATTAATTATGTACGGTGCGCGACAAGAGAAAGTACAGTGTGACGAATACCACTATAAACCGTTTGGGATCGAAACCGCTAAACTTTTCTCTTCTTGCGATATTTTTCTTTGTTCTTCCTGGGACGAGGGATTCGGTTTGCCGTCTTTGGAAGCGATGGCCTGCGGTTGCGCGGTTGTAACCTATGATAACGGCGGGTCGCGTGATTTTGCGTTTGATGGAAGTACTGCCTTGGTCGCGGAGAGAAGGAATATAGAAGAGTCGAAAAATAAATTGGAGATTTTAATCAAAGATAAAAATTTAAGAAAAAATATATCCGAAGCTGGAGTGCAATTTGTAAAAGAGATGCCGGATTGGAGGGATCAGGTCGGGAAAATGGAGAAGATATTATTATCAAAAATGTAGGAATATTTTATCTATTACTTATTGTCTAACATTAAATAAATATTGGCAAAATGGCAAATTTGTAATGAAATTTTTACAAAAAGCACGATATTTGTTTAAAAATTATTACATTTAGGAAAAATTGCTATTATTTGATGAAAAATTAAAATTATCAATGTCTATTGATAAATAATTTATGCTAAAAGTATCCGTCATTGTTCCAACCTGCAACCGTCCGCATCTGATTAAGCGTACGATTGATTCAATCTTGAAACAGACTTTTCAGGATTTTGAGATTATTGTCGTGGATGATGGTGTAAAAGAGCGCGCGGAGGAGGCGGTAAAAAGTTTTGGCGATAGCCGGATAAAATATATCCAGCATGAAACAAATAAAGGCGGGGGAGCGGCGCGCAATACCGGTATCAAGGCGTCGCAAGGCGAGTATATCGCGTTTCTTGATGATGATGATGAATGGTTGCCGAATAAATTGGAAAAGCAGGTTAAAGTTTTGGATGAAAGTGGTGGTGATGTTGGGTTTTGTTTTACGGCGGTTCTAAACATTCTTGATGATAGGACGGAAAAATCAAAAGTTCCAGATGGTTTAAATGATTATCATGGACTTGCATTAGCAAGCTTTAAAAGATTTTTAACGGTTACTTTAATTATAAAGAGAGAAGTTTTTGATCTTGTCGGACTTTTCGATGAATCGTTGCCCAGCCACCAAGAGGCGGAATTGATGATAAGGGTTACGAAAAAATTCAAAGGTATCGGAATAAATGAGCCGTTGGTTAAAGTTAATATGAGAAGCGGACATGATCATGTCGGTGGAAATTTAGCGAAAAGAATTAGCGGTGGAGAATTGTTGATAAAAAAGCACATTAAAGAGTTTGAATTAATTCCAAAGATACTTGCCAGACATTATTTTCAGCTAGGTATTTTTTGTCGAGATAATAAAGAAGAAACAAAAGCTAAAAAATATTTTGTGATGGCATGGAAAAATAATAAACTTAAAATAAGTTATTTATGTCATTATACTAGCTTACTTTTTCAAGAAAAAGAAAAGATTAAGAATAAATTATTTTTATGAAGAAAAAAGAGATTTTATTAATTTTATTTTTAATTTTTGTAAGTTGTTTGATGGCTATTATTTTATTGTCTAAATTTGGAAAAATCGGCACAGATACGGCGCTGTATGCGATAATCGGTAAAAATTTTATAGAAGGCAAGGGTTTTACCTTGTTTGGCGAACCGCATACGGTTTTTTCACCATTATTGCCGATTTTTATCGGAATATTTTATTTTTTTGTTGGCAATCTTGATTTGGCTGCTCATTTTGCGACTATATTCTTCGCAATTTTAGCGCTTCCATTAATTTATTTTTTAGTAAAAAAATTGAGTTCGACAAGAACTGCCGTGTTGGCTTTACTATTTTATACATTTAATGGTTTTATAATTTGGTCTTACGCCACTATACCTACCCCGCAAATACCGTCTGCCCTTTTTTCAATTTTAATTTTTTTAGCATTATACAAGATATCTAATATTAAGACAGATATATACAAAAAAGATATATATTGGTTTTTTGTTTTGGGATTATCAATCGGGTTTGCCTATTTAACCAGGCCAGAGTATTTTTTTATGATTTTTCCTGTACTGTTTTTTATTTTTTACATATATAAAAAAGTATTTAATTGGAAAAAAATTAGCATAATGTTAATGACTGTTTTTTTAGGATTTGTTTTATTAGCGTTACCGTATATTTTATTTTTACATTCCATATTGGATATCTGGACAATTAATGGACGAAGCAGTGAGGTGTCGCTTGTCGTTGGAGGAGAAAAATATGAAAAATCTGAAACCTTTAATGCGACCAGTAGTAATACGGCAATTATTACACCGCCAAAGACAGAAAGAAATATGACGGAAAGCTTTATTCATAATTTCTACTCAATACTAAAAACGTTTTTTGATAATCTGTGGATTAATCAATTTTCATTTTTACAAATTTTTGGTTTAGTCGGTATTTCATTCTTTGCGTTTGGGGTTAGGGAATTTATATTATTAAAACGTTATCGTGAATTATGGATGACTCTAATAATGTTTGTTCCGTTGATTTTTATCAGTATTATTGTTGAAGGAGGGAAGACGAACTACTTAATTCAGTTTTTATATTTATTTATTATATTTATCGCTATTGGATATGATAGTTTTTATGAGCAAGTAATTTCAAAAATTTATATAAGTAGTATAAAAAAGCAATTTTTATTTTTTTTGTTAATACTATTGTTGTGTTCTTATACCTTGTTTTATCCAGTGGTGCAAAACTATTTTTTTCAACAACCAGACTACAAGCCGACAGAGCTAAAAGAACTAGGAATTTGGGCAAAAGAGAATATTGAAGAAGTTGAAAAAGAAACTATCATGGCCAGAAAACCGGATGTTAGTTTTTACGCAGGTGCAGTGTGGGAATTAATTCCGGCTGTTAAGGATATTGAAGAATTAAAAAATTTGATGCGCTTGAAAAATATTAAGTACATTGTAATGGACGATCGTTCATTAGGCGGTGACTGGCAAGATGTAAAATTTTTACTAGACCCAATTAATAACCCTAAAGGCTTTAATAAATTAAAAGAACTGGAATATTTTGAACATCGAGCGGTTATTTATAAATTGGAAAATGAAAAGTAAAATAAAAAAAATAAAATTTATTATTTCGATATTTTTGTCATTTTTAATTTTATATTTTGTTTTTTCTAAATTTGATTTTGGGGAAATAAAAACTGTTTTTATTGAGAGTAAAAAATTAGTATTATTATTATCAATTTTATTATTATTTAGTCTGCATCCCTTGTTTGTGCTAAGATGGAAGATTGGTCTGAGTCTTTTGGGGTTTAATGGAAAATATCGAGATGTTTTTATGGTATATTTAGCAAATTTACCAATAGCAAAAATAAGCCCAGCATATAGCGGAGACTTTGTCAGGGCTTTATATTTTAAAGATAAGATTGAAATTGGCAAAAGCATGGGTCTTGTTTTTATGGAAGTAGTAGCGGATGTTTTAGCATTGGCAACCGCAGCTTTAGTTGGTGGTATTATTTTTGGAGCTAAATTGCCAATAATTATTGGAGTAAGTATAATTATCTCGATAATCTGTTTTTTTCTTTTTATTGATCTGATTAACAATAAAATTCCAAAAAATTTTAAAAACAAAATAGATAACTTTTTTACTATTTTTAGTTTAATTAATAAAAATCAAAAAGTTAAAATTCGATTTATTGCCTTAACTTTACTTATGATTTTTATTTTGTTATTATATATAAAGATTTCATTTTTAGCATTTGGAGAAAATGTTCCAATTTTAATGATATTTGCTTATTATCCTGTCGTTAATTTTATTAGTCTGGCACCAGTAACGTTGTGGGGCATTGGTGTACGGGAAACGGCGATGGTTTATTTTTTTGGAAAATTAATTAGTGAAAATAGTGCTTTGGCGGTAGGTTTGACGTTTTCATCAATGGGGGCAGTTTTTTTTCCGTTACTTTCTTTACCTTTTTTTATCTTAATGTTTAATAAAATAAAATTACTAAATAATTAACAATATGGAGAATGGAGTAATTAAATTTGCATTAGTGGGTTGCGGAAGAATATCCAATCAACATTTGGCGTCAACTTCGTATTTGCCAAATGCCAGTCTAGCGGCCGTATGCGATATAATAGAAGAAAGGGCAAGCACAATAGCTAAGCAATTAAACATCGAATGGTATAGTGATTATAGTGAATTATTAAAAAGAGAAGATATAGATGTTATTTGTCTTGCAACACCACACGGATTACATGTACCAATGGCTATAGAGGCCGCAAAGTCTGGAAAACACGTGCTAATGGAAAAGCCATTGGGTTTATCTACTGTTGAAGTTAGGGAAATGTTTGAGGTCTTTAAAAATAATAATAAAAAAATATTTCCAATATTGCAGGTAAGATATAATCCGCCCTTACAACATGTGAAAAAACAGCTAATGGAAAATTCATTTGGGCGCATACACAATGCAGCATTAGTTGTGCGTTGGACTCGTCCTCAGGAATACTATGATAAAGATGCGTGGCGCGGAACGGAAAAACTAGATGGGCCACTTTTATTTAGCCAAGGATCTCACTATGTAGATATATTGAGATGGCTTTTTGGTCCAGTTAAATCTGTATTTGCAAAAAAAGATACCGTTGCGCATAGAATTGAAACCGATGACATGATAATCGCAATGATTAAATTTGAAAACGGCGCTTATGCTACATTGGAATTTACGCTTTGTACGTATCCAAAAAACTTGGAGTGTTCTTTGGCATTTTTGGGTTCGCGTGGAACTGTAAAAATTAGTGGAGCTGCTTTAAATGAAATAGCAATTTGGGAAGTAGAGGGTATGGGAAGACCTAATTTGGCAGAAGGTTTTAAGCCAAACGTTTATGCCGGTGGCCTTTATCAGGGCTCACCGCCAAATCATGTGCATGTTTATCAAGCTATGATTAATGAATTAAAAGGTATTAATAGTAATTATATTTCCGCGCAAGAAGCTTACGAAGCGCTTCGTTTTGCTGAAGCAATTTATAAATCTGCCAATGAAGGGCGGGAGGTTAAAATGGAAGAAATAAATTAAAAAATATGGACTTTTGCGATACAAAAAAACAATATGAATTTTTAAAGAAAGATATTGATTTTGTGGTTGAAAAGGTGTTGTCAAGCGGTCGCTATATTATGGGTGAAGAAGTTTCTTCTTTTGAGCAAGAAGTTGCAAAGTATAATGAAGTAAAATATGCAATTGCAGTTGGCTCGGGCACGGATGCTCTTACATTATCAGCAATGGCGCTCGGCATTAAGTCAGGCGATGAAGTGATCACAACTCCCTATACCATGATTGCTACGATTCAAGGCGCGGTGCAGTGTGGCGCTAAACCGGTTTTTGTCGATATTGATCCAAAAACCTTTAACATTGATTCGAATAAAATTGAGAAAAAAATTACATCACGTACAAGGGCTATTTTTCCGGTCCATTTTTTTGGTCAACCAGCTGATATGAATATAATCGGGTCTATCGCACAAAAGCACAACCTAGCGATAGTTGAAGATGTTGCCCAAGCAATGGGTGCAAAATTTAACAACCGTAAGGTTGGAGGTTTTGGCGATACTGGCTGTTTGTCTTTTTTTCCAACTAAAAATCTTGGTGGTTATGGCGATGGCGGAATGGTTCTTACAAATAACGAAGAAATTAATGATAAAATAAAAATACTACGAGCGCACGGTTCAAAAGAAAAATATAAACATATAATGCTTGGTGTTAATAGCCGGCTTGATAGTATTCAGGCGGCTATTTTGCGAATTAAACTAAAACATTTAGATAATTACAACAGCGTTCGTCGAAAAAATGCCAGCAGATACTATGAAGCATTTAGAGAAAATGAGAATATTATTTTACCTATTGAAGCGGATAATTCTTATCATGTTTATCATCAATATACTATTCGCGTTAAAGACCGAAATGGATTAATGGAGTTTTTAAAGAAAAATAACATTCCGACGATGTTGTATTATCCATTGCCACTTCATTTACAACCTGTTTTTTCGGAGTATGGCTACAAGGAAGGTGATTTTCCTGTGGCTGAATTAGTCTGTTCCGAAGTTCTTTCATTGCCAATTTCACCGGAGCTTGAAGAAAATGAGCAAGATTTAATAATTAATAAAGTTAAGGAATTTTACAATTAAAAATATGTTTCAAGAAAAAAGCATCGGGGTCGTTGTGCCAGCCTATAACGAGGAAAATTTTATTGGAAAAGTAATTGATACAATGCCGGATTTTGTTGATAAAATAATCATAGTAAATGATTGTAGTAACGACCGGACAGGCGAGATGATTGAAGAGTATAAAACCAGAAATAAAAAAGTTGTGGCTATTCATCATGAAAAAAATGGTGGTAATGGCAAAGCCTTGATTACGGGTTATGTTGAAGCAATTAAAATAGATTTGGATATAATTGCCGTTATGGACGGTGACGCGCAAATGGACCCGAAGGATTTATTCAATATCATATTGCCAGTAGTTTGGGGTGAAGTTGATTATGTCAAAGGTAATCGCCTCACTCATCCTGATGTTGCGAAAATTATGCCTAGACATAGATATATAGGGAATTCGATTTTAACACTTTTAACAAAATTTGCAACTGGCTATTGGCATTTGATGGATCCACAGTATAGTTTTACGGCAATATCAAAAAGAGCGCTCAGGTCTATTGATATAGAAAAAATGGTGCCAGGATTTGGCTATAATGCTGATATTTTATGTATGTTAAATATTCGAGGATTTAAAGCTAAAGATGTTGACGCGAAACCAATCTATGGAGATGAAAAAACAAAAATTAAACTTGCTAGCTATATTCCAAAAACAAGTTGGATTTTGATAAAACTTTTTTTTAAACGGTTATGGAAAAGATATGTTGTTCTTGATTTTCATCCAATAATACTTTTTTACATGTTTAGTTTTTTTAATATTTTTATTGTTTCTTTGCCACTGGCAATTTATATATTATTAAATATCTACTCAGCGCCAAGGACTTCATTGATAATATTCTTTTTTGCTTTTACTATGGGGGTTTTTTCTATGCAGTTCGCAATTTGGATGGATATAGAATATAATAGAAATAGTAAATTATAATAAAATAATATAAATTTATAAAAATATGGGTGAATATAAAGAGAGAACAAAACAATATTACGATTCATTTGCAAATACTTGGGATAAACGATTTGATAATAAATCAAAATCTTTTCTTTATTTTTTAAATAAAAGACTGAAAATGCTTGAAAAATATTTAGGTGACTATGATAATTTAGTTGATGCTGGTTGTGGCACGGGTTATTATATTACAAATCTTTTAAAAAATGGCAAGAAGGGAATAGGTTTTGATATTTCTCCAAAAATGATTGAGCAAGCAAAAAAAATTAAAAATGAAAGATATTCAGACAAAGATATATCCTACGTTGTCGACGATGGTGAAAATCTTAAGTTTGAAAATGATACATTTGATAGAGCAATTTGTGTTGGGTATTTAATACATCTTGAAAAACAGCAGAAAGCCTTGAATGAAATTTTTCGCATTTTAAAACCAGGTGGGAAAATGGTTGGTTTAATTTCAAACAGATGGAGCCCGTGGTTATTTTTAAATTTAAGAAAAAAGTTTGCCAAAGATTATGGTGTAATTCAGGGTGACCAAGAATTATCTCCGCGTGAAGTAAAAAAAATGATGAAAGAATCAGGATTTAGAAATGTGGAAATAAAAATGTTTAATACTTTGCCAGGTAAATTACCAAATTGGTTATATTATCCGGCACGAATTTTAAATTGTGTATTTTTAATCTTTCCTTTTTCATTGTTGGGTTGGCATATATTAGTAGTTGGTGAAAAATAATATTTATGTGCGGAATATTTGGAGTAATTGCAAACAAGAACTCGGATATAAGTTCAGCGCAATTAAGTAAAATAGTAAAAAAATTGTTTATATTATCTGAATCGCGTGGCAAAGATGCTTCAGGTATTTCTTTTTTTTATGGAGATAATATTGATGTATACAAAAAATCAATTTCAGGGAAAGAAATAATAGAAGAAAATACTTATAATAATATTTATACTAATTTTACTAAAACATCATTTTCTGGTGTAGATGCACCTATGATTCCATTTGCCGTAATTGGCCATGCCAGGATGGCAACAAACGGAAGCTTAAAAGACAATCATGATAATCATCCAATAATTAAAGATAGCGTAGTTGGTGTTCATAACGGAATAATTGTTAATACTGAGGCGCTCTGGGAAAAGCATAAAAATATAAACAAATTATATAAAGTAGATACTGAAATATTACTTGGTTTGTTGGATTTGTTTATTAATCAAGGAAATTCAATTGAAGCATCAATTGTAAATACTTTTAACCAAATTCAAGGATATACTTCTACAGCCATTGTTTCAAGAGATTTTAATACAGTAATTTTATCTTCAAATAACGGCTCCCTATACACACTTTATGATGAAAAGAAGAAATTTTTTATTTTTGCTTCTGAACAAAATATATTGTTGTCAGTGCGAAAAAAACTAAAATATTTTTTGAACGAGAATTATCAAAAAATACAACAAGTACCTGCAAACAGCAGTGTAATTATCGATATAGAAACACTTAATGTTTCTAAAATCGATCATATGAATTTTACATTAAATAGATCATTATATAGTAAATGTAAAAATCGAAAAATAAAGGATTATTCAACTTACGAAAAGATAAATAATGAATTAAAAAACAAAGAAATTGTTAGCACTGATTATAATAAACATTTTGAAATAGTTGAAAAGAAAGTATCTACTATTCGACGTTGTACTAAATGCGTATTACCCGAAACAATGCCTTTTATTAAATTTGATGAAAATGGTGTTTGTAATTATTGTCGAGATTATAAAAAAATTAAATTTAAAGGACACAATGAATTAAAAATTAAACTGTCTAAAGTAGTAAAAAAGAACAACAGGCCAGACTGTATGGTGATGTTTAGCGGGGGAAGGGATTCTTGCTATAGCTTGCACTATCTAAAAACTAAATTAAATATGAATCCTATAGCATATTCATATGATTGGGGGATGATTACTGATCTTGGGCGCAGAAATCAATCACGCCTTTGCGGAAAACTTGGGATTGAACACATATTAATATCGGCAGATATAAGAAAAAAAAGAAAAAATATTAAAAAAAATGTTTTGGCATGGTTAAAAAAACCAGACTTAGGTACGATTCCTTTATTTATGGCCGGAGATAAGCAGTATTTATACCATGCAAACAAATTACGTGAACAATTAAATATTGAACATACCATATTGGGAATAAATTTATTCGAAAAGTCAGACTTTAAATGGGGTTTTTGCGGAATTGAACCAAAAGCAGACTCACATTACAAGCTGTCATTAAATGAAAAAATTAAACAAGCTTATTATTATGGAAAAAATTATTTAGCCAACCCAGCTTTTTTTAATTCTTCTTTATTTGATACTTTAGGTGCTTATTTTTCCTTTTATTTTATACCACATGATTATTTAAATATTTTTGAATACATTAAATGGGATGAGGATGAAATAAATTCAGTTTTAATAAACGAATACGAATGGGAAACAGCTAAGGATACAGATACTACTTGGCGTATTGGTGATGGGACGGCCCCATTCTATAATTATATATATTATATGATGGCCGGTTTTACAGAGAATGACACATTGAGAAGTAATCAAATTCGTGAAGAGGTTATCGATAGAGAGAAAGCACTGGAATTGGTGATTAAAGAAAATAAACCTAGATGGGATTCTATGTTATGGTATTGCAATACCATTGGGATAGATTTTGATGATACTATTAAAAGAATAAATAATTTTCCGAGAATTTTTTAAATATTATTATGAATATTTTATTGATAAATCCACCATATTTTAATGTTTACAAAGGTTATGAAAAAGCGGCAAAAATAGGCGCTGCTTATCCTCCAATTGGAATTCTTTATCTTGCTTCAAAGTTAGTATCAGATGGTCACAATGCAAAGGTGCTTGATGCGGCGGTAGAATATCTCTCTCCTGAAAATCTTATAGAAAAGGTAATTGAATTTGAACCGAGTTTAGTTGGAATTACTGCCACGACACCGCTTTTTCACGTCGCTGCGGTTATTGCAAAAAACATTAAAAAGATTAAAAATATTCCAATTGTAATCGGTGGTTTTCATGTAACTATTCTTCGTGAAAAAGCTTTAATAAATCATCCCGAATTTGATTTTGCCTGCATTGGACAAGGAGAATATACTCTTTCAGAATTGGCAAGGGCAATCGAAAATAATATTGATCCAAAAAGTATTCAAGGATTAATTATTAATAAAAACGGTGAGATTATTATAACTTCACCAAGACCACGATTAGAAAATCTTGATGAATTACCCTTTCCAATCCGTCCTTCGGCGGATAAATCCCCGTATCTTTGGGCACCACCGAAAAAAGGAGTAGTCCCAATTACTTCAATAATGACACAAAGAGGGTGTCCTTTTCAGTGTGTTTTTTGCTCACAGCAATCAATGTATGGCAACAGAGTAACATACCGTGATATAAATAAAGTTTTGGATGAATTGGAATATATTGTAAACGAACTTGGTTATAAGCATGTTATATTTTTAGATGATACGTTGATAATAAAGAGAGAAAAAATGGTTCAACTTTGCGCTGGTATAAAAGAACGAAATTTAGAATTTACATGGGAAGGTATGGCTAGGGCGAATCTTGTTGATGAGGAAATAATAAAAACAATGGCTAAAGTCGGATTAAATAGAATTTCTTTTGGTATAGAAAGTGGAGACGAAGAAACTTTAATCAGGATTAAAAAAGGCGTTACTACTGCCCAAATGCGGCAAGCCTACAAATGGGCTAAAGAAGCTGGTATTGAAACTCGCGGTAGTGCTATCATTGGCCATCCTGGTGAAACATCAAAAAGTGCATGGAAGACAATAGAATTTTTAAGAAGCTTAAAGCACCTTGATCAGGCTTATATAAATATAATGGTCCCATACCCAGGTACTCCGGTTTTTGAAATGGCAAAAGCAGGTCAAGCTGGATATAGGTTATTGTCAGAAGATTTTGAAAATTATGTTCGATATAATGACGCAGTGCTTGAAGTAAATGATTTAACAGTAAAAAAATTAAAAAGATTACAAAACATTGGTCTTTGGCTTTTTTATCTTACCCCACATAGAATTTATTACAATTTAAGACGTGCTGGATTAAAAAATGGCTTTATTATGGCTTTTGCTATGCTTAAAGGACTTTTAAGTAGGAGTAAAAAGACATGATTTAATAATTTTTATATTATGTTAAGCGAAAATGAAAAAAATCAAAGTTTGTATTATGATAAAGTTGCCAAGGTTTATGATGAGCATCATTCGCATCCTATTTCCATTATGTATAGGAAGGAATTTGCTTATAAATATTTGTTTGATTCTATTAATATGAATCAATATTATTGTCTGGATGCGATGTGCGGCGGAGGCGAGTGGTCAGAGTATATGCTTGGTAGAGGTGCCAAAGTAGTTGGTCTGGATGTTTCCGATGAATGCTGTAAAATATACAAACAAAGGTTTTCCGATTGCGAAGTACATAATCGATCTATAATTGATTCAGGTTTTCCAGACAATACTTTTGATTTGGTTGCAACAGATTCGCTTCATCATGTTCAGCCTAATGTTGAAAATGCGATTGATGAAATTTATCGTATTTTAAAACCTGGCGGTTATTTTATTTTTTGGGAGCCGTATGAAGGATCAATTTTTGATATCTTTAGAAAAATTTGGTATAGAAAAGACGTCTATTTTGAGAAAAATGAAAAATCAATTGATTTAAAAAATTTAAAAGAAAAAAATAAAAATCGTTTTAGTTTTGAGCTCGAAAAATATGGCGGGAATATAGCATATTTAACGATTGTTACATCAATGATTTTGCGCATCCCGCCAAGTTTGAAAAAATATTATTATCGACCAGTGTTTTTTATCGAAAAATTATTTTCTTCAATACAAACAAAAAGAACTTCAGTATATGTGTTGGGAAGATGGAAGAAGAATTAAAAGCAATAGCAATATGCATATTGACGAAAAAACATCACAAAAAGAAATAAATACAGTATGGCAAAAAGAATGGAATCGGGATATTGAGACTGATCCTGACGCGTTTTTTGGGCAAAGACTTTTTGTTGAGGGGTATTCAGTATTTAAAAAATATATTAGCGAAAAGCCAGGACAGAAAATTTTGGATATCGGTTCCGGCACGGGTAGGTTTGGCGTTAAATTTGCGCAAGATTTTCCGGAATCAAATATTATTATTACAGATATTTTGGAAGAATCTTTGTTCGTAGGTAAAAAACTCGCAGATTATCTTGATGTAAAAAATGTTCTATTTAAGAAAGAGGACGTTCTATGTATGTCGTTTCCTGATAATTTTTGTGATGTTGTTTTTTGTGATGTAGTAATTCAGCATATCCCGAATTATCCGCAAGCCGTAAAAGAAATGAAAAGAGTTTTGAAACCGGGTGGAAGAATGATAGTCGCTAATTTGAATTATTGGAATTTTCATTCACTTCACAAATTTATTTTGAAAATATTAAATCAGCCATACGAATATGGTTTTGAAAAAAATTTTACAAAAAAAGAAATGCGCGATTTAATGCAAACAAACGATTTGCAAATTATCGCTGAAGACGGTTTTTATCCGGCTTATGGCGTGTATCGTCTGAAAAATATATATTCAAAATTTGCTTGGTTTTATTCTTTTTTTGGAAAAACTATAAATAGGTTAACTAAACTTTTTGATATTTTTACAAATAGATATATTTCAAAAAATTTTGGAATTGAAATAATCATAGTTGCTGAAAAAAAATAGTATATTTTTTTGTCTAGACATTTCTATCTGTTACCGATATACTTTAAAGATAATTACTAAAATATATAAATATGAAAAAAATAGATCATCACGACGTAAAACCTGGAAAACTTGATTATTGTCAAATAACCGGCTCCAAAGATATTTTTGAAGCGATTGATTTAGGTCATCAACCGCCTTGTGATTCGCTTTTGACGATTGAAACAGTTAATCAACCAGAGATTAATTATCCATTGCGCTTGATGATATCAAAAGCATCCGGTCTTGGTCAACTTGATTATGCCATTGACGGAAAAACTGTCTATCCAAGCGATTATCCTTATCGTGCCGGAATATCAAAGCCACTGCAAGATTATCTTTTGGGATTTTCAGGCGATGTTAATAATCAATTTAAGATTGCGCCTGATTCTTTGTGTGTCGATATCGGCTGTAATGATGGAACGCTTTTATCCGGTTTTAAAAAGCTCAAAATGCGGACAATCGGTGTTGAGCCGACAAATATGGCGCAGTATGCCGTGATTGAAAATGACATCAAGGCGATTCAGGCATTTTTCTCAGAGGCAATTGCCGATTTGATAGTAAAAGAAAACGGTAAAGCAAAGGTAATTACCATGACCAATGTTTTTGCGCACATGATCAATCTGGGTGAAGTGATGCGCGGCATTAGTCGACTACTGGATAAAGACGGTATCTTTGTGACCGAGAGCCAATATCTGCTTGACGTGCTTTTGGGCAATCAATTTGATCAGGCTTATCACGAACATATCCGTATATATAGCGTAAAGTCTTTGGTAACTTTGTTTCCTTATTATGGTATGGAAGTGTTTGACGCAAAAAGAGTGGGCGCGCGCGAGGGGAGTATTCGTGTTTATGTCGGTTGGAAAGGAAAGCATGCAATCCATAAACGAGTAAAAGAGCTTTTGAATTTGGAAGAAAAAAGCGGATTATTCAAGCCGGAGACATGGGCAAAATGGCGAGAGGGGATTCAGATTGAAAAAGAAAAGATGATGGAGTTTTTATATACTGCCAGACGGAAAGGTAAAAAAGTTGTTGCTGATTCATGTCCGGGTCGCGGTACTGTGATATTCAATTATTACGGCATTGACCACACATTAGTGCCATATATTTCACAACTCCCTGGTTCTGAAAAAATCGGGAAGTACCTTCCGGGAACTCATGTGCCGATTGTCGATAACAAAATTATCATGAAAGACCAGCCGGATTATATTATTATTTTGGCATGGCATTATGCTGATTATATTATCACGAACTGGAAGAAAAAAGGCTTAAAATCAAAATTTATTTTGCCGTTGCCAAAGTTTAAGATTCTATAGCTTGACAAAAAGTTGTTACAATTGCAGCAATTACGGTTACCTTTTGGATTTCGTTCTCGTGTGATATGGTCGGAAGATTATTTAAATAATAACTTCCATCAATATGCCAAGAAGAAACACTCAGGAAACG
>DOSJ01000020.1 GCA_003514005.1 Candidatus Falkowiibacteriota bacterium
CTACTTTTTGGGGCTCAGTTCAGATCGGCTGTATTTTTTATTTAAATTATTTCTTTATTTCTATCGTAATCCTATCCACTAAATTAGGTACTCTTTTTATGAAAGAAGGCGTGTATTTTATTTCGTATCCGGCGATTTCACTTATGTTTTTTAGATATACTTCCAACTGGCTGTGATTCAAGCCAACAATCTTATCGACTTCGATTATGTCAAAATTGTCTTTTACGCTTATCTTGCCCTCGAACGTGGCACTTATCGTGGCAGAACCCTGGTTTGAGTCATAATTACTTAGAGTATAGACGATATTTTTTTCATCAAAGGAAATAAGCTCTTTGTTCTCGCTGAGAGAAGACAAGAATTTCTGTTTAGCTAAATCCGCAGTCTTGTCTTCGTTAAAAGCCACAACAACGACCTCGGCTGTCATCGCAATATTGAAATCCTCTACTTCTTCACCGACTTTTTTATCGACTTTGCTCGTAACCGTATTCTCGTTTATCTTGTAAATTATCTCGCCATAATCTTTGTATTCTTCGTTTATCTGCGATTTGGCATCTGTTAAAAGCTGTTGTTTTAATTCGCGGATGCCGTCGTCAATATCGGTTTGCAAAATATATTTTTTTACTTTTTGCTTATAGTCTATACTTTCTTTGGTTTCTGCAAAAATCTTGTCCTGTAATCCTGCCCAAAGCCCGGGTATACTAAGTGTAGTCTTGCCGATTGCCGAATCCGGCCCCGGTTCATCCGCGTAAATCTCCACCTCGACTGAACCGCCAGCCGGCACATTAACCGTATTTCTGATTCTGAATAACTTGTTATCCGCGCTGAGCAGACGCGTTGATGCTACTAGCGGCTGGTTTTTCGTATAATTATTGTAAACAGTCGCAATTCCGGAAACTTCCTTGCCGATTACTTCGGTACCGCTTGAATTAAATTGTTTTGTGCTTTCAATCTCTATTTTTTTTACAACACCAGACACCGTATTCCCGCTCTCGCTTGCAGATAAGTCTTGATCGCGGATATCAAATATCATATTATTACTAATCCGCTCTTGATTTGGTATTATGACAATCTTTACTTTTACGAATGTGTAATAAGCAATAAAACCAAGCAAAACAATTACCAGAAAAATAAAAAAATAAGCGATTCGCCGATAAATACTGACAGAACGTCCGGCATGGATATTGCTATTTTCTAATTCCGGCACACTGACAGCTTCTTCTTTGTTTTCACCTTCCTTTTCAAGCTGAGCGATCATGCTTTTTACTTTATCATTTTCTACGGCATCGGTCTTAATTTCGCCAATTGATTCAACTCCTACCGGAGTGGCTTTAATATCTGGAAATTTATTTTTTATTTTATCAGAATTTGTTAGTTTAATTTCTTTTTTTTCTTCATTAATATTTCCAGCCAATCCTTCCTCCAAAATTTCATTAACCACTATCTCTTTTTGCGTTACCATTTTTCTTGCAGTTACTTTTATGGGTTTTTTAGCAACTGTTTTTTCTTTGATTTTTGTCTTTGGCAAGGCTTTTTTTGTAGCTTTTGCAGATTTATCGGTTTTTTTCTTATCAGCTTTTGCTTTTGAAAAATCACCAGAAACGTCTTCTGAAATTTCTGTAATCTCTTTTTTTTGCGATTGAGAGTTAACTGATTCTAAATCTTCATCATCCTCGGTTATTTGAATTTTGATTGCACTTGCTGACATTTTTTTATAATTGGTAATATTTTATCCACATTAATTAACTGAATACTATTATAACAATTTTTTCGCTTTTTGTCTAAACAATTTAATTCTTAATACCATATACTTAATACTATAAATACTTCCTCCCCAAAATCTTCTCCGGCAAATACTCCTGTTTTTCCTTATACCCATGATCCGGCGAATATTTATAGTCCTTCCCATAACCAAGGTTTTTCATCAACCCAGTCGGGGCATTGCGCAAGTGCAAAGGCACAGGTAAATTTCCTTGATCAGCAATATCTTGCTGAACTTTTTTATATGCTGTATACAGCGAATTTGATTTTGCACATTTTGACATGTAAACAACAGCCTGCGCCAAAATAACATTGCACTCCGGCGCGCCGATAAAATGGCAGGCCTGATATGCGGCTACCGCTTGCTCCAAAGCGCGTGAATTGGCAAGTCCAATGTCCTCGGACGCAAAACGCACTATTCGTCTTGCTATATACAAAGGGTCCTCACCTGCCTCGAGCATGCGCGCTAGCCAATACAAAGCCGCGTCCGCGTCGGAACCACGCATGGATTTGTGCAAAGCGGAAATTATATTATAATGCTCTTCGCCGTCTTTATCATAAAGCAAAAATGATTTTTGGAATGCTTCCTTGACAATATCTCGGGTGATAATCTTGCCCATGGATGCGGCATATTCAAGCGTATTCAAAGCCGTTCTCGCGTCACCGTTGCTCATCTTTGCGATTAAACTGATTACTTCTTTTTCAATTTGCAATTCAAGCTTGCTTAATCCGTTTTCAGCTTTAAGTGCTCTTGTAATAATAGTTTCCAGATCTTTGTCATCTAGCCTTTTTAAAACAAAAACGCGACAACGTGAAAGCAAAGCGCCGCGTACTTCAAAGCTGGGATTCTCAGTCGTAGCACCAATCAAAATTATCAAGCCTTTTTCAACATGCGGCAACAAGGCATCTTGCTGTTTTTTATTCCAACGATGAATCTCGTCAATAAACAAAATCGTCCGTTTATCTTCGATCAGGTTCGCTCGCGCTTCGGAAACGACATGGCGCAAGTCTTTGAGTCCGCTCGTAACAGCGCTGATTTGGATAAAGCGCGAGTTTGAGATATTGGCAATGATTTGCGCCAAGGTAGTCTTGCCGCTTCCCGGCGGTCCCCAAAAAATAATCGACGGCAATCTGTCTTCGGTAATCGCCTTGTAAAGTAGGCTGTTTTTACCCACAATAGCTTCTTGCCCAACAAAATCGTCTAATGTTAGCGGTCGCATTCGATCAGCTAGCGGGTTTTTTTGTTTTTCATTATCCATATTTGCAGTTTAGCAAATAAGTTTCATAAAATCCAGTGAAATTGCCAAAATTGACCAGAGGTAGATTTTTGTAAAAATCTACCTCTGGATTTTGCCCTATGTATTTTATTTTGTTCATTTTTTAGCTTTGGGCATGGCTACTATGTTTAACTATTACCACTATAACATTTAAAAATTAAAAAAATATTAATAAATAGACCTGTTGCTTTTTAACAACAAATGATAAAATTAGTGTATAAAGATTATTTAAAATAAATTGAAA
>DOSJ01000005.1 GCA_003514005.1 Candidatus Falkowiibacteriota bacterium
TTGCTATTAAGCAACAAGCCTAATGTATTTATACTACATTAATTTACGCGGCGTTGATTTTTACAACAAAGTCATTTAATCCCGCTTCATAATTATTTGCTCGGATACTTTTAGTTGTACAAAATAATTCCGCAACCGGCTCCAAACCAGATAATTCTTTCAAGTCAGAAAATATTCTTTGTTTTTGCGCGCCTCCCTGCGTAGTAAAGAAAGCTATTTTTTTAATCTTCTCTTTATTAGAAGTAACAAAGGTTCGAATCGCTGGCGGCATAGTTCCCGCCCAGACAGGCATGCCCAAAATCAACAAATCATATTTCTCAATCCGACTTTGCAATTCTTCAATATCAGACAATTCTTTCTTCATGGCTGCTCGTCCGCCGCCGATAAAGCCAATTACTCCTGACCAATTCCGCTTATCTTTTATCACCTCTATTTCCGCTCCCGTTTTCTTCGCAATCGCTTCTGCTAAAATTTTTGTTGTGTTGGTACGTGTGAAATACATGATTAGAGTTTTCATAGTTTTTTACTTAAAATATTAACTTTTCAAACAATTGAATTTTAAATAAATTTAAAACGGAACATCGCTCTTTTTTATTTCGTCTTCAAATCCATCATCATAATCACAGCAACAATCGTCACAATCGCAACAGTCATCATCATAATCGTCCATTTCTTCGTCAAAATCAAAATCAAAATGCTCTAAATGGCGTTTTGGTATGCATGGCTTGTAGCGCGCTGTTGTTATTATTTTTTTCGCCTCCGCTATCCAGGCTTTTTCATATGCGATGCTTTCTTTCAGCTCTTCAAGCTTTTGCCTGTCCATGCTTACATAATCATCCAAACAAAAATACTTCCAATCTTCTTTCTTGTTTTTATGTTTTAATAAAACTTTTTCATGTACTTTTTTTTCTAGCGCAAACCGATCCATGCCTGCGGACATTCTGTCTATTTTCATTTCTAACTCAAGAATATAATCCTCCTTCTCTTGAATAATATAGCAAAGTAAAAATTCTTCCTCTTCTTTTTCGTTTGCTGGCGAATAATAGAAAAGCTCGCATTCTTCTAACGCCATTTCCGCGTAATCTTTTTTTTCCGGATCTTTCTCGGATTTTAAATACGCTTCAATCTTATTTATCGCCTCTTTTGTCCCTTCGTGTGCCAAAACTTGCAAATCAATTTCTGAAGCAGGGAGGTTTTTCGTCTTTGGTTTAATTGTTTTTTTAGTTGTCATAGATTGTATTTATGAATAATAACTAAACTAATTATAACAAATAAATATATAATAATAAAGCTCAAAAAATCCTCTAAACATTATCAATAAATAATATTTTTAACCATTGCGACACCCAACTGACTAAACCGATACAAACAATATTTTCTAAAAAAAATAGGCGACGTTTTTTTTGAAAACAATCGCCCGTTTAGTGTGTGTTTAGATTTCTTCAAATTTTAAACCAGACAATTCTTCAAGCCTGGCTTTCCTCCCTCGCTTACTGTATACATCTTTGGTGGCCTCAACTACCCTTTTGGCGCCCTGCCAATTTTCAACCTTGTAAAAAGCCTGAAAAAGCTCTCTCTGACGATCATCAAGCCACCGATCATCGTACTGCGGATATTTTTCCGGATTAACGGCAACATCCGTCAAGAATTTTTCTGCTTCCAAAAGCTTTCCTTTGTCCAGTGCTTTTCGAAACTCCATTGTATTTTTCATCATTTCCTCCTTTTTTGTCTTTCATTGCTATTTTAAAATGTTTCTAAACATACAATGACTGCAGCAAATCCATTTAACGATCTTTTCTAACTCCGATTTTATCATATTTTATTCAAACGAAATTATTTGATAGCCATATTTTTCAACATCTTCCTTTGGCCAAAAATTAATATCATTTGTTTTTAAAATATAAGTTATTGTTTTCTCTATTTCTCTCCCTGTATATTCTTTAGTTTCCGGATTCCATTCTTTCAACAACAATAAATCACCCTCACTGCACTCCCAGTCAGCAAGTCTTAATTCATATTTCTTTTTGCCATCCAATATTTTTTGAAAATATTCAGGCCAAACTTTTTTTTCGATTTTCATATTTTAGCATTTTTCGCTTAAACGTATGTGCTCTATTTATTAATAATTTCATTCTCCGCGGGCAACTTAGCGCCCTTGATAAGCAACCAAAATATAAATACAATTTCTCCCAAAGTCAAAAAATCAAATAGTGGCATTATTTTCTCTGGACTTGAAAGCAATAACTGCGCAAACGACCCAAAGAAATATCCTGCGCCTGCTATCATTAGCAATGGTCCAATAAATTTTGGAAAATAGCCGGATTGTCTGGCCAAATTACCAAGTGGTAATAACCATAATCCCCAAAATATTGAGGCAATAATAATTCCTTGTTTGTACAAACTTAGAAACAGCATCATAAGTGATTCATCACTAGGTGCAAGTTTAAGTGCGGCAATAAGGCCAAGGGTACTAACCATAGCAATAGGAACAGAGACCAGTGAAAAAACCAGCATATTCAATGTGCACATTTTGCTAACTGATTTAAAAAAATGATAAAGCATGATAACAGTAAAAATAAAAAGTAGCTGAGTTAACAGACTGCCAACTATGCCAAATTTAAAAAGTAATTGATTGGCGATAATATTGCGTGCTGTCTCACCTGCGTCTGTTGTAATTAACTTGGCCGGAACATACATCAGGCTAAACGCCCCAAATACCATCCAGATCGGATAAAGAATTCGAAGAATTTTTAAAGCTTGTTTTGGTGTCATATTGTTTTTGATTTATTAAATTATTGTTTAAATTTTGATTATTTTTATTTATGGCTCTCGTTCATAATCCGAAGATACAACTTCTCCACTTTCTTTCTAGCCCACTCAGTCTTGCGCAAAAATTTTAAGCTGGAATTTATGCTTGGATTTTCATAAAAACAATTTATCCGTATTTCTTCGCTCAATCCTTCCCAACCAAACTTTTCAACCAATGTTTCGAGAATTGTTTTTAATGTTACACCATGAAGTGGATTGTTTTTTTGAATTACTGTTTTTTCTTTTTCAATATTTTCCTTGTTCATATAAGATATGATTTCCAGATTAGTCTAATTAAATTTGAACAATCTTTACCTTAACCATTGGCAAGGCCTCGGCCATTATGTTTGATAATTATCGCTCGTTTCATATTTTTGAAATATCTCCGTTTAAGACAATTGGTTGCATGGCAACTATTTCATCCTTAAATGAAGATTCTGGTATATTGTTGAATAAATAAATTTTCTTATCAAGCACATGAGCAAAACCCATTTCCAAAAAAGTATTTCCGCCGATATAATCTTTTACTCCCTTCTTTTCTATGTTCAAGACAAGTATGGCATCAGATTCATTGATTTTTTTATAATAACGTTTTATAACATCATCTTTAATTTTTCGCATTGCACTTTCTCGAAAAGCACCATCTCCATTTTTCTCTTTTTCTTTTTCAAATTCTTCGAGTGTTAACTCGCCGTTAATTATTCTTTGGCTCGTTAGGGGTATATCAATTTCATGGCCAAGATTTATAAGTTGTTCAGAAACTTCCTTGATTTTTGGTGTAAAATTTATACTTCCACAAATTACTATCTTCATATTTGTTGCAATTTATTTTTCTTTAATTTCATATAAATACACCTTACTTCCAAGTCTTTTGGCCATTCAGGCCAATGACGTATAAAATAACCATTATCTCCTCGAGATTCGTCGAGCATCCATCCCCATTTATTATACATTTCGATACTATTTGTATTATGGGCATAAATATCAAGCACTAAATCCCGATTACAGGAAAACTTCAATGCCAGAGAATAAAGATTTTTTCCAATTCCTTTACCTTGATAGCTTGGATAAACATAAAAACCAGTTAGCTCTGCTTCATTTTTGTTTTTTATGATACAGGTTAAAGCACCGACCAATTTGTCATCTACAAAAACAAGCCAAGTTTTTTGTAAATCAGAAATAATCAAATGTGATTTTAAATATTTTTAAGTATTTTCATTTTTAAAAATTTCTTCTGAAAAACAATCAGCAGTTAATCCAATACTATCATCAGTATAGGTTTCTTGATATGTTTTTTGTAGTAAATCAGTATATTTCTTAATATCATCTTGACATGCAATTCTAATTTCCATATTTTAATTTTATTAAAAATCTTTTCTAACCCCGATTTTATCAAAACATTCAAAATGAATATCCTTGTCATTAAAAACCTCAACAACTTTATATTTTCCTCGCGTCCACATTTCGTTATTATCCACAAAATGAGTGGCTTCCAGAATAATGATGCTAGCCTTTGGCCTTGATAAAACTTCGTTTCCCTTTGTCTCAATCAAAGGAATCTCGCCAAAGAACCAATAATTCCTCTGGTCTTTTTTTAAAAAATCATAAATCTTGCCTGCCTCCATATTTTCCGGAAAACATTCCGCAACTTTTCTGTTGCCATTTTTATATTCCATAATATTGCGAAGCGCAAGGTCTGGATTGTATTCTACTTTTATGCCCATATTTTTTAATTTAATGAAAAAACTTTTTTATATAAATCATGTCTTGGTTTTATTTTCTTTTTGGCAAAATTGAAAAATATCTTTTTATAGTAATTTCGATCAAGTTTTTCTAAAACCCATTTTTTATACCCATTAATATCACGCTCTCCGGTTAAAGCGATTTTCAAGAAAAAATTATTATAATAATGAGACATCGCATCAGCTGTTGCTAAAATTTTACCCTCTAAAGTTTCTGGCTTATTATTACTGCATGAATGAGTTAAAATAATTGATTTTACTTTTTTAATTACATCGCTATTGTAACCATGTTCTTTCAAAACTTTTTCCGCTTCGCGCGCCCCAATTTCTTGATGGTCACCTTTAAGCCCTCGAATCCTCTGTAAATCATGCAACCATACACCAAGCATTACAACTTCTTTATCGGCCTTTGGCAAATTCTTCAATAAAAAATTAGCCTGCTTTTCAACTTCCAAAAGATGTGTGTCATAAAACCAATCAATAATTTTTGTCGATTCTGTGCATTCCTCCTCTATTTTTTCTTTTATTGTTTTGATCATTTTTAAATTCATAATTTTTATGCTTATTAAAAAATCTACAATAGCATAGTATCACTCTTTAAAATTTTATTTGTTTTCACTTCAGATATATTTACCATTTATTCAATCACGCTTCTTCTTTAAATATAGCATTATTTTTTATAAGAAGGTAGAATAATTTCTCCTTTATACCCAAAAGAGTTTAAAATTGCCTGCCAAGTTATCTGTAAAAACTCTTGCATAGGAACATCGGACTTAAATGTCAAAGGATCTTCTTTTGTGCCTATTCCCTCTAATAAGTACCACTCGAGACCCCTTGATTCAATTCCCCCGTCATGTATAAAACCCGATCTTATCTCATCCCAAAGATGACAAATAACTTCTGAAAAATTTTTATATTTTTCTTTTTTTATTAAAAAGGAGTTTGGACAGTATCTTTCGGTAATGTCATTTTTTATTTTATCAGACAAGTTTTCTTGAAGAAAATCATTGATCTTCTTACCTTTGTTATAAAGTGTTTTATTATCCCCTTTGATTACAATTTCAAGAATTCCAAACATTATCACGGTCATAAACTGAGACCATGTAATTTCATAAAAGAGAGAGAAAGACACTTTCTCTGCTGCAACCAAAATACTTTTTAATGGTCCAGCGTGAATTTCAAAATAATTTATAGCTTTAATTAAAGTTTTTTTCTGTGTGTCATTCATATTTTTAAGGGTTACTGAAAAATCTTCTGAAAGAGCATATCCGATATACTCGTACTTTGATGGTTTCTGTCCCAATGTATTTACACGTCCAAAATATCCTTTTTCAGTACTTAAAATTTCAATTAATTTTTTTGCTATTTTTTGATTATTCACGCTCATACTAGTTTTTAATTCATACTATTTATTCCTTGTAATTTTTCTACAATAACATTTTTTACCAAAGCCCTTTCTTCTTCGTGATTACGAAATCCAAAACCACACCTACTCACATCCCAACCCATCACCATCTCTATCCAACCCAAAAACATCTGGGCCGATAACACTTACTGTTCCGGTGTAATACGGTCCGTTGCCAGATCCGCCGGCGCAATCGTAGTCACTGGCATCTTTCTTTAAACAACCAGAATAGCTGGGGTGACAATTTGAATCAGGAATTGATTCATTAGATTCTACTACTTCGGCTTTTGATTCAGTCGGTTTTGCAGTTTCTGCTGCATCATTTAAAAACTCTTCTATATTTTGATTTTCCTCTACCTCAGTTTGTACCAAATCATTTTTAAGCACCTCAGAAACTGGCGCCACCACTTTCATCTTTGCCACATCAGAATTTGAATCAGGGATTGATTCATTAGGTTCCACTACCTTGGTTTTTGATTCAGCTGGTTTTGTAGTTTCAACTACATCATTCAAAAGTTCTTCTACGACCGGTACCACCACTTTCTTCTTTACCTCATCAGAAACAACTGGAATGACATAAGACTCAGGTGCATCATATTCCACACAAGCTGATAATACCAATATTAACAAAGGAAGAATGAATAATTTTTTCATAATTTTCATATTCCTCCTTGTTTATGAATATTATTTTAATTTCCCTCCCATAAAAAAATAACCGCCTAAAAACGGCGGCTTTGGTTTAGTCGTGGGTGAAATAAATTTTGCTTCTTGTTTCCATAATTATAGTTTAATAATACCTTAATCTTAGTAAATTAATCTACATTAGTCAAGATAAAAAAGGGTAAAAAGTATTGTTTTTCTGTCAAAATATTTCAGTCAAATTATTTGACACAATCCTTTTTTCTTGCTAACATTAAAGCCATCTGTTCATTATAACAACAAAATCACAAACACTAACAAGGAGGGAGCGATGACAAAAATCAATGATTTTAATGGTACCAGACTACGTTGTATTCGGTGCGGATATGAAACCAGCTTACTTAAAGAAAGAGATTTTCAATGCGAGTGCGGCGGACTTTATGATGTTGTACATGAGCTCGAGCCAAATTCATTCGAACATTTGACTGGTGTTTTTGACGAAAGAGCAATGATGTCTTATCGCGCCAGTAACGACCCAAAAATCACCTCTGGCGTATGGCGCTTCAAGGAATTGATTATGCCCGGACTTGATGACAGCGAAATTGTCACCCTGGGCGAAGGGAATTATCCGATAGTCCCCTTCGGCAAAAATTTGAAAGAATGGATTGGTGGCGATTTGGATGGCTGGCTCGTTCTCGAAGGAGTTGGCCCAACTAATTCGTTTAAAGACAACGGTGGAACAGTTTTGATCTCGGTCGCCAAAAAAACCGGCGTCAAATTGATTGGCGCACCATCTACAGGAGACACCTCTGCGATGGTCGCTGCGTATGCTAGTATTGCGGGCATGGTTTGTTGCGTAGTGCTACCGGATGGACAAATTACACCAGTCCAAATTACCCAGCCCCTGGTGCACGGCTCAAAAGTCATCCTTCTACCAGCAAACTTTGATATCTGCAAGGACAATTTCTTTGCCATAGCCAAGACTGGACTGATCGACTTTGCCAGCAGCAAGAATCCAACCCGGATAGAAGGCCATCAATCAACCGTCTTCCGTATCGCCCAACATTTCGGCTGGGCGTTACCGGACGCTATCGTCTTCCCGGTCGGAAATGGCAGTAATGGCTCTTCGATTGGCAAAGCCCAAAGGACTCTGCAAGCAATCGGATACAAAGGCCGGATTTCCAGACTTGTGGGAGCCCAATCACATGCCGCCTGTCCGTTGGCAAAATCATTTCTGACATTCGAATATGCCAGTGAATACCCGACAATCAAAGAATGGGAAGAACAATATAATCCGATGGAGGTGGGTGAAACCGCTGCCACGGCTGCCCGTATTGGTGATCCGGTATCTTATTTAAAGATCTTACGAGAAATCATATTCTCGGACGGTTGCATGGATTTTGCCAACGAAGAAGATCTTATGGAGGCAGTCGCAATATGTGGCAAGGACGGTCGCTTCATCTGCCCACAAAGCGGAACCGCCTTGGCTGTATTGAAAAAACGCGTTGAAAAAGGTACTATTGCCCCAGGTTCAAGAGTCTGTGTTATCTGTACTGCCGACGGAATCAAGTTCTGCGATGCCGCCGTAAAGAGCTTGTTACCAACCGTTGTAAAAGCCAAAGATGCTTCAGTAGAGACTCTGGAAGCGCTAATGAAGAAGCTGTTAACTTAAAAAAAATCAACAGCAAGAAAAACAAATGAAGGAACCCATGCGTGGTTCCTTCTTTTTTTTACAAGTATAGATCGTTTCCAATAAATAAAATCTTTATAAAATTTTTAAAAGTATCGATAAAGGTTTCACACAAAACGCGCAATCCAGAACATAATCATATAGATATAAACATATCATATGATTTTGTTTATGTTGTGTAATTTAATTTTTTCTTTTTACCTTAACCATCGGCAAAGCATCAGCAGTTATCCGCACCAAATCCCACAACCATTCTCGATTCTCTATCAATTCCTCGTCAATCAACATCGAAGGTTTTGCGCTGGGGTATGCTTTGCCTTCTTTGTAATTTTTCCCTACAAATTTTTTGCCGGCATCGGTAATTTTTACAAAAAGCTGATCATCGCAAACCAGTGCGACTACTTTGTCGTCGCAATAAAGCGCGTACTCGCCAAACATTTTTCGCGCACGCACTTCACCAGCGCCTTGTATCTGGTCAAGGATAAAATCAATTGTGGATTGTTTTGATGACATCGTTTTTATTGTCATTTTATTCATTTAATAATATCAGATAAAACCAATAAATACAAAGCACAAAATATTTTATCGGAAAACAATTAAAAATTTTTTATAATAATGTTAGCGAAATTTAGACAAATTGACAAATGCATAAAAACATGATATAAAGTAACTATGTTTTTGAGTCTACCATAAAGAGGTTCTTTGTAAACACAAAAAAAAGGAGATTAAGATGAGACAAACGGATTTTGGTCGAACGAGAAAAGTTGTAGAATTAGCCAAAACTGACGTTAACAGCTTGGTTTACGCAGTATATCTGTGGATGTCAGTCGGACTTTGTATTACCGGTGGTATTGCCTGGTATGCAGGGACAAGCAATCTGGTTAACGAAATCATCCTAAATATGCCGCTTTTTATTGGGTTGATGGTTGGCGAATTAGCGCTTGTCATGATACTTGCAACATGCGTAACAAGGCTTTCCTCGTTTGCCTGCACTGCCATATTTTTGCTTTATTCGGCACTAAACGGCATAACCTTGTCGGTTATATTTTTGACTTATACCAAGACATCGATTGTTTCAACATTTTTTATTTGCGCCAGCACCTTTGCGGTTTGCTCAATTTATGGTTGGTTCACAAAAAAAGATCTAACTTCCATGGGGAGCTTTATGTTCATGGGGTTAATCGGTCTGATTATTGCAATGTTTGTAAATATGTTCTTGCGGTCACCGGCAATGCAATACCTTATTAGCGCGGTTGGAATAATTGTTTTTGTTGGCCTTACCGCCTTTGACACACAAAAAATCAAAGAAATGGCCATGACGATGCCAAACGATATTGGTGGTGGTGCCATCAGAAAAGGTGCAATTATGGGCGCCTTAACCCTTTATCTTGATTTCATAAATCTCTTCCTGTTCTTTCTTCGTTTCTTTGGAATTTCCAAAGATTAATATTTAAACCTTAACTCGCCCGCGTTCACATTGGACACGGGCTATTTTTTTTAAAAAAAACAAAAAACCCTCTAACATTAAAGTCAGAAGGTTTTTTGCTATTTATCTGCCAAATTTTTACATTAAAAAATAACAATCCAACGGAACAAAAATCGGTTTTACATCAACTTCTTCTCACCCTTCAACTCTTTAATATGCCTCTCCGGCTCAAGCTTCTCCGGCGTAGTGCCACCGATGTCTTTAATGGTCTGCCTCACCTTGCCACCTACCATGAAATGCGCTCTGGTCGCTTGTGTTTCTCCGTGAATATTGTCTTTTTTTATTTTCTCATCTGTCTGAGTAATCCGAAAAAGATTCGCAGCTAGCTCAGTCGTTCCTGCTCTGTCCAAAAGTTCGCCTTTCTTTATTCCTTTTTTAATTTCAACATCCTTTAGTCGCATACCATACAGACCTAGGTAGCCTGCATCATTAAAAGATCCAAATCTTTTTACTCCGGCTTGTTTTGCGGTACTGAATAATTTTTTGTTTTCATCCGTCACTTCACCCCTAATAAACAATCTCTTGTCTGCTTCTGATAATTGTTCAAATATTTCCTGCTTGCGTGTTTGGATCGCAAAATATGTTTGCGCTAATGCAATTTCTTTTTTCTTTGGGTCGCCATTTTGGGCAATTAGATAACAAGCATATCTATCCAATTTCCAGTCCCTTACTTTTCTTACCGAATCTGAGCCAATTTTGACCATTTTACTGATGTCGGTAAAATGGTTGTACACATCCTGACCGCTATTAATACAGGCTTTTGCAGCTCTAGTAATTACATCTTCCGCGTTTTGCCATTTACTATAACCCAAAATCGGCATTAATTCTCTGGCTTCCCAGAATTCCACGCCATTCTCATCAACTTTTTTAATACTCTCAAAATCATTGCTGATTGAAAGTGAAATGTTTTCCTCCTTCATATTTTTTATATTAATAATTATTAATAACTATTATACACGAACAAAAAACGAATGTCAATAAATTTTATATTCTGCACCAAGATACTACTTAAAAACAAAAAACCCTTTAACAATTAAGTTAAAAGGTTTTTTGCTATATAAAAAAGAAGGAGGTTGTTTAACGTTTTGACCATTGTGGCGCTCTTCTCGCTTTCTTCAAGCCCGGTTTCTTTCTTTCTTTTACTCTGGCGTCGCGTGTCAGCCAGTCTTTTGGCTTGATTACGGGTTTTAGATTTTCGTCCAGTTCAACAAGTGCGCGCGCGATTCCATGGCGGATTGCGTCTGCTTGGCCTTTCTTGCCACCACCGGTAACAATAACTGATATGTTAACATCTTTCAAATGACTGGTCAGTTTCAAAGGCTGTTTAATGACGGCCGCGACATCAGCGTCAAAATATTTGCCAATTTTCATGTCATTCACTATTATTTCGCCAATGCCTTTTTTAAACATCCGGATACGGGCAACAGATGATTTTCTGCGTCCGATTGTGCTGATGTACTTGCCTTTAAAGCTGGCTGTTTCTTCGGTTGTTTCCTCTTTTGGCTTTTTTTCTTGCATATTTTATGATATTTATCTTATAATCAATCTTTTTAACATGTCAGTGCGGAATTTGACCGGCGGTAACATTTCGCGTACTGCTCTTTTCAAGATCTCTCCCGGTTTTTTGTCGTTGATATCGGACATTTTTCGGGTCTTGAGTCCGCCCGGATAACCGGAATAGCTGTAATAATTTTTTTGTTCCAATTTCTTGCCGGTAAATTTCAATTTGTCGATATTATAAACCTCGACGATATCGCCGGCATCAATATGCGGTTGGAATTCCGGTTTGTTTTTGCCTCTTAAAAGTATCGCAATATCGCTGGCGATTCTTCCAGGTGCTTTGTCTGTTGCGTCAATTTTATGTAATTTTCTTTCCATATTTTTTATTTCTCGCAACTTGGAACTTAGAACTCATAACTTATTTTAAAAAACCTTTAGTTATAAGATACAAGTTCCAAGTTATGAGTTCCAAGTTATGAGGTATGAATTCCAAGATATTTAAACTAATTCGATAATCGCCATTTCCGCTCCGTCTCCTTGTCTGGCTGGCAATTTAACGATCCTGGTATAACCGCCAACTCTTTCTTTGTAGCGCTTGTTCAAAACTTCCATTGATTTTTTAACAGCCATTTTCTGAGGCAAAATTTCAATCAGCTTTCGGCGTGAATTCAAATCGTCTTTCTTTGCAATCGTGATCGCTTTTTCTACCAAAGGCTTCACCGCTTTGGCCTTGGCCTTGGTGGTGGTAACTTTCTCAAATATCAAAACGCTTGCTGTTAAATTTCTCAACATCATTTCTCTTGGTTCTTTTGTTCGTCCGAGAGTTGTCTTTTTTACTCTATGTCTCATATTTCTTATTTAAAAATTTCGTTAAATTCGTGTTTATTTCGCCACTTTCTTGTCTAACTATTTTTCGGCCGTCCTCTGCGTTTTTTTTCAACCGCTACTTCTTCTTCGGCAACATCTTCGCTTTCTTTTATTTCTTCTTCCGGATCTGCTTTTTCTTCTTCTTTAAAATCCGGATTAAGCGCTTTGAATTGGTTGATTAATATTTTTACTGATTCATTAAAAGCGTCTTTCGGTTCGATTGTGCCGTCGGTTTTGATATCCAAAACAATCTTGTCCCAGTTGGTCATCTTGCCAACGCGGACATTTTCAATCTTGATACCAACGGAAATAACCGGTGTAAAGATAGAATCCATTTCAATATAGTTTACAATATTCTGTTTTTTCTCACGGCTTTCAATCGTCACATATCCCATGCCCTTTTCCACATAAATCTGAGCTTTTAGCTTTCCGGCCATGTCGGTAATACTGCCCAATTCCAAATCCGGATTGGCAATTTCCACCAAAGGATTCTTTTCAATATCGGATGCTTTGATGGTTTTTTTGCCATGAACTTCAAGATTCAAAATAACCGGCTCGTCCGTAAACATTTTCAAACGTAATTGTTTTACATTCAAAATAAATTCCAAAATATCTTCTTTTAAATGCGGCAATGTCATGAACTCGTGGCTAACGCCTTCGATAACAATACCGACCGGAGCGGCTCCGGTAAGGCTCGACAGCAATACTCTTCGCAAAGAGTTGCTTAAAGTAATGCCATAGCCGGGAAAACAAGGCTCAATAATAACTTCGCCGCGATTATTAGTCTCGCCGGGATGATATGAAATTTTTTTTGCTAAAGCAATGTTTTCCATAGTTATATGGTTAATTCAAATGAAATAAATTATTTTCATCTGAATATTTATATTAATTATTTTGAATAATACTCGATAATTTGCTGGATTTGAAAATTCGGATTGATCATGTCCATGCTTGGCTTATGCAATACCTTTACGGAGTTTTTATCTTTTTCAAAATTCATCCATCCGGGAATATTCTTTTTCTTGATAATCGCTTCCAATTTTGTTTTGTGCATCTTGCTGTTTGCTTTGATAGTTTTGACCTTAAGCGTATCGCCAGGGCGCACAACAAAAGAAGGGATTTTTACATTCTTATCATTTATCGTAAAGTGTCCATGACTAACCAATTGTCTGGCCTCGGAACGTGAGCTTGCGAATCCGGCGCGGTAAACAACGTTATCCAAACGCATTTCCAAGCTTTGTAAAAAATTTTCACCGGCATCACCGCTTTTTTTCTGAGCTTTTTCAAAAGTCAAACGGAATTGTTTTTCCATCAGATTATATTGAATCCTTGCCTTTTGCTTTTCCGTCAATTGCAAACCATAGCTAGTAGAACGCTGTCGGCCTTTCGGTCCATGGAATCCCGGAGGGAAATTTCTTTTTACCATCGCGCATTTCGCGCTATCACAACGTTCACCTTTTAACAAAAGCTTTTCGCCCACTCTGCGGCATTTTTTACATTTTGAATTTAAATCTTTAGCCATTCGTTATTTCCGATTTGCGATTTTCGATTTACGAATTATCGCAATCATTTTATCTGTATTTATATTGAATTCTTAATTATTAAATTTAATTTATCCATTCATCATTCGGCAATCGTCATTCGACAATCGAAAATCCCTACACGCGTCTCGGTTTCCTCGCGCGACAGCCGTTGTGCGGAACCGGGGTAACGTCTTTGATAAGGCTTACCAAAAGTCCGTTGCTGTTCAAAGCGCGAATCGCTGATTCTCTACCGGTACCAACGCCCTTTACATAAACGCTAACTTCGGACAAACCGAATTCTTCCTTGGCTTTTCCAACCGCCAAACGGGTGATGATAGATGCAGCATACGGGGTTGATTTTTTCGGACCTTTGAATCCGGCGATTCCGGCGCTGGCCCAAGAAATAACCGCGCCTTGCAAATCCGTAATCGTTACGATGGTGTTGTTATAGGTTGCGCTAATATATACTTTTCCAACTGATATTTTTCGATCTGTTTTCTTTTTCTTTTTTCTTAATTTTTTACCTTTCAATTTTTGATCGCGTTCCGCTTTCTTTTTTTCCATTTTCTTGCGGATATCTTCCGGCAATTCTTCGAGTCCCAATTCAGCCTCGGTCAGTGGCGCGTTTTTAACAACCTCTTCTTTTTTGGCTTTGGTCTTGGTTTTTTTTCCAGCTGAATCAGCCTGATCTTTTGAATCAGTTTTTAATTCTTCATTTTCCTGGGTTGTTTCCTTTTTATCTTCTGGCATAATTGAATATATAGATTATTAGTGAATGATTTTAGGTCTTTTGCGCTGCAGCCTTGCTTCGTCCGGATCCGCTGGTAGAACGCTTGTTTCCACGCAATGTCCGATTATTGGTCTTGGTTCTTTGTCCGCGGCAAGGAAGTCCTTTTGTATGGCGAGTGCCTCTGTAACAGCCGATTTCTTTCAATCGTTTGATATTTCCCAGAACTTCTCGGCGTAAATCGCCTTCGACTTTATATTGTTTTTCAATAATTGTTCGCAAAACATTAGCTTCGTCATCAGTCAAATCTTTAACGCGCTTATCCGGGCTGATTTTGGCTACTCCAAGAATTTCCTTGGATTTAGTCAAACCAATACCATATATATAAGTCAAAGAAATTTCAACTCTTTTTTCATTTGGAATTGTTACTCCCGCAATTCTTACTGCCATATTTCGAATGTCGAATGTCGAATGTCGAATGTCGATTTAAAAAATTAAATCGAAAATCGAAAATCGAAAATCGAAAATTATTTATCCTTGTCTTTGTTTATGTTTTGGATTTACGCACAATACGGTAACTCGCCCTTTCCGTCGGATGGTTTTGCAGTCTTTGCATATTTTTTTTACAGATGATCTTACCTTCATACGTTATTCGCTTAATTTTCCCGCCTTTGTATTACGGGCTATCTTAATAATTTCTTAAAATTTAAAGTCTATAGGTGATTCTGCCTTTCGTCAAGTCATACGGGCTTAACTGAATCTTTACTTTATCGCCAGGCAAAAGCCGAATTCTGTTCATGCGCATTTTTCCGGAAAGATGCGCCAAAATCTCATGGCCATTTTCCAGCAATACCTTAAAAGTTGAAGCCGGCATCAATTCTAATACCTCGCCTCTAATTTCCAAAAAATCTTTTGAATCCGGTGTTGTTTGCTCTTGTTTTTTACTCATTATTTATTTTAAAAATATGATGCTAGTATTTGCAATACTAAACGCAAAAAAATTGGCAAAATTGAAAAATTTTACCAAATTATATTGGTAACATTTTAATAATTTCCTTAATAATCGTAAAATTATTATATATCTAATTATTTTTATTGTCAAGAGGAAATTAGATATGTAAATTAATTTCAATTATTCTCAAATATTAGTAAAAATATTTCCCGATGATTACTATAATCTATTTTTATTATTCTGTCAAAAAAAGTGATTTAAAGAAATAATATCGCAAATTCCCGATTTTAATTCACAGCCCCGGTTTAATATTTAAAAAACTATTGGCTTTCCCTCTTCCAGAATCCGGCTATCTTTTTTTTCCGGATTATTCAGTGATTTATCTTTATTAAAATTATTATATCCGGTTTTGAACTTTACCGGCGGCCGAGAGATTGCATCGCTTAAGGAAATTTCTGTAATATTATCTTTTTCTTGGATTGGAGCCGCTGTTTTGGCTTTTAGTTCAAAATTCCTAAGATTGTCTAGCTCCATCTGCTTGGCGGCCTTACGTGATTCAAGCTCATTTTTTTTCTCATCTCGGATTATCGCCAAACACTCCTTGCAATAGACCGGCCGAATTCCGTCCGGTTTGAAAGATGTTTTCGTATCCTTGGAACAGCGACTGCATTTAGTTTCAAAAAAACCGCTATCTTCTTTTGTTTGATTTGAATTTTTGGTTTCCACTCTAGGCGCCTGGGTAATTTTTGCAGGAATACTTTGTACTGTTTTTACAGAAGTATTAATCGGCTGACTGTTATTGGCACGCGAAGCAATAGCCATTTTCTCGGCAAGCGCTTCTTTTTCTTCGTGCTCATCGTCTTCGTGCCAGCGCGCGATTTTTTCTTCGACCACATCTCGCGATTTTGCGTATCGCTCCCGGCTAACAGCTATTACCTTATCGGTATTGCCGGTTTTTTCTTTTTCCGGCAAAGGCGGTAGACCGCGCGCCGAAAATGGTTCGGAAGCGATGCCATCAATCATTAATTTCAAATACATCTCGTATTTTGGCAGATTAACAATATCTTCTTCGGTAAAGATCGGGGTAAACTCAGGAACCAGCCATTCGGCATCGGCCGCGCCCACGCGAAAGACCAAAAGCGTGCCGACGTTGCCAAAAATCGCATTTCGAACCTTTTCTTCGACTTGCTCAACGTATTGGTGCGCCAGAACCAAGTTCAGATGATACTTTCTGGCTTCGGATAAAATATTAGCAAAACTATCGGTTGCAAAATTTTGAAATTCATCGACATACAAATAAAAATCACGCCTTTCGTTTTCCGCGATATTAACCCGACTCATAGCCGCGAGCTGGATTTTTGTAATCAGCATCGCCCCGAGCAGTTTGGAATTATCTTCACCGATGCGCCCTTTGCTCAAATTCATTATGACTATTTTCCCATCATCCATCATCTTGCGCATATCGATTGTCGACTTGACTTGCCCGACAATATTTCTAATTAGCGAGCTGGATAAAAACTGTCCAACCTTGTTCTGGATCGGCGAAACCGCCTCAGCCGCGAACTTGTCATTATAGCCGGCGAACTCATTAACCCAAAAAGCTTTTACCACCGGATCCTGAATCTTGTCGATTACTTTCTTGCGGAATTTCTTGTCAGACAACATGCGGATTACCGCAAGCAAAGTCGAACCTGGATAATCCAGAATTGCCAAAATTGAATTTCTCAAAATATATTCCAAACGCGGCCCCCAGGAATCCGCCCAAAGTTTTTGAAACACACCCAAAAGCCCGGAAGCAACCAAATGCCGCAGATGCGGCTCGACATGTTCGACTACGTTAAAGGCGATCGGATGGTCAATATCGGCCGGATTGATATAGACAACATCATTGACGCGGTTAGACGGGATAAACTCAATCACCTTTTCCGCCAAATCGCCGTGCGGGTCAACAACAGCCACTCCTCTGCCGGCGCGAATGTCGCCGATAATCATGTTTTCCAGCAAAGTGGATTTACCCATACCGGTTTTACCGATTGCGTACATGTGCCGTCGCCGATCATCCGTCTTGATCCCAAACTTGATATTCTTATTACGAAAAGTCGTTTCCGCAAAAATTGTTATTTCATCGTTGAACATAAATTACTATTTTTTAAGATTTCAAATTTCTACAAATTACACAAATACTAGAAAAATTTGGTTTGTTTATAAACAAAAGTTTTTCAGTTAATACATCTATAATTTTTAATATTTGTGCAATTTGTAGCAATTTGTAATTTGTATTCTTAACAAGAATTTGTTTCTTATATAAAAGGCAAATTAGCAGGCGGTGTTCCTTTCTTTTCTGGTTGAGCGGTTATTATTTTTTTAACGGTGCGACCGGTGTTTTCTTTATTATCTTCTTCAATGGAAAAAATATCATCAATTTCATTATGCTGTGTTTTTACAGTAACGCCGGGTTCTTCTTTTTTTGCACCTTCGCCAAATGTGTCATTGCTATCGCTAAAAATATCATCAGCGTCTTCGGGAAAAATAGTCGAATCATCAACGGCAATCTCGCCCAATGGCAAGCCCATCGGCGGCTCGGCTTTGCGTCCCGGCGCTTTTTGGATAAGCGGCGCTTTGACTACGCTCTCAATCGGGAAATGCCATATTGTCGCCAATTCTTCAACGCTCATTATGCTTGGGTTGCGACCGGCACCCATATCTCTGGCTTTATAATTTTTTACGATTTTTCTTTTTCGCTCATTAAGGCGCGATTCCTTAAAGAAGTATGACGTGGAAGTTTGTGTAACTTTTGTATCCGGTTTAAACGCATTCAGATCCAAATCAGTAAACAATTTCATGTAACCAACAAAACCATTAACGACTTTCGGGTTGTTTTTCACTTCTTTTTTGGCAAGATATACCATCCTATTTTTTGCCATAAAACAAGTTAGCGAAGCCTTTTTCTGAATAGCCTCGATTCTTTTTTTCTCACGAGGCTTTAGATTCATCATCTTGAGCGAATCATCCTTGGCTTCTGCCTGCTCAAAACTGCCCATACTCCAACTAAACATCTGATTTGTCAGTTCGTCTATCCAGCTTTTTATTTCGGAAAATAATTTACCGATTGCCCCCTGTTTTGCCGCTACCTTTTCTTTTAAAATTTTCTTTACTTCCTCCCCTAAATCATCCATATATTCATAGGCTATCGGTCCTACCAAAATTTGATACCATAATTGCTCTCCGGGAGTCAGGGTCGCGCACAAATCCATAAGGACAGCCATCGGGTCTTTGAATAAATGTTCCGGCTTGCTAGCTGCCTTGTCTTCAAATTCTGAATAAGTTTTTATCGGATAAGAAGCTTTTGCGGTGTAGATAAACTCCGCTCCCCAAACATCATATTCGTCATTCGGATATTTAGATGGAGCAACAGAAGTGTAATCATTAATTTCGGTTATTTCCGCGTCAGGATATTGAGAGTAAACAGCCGTTTCCACTAAATTGCGAAATCCCTCCGGAGTTCTGATCAAAAACTGCGTATAGCCGTCAATGCTGACGATTTCAAAACTGAATCCAAGCTGGAATTTTCCTTCCCAGTATTTTTCAATCAAATTTATACTGCCATGCGCTCCGGCAAAATAAGTAAAAAGATTTTCAATCGCCTTGATTGAAGTTTCATTACCGCGAGGAATATCAATCGCCAGCAAAATAAATTTTTGCTTAGCCGCCCATTGATTTTCGATATAATCTTTCCAAAGCGCAAAGGCGCCGTAGATAAATATAATCGCAATCGGTATCCAGCCGAAATATATCAAAAATCGGTATATCTGCTCGTCTGCTGGCAATGCCAAAAAAGCGTTTATATGTGTAAGATTTATGGTTATATTCACTTTATTTCTAAATAAAAATTAGGGAGCCACGGCTCCCTAATATTATACCACATATTGTCCGCCTATCGCAAATATTTTTCTTTATTGCGTATATGCTCATCATAGGTCTTTGAAAAAACCGTTTCACCCGTATCCGGACGGCTTAAAAAATATGTATATCCGGCATGTTCAGGATAAATTGCCGCCTTTATGGCATTCAAGC
The DNA here is from genome assembly GCA_003514005.1 of Candidatus Falkowiibacteriota bacterium. GTDB lineage: Bacteria > Patescibacteriota > Patescibacteriia > Patescibacteriales > UBA12075 > UBA12075. Next base: position 19,414 of record DOSJ01000005.1, read on the forward strand.
CGGGATTACTAATCGGTCCGGGCGGCAATCCGCGGTTACGGTAGGAATTGTAGGGCGAATCGATTTGCGTATCCTCAATCGTATACTGCGGTTTATCAACACCCAGAATAAAGGCCAGGGTAGCGCAGGATTCGAGCGCTTGGCCGTTTTTGATCCGATCCCAAAAAAGCCCGGATACGATTTTCATATCAGCATAATCCCTTACTTCCTTTTCAATTATTGATGCCATAGTAATAATTTCAGGCAAACTGCGTCCCTGTTTCTGAATATCCGCGCGCATTTCCGCGCTTAATTTCAGGTCAAAATTTTTAAGCATTTTTTCGATTACGCTTGCTTCGTCCGCGTCCGCGAATATGCGATAAGTATCAGGAAACAAAAATCCTTCCAAACTGGAGCTCTCGGGAATTTCATTTATGAAAGACGGTTTATCAAAAGCAAATGGCCAAGACGCGACCGGCTGATTAGCAAGCTCGCTAAACTTTTTTTCCTGTGTTATGCCTTCTTTTTCCAAGTACTTCGCGATATCGCCAATGCGCCAACCTTCGATTATCTTAATTGTCTTCTCTTTGCTTATAGCCTTGCCACTTGTCAGGATTGAAACGATTTTTTTAAGCGGCATTGCTTTGTTCAAAACATAGTCTCCAGCCTGAAAATTTGCCTCTAGTTTTTGATTCCGCACATACAAAAGAAAATAAGCTCTTGAATTTATCAAATTTCGTTCAAGTAATTTGTCCGCAATCGTCTTTACGCCTTCCCCGCTCTCAACACTAAAAACAATCTCCTCGACATTAGCGCCATTCCCGCTGTTAATTTTATACTGATAAGTGAAATAGAAACCACCCAACAAGACAAAGGCGATTATAATTAATATAAGAATAATTTTTTTCATATTAATTTTTTTGTCATTCCCGCGTAGGCGGGAATCTTGGTTAAAAAATAACTAAATATTTTTACTAAAATATCTACTTTAAAACTTTTTATAATTTCCTTATATATCTTTTTAAACACCGAGATTCCCGCCTACGCGGGAATGACAAGAAAAAAGAATCCTTCCTAAATCCAAAAATCACAAATACTCCCCTCTCCCCTCATCCTTCAATCTCTCCACCATCTTCTTCACCTCTGCGGAATTCTTTAAAGAAGAAATAAACAAAACATCCGGCGTATCGATTACCGCCAAGTCATCGACATCGTTTACGACTATGATTTTTTTCGGTACGGAGGAATAAATCAGATTGCCTTTTGCGTCTTGGACCATCACATCACCCTTGATCAAGTTTTCTGTTTCATCCGGTTTTAAAACTTTTTTAATGATATGCCACTTGCCCAGATCGCTCCAGCCGATTTCGTTGGATACGCTCATCGCGATTTTGTTGGTATGATTAGTGATAGCGGTTTCGATCGATATTTTTTCCAGCTCTGAGTAGAGCCTTTCCGCTTCATCCAGTTTATTTTCAATCGTCAAATTCGCGACCTGCGTGCAAATATCATACATCTCTTTTTGATGAGTCTTGAAAAGATTGACAATATGTTTTAGTTGCCACAAATACATTCCTGTGTGACAATAATATACTCCGGAATCAATAAGGGTTTGGCAAAATTCCAGGTTTGGTTTTTCAGCAACACCCGCTACTTTATAAATCGCATCTTTCTGACCTTCGCGCAAATTTTTTCCGGCTTTGAAATAGGAGTATCCGGTATCAACATATTCGGGACGAATTGCCGGCGTTAAAATATAGTCCGGGTGTTCCGCGATAAAGCTTTCGGTTGATTCCAAAAGACTTTGAAAAGCTTCGCTATTGGAAATATAATCATCCGAAGGCAAAGAAGCGATTATTTCGTTTGGGTCGCAAAATTTTTCCAAAAAACAAACTTCAAGGCACATCGCCGGCCCGGTATTGCGCGTATCGGTTTCAACGATCAATTGCTTCTGACTTATTTCCGGTATCTCGTCCAAAGTTTTTTGCACAAAATCCTGATTCACAGAAATAAAAACGTCTTCTTTGTTTTTTAAAATCGGCACAACCCGATCATACGTCGTCCTGAGCATTGTTTTATCGCCGACAATACTATGAAACTGCTTCGGATTATTCTTCCGGCTCATCGGCCACAAACGTGTACCAATCCCGCCAGCACGAATTACGATTTTCATAAGCTAAAAATATTAAAAATAATTATCTTAATTTTAACAAAAATTTGATTTTTTCGCAAACAAAAAATTACATATAATATATTTTTTGACATTTACCAAAATTTCTGATAAACCAAAATAATTAAATGTTCATTAATAATTATATAAAAACAACAGGAGGATAGCCAGGAAATAATTTTGTTTAAACCAAAGATTTTATCGTAGTCATGATTAACAATTATTTAACAAAGGAGGTATTCAAATGCCATTTTTAGAAGAAAACATTAATAGTGCGATTGTGGAAACACAATATGATTTACGCGGATTTGCGCATGCGCTCGGATTTAGAACCAATAGCAACAAAACTTTTGAAGCGATCCCTCACAATTTTCTTGCTTTGGCAGTTGGAGCTAGTCTTAGAAAAAACAAAGCTCCAACGGACATTTCTTTTATTTCACCTGTTGAATCAGACGATGAAGCTTATGAAAAATATCTTACAATGTGCAAACAATTTGCCAATGATTGTAACTTGTCGCAATACGAGGCTGTTCAATTTATAATCAAAGATATTATTCAGAGTAGAGAAGACAGGGAAAAGAAACTTAGCGCAGACGAAAAAGATATGTACTTACGACCACTAAATAAAGACAATTGGTGGGGAAAAACAATGCTTGCGTTAGCCGAAGCGTTTAATGTTCTTTTTGAAAAGTGCGAATTTCTGAGCATCCCAATTATACTACAATTTATTTTGGATAAAAATATCCCGCAAGAAAGCATGTTAATTTCTGCAAATTATGAGAATTCTGAAATTTATTTTTATGGCACCAAAAATACCGGCTGTGCAATACCACTGGAGCAAATCGAAGAATTTATCAAGATTTTAGAAAAAAATAATGTAGATGATTGCACATCATACAAAATCAAAACTGAAAAAGGTGAAATAGATATCCCCGTTAATCGCTTTTCCAGAATTACAAAATTTCTTCGAGAAGCAAAAGATATTGGCGTATTTTGTAAATCATATAAACTGTTTCTTTAAAAGATATATTAAATTGATAGGCGATGTAGTTTTGACTAAACTTACATCGCCTTTAATTTTTATGATTTTTATATAAAAACTTATATATAAGGCACATAAATTAACTTAAATACTATATACAAAACTGAGCATAATTGATACTAACTAATTGTTCGGTAGTATCTTTTTTAATAAAAGGAGATGCAAAATGCCACACGATATAAAAATCATTGAAGAATTAAAAAACATTCAAAAAGTTACAATTAAACCAGGAGAAAAATCTCAAATCATAACAGGGAAAGGTGGTTTATTGGTAATTGTTGGTGTTAGCGGAAGCGGAAAAATTCGGTTAACAAAAAATAATATTGGTAAAAATAATTCAAACCAACATTTTATAAACAAAAACTCCATTGTAAAACTACCCTCTAACAAAACAGAACAGTACCAAATATCAGTTTATAAAAGCGCAATCACCGAGCTGGTAGTAATTATTTTTGACATTGAGACTGCAAAATAATCAAAAAAATGGCTCATCCAAACTTAGTCTGGATGAGCCTTTTGATTTTATTTTTCCTCTTGGTTTTCATTGCCTGGACGACTTGCCATTAGTTCATCAAAATCTAATTTTAAAACATCAGCAATTTTTTTTAACATTGCCTCGCTTTTGCTCATTTTTATATCACCACCTTCAATCTGATTTACGTATTGCCGTTTTACCCCGAGCTTTGCCGCAAACTCTATTCCGCTTATGCAAAGATTTTTTCTTTGTTCTCGAATCATCCGTCCCAAGTCATTGGTACATTCTCTGCGACACTTGAGAGTAAAGTTGGATAATTCACTAACATCGACAGAAAGCGCATCCGCAATTTTACGAAGCGTTTCGTATTTTCTAGTTTCATGTTTCCGTTTTTCGAGATAATTTGCACGATACGTCGGAATATTCATTTTCCTTGCAAATTCTTTAATTGTCATTTTCAATTCTTTTCTACGATTTTGAATAAACCAACCCAGGTCTGTTTGCGGTAATTGAATTTCAATCTTCGGTAAGCGTTTTTCTATTTCTTTTATATTACACTGTAACGCCTCTGCCATATTGCGCCAATTAAAACCATGATAATAAACTAATGAACGACCACCAAGTTCAATTGAACTAACAGCGCTTTGCAATATTTTGAGCTTTTTGGCTAGCTCTGCTTGCCGATAACCCAACTCTATTCTTCTTTCACGTATAAAACTCCCGAGCTCACTTTTACTTTCAGAAATACCCATTCCGATTTTTTTGTTACTATTATTTTCTTTATTCAATTTTTTTTTCCTCTAAAATTTAAATTTGATGAACTTTTTTTTATTAATATTTTATTAGCATAAAAATATTAATTTGTCAAACCATTGACAAGAATTTAATCATTTGCTAATTTATTTTTATAAATAAATTGTACATTACAGTTTGCTACTGAAGACTCCGGAGAGTCAGAGGAAATAAACCTCGATGGGTTGTTGTGTGGGATTTGGTAATGTGATGACAGTGAAGTAGAAAAAGGATTTATGGAGGGTGGCGACTCTCTAGTTACGCACCCCTTTTTTGAAAGAGCCTGGATACTCCATCGTCTTGGGGGATAAGAGCCATTTCAGGCGAACACAACTTACTTTGATTTCTTCAGTAGCAATTAATTTCCGATAAAGACCTAATACAGACACCAAGTCTATTAGGTCTTTTTAATTTTTAAAAACATTAATTAGAAGCTTACAATTGATTTGCAAAAAACTGCTATTGACATATTTTATTTTATTCTGTAATATACACATATAAATACTAACTGCCTGCCGAGGCTGTTTTTAATTACTAAAATCAATACAATAATATGTCGAAATTGATTAAATACATCAAAGACTCGATTGAGGAAATGAAAAAGGTTACTTGGCCAACCAAGAAAGAAACCAAAAACTATACTTTATTAGTCATCGGGATTTCATTGGGAGTTGCGATATTCTTGGGTGCGCTTGATTTCTTATTCACAAAAGGCTTTGAATTGCTTTTAACCAAATAAAAATAATTCGCATAATTCGTAATTCGCTATATTCGCATAAAATTCGCGGATTCGCATTATTAAAAATATGGCTAAACAAATATTAAATCAAGGACGACGCTGGTATGTTCTGCATACCTATTCCGGCTACGAGGATAACGTTGAAAAAAACCTGAAGCAAAGAATTGAATCCATGGACATGGAGGATAAGATTTATAATATCCTAATCCCAACCGAAAAGAAAATCAAAATCAAAAACGGCAAACGCAAAGTTGTGGAAGAACGCATCTTTCCTGGATATGTAATGGTAGAAATGGTTGTAACTGACGAATCATGGTATGTTGTTCGCAACACCCCAAACGTAACCGGCTTTATTGGCACAGGCACAATACCGACACCGATCAGCGAAAAGGAAATCAAAGCACTCCAAAAAAGAATGGGTGTGGAAGAACCAAAATTCAAAATCGATGTTACGGTTGGCTCCCCTGTTACGATTATCGATGGCCCATTCAAAAATATGGAAGGCAAGATTACCAATATTGACGAAGCAAAAGGCAAGGTCAAGGTGTCTGTTTCGATGTTTGGTCGCGAAACTCCCGTTGAGTTAGACTTTTTACAGATTAAGAAAATATAATATATAGGTACTTAGGTACTTAGGGTATTAGGGTAATAGGATTTTTTAAAATCCGAACGCTTCTCTCTAGTAAACTAAGCCTAACTTCCTAATTACCTAAGTACCTAAGTACCTAAAATATGGCAAAAAAAATTAAAACAATCATAAAATTACAAATCCCGGGCGGACAAGCCAACCCAGCTCCTCCGATTGGACCAGCATTGGGTCAGCATGGTTTGCAGATCCAGGATTTCTGCGTAAAATTTAACGCGGCATCCAAAGACCGCATGGGCGATATCGTTCCGGTTGAAATTACCGTTTACGAAGACCGAAGTTTCGATTTTATCATGAAAACTTCACCAGCCGCTATCCTAATCCAAAAAGCTGCAAACATCAAAAAAGGTTCAGCCAAGCCATTGACCGACAAAGTGGGTTCAATTACCACCGCACAGCTTCGAGAAATCGCAGAGAAAAAATTACCAGACTTGAATACAGACAATGTTGAACAAGCAATGAAGATTATCGCAGGGACTGCTAGGCAGATGGGGGTTGACGTGAAGTAAGAACTTAGAAATAAAATCAAATATCAGAAGACAAATCAATATATTGTCTTCTGGAATTTGGTCTTTAAATATAAAAAACAAAGGAGTTAATAATGTGTAAAAATAGTGATTTTGAAGTTGCAAAAGCAATTATAATTAACAAAAATTTTAATTTAATCATACTGCCAATTATTTGTCTATTTATTTCCAGCTTTTTTATAGATATTGCTCTTGTATTCTGTGGAGTTTTGTTATTAACGGGTGCATTAACTTTAATTTTATCAGATATTGTAACCTTTTTTCTTGTTTTCGGATATTCACCGCTCGGAATTAAATATGAAGAAAAAGATGGAGAATTAATAAAAAAAAATAAAAAATAATATTTCGGGGATTTGTATTATTAAATCCCCGATATTCAAAAGTTGATAAAAATATTTACCAACTCCTGAATATTAATTAATAATTTGTGGGAGAAGAGATAGTAAAAAGTATAAAGTTAAAAGTTATAAAGTATTTTAATTATTAACTTTATAACTTAATAACTTTCAACTTTCCACTTCGTTAGACCACGAAAAAAACTATGGCTAAAAAAGCAAAAAAGGTTGTCGCACAGAAAGTTGTGGAGACAAAAAAAGAAAAATCAAACGAGTTTGATAAGTTCACTGTTTATCCTTTGGAAGAAGCGATTGAATTTACCAAAAAATTATCAAAAACCAAATTTGACGCATCAGTTGAAATCCATGTTCGTTTGGGTATTGATCCAAAAAAAGGTGATCAACAGATTCGAACCGCAGTTAGTTTGCCACATGGAACTGGTAAAACAGTACGAGTAGCAGCTTTTGTTAGTCCAGACAAAGAGGCAGAAGTAAAAGCGGCTGGTGCTGATATTGTCGGTGGTGAAGAACTGATTGCCGAAATCAAAAAAACCGAAAAAACCGATTTCGCAGTTGCAGTAGCCGAACCAGCTATGATGAAAAATTTGGCGCAGATCGCAAAAATCCTTGGTACACGCGGACTTATGCCTTCTCCAAAGAATGAGACAGTTAGCATGAACCCTGCAAAAACCGTTCAGGAATTAAAGAAAGGCAAAATCAGCTTTAAGAATGATGATACCGGAAATGTACACGCGATTATCGGAAAAGTATCATTTGATTCAAGGCAATTAGCAGACAACTTTGCCGTGATTATCGACACACTCAAGAAAATCAAGCCAGCCAAAGCAAAAGGCGTATATTTACGAAATATCTCCCTTTCATCCTCAATGGGTCCTGGCGTAAAAGTTGTAGTACCAAAATAAAAAATACATTAAACATACATAAATAAAACCCCTATTTTAGGGGTTTTATTTTATTTGCTTGTTTACCGGCTATTTGTTAAAATAAAATGACTGGAAATAATAAATAACATTAATCTATATATGGGAAAACTTGACCATCCAAAAATAAAAAGACTTAGCTGGGATGAAATGCTGATGAATCTTTCAATCATTTCATCAAAACGAACTGCTTGCAAATTTCATGAAACCGGCGCGGTTTTTGTTGACAAAGACAAACGCATCCTCTCGATTGGCTACAACGGCCCGACTGCCGGCGACTATCATTGCATCGACCACGGCTGTGCCAAAGTAGATGGCGACCCGGTTACAAAAAAACTTCGCCGCTGCCGCGGAGCCCATGCCGAAATCAATGGAATAATCAATTGCCAAGACGCAAAAAGAATGAAAGGCGCGACACTCTATTCCGTGCTCTTCCCCTGCTACGACTGTATGAAAGCCCTCAGCAATGCCGGAATCGCTGAAATTGTCTATTACAAAAAATACGAACGCATCCAAACCGGCGGAGAAAATTTTGAGGAAGAGGACGAATCATTAGAGCTTGCGCAAAAACGAAATATTATAATCCGCAAATACGAAGGCAAGATTTTTTGCAATTTTCCGGATGAATATAATACTGAACAAACTGAACATGGTTGTTGCGACTGTCAATAGCAAATATTGACACTAAATATAAATATTGTTAGGCTCTTTACATAAGTTTAATATAAACTCGCAACCAAACAAAAAAATGGAGGTGTACCTTGAAAAATGAAGTATTGGTTATTAAAACAGAAAAACTTTTTCCTATTGTCGGCGGTTATTTTCAGGGGCTTCGGAGAGAGACTAACATTACCCTGGTTAAGCATCTTGAAAAAAGTGCGGAATGGATGGCAAGAAATGAAGCTGAAGAAAATCCGAAATTTAAACAAATAATCGGATATACTGCGGTAATTCATCCGTACATCAAAAAGGCTTTCGCCTACCGAAGATCAATAAAAGATAAAGACTATCCAGAAAAAAAACTTCAAGGAAAATATTCTTGGGGGCTTGGTGGACACATTAAAAGAAGCGATAAAAAGGATTCATACATTCTCTCAAGTACTTCACGTGAATTACATGAAGAGCTTAAAACTAGTAGTTATTTTTTGAATCCGGAACTTATCGGCTTTGTCAATGACGATACCGATGATGTCGGAAAAGTTCATTTTGGAATTCTATTCTATTGCATATCAGATTCGGCAGAAATTTATCCAAAAGACCCTGAAATAGAGTCTGGAAGATTTGAAAATATTGTTGATTTAAAAAAAATCTGCGAAACTGAAAATGTTGAAAACTGGTCAAGAATTATACTACCGGAATTAGACCAAAAATTTTTTTAACCTTTTACTTGAGTTGGTTCCCGCGAGTTACCAACTCATTTTTTTTAAAAAAAATAATTCATAATACAAAAAAAATTATGCAACACTCGGAATATCAATACTTAAATCTTGCCAAAGACATTCTTGATAATGGCTCAGACAAAAAACTTTTTTTTACTCCAGAGGTATTGGCAGAGTATGCGAAAAAAGGTGAGGAACCACCTTTTATCCGATCCGTATTTGGAAGACAGACACGATACGATTTATCACAAGGCTTTCCACTCTTAACTACAAAAAAAACTTTTTTCCGTGGAATTTTTGAAGAATTGATTTGGTTCTTGTCCGGTTCATCCAATATCAAGCCACTCGTGGATAAAGATTTGCATTTATGGGATGAGTGGGCATGGAAACGATATCATAAACACTGTCTTCAAAATGACCCGGGCAATGATTTAAATCAAGCTGATTTTATTGCCAAACTAAAAAGCTTGCCGGCAAACGACCCCTTTGTGGAAAAATGGGGCGACTTGATTGTAATTTACGGAAAAATGTGGCGCCGTTGGCCGGCTTCAGACGGACGAGAGATAGATCAGCTCGGCTGGGTAATTCAAGGTTTAAAAGACAAACCATTCCGCAAGTCCTATGTAATTTCTGGCTGGAACCCTGATTTTATTTACGCAATGGCAAGCGGAGGCAACGCGAACGAAGTTCCGCCTTTTTGCCATACCACTTTCCAGTTTAATGTTACCGGCGGCAAACTTCATCTCGGTCTTTACCAACGCAGTGCCGATTTATTTTTGGGAGTACCATTTAACATCGCCTCATATGCTCTGCTTCTCCTGATGGTCGCGCAAGTTACCGGCCTTGAGCCGGGAGATTTTGTCCACACCTTTGGCGATGTCCATATCTATTCCAATCACTTTGACCAAATCAAAGAACAAATCAGCCGCGAACCCCTCCCCTTCCCAACTCTAAAATTAAACCCGGAAATAAAAAATATAGATGATTTTAGATACGAAGATATCACGCTTGAGAATTATCAATCGCACGCGGCTTTAAAAGGTGAGATTGCAAATATCGGTGGTTACTAAACTAAAGATAATACCAAAAACCACCTCATATTAAGAGATGGTTTTGGTGCGGTAGGCAGAGGAATCGAACCCCATGTCCATAAATGAACATCAACTGGGTATCAAACAGCGTCCCGACCATCGGGCAATGCCTACCACCTACCACGAACAGTATTATAACACAAAAAAATAACAACCCCAAATCGAGATTGCTATCTTAGTTGATGTTGGACATAAGAGTCCCACTGTTTGATACCTATGAATATAGTAGCACATAATACACATTATGTAAATAGCAATATTTATCTCTAAAATTAAATAAAAAAATTTTAATATTAAATTATTTAATATGCTATCAATGATCGTCGTTGTCGGCCACAATCGCGAGATTGGCTGTCAAAACAAACTTCTCTGGAACATCCCCGAAGACATGGCGCGTTTCAAAAAATTGACCACTGGCCATGTTGTTGTAATGGGTAATAAAACATTTGAATCAATCGGACAGCCACTGCCTGATCGGATAAATCTTATTGTTACAAAAGATGTTGATTACAAAGTACCTGTCGGCTGTCATATCGCGCATTCAATCGAAGAAGCTATTTCCAAAGCCAAAGAATTATCTCAAAATCCCCCCTCTCCAAGCTTGGAGAGGGGGCAAGGGGGTGAGGGAAATGAAGTTTTTATCATTGGCGGCGGCACAATCTATCGCCTATTCATGCCATTGATTGACAAACTCTATATAACCGAAGTCGATGACGCCCCCGAAGCTGACACTTTTTTTCCTGATTATTCTGATTTCAAAAATACGATTTTCGAAGAAACGCATGAGACGGATAATTTGAAGTTTACTTTTAAGGAATTAACAAGGCTGAATTGACATCATTACGATTTTATAATATTATTAAATTATAAAATTTAGAAATTCATAATTTTAAAAATATGAAAAACAACAAACTAGAAACTCTTATTCGCATTAAAAAAAATTTTCAGATTACTCTTCCTGGTAATATTCGCAAAAAAATGAACGTTAGTGAAGGAGATTTTGTTAATGCAACTATCGACAATTTAGGCGGAATAAATATAAGGCCTGTAAAAATGATTGACCCTAGCCAAGCGTATTATTGGACAAAAGAATGGCAACAAGCCGAAAAAGAAGCTGATGATGACATAAAAAATGGACGTGTTTCCGGACCATTTAAAAACGCAAAAGAAGTTATTCATCACTTAAATAGTTTATGAAAATCGTCCAGATTTTACAATCACGTAAATTCGACAAGCAATACAAAAAACTACCGGATGATATAAAAAAAGCCTATCAAAAACAGTTAGGTTTTTTATTGTCAGACTCGCAGCATCCTTCGCTTAATATGAAAAAATTACAAGGCGAAGATAATATATGGGAATGTCGAATTAACATTTCTTATCGTTTTACTTTTCAATTTGAAAACAATATTATTTATCTAAGATCTATCGGAACTCATAGTATATTAAAATTCCCATTAATATTAAGCTAACTAAAAATGAAAAATAAAAAAATCATCGCCGTAGTCGGCATGTGCGGATCAGGAAAAACCGAGGCGGTAAAATATTTGCAAGAAAAATTAAACTGCCCAAGAGTATATTTCGGTGAAGTAACTTTTGATCGCATGAAAGAAATTGGATTGGAGTTGAATTATGAAAACGAAAAGATTACGCGTGAAAAAATCCGCCAAGAACTGGGCATGGGCGCATATGCTACGTTGTCATTACCAAAAATCAATCAAGCATTAGAAAACAACGATTACTGCATAATCGAAAGTCTTTATTCTTGGTCTGAGTACAAGATATTAAAAGAAAACTTTGGTGATAGTTTTATTACTTTAGCGGTATTTGCATCCCCCACTACCCGGTTTAAACGTCTATCAAATAGAACCAACGAAAGACCAATGAAATCAATCGAAGAATTTATCCGCCGCGACTATTCAGAGATCGAAAATATCGAAAAAGGTGGACCAATTGCCAGGGCGGATTTTTTAGTCTATAATGAAGATGGGTTAGATGAATTAAAAAAACAATTAGATATAATAATAATAAATAAATTATGAAGAAAAAAATAATTATCGGTATTATTGGAGAACAAGCTGGCGGAAAAGGCGCGGCGGCAGATTTTATCCGCAAACACTATGGCGGGCAAAGACTTACTGTTTCCAGTATTTTAAGAAGGACATTAGACAGCCTACATCTTGATGCCACACGAGATAACCTGATAAACTTAGCGTTGGTTTTGAAAAAAGGATTTGATAAATCAGTTTTAATGCGGGCCATGTTAATAGAGGTTGAGAACGAAGACTCTGACCTAATAATCGTTGATGGACTCCGCATGCCTGGTGATCCAGATATTTTTCGAGAGGCTTATGAAAATAGTTTTATTTTAATATATGTAACCGCAGATCAGCGCATTCGCTATGAAAGAAGTGTTAATCGCGGTGAAAAAGTTGGCGAAAGCGACGCCGCTTTCGAAGAATTTGCGGCTAATGAAAATCAAGAAACTGAAAGACTAATAAGCGAGGTGGGAAAAACCGCAGATTACACAATAATCAACAATGGCACAGCCGAAGAACTTGAAGAAAAAATACTTGAAATAATGAAAAAGATATAGTACAATAAGGCATAATAAAAAAAACATAAGGAGGAGCGCGAAAAAGGCGCTTCTCTTTGAATATATGGAAAAAACAATTGGAAAATTAATAGTAATAGATGGCATAGACGGAGCGGGAAAAGGTACGCAAACGCAGATTTTAATCGATAGATTACTGCAAGACGGCTACAAAGTAAAAATGGCGGATTTTCCCCAATACGATTCCACGTCATCGGATTTTATCAAAGAGTATTTGAATGGCAAATACGGAAGCGCGGAAGAAGTCGGGCCATTCCGGGCATCCGCTCTTTTTGCCGTGGATCGCTATGACGCAAGTTTTAAAATAAAAGCTTGGCTAGATGAGGGTTATATAGTCATTTCCAACCGTTACGTAAGTTCCAATATGGGACACCAGGGCGGGAAAATAGCTGATAAAGCGAAGCGAAAAAAATATATGGACTGGGTCTATGCCCTGGAGTATAATCTTTTCCAGATTCCAAAACCGGACCTGAATATTATTTTGCATGTTGATGCCGAAATCGGACACAAGCTGGTTGAAAACAAAGCAATCAGAAGCTATCTTTGTGGAGAAAAACGCGATATACACGAAGCCGATATTGACCATCTGCGTGCCGCGGAAAAAGTATATCTGGAAATAGCCGAATCTTATCCAAATTTTACTTTGATCGAATGCGCTGAAAACGGTCAAATACTAAAGCGAGAAGAAATTCATGAAATGATTTGGAACAAAGTCTTGGCTTTGATAGATCCGGAACGACTGCAAAAAAATTCAAAAGAAAAATTTCAAATAAATATTGAACGTATCTCCCCTATGGCAAAATTACCAAGCAAGGCATATTCCGGCGATGCGGCTTTTGATTTGTATTCGTCTGAATATGTTTCCCTTTCGCCCTGCAACCGCGCGATTATAGCGACTGGAATCAAAATGGCGATTCCAGAAAATTATGCCGGATTAATCTGGGATAAAAGCGGAATTGCCAAAAACGGCATCCATGTCCTTGGCGGCGTAATCGATTCGGGATATCGTGGAGAAGTAAAAGTAAATTTAATCAATTTAGGTGAAGATATTTTAAATATTGAACCAGGGCAAAAAATTGCGCAAATTCTGATTCAAAAAATCGAAAACCCGGAAATAATCGAAAGCACAGTCAACGACAAAACAAATCGCGGCGAAGGCGGTTATGGCAGTTCTGGGTTGTTTTAATCACAATTTTTCATAAAAAATCATTCGTAGAGACGCAAAATTTTGCGTCTCTACTGTTTTAAAAAAAATAATTAATTTGCATTTTTCACATATTTTGCTAATATAATTATATAACATTAATTTTAGACGCAAAATTTTGCGTCTCTACGAAAACATTACAATATGGAATACGACATCATAATCGGCTTGGAAATTCATGCTGAATTAAAAACCAAATCAAAAATGTTCTGCGAATGCGATAATAATATAGAAAATAAAAAACCCAATGAAAACACCTGCCCGATCTGCATGGGACATCCCGGAACATTGCCGATACCGAATAAAAAAGCGATTGAATGGACTATTTTAACTGGCTTGGGACTTCATTGCAAGGTTAACAAACTAAGTAAATTTGATCGCAAAAATTATTTTTATCCGGATCTGCCAAAAGGCTATCAAATATCTCAGTACGATTTACCATTTGTTTATGACGGCTATCTTGATATTGACGGAGACAAAGTAGCGATAACCAGAATCCACTTGGAAGAAGACACAGGCAAACTTACACATCCGGACAAAAAGAATTACACGCTCGTTGATTACAATCGTGCCAGTACCCCACTCATGGAAATGGTAACTGAGCCAATAATTAAGTCTGCTGAACAAGCCAAAAAATTCTGCCAAATCTATCAACAGATTTTGCGCTATCTAGATATTAGCGATGCTAATATGGAAAAGGGAGAAATGCGTTGTGAGGCCAATGTCAGCATCCAAGAAAAAGGACGTTGGGAGTATCTTGGCAAATGCGAAATAAAACCGATCGGAGACTACAAACTGAATCCAAAAGTTGAAATAAAAAATATCAATTCTTTTAAAGCAGTTGAGAAAGCAATTAACTACGAAGTTGAGCGCCAGAAAAAAGAGCTAGCAAACGGCGACAAGCTAGTACAAGAAACTCGCGGCTGGGATGAAAACAAAAGTGTAACAGTACGTCAAAGAGTAAAAGAAACTTCGGCCGATTACCGCTATTTCCCAGAACCGGATATCCCGCCGATCAATATCAGCGACGAGATGATAGAAAGAATAAAAGCCGACCTAATAGAACTGCCTCCCGCAAAAAAACAACGTTTTATTCATCAATATAATTTCACCGCCGAGAATGCAGAGTTGCTAGTCGCTGATAAACAAATTGCCGATTTTACCGAAGCTGTTATATCTGAACTCGAAGCTTGGATCAATGCCAATGGTGATGATTGGGAAAGACAAAAAAATAAACTTGCCAAAGCTGTTTCCAATTGGACATTAAGCGAATTATTTAAATATTTAAAAAACGGCAAAACATTAGCAGATTTAAAAGTTGATGCCGAAAATTTTGCAGAACTGATTTGCTTGGTTTATCAAGACAAAATAAACTCAAGCGCGGGGCAAACTATTTTGCAAAACATGATTGAGAAAGGCGGCGACCCCACCAACATCATGCAATCACTTGGTCTGGAACAGATGGACAACAGTGCCGAACTTGAAAATAATGTTTTGGATATTATCGCAAAAAACCCCGATCAAGTATCTCAATATAAAGCCGGCAAAGAAAATGTTTTACAATTTTTTGTTGGTCAAATAATGTCTGCCACCAAAGGCAAGGCAAATCCGAAGATTGTTTTGGATATATTGAAAGAAAAACTGAAATAAAAAATCATTGTGCAACTTCATACCTATCCTCTTTTTTGTCATCTCGAACCGCAGTGAGAGATCTATAATACTTGAATATAAATTTATCATAGTAATATAAAAAATTGTGAATTTCAGATTATTTAAAAAATATTCATTGTTAATAATTCTCATATTATAGATCTCTCCGCTCGCTCCGCTCGGTCGAGATGACAAAAAAATATTAATTTCAAAAAATTATCAGAATAACTAAAAATATTCATGCCCCAAAAAATTAAAACAATCTTCATTGGCACCCCCGACTTTGGCGCTCCGTCTTTGATTAATCTAATCAATGACGACAGCTTTGACATTGTTTCCATCATCACCCAACCCGACAAAAAAATCGGCAGAAAACAAGAACTAACATCTCCTATTATCAAGCAAGTAGCACTAGAGCACAATCTTCCGGTTTTACAACCGCAAAAAATCAAAGACATAACTGAACAAATAAAACAGCTCTCCCCTGACTTGATTATAGTCATCGCATATGCGCAGATTATTCCTGGGGTGATTTTAAATATCCCAAAATACGGCACAATAAATGTCCATGGTTCACTCTTGCCAAAATATCGCGGTGCTAGCTGTATTCAGGCGACAATTTTGAATGGCGACAAAGAAACCGGCGTAACCATAATGAAGATGGACGAAAATCTTGACACCGGTCCGATTTTATCACAAAAAGAAATTACTATCATTGATTCCGATACCTCGAAAACTTTATTTGAAAAATTATCAATTCTTGGCGCAGATATTTTGATACCGACTATCAAAGATTATATCGATAACAAAATACAAGCAATACCGCAAGACGATTCAAAATCATCCTATGTCGGTATGCTAAAAAAAGAAGACGGACATATCAACTGGAACCAACCTGCTGATAAGATCGAAAGATTTATCCGCGCTATGCATTCTTGGCCAGGAGCATTTTTTAATTATCAATTACGAATTAAAAATTACGAATTAAAAATTATTAAAACTTCAAATATTTTTTTAAACACTAATAACCATAAACCAGGTGAAATTTTTACGTATAATAAAAAATTATTTATTATGTGTCGAGACAAGGCAATAGAAATTTTAGAACTTCAACTTTCAGGGAAAGGTCAAATTTCTGCACAATCGTTCTTAAATGGTTATTCAAAATATTTAATAAATACAAACTTATAATCTAAATATAATTATTAATTATTAATTATTAATTGATAATAATAAAAGCACCCACACATTAAAATGTGTGGGCGCTTTAATCCCCATGCTTAGGCAAGAATATTTCAAGTATTTATGAAAATACTAATGCCTTACAGAAACCCGCAGAAGAATAAATTCATCCACAAATCCTGTGTCGTTATTATATACAATCCACAAATATTGTCAACCCCTAGACAAGTGTATTTCCTGTTAATTAAGCCATTTTTTCAGTGGAAAACCCTGTTGATGAAAAATGCATATGTTTTGTATTTTTAACTAATTTAAATACTTTTAGTTTAATATTAGCCACAAATTACACATAGCTAGTTTTTTCTATAATTCAAGTTTTTACTAATGACAAAATATTATTCTTATGCTAAGATAATTAAGTTAAAAGCCCAAATAACATATTTTTAAGCATTTTAACGCAAACAGGGCCTGCCCTACGTAGCTTTAGCGAAGTAGGGCCCGTTCGTCTAATGGTTAGGACGCAAGGTTCTCATCCTTGAAACAGGGGTTCGATTCCCCTACGGGCTACAAGAGTTGATCTTTACAGCATTAATAAACAATTAATACAGGAGGCAGAAATGAAAAGAAAATTAAACGAATTTATAAAACCCAATTTACGACTTTGTAAAACTGCGGGAATTGCTGTATCTACCATAATTATTTTTTTAGTACTTGTTATTAGCGCATTTCATGTAATACATATTTATGGCAATTATCTTCTTTTTGGAAAATGGATAACATTAGCAGAACTTTACCACAGAGATTTAGTCGCAATCAATTTTGAATGGAATCTATTTATAACCGAATCAGTTGTTTGGATTGCTGGCTCTATCATTCTGCTTTACTTGAAACACAGAAATAACAAATACACGATATCCGAAGAAGATTTTAGTCATCCATATTAAAAACCTGATTAAGCATTTCTTTCAGGAATTTGATTCAATATAAGATTCTTCATATGTACACTGCATTCACTTATATTGTCGATTATCACCTCTTAGATTTCCCCTACGGGCTACAAGAAAAGTTAACAATTAAAAAAGGAGGTATAAATGAGGTATATATTTCAAGCCATTGTAATGATTGGGGACTTATTATTTTGGGGAGCAATGATTGTATGTACTTTTTTCGCATTGCAAAATATTAATCTACTTCCATTCATTGTTTTGATTATGATCATGGGTTATAAATCATGGAAAAATTCCGGTTCTTTCATGGCATGGAACAAAGAAAACCAAATAAAATTCCTAAAAAATGCTAAAAAATTTGGTCTTTAATTGGTATTAAAACAAAAAACCCGTCATCGCAAATCGCTTTGACGGGTTATTATTTTATATTGAATCAATAAATTATTCACATTATAGTTTCTCCTTCTTCTTATACCCCGTATGCAAAACCCCATGCTCTATCGTTTTCCCCTGCCCCTTCAACCAGACCAAAACCTCAAGCGCTTTTTTATTTTCATAAGATTTACGAAAGCTTAGGCTTTTATCCAGTTTGTACAGTGCGTCCATACGTTTCTGCCGAATCTCCGGAGTTGTCGGAATCGGCTGTCCGCCGCCGCCGATACATCCGCCCGGGCAGGCCATTACTTCGATATAATCATAATTTTTTAGATTGTCTAGCATACCTTTTACGTTTCCAATACCGTTTACGATTGCTACACGCAATTTTATTCCCGCAACTTCAACAACCGCTTCTTTCAAGCCGGCTAGTCCCCTCACATCTTTAAAATCGATTTTTGATTTGCAGATTCCGGTTTTTTTATCACCGCAAGCCATGACATGCGCTGTCCGCAATGCCGACTCCATGACGCCGCCGCTTCCGCCAAAGATTGCGGCCCCGCCGGAATATTCACCAAAAGGATCGTCGGCGTGACTTGGTTTGATTTTTGCAAAATCCACTTTATTCTTTTTCAACATGAATGAAAACTCGCGCGTAGTCAGAACATAATCAACCGGAAACTTATCGTCTATTTTCATTTCCAGACGGCTGGCTTCGTATTTTTTTGCCGTGCAAGGCATTATCGAAACCACGGTAATTTTCATTGGATCAATTTTCATTTTTTCCGCCCAAAATGTTTTTATGAGTCCGCCATTGTGAATCTGTGGTGAGCGCGATGTCGTTAGATTGGGAATCAAATCAGGACGATAGAGCTCGACATAATTCACCCAACCCGGACAACAGGATGTGATCATGGGCATTGCATTTTTTTTATTACCCGGATTCAGGCGTTCGATTAGTTCTTTGGCCTCAACAATAGTCGTGATATCAGCGCCAAAATTCACATCAAAAACATAATCAAAACCAAGCGCGCGCAAGCCCGCTACCACCTGATTAGTTACGATTGAACCATGTGGCATGCCAAAATCTTCACCAATCGATACGCGGATCGAAGGTGCGAATTGCGCGATAACTATTTGGTCGGGATTAGCTATCTCTCTTTCCACCTGTTTCCAGTTTGCCTGTTCCTGCGCGGAACTTACGGGACAGTGGACAGCGCATTGTCCGCACAAAATGCATTTTTTATTCTTGTTACTGCTTGGTACTATTTCTTGGTCAGCGCCCTTGCCTTTTATTTCTAAATAATCAATCTTTTGCAAAAGCGTACATGCGTCAACGCAATTGCGGCAATCAATGCATTGTGTGCCATCAATTTCTACCGCATTGGCAAAACGATAGGTTTGCCGATTGGCTTTTCGATCGTTAAAACGGGTTAATTTAAGATCAAATTTCTTGGCATACGCCAAAAGCTTGCATTCAAAACGCCAAATACAATCCGCGCATTTCTCAATATGCTCGGCAAATATCAATTCCAGATTCGTATTGCGCGATTTTTTTACCCTATCATTATCAGTCGTAATTTCCATACCGTCTTCCGCGATAGTAGAACAAGAGGTTGCCAAATTCCGTCTGCCCTTTATTTCTACTACGCAAAGTCGACAAGTCGAACGAGCCTTAAAATCCGGATGTCCGCAAAGCCCGGGAATACTGATTCCGTTCTTCGCGGCAACTTTCATTATCGTATCCCCTTGTTCACAGCTATAATTTTTTCCGTTAATGCTAATTTTTATAACTTTTGATTTTACCATTTTAAATATTTTTTATTTTTTTTAAATCAAGATATATGTAATAAGTATAGATAACTATAAAAGGAGCGACTAAGAAAGAGAGTACCTGCGATATTACCGTCCATGCTATCCCCATTCCGCTCTTCTCGCCGAATATCAAAAATGGAATCATGATTACGGCATACACCGCGATATAAACAACCGCATAACGGCCAAACAATGCCATCCAATACCCTTTTACAAGTTGTTTGCTTTTTTTAATTGCCGCTCCGCCCGCGATTCCTTCGCAAATAAGCACCCAAATTGCCATACTGTATGCCAGCGTCATATATATTCCGGGAATTATGAATAATAATGTCCATAGAAAAACAAAAAACGCGACTAACAAATTTGTTACAAAAAATTTTACCGCGATTTTTCTACCGCCCATAAAAGCATCCTTGACCGTTATATTGTCTTTGTAATTCTTGATCAAAAGGAACATTCCTGCTTGTGAAGATATAGCAATATAAATAAACAAGCAAAACGCAATAATCAGTACAAAAACAATCAAGGCAATCAATCCATATTTTATGGCAATGTTTTCAGGATGAAATAGAAATATCGGTATGATTGAAAAAAACGTTAATACGCCTAAAACAAAAAAAGCAAAAAGCGGAATCAGCATCAAGCTGATAAACTTTTTGATATTTTGCTTGTAAATCGGCCACGAACTTTTTGCAAGCTCCTGGCATGAACTTATTTTTAATTCTGAATTAAACGGTTTGCTTTCTTGTTCAGTCGGAGAAACTAAAGTACTTGCTTCTGGCTGAACATTTTGTTCATTTGTCATAGTTTTATGTTAGTAAATAAAACGTGATAATAGAGGTTCTTTAGACAATTCTGTGGGTAAATTTTAAACGTTTTCCCTTTACTTGTCATTCCCGCGTAGGCGGGAATCTTGGTTTAACAATAACAAAGTATTTTTTACAGCATGTTTGTTATAAAATCATTTTATCATATCCTTATTTTATTATTTTAACACCGAGATTCCCGATCCTCGGCCAGCTCCGCTAGCGGGGCAGGCATTTAATATCCATTCCCTGCGGGGCTATGTGTGTCGGGAATGACAAAGATGTATATTTTATAACGTTATTGATGTAGCTCGAAAACGGCGTATACGCCGATGATCCCAAAGCACAAAACGATGAATCCTTAAGATTTGTTATCAATTTATCAACCGCCTGCCAATCCAGTTTAGACGCATATATCACTTCCTTTAACCGATAAAACCCCTCGCGACAAGGCGTGCATTGTCCGCACGATTCATGTTTGTAAAAATCTACCCAATACTTCAAAAGTTCAATCGGATTATGTTTGTACAGGCTATGAATAGTAATGGAAGCACATCCCATTGCCGGTTGCTTTAGTTGCTCTTTATTTAAAACTGTTCCACTGGCATTACCGCCGACCTGCACAAAAAAATCAAAATCAGGATAATTGCTTGTTTGTTTCAGCACATCTTCAATAAATATGTCTTCCGGAAATTCATATACACCATCATAAATGCAGTCGCCTCCGACCGTAAACAGCTTGGTACCTTTATACTGATCTTTTGCAATCAAAAATACATCGCGAAATGTCTCGACATTATTCACCAGTGTCGGACAGCCCCAAAGACCGGACTCTGTCGGAAAAGGCGGACGAATACGCGGCTCAATTCTTTTTCCCTCGATATGATTCAAGGCAGATGATTCTTCACCGCCGATATAACCGGCACTATGGTCTTTTTTAAATACTTCGATCGGAAAATAACCGATTATTTTTTTTAGTTTCGGAGCAAGCTCAGTATAATAATCCGGATTAAGATATATATAGGCTTTTTCCGCGGGCAAAAATTCCAACGCCAACATAATACCCTCAATCACCTCGTCAGCTTCATTATCAAATAAATATTTATCTTTTTTAATTCCCGGCTCCCCTTCCGACGCATTGCATACAACATATTTCCTATCACCCTTTGCTTTTTTCACCATCTGCCATTTATCCGCAACACAAAAACAAGCACCACCACGACCCGTTAATTTTGCTTTTTTTAATTTTTGAATTAAATCCATTTCCTTCTTGTCATTCCCGACACACAATAGCCCCGCAGGGAATAAATATAAATGATCGGGAATTTTGGTGAATTAATAGAAAATTTTTTCACCAAGATTCCCGCCTCCGCGGGAATGACAAGATGAAAAAAATTATTTTATTTGTTGCCCTCAATAATATCTAAAGAAACTTATTTACAAATATTTCTTCCTCCCAATAAACCCACACAAATCCACCAACCGATTCGAATAACCCCATTCATTGTCATACCAAGCAATCACTTTTAACAAATCTCCGTCAATCACTTTTGTACAGCCAAGGTCAACAATCGCACTAGTCGGATTTCCGACTATGTCGGTAACGACCAAAGGCTCTTCCGATGCTTCGATGTAGTTTTTTAATGCTGAGCTTTTTGCCGCTTTTTTAAAGGCTTGGTTAACTATTTTTTCGTCCACTTTTTTTACTGTTACAAAAGTAACGTCGACTAGCGAACCGACCGGGGTAGGCACGCGGATTGCCATTCCATCAAATTTATTTTTTAATGACGGAATTGTAATAGCGACAGCCGTTGCCGCACCGGTTGTTGTCGGCACGATATTTAGTCCAGCCGCTCTTGCTCGGCGCAAATCTTTGTGCGGACCGTCAACTAGGTTTTGATCAGCAGTATATGAATGAATCGTTGACATAACCGCTTTCTTAATGCCAAAATTGTCTTTTATCACTTTTGTAACCGGTGCCAAGCAGTTGGTTGTGCAAGATGCGTTTGATATAATATTGTCGCTTTTTAAAAGTTTATCTTCGTTAACACCAAGAACGATAGTTTTTACGCCCTCGCCTTTAGCTGGCGCACTAATTATTACTTTTTTCGCTCCGGCTTTCAAATGCATTCCCGCATCCGCTTTACTGCAAAAACGTCCGGTACATTCCAGTACAATATCCACATCCAAATCTTTCCAAGGCAACTGCAATGGATCTTTTTCGGCATATACTCTATACTTTTTTCCGGAAACGACTATGGAGTCAGCAGATGATGTTATATCATCTTTGTATTTTCCATAACAAGAATCATACTTAAGCAAATGTGCCAAAGTTGCCGTACTGGTAAGGTCATTAATTGCGACCATGTTGAAATCCTTGCCTTTTTCCAACATAATCTTGAATGCGGCCCGGCCAATCCGGCCAAAACCGTTAATTGCGATGTTCATAGTAATTTATTCTGTTTATTAATAAAAATTCTTTTATATTATATCATAATTTTTTATAAAATAAAAAACAAGTAGCTAATTTCGTATCCAATTTCTGATTTACATAACCAATGAAAGTGTAGTAAAGGTTTAAACTGGTTATTATCGAAGCGAGGACTGTTTGCAGCCGCTTCCAAAATAAATAATAAAGAAAAAAGGCAAGTTCCACAGCGAGAGAATAACTAGTTTAAGCCTTTACGGAACGGGCAAAAACAAAAACACTGAATCTCTATCAACTATCCCTAAGCGATTTCATCAACCCCAAATAAAACTCCAAATTATTCAAACTAGCGAGTCGAGCAGCCAAAGGATCTTTTACTTTAAATAAATGATGCAAATAAGCCCGTGAATATTCACGCAATTCCGGTAAATCACTAACTTTATTTATTGAAGAAAAATCATTCTTAAATTCGGTATTATTAATATTCACAGCTTTATAAAAATTTTTATTATCATTGGATATTGAATATTGGTTATTGAATATTTGCTCAAAAAGCCGCCCATGCCTCCCTTCCCTAGTCGGAATAACACAATCAAACATATCCCACCCCATATGCGCGCAACGAACAATGTCTTCCGGCGTGCCAATCCCCAGCGCAAAACGAAGCTTGTCTTCGGGTATCAAGTCAGCCGTAAACTGCAATACCTCTTCCAAAAAATTCCCATCCTTATCAATCGGCCGCGCGCCAAATCCGTAGCCGTTAAAATCCAGCTTGATCAATTCCTTAGCACATCGCTCACGCAGATATAACTCCGCTCCGCCTTGGATAACGCCAAAAATAAGCGGTCTTTCTTCAAGACTAATTTTTCTTTTTTTAATCTGTAATAAATATTCTTTCTTACATCTTTTCGCCCAAGCAATTGTCCGCTCAACCGCTTTTTCCAGATCCGGACGCGAAAAATCATTCGGCGGACAATCATCCAAACAAACCATCATATCTACGCCAAGGTCAAACTGAATCTGAATAGATTTTTCCGGTGTCAAAATATGTTTACTTCCATCTATCGGCGATTTGAATTCGACATGCTCATCCGTAATCTTACCCATCTGCTTATTCCGATGAATCAAAGAAAAAACCTGAAATCCTCCGCTATCTGAAAGTAACGGCCGATCAAAATTCATAAATTTATTCACGCCACCGGCTTTTTTTATCAGATCCATTCCCGGTTGTAGATACAAGTGGTATGTATTCACAACCATTGCTGGCATTTTCAGATTATTAATATCCACTATCCCAATATTCTTCACCACTGCCCGCGTCGCATCCGGCATAAAAAACGGGGTCTTAATCGTCCCGTTTTTTAGCCTGAGAGTTCCTATTCTAAGTTTTGAGTCTTTGGATTTTTTATTTATAACAAATTCCATCATTTACATTATAGTTCATTAAAAAGTATAATACCCAAAGTTACCTTCATTATTAGGAGCACCTTCGCAATTATTACTCCAAGATAGAAAATGATCATAACCTAAAGGAGGGTATGGTACCCAGCATCTATACATAGGAACAGTGAAGAATCCTAAAGGAGCGGGAGAATATGTATATCCAAGAGAAGTAACTTGAGCAAACCCCTCTCCTGCACAGTTAGTTGATGACATATAATCCCAATATCCATCAACAAACTTCCTGCACTCAAATATTTGGACAGTCCCTGGATAAGCTTTGGTAGGTATTTTAACTGTTCCTTCGGGGGTAGTATATCCTGCCGCACCACATGCAGCTGCGCCGCCAACTACCATTCGATGATCTCGAAGTGGGGCACTCCAACATCTTGAAATTTGCTGTGTCAAGATACATTCAGGTGTACCATTATATGATGCGCATCCATAACTGCAAACTGAATCAGACCATTTAAGACAACCGCTAACATTGGCACATGTCTTAAGTGTACTACCGCTACATTGTGTTTGTCCAACATAAGCACATTCAGCCACACAACAAGAACCAAATGTCTCACAACCGTCTGCCATAGTTCCATTACAACTAGCATATCCACCTTCACAACCGCAATCTGGTGTACATGTTGTACAAGAACCACTGGAGAAGGTATTAGGACAACTTCCAATTGTATGCGGGGCAGTACAAAATGTCGATGGACATGACGCAGTATTTTGACTTACAGCAACCCAACCATTTCCATCATGTACCTGCAATGTCTTGGAAGTCGGTTCCCAACGAATCGCCCCTGCCACACCAGCCGCTGGAGTCCCTAATGCTAAATATCCGTTTGTTTTAATATTTCCCTCAACATCAATACTGATCCCTTCATTACCGCCATCCCCTGATAGCCAATTGTTATGCAAGATCACATTGCTTGCCATAACTAAACCTGTCCCAACAACCAAACCATTAGATACCGTCAATGATCCTCCTGTGATTGTTTGATCTGTTGCGCTATTACTATATATTGGTGCCGACGGATTATCAGCGGGAGGATTGGCGGTTGGCACTGTCCAAGCCGCCAAAAGAGATTGGAAAGAGATTGACAGGCCAAGTGTTAAAATAATCGTAATTACTATTTGGCTAAAAAATTTAAATTCTTTACGCATATATTATTTTAAATTATTATTCATAGAATTTAATGTTTTTAATGCCTGTTCTGCTTTTTCAGCGACCTTTGGATCGGCTTTGATATTATTTAAAGTTTCTTCGGCTTCTTTTATTTTTTTAGCTTTACTAGGATCTTCTTTTATATTTTCCAATACTGTTAAAGCCTCGGATATTATTTCTTTTTTTGTCATTATTTTCTCAGGTTCTTTTTGCTCGATTAGTGCATTACTATCTACTCGTAGTGCATTATGTTTCACTGCAAAAAAAACCAACATACCAGATAGCAAGGTAAAGATTAATAAGATAGTAATGGTGATTTTGGGTTTCATTTTTTTATAATAAATATTACTTTAATAATACCATTTTTACCAAAAATACACAAGTTAAATCTAAAAATTAAATCTAAAAATTTTTCTTAATCATCTTCATCAACCCCAAATAAAACTCCAAATTATTCAAACTAGCCAAACGCGTAGCCAAAAATCTTTATCTTTAAAAAGATGATGAAAATAAACTCGACTATATTCACGTAATTCAGACAAATTACTGTCTTTATTTATCGGCGCAAAATCATTTTTAAACTTTGTATTACAAATATTCATGGCTCTATAAAAATTGGTATTTTCATTGAATATTGAATATTTTCTCAAATAGCCTCCGATGTATCCCCTCTCTAGTTAGAATAACACAATCAAATATATCCCATCCCATATGCGCGCAACGTTCAATATCTCCCGGCGTGCCGATTCCCAGCACAAAAAGTCTGCCGTAAATTGCATCACCTCTTCCAAAAAATTCCTATCCTTATCAATCGGTCGCACACAAAAGCCATAGCCATCAAAATCCAACTTTATCAATTCTTTGGCACAGCGTTCACGCAAATCGAGTTCCGCCCTGCCTTGGATTACACCAAAAATAAACGGCCTTTCTTCTTGTTTTATTTTTCTTTTTTAATTTGCAATAAATAATCTTTCTTACACCTTTTAACCCAAACGATTGTTCGCTCTACTGCTTTTTCCAAATCCGTACGAGAAAAATCATTTGGCGTACAATCATCCAAACAAACCATCATATCCATACCCAGGTCAAACAGAATCTGAATCGATTTTTCCGTTGTCAAAATATGACTAAAATTTATATCTTAACCTATTACCAATTTTATTTATCCTGTTTCTGGATTTCCACAAATAGCTAGTTCGCAAGCTCCATTTGCTTTGCAAACATTTTCACCGCTTGATTAGTCCTAGATATACTGAA
>DOSJ01000015.1 GCA_003514005.1 Candidatus Falkowiibacteriota bacterium
TTCAGTATTTCTAGGGATTGACAAATTTTAAAATGTTCGAGTCCAAATGACCCACACATAAAAATACAAAAAAACTTATCTAATTTTAGAAAAGTTTTTTTGAGTTAAATAGTGCTCCCAGGGTCGGATTCGAACCGACGACCAACTCGTTAACAGCGAGCTGCGCTACCGCTGCGCTACCCGGGAATATTGCGATATATGATTTGTGATGTAGGATTTATGATTTTTTAATTGTTTTCAAAACAAAATCTGCCCATACGGCAGTGTTTATATAATAAATTATTTTTGCCGCTTAGTCAATAGTTAATAATATTAACTAAAATTAAATAAAAAAGGGCGTGAATTTTTTGTATTCCGCCCTTGATTGTTTATGCGACATCAATTTCTGAATATTCCCCATTTTCACAAAGTTCAAAAAGTTTAACAATAAAATTCAGAGAATAATCCCTGATTTCATCGACCAAATCCAATGCATCAGACAATTTATCTCTGGTAATATTAAATTCATCCTTATTAAGGATTATCTTGTATCTTGATTTTTCAATCGGCTTTGGAGATACTGCATCCACTAACTCATTCATGACTGCCTGAATATTCTGATATTTTGGCAATCGTTTCGTTAACACAATCTCTTTGTTGCCGTCCTCAAAATACTGGCGCAAAACAATTTTTTCCCCAGTAAAACTATTGGGGCCATTGATCATGCATAAAACCTCTTTCATATCATCGTCGATTATCAGGTCATGACCGTCGTATATAGAGTACATTATCGGCTTCTTTTTTTTGTCTGTTTTTCCGAGCCCGATATCGCTTTTTTTTACGCTTATGGTTTCTATTGTAGCGGAAATTTTTGCTCCTTCCGCGACTAATGCTTCAATATCTTCCTGATCATCACACCATTTTTTGTTTTTACCATAGCTGGATAAGTTTGGGCAATCAACACAACTATAATCCAATATTTCAATCTTTAAATCAGGATATTCTTGACAGTGGCAATACTTTAAAATTTTGCAAGCGACTTCTGTACAAACAGGATAATATTTGCATTCATCATTTTTACCAATATCAATTTTCTTTTCCATCTTCCCTTTTATTTTGTACCATTTCGGCAAACCATCGCTTATACTAAGCGCTTTATCATTCAAAAATGTTCCGACCTTTTCACCATTCAAAAAAAACATTACACAACAATAATAATACCCTTTCTTCATTTTTTTCTTCCGGCATAATCCTCTCCTCCAATTAAAATTTTAAAAGAGCGATAAAGTTTTAATGTTTTATAAATTCATACTAAGACAATATACCAAAATATTCATTAAGTCAATAAATATATTTACAAAAAAAATCACAAACATTAAACAAAAAATACGATTGACAATTTTTAAAATATGTGCTATGGTATATTTAAATTTACGAAAAAAACTGAACTTTTAAAACCAAATATTTTTAGGAGGGGTGATGGGTATTAATTATGTACCAAAAAGAGATGATGGCAGTAATGTTATTCGAGACAAAGATGGTATTGTAATTGAAGTATTACCGGAATATATGGGGTCGCATTTCAGTTTCACATTTAGAGATGGTCAGGCAATCGGCAAAAAAATCTGCGGAAAAAGAATAGAATACAAACATTTTATCGGCATGCAAAAACAAGCGCTGGCAATTTATTGGCAATCAATAAATAAAAGATTTGACGATGCACCTCTTCATAAAAGAGTGTGGGCAAAAGATGAGAGAAATCGATTAGACTTGCTATTAAATTACAAATGCATCGTTTATCCCGATGGACATCTCGAAATTGAGCGGCATCACAACGGCAAAGTAGTTGATATGCCTTATGAAGATATTGACGCGGCAATTCGCGCGCAGTACCATATCATAGAAAATTATCGGATTGAGTTAGGAAATAATCCAGAAAAACTGAAGGAAATTAATCGAAAAATCGATTATACCAATGAACGTAGGGTGCAATTGGTATTGGAAAAAAATACAATGGAAAAATGCATTATCAACTCAATTTCTATTATGGATATTATGCTTAGCTCCAGCGAAAAATTTTTCAAAGGACATGGTTTCAAACTTCGTTTAAATGAAGTAAAAAATAATCTCAGAAGCGTATGGCTACATCCCTATTACAAACAAGCAAAGCGATGTTTGTCTTTTCTAGATTCAGAAGAGATTATGGAAAACCCGCGGAAAGTCATCCGGATGGGAATCAACTCTTTGGAAATGAGAGAAATTGATAACAAGCAACTGATTAAAAGTTTGGCTGAAGTTTCAAAGCATAAAAATGGAGCCAAGATATACAAGGCCGTCGATTCGCTTTTACCCAAAAAATGCCTAATGCGTTACAACGGTACGATTCATATACATTCTTTGCTGGCAGTAGCAGAAAAATTTGAGAATGTCGCAGATGTAAGACTAGCACAGATTTGTCAGACATGCGGCAGAAAACGCCATTGTCCGCAAGCATAAACAAAAAGACCCGGTCTCTTACCAAAAGAAACCGGGTCTGTTTTTATATAAAAATATTTTCGTTAATTTCGTAATCTTTCGTTATTTTCGCGTCTCTAATAGTCACGCAACTTCTGTATCCCATCATGCTTCTGAATCTTTTCCAAGGCCTTGGCCTCTATCTGGCGGATGCGTTCGCGGGTAACATCAAATTCGCGGCCGACTTCTTCGAGGGTATGAGCAACGCCGTCTTCGAGGCCGAAGCGCATTTCAAGAATCTTTTGCTCGCGCGGGCTGAGCTGGATGATTACTTCTTTGACATAATCTTTTAAAAGCTGGAGCGCGGCACTGCGGTCCGGCGTAACGTTTTTCACGTCTTCGATAAAAT
Source organism: Candidatus Falkowiibacteriota bacterium (assembly GCA_003514005.1). Taxonomy (GTDB): domain Bacteria; phylum Patescibacteriota; class Patescibacteriia; order Patescibacteriales; family UBA12075; genus UBA12075. The sequence continues at coordinate 2,843 of DOSJ01000015.1, forward strand.
CCTCCAAAGTAGAGTCTTCCTCATCGTCGCCGACAGAAGTTTCGAGTGATATGGTGTCTTGTGAAATCTTTATAATATGCCGAACTTTCTCGATCTCCTCGCTCATCTCGGCCGAGATTTCCTCGGGCAACGGTTCGCGTCCCAAGTCCTGGATCAGCTGTCTTTGCACTTGCTGGAATTTGTTGATGGTCTCCACCATGTGTACCGGAATGCGGATGGTGCGGGATTGGTCAGCCAGCGCGCGTGTAATCGCTTGGCGGATCCACCACGTCGCGTAGGTTGAAAACTTGTAGCCTTTGCGATATTCAAACTTTTCCACCGCGCGGAACAAACCGATATTGCCTTCTTGGATAAGGTCCAAAAGCGAAAGACCCTTGGCTCCTGTGAACTTCTTTGCGATCGATACTACCAGGCGCAAGTTTGCCTCGATCAATTTTCGCTCTGCCTCGCGATCGCCTTTTTCTTTGCGCTTCGCAAGCTCAACTTCTTCTTCACCGGAGAGTAGCGATACTTTGCCGATTTCTTTCAGATACATCTGGATCGAATCGGCGCTCAGCTTTGACAGATCGGTCATGTTGCTCGTAACCGGCAGTTTGCCCGATGCTTCGCGTTCGGCTTTGTTGTCGTCATAGTCCAATATCCTGCCCGTGTCTTCGATAATCTGCACGCCGTTTTTTTGCAGCTGTTCCAAAAATACTTCATAATCAAAAATATATTCTTCCACCTCCGGAAAAACATACAAAAGTTCGGTCTCGGTTACAAAACTGCGCGAGCGGCCTTTTTCAACCAAATTTTTTATCTGCGATTCTTTTGGCATCACTATTTCTCTTACTGCCGGAGCAACCATGGGCGCCGATTTTTTGATCGGTGCCGGTTTTTTGGCAGGCACAACTTTACGGCCGGTATTTTTCTTCACACTGGCGTTTTTCTTGATAATTTTTTTAGGCATGGGTTTTTTGACTGCCGTTTTTTTGGCAACAGTTTTCTTTACGCTCTTTTTAGGAGCGGTTTTTTTTATGATAGGCTTTTTAATTTGTACTGGTTTCTTTTTAACCATTTTATTAATATAAGACTCGAAAAATATAATTTTTGTCTTTATCAATATTATTATTCTCTTTCCTGATCCGACAATACCTTAAACTCTTGCATTAATATTTTTAATTCATTTTTATCATCGTTTCGTTCAGCAATTGTGATTAATTTTGCTAGCTCTTTTTTTCTATTACTTCTAAAAGATTTTTTCAATTTAGCTATCAAATTTATCAATTCAATCTTCGCCCTAGCTTCGTCTATCTCGGAATATTCTTCATCACCCAAAATAACCAGTTTGTTGATTAATTTCAACTGGTTTTGGATATCCGACGATTCTAATTCATTTTGCTCATTGTTACTGCTATTATCAAAATTCTCGCCAATACTGCTTTTTAGCCATTCCGTGAATTCTAGCACAGAAAACAGGGCATTTTCGCTATTTTGCCCTTCATATAAATCACTTGTCTCAAATTCGTTGCGATTGTTTATATTATAATAGATTATTAAATTTTTGTAAATACCGCGATTAGCGCTTCCAAACAGCTGTTCAACCGGTAGGTTGCCAAAGGCATAATCAAAATATAAATTGAATTTTATAATCAAGGCTAAAAAAAGTTCGCTCAAAGCTTCTTCTCTGCTCGTTTTTGCAAGCGGAGCATTTTCTATTTTACGCGGGCCGACTTCCGAATTCACACGCTTGGCTATCGTTCGCGCCGGTCCGACCGATTCCAGGAGCAGGGCGGTCGATACGTCCAGCTTTTCCGCCAAGCGTTTTAGCCAAAAATCTTTTTCAATCAGATTTTTTATTTTCATAATTATCGGCAAGAGCACGCGAACCGCCTGTCGTTTGTCTTCCACGCGTTTTAGGTCCAGGGCGGAAAATGTTTTGTCAAAATAATATTGCATCATAGGCTTGGCAACCGCAACGGCGTTTTTCCAATCGTCCGGCCGATTCTTGATGCATTCGTCTGGGTCTTTGCCAAACGGCAATTCGATTACGCGGATATTCATATCCGCCTCCATGGCTTCGCGTATTCCCCTCTCGGCCGCCATCTCTCCGGCCGCGTCCATGTCAAATGACAAAGCAATATTGTTTGAAAAACGCTTGAGCAATTGCACCTGTTCATTGCTTAGCGCCGTGCCGGATGAAGCGATAATGTTTTTGTATCCGGCTTGATGGGCGGTAATCGCGTCCATCTGCCCTTCGACCAAAATCGCCAAATCCGCTTTTTTAATTTCCGAACGCGCCTTATCAAGCCCGAATAAGAGCTTGCCTTTGTCATACACCGGCGTTTGTGGACTATTAATATATTTTCCCATCTTGTCCGTCGCCTCTTTTTCCGGGCTGATGCGCGCCGAAAATCCGACCGTACTGCCGTTGGCATCATTGATCGGAAACATTATCCGCCCGCGAAAACGATCATAATATTTATTCGCCTTTTCGCTTTTAACAATCAGCCCTGCCAAAAATATCTCATTTTCCTTATAACCTTTTTCTTTAAGCAATCCGCCAATCCGGTCCCAAGAATCCGGGCTGTAACCAATCTGCCATTCTTCGATTGTTTCTTTGCTTAATCCTCGTTTCGCTAAATACGCGCGCGCGCCTTTCGCCTCCGCGGATTCGATCAAAAGTTTGTGATAATAACGGCGCGACATATCAATAATATCCAAAAGCAAATTCCGTTTCGAATTCATTTCCTGATTTTGCCTTTTCAATGGCACTCCGGCCTTGGCCGCTAAAATCCGCAAGGCCTCGACAAAATCAATGCCTTCGATCTTCATGATAAACGAAAACATATCACCGCCCTCGCCACAGCCAAAACAATGGTAAATCTGCTTTTCCGGACTTACCACAAAAGACGGCGAGTTCTCGCGATGAAAAGGACATTTCGCGCGAAAATTCACACCAGCCGCGGTTAGCTGTATATGCTCGCGGATGACATCGACGATATTAAGTTTTGCTTTGATTTCTTCGGAAGGCTGCATTAAAGTTAGAATTTAGAAGTTAGAAGTAAGAAGTTTAGAAATTAAAAGTATTTAAAAATCTTCTTACTTCTAACTTCTTACATAAAAATATTAAATCAATATTTTAAATATATTTTTCTTAACATATTTTTAAGCCTCTCAATCTCATCTAAAACCGCTTGACTATCATACTCCGCATTATGCGCATGTTGCCCCGCATACATTGCCTTTTTCTGGTCCAAGTGCAGGCTGAATTCGATCTTGGTTTCATCTTCTTTTACATACATATGAAAACGCGGATAATGCCCAGCCGTAAGGTGCCGAACAAACGTTTCGTTTCCGGTTCTGTGATCTATAATAAAACCATACCCGGCTTGGCGTAAAAACTGGCTGGGGTTTATTTTTAGTTTTGCTTTGTTTACTAGAAAGTTCATATTTTAATAAAACTTTTCTATTTTTTTTCAAAATTAGCTTATTTTCTTATTAATATACCGCATTATTTTTATATTAGCATGTCCTTGTAATTCTTGTAAATTCACAATTTTTTTGCTAAAATACAATCAGAATTATGAAAAACTGCTACTAAAACCATAATATCAACTATTCGCATTTTATACAAATTTAATCTAAACCTTATGACTTACAAACACACTCAAATCGGCTATCTAATGCTGGTTGTCACACTTGCCGTGCTTGCGCTTTTTGCGTGGGCTTTTATTACGAGCTCTGCCGAGCCTGTTTCAGTAGACTCTGGAACAAATTTTGCCGTCACGCTTACAATGATATTAACCGTGTTTATCCTTGCTTCTTTTTCATCGCTCCATGTGATTATTGATGAAGAATATTTGCGGATCAAATTTGGTTTTGGTATTTATCAAAAAAAATTTTTGTTAAGCGATATTGTATCTGCTAAATCCGTAAAAAACAAATGGTATAATGGCTGGGGAATACGATGGTGTTTCTGGTCCAGGACATGGATTTACAATGTTTCCGGTTTTGACACGGTTGAAATAAAACTAAAAAATAATAAAACATATCGAATCGGCACGGATGAGCCGAAAAAATTGGAACAAGCGATTCAAAATTCGATTAATATTAATAGAAATATAATTTAATTATAACACTTTATACAGGAGGTGTATTTTGAGAAAAAAGAAAATAAAAAGAAAGAAAAAAAGTCAAAGAAAAATAATGTATCGTAAAAAAGAATACAATCTTGATGCTATTATTGCAAGGTTGAATAAACATTTTGGACTATAAAATCAAAATAAAACCGGGCTCATCTTGTTGATGAGCCCTTTTTTGTTTAACAAGTTTTTATTTCACAATCAAAAAAACAGTGAATTTTTTCATTACCCGGAATATTTTTTGGACATTTTCTTTCAATAGCCAATAATTCCGGTTGTTGATTAGCATTATCTTCTGTTTTTATTTCATCGTTTTTTTCTTGCATCTCTCCTCCTTTTATGTGTTTTATTTTAAATTTTTATTTAACGCTAATTTCCAACTCTCCAAATACAATCCCAACGTCTCATCTTTATTTGGTAATTTCTTTATAGCCTGAATTGCCGATTCTGACAAACGTAATCGCAAATCCTTGTCTTCTATTATCCTTAACATATTTTTTGTAAATCCATCCAAATCATTTACACTTGATATCAGCGCACTTTCCTCATTAATAACCGCTTCGCCGGCACAGCCGACGTCGGTCATAACTATCGGTAATCCGGTTGCCGCCGCTTCGATAATCACTCTCCCCCAGCCTTCGTAATTTGACGGCAGTACATAAACATCGGCCTCTGCGTAACAATCTTTCACGTTCTCGGTCCAATCCAGGAATTCAACCGCGTTTTCTATTTTTAACTCTGCGCAAATATTTTTAAGATTTTTTTCTTCCGGACCGCGTCCGATCAAGATCAACCTTGCTTCCGAATGTTTTTTTATAACTTGCGAAAACGCATTTAAAAGCAAGGGTAGATTTTTTTGCTTAACAAAACGACCTAGATTTAAAAATACAAAATTATCTTCTTTGTTTATTTTATTTACTTTTTCAAATTCTTCACAAGCGGTATAGACTGGTACATTGATTATTTTTTCCGGTTTAACATAAAAGTTCACAATCAGATAATCCTTTATTCTATTGCTGACAACGCGGATGCTGTCGGACTTTTTTATCACATACGCACCAACATAGTAACGAAGCAAATGCAAAAAACTTTCTTGCCGCCAATATTTTTGACTAAAAAAATCACCATGATCCTGAACATTCAAACTGATTTTAAATTGGCTAGACAAAACAAGTCCAATCAACCCAACCTCAAAAGGATCCTGCGCGCTAATGCAATCAAATTTTTCTTTTTGTAATATTTTTTTTGCAGTTTTATATATTCCAAATAATTGGCAGATTTTATTTTTCCCACCCGAACCGATAACGCTCGTTTTATTGTTCAAAAATATTTCTTTTTTATCGGTGCTAGGAACAATTACTAAATATTTTTCAACCAAACATCCATACTCAATCATCCGTTTTGCGGAAACGGAGTTTTTGTTTAAAATTGAGGAGTCGAGACTGAAATTAAGAATTTTCATTTTTTTATGTTTTTTAACATATTTGTGAATAAAAATTTTTGTCATTCCCGACATTCCATAGCCCCGCAGGGAATAGATATTAAAAGATCGGGAATCTCGGTGTTAAAAGAAATGAACATGAATTACATTAATTGATTTTTAAAAATACGAGATATAATAAAATATAACTATTTTTTAACCGAGATTCCCGCCTACGCGGGAATGACAAGAAAAAAATCATCATTAAAAAACTTTCACAACCCCATCCACCATCCTCTCTGTCCCAAATCTATTCAAATCTCTCTTTGCGTTCAAAACCAGCATATCGCGCACTTCTTTATCTTTCCAAAGCTTGAGAATTGCATTGCGAATCTGATCGCGATTATTATATTCAACCAACGTCCCATTATCACCATGCCGCACCACTTCCGTATTACCACCCGCATAAGTCGTAATCACAGGCAAATCCAAATACATCGCCTCGATCACAATATGTGGCAAACCTTCATACCCGGTATTCAAAACAAAAAAATCGCTCGCCTTCATGTACTCCCAAAGTTTTTTCTGTTCCAAAGCGCCAAGCAAAAAAACATTTTTCTCTAATTCGTAATTTTTAATTCTTAATTCGTAATTTTTAATTTCTTTCCCTTCTCCAATTATCAACAATTTAAAATCCGGATTAATCTTCAAAAGTTCCGGCATTAAATCAATCAAAGTATCAAAGCCTTTCCACGGCACCAGACGTCCGACTGAAACAATAATGTCGCCGCTTAGTTCAAGTTCTTGTCGCAGTTCCGCCTTACTCTTCATCGTTTGCGCCGGACGAACGGAATTGTATATCACTTGAGTCTTACCAGAATCAATTCCCCACGCCGTAACAATCGTTTTTAAATAATTACTTGGCGTAATAATTTTCTCGGCGCTGCCAGCCGTAAACTTTTGCAATCGTCGTAAGCGTTCAACGGGATTGGAGTATTTTTTATTTTGAAATTCGTCCAAATTATCCGCTACGCCATATTTCTGCCGACCTTGCTCCCAGGCGTAGTCTCCAACAATTTTCATATAATATTTTTTCCCTCGTAATTTGCATGCAAGCGCAGCTGGAATTCCTGCTGAAATCGGATCTTGAATATAGACGATATCTGACCAGGAAAGAAGTTTGTAAATTTGGATAAAATATTTTAGATAACGAAGTAAGATGTTTTGGTTGCGGCTTATTTTAATAATTTCTAAATTATAATTTCTAATTTCTAATCCATCATTCGCATAAGTGACAACGCGCACTTCAAAACCGCGCTTCGGAAGCTCATTCAAAAGCGTTTCAACATAAGTTGCCGGACCGCCAATATCTGGCGGAAATATTCCGGTTGCGATGAGGATTTTTTTTGGCATTTTATTTAACAAAGCCCCCACCCTGACCCTCCCCCGCACTGCGTGTGGGAGAGGGGAACTGGTTTAAGAGGTTTATTTTTATCAAAATATAATTATTACTTTTTAAAAATAGATTATTTTTTTCTTCCAAAACAAACTTATAAACAAGTCACCCTCTCCCGCGCAAAGCGCGGGGGAGGGCCGGGGTGAGGGCGCTTTATTTAAAAACAATCACCCGATACAAAACAAAACTATAAACCGCAATAAACCCATATATCCCAACCTGCGCCAGCATATACCAGATATGAAAAACGTCAACCAAAATATATAACAAAAACATATTTATAAACAGATTAGAAAGCGTAATCGCAAGATAGATCGAAACTTGCCGCGCAACTTCGGTTTCGCCATTTCGGAATGTCCATTTTTTTTGCAGATTAAAACTAATAGACAAAGAAATAAAAAAAGCAATAATGGCGGAAGCTATATAATGGAAACCAGCAAATTCTGTCAATAAATATAGCGACGATAAATTTACAAAAGCCCCTGTGGAGCCGGAGATTAAGTATTTTATATAGATTTTGTATTTTTGGATTAGGGTTTTGATTATATTAGGTATTTGCATTTTATATTAATATTAGCAATAATTATTTCTATTGACTTTTTATACAATTTTGTTATAATTATTAATGAATTACTACGAAAAAAACCCTGCTAAGGCTCGTCCTTATCGGGGGTTTTTTCTTTTATAACGAATTTAATATAAGAAAATTATTTATTTTTTTATTCATATATTATTTTAAAAAACTTTGATATATCCCATCAATCTTTTTTATAATCGCATCCCATTCAAATCTTCTCGCGCTCGCTACGACATTACTCTTGATTGCCGCATATAAAGCTCGGTCATTGAGCAACCTGATTATCGCCGCACTAATCGCATCCGGACTTTTTGGTTCAATTAATAATCCGGTTTTCTCGTTATCAATAATATCCGGAATACCACCAACGCGCGTACCGATCGGCGGCACTCCGCAGGCTTGGGCTTCGATGAATACGTTGCCAAGACCTTCAGCCAAAGATGGACAGATGAAGATTTCCGATTTTTTGATTTCTTTCAAGGCTTCGCCATGCGGCATGCCACCGGTAAATGTTACACTGTCGGCCAAATTTAATTCTTTGGCTAAATTTTTTACCTTGTCGGCCGCATCACCATCTGGACCAACTAAAAATAATTGTGCATCTGGCACTGCTTGACGAACTGCGGGCCATGCATTCAAAAGATGATCAAGGCCTTTCTCGTATGAAAGCCGACCAAGAAATACGACGCGATTTTTTATCGGCTCAATTCCATCTGGCACTTCGCTAAAATCAATACCGTTTGGCGTTATCGATATTTCGCCTTTATCAATATTTAGCCGTTCTAATCGTTTTGCAAGATAATGACTGATAGCAGTTATTCGATCAGGCGCTTCGTGTATCATTCGATAGAATATTTTTACTAAAAATTTACTTTGCTTAACATCATCTTCCAGATTGCCACTTTGCAAAGTCAAAAGCCGCGGAATATTCGGCGCGATAAATTTAAAAACAATCAAGGCTCCGCCGGCGTAACTTTCCATAATCGCATGCGCAATATCAGCTTTGATTTTTTTGGTTTCCCATGCCGCCAGGAATGGGTACAAAAGCTTATCGATCTGCTTATGGCCGATGCCAAGTCGGACTAGCTTAAAATTTGCTCTTTCTTCTGCTTTAGCCAATGATTTATCAAAACGTCCTGTAATCAAGTGTATTTCATGCTCTTTTCCAAGCCTTTCGGCTATCTCCTTGACCATTTGTTCTGCACCGCTCATATATGGTTCATAAAAAGCGGATAATAATGCAATTTTCATAGATTTTTTATAGGTTATTGACTTTTATTAATATTTCATATAATATACCATGATTACTGGAAAAATCAAACAAAAAACAAAAAAAGGAGAAAAAAAATGCTATCAGAAAAAGTTCTTTCAAAAATTTGTGAAAAAGGGATTTTACTTTTTGGATGCGGTGGAAAAATGGGCCATTATTACATGGAAAAATTAAAAAATTTGGGAGTTAACGAAGCATACATTATTGGAATTGATATTAACTCCGAAAATTTGGAAAAAATCAGAACCAAATATCCTTCTGCATATTATTACTCAGATTGGGATGGACATATCACGCCTGCCTGTGCTATCATCGCGGTTAATTCTACGGCACATTTACCGGTTATCAAGGAATGCTATGCGAAAAAAATTGAAAAAATTTTTATCGAAAAACCCTTGGTATACTACCAGTCTGAGCTGGATGAGCTTAGAAAATTTGACAATAGCAATTTATATGTTGCCCACCTGATAAATTTTTCAGGTATTGTTAAAAATTTAATTGAATATGCTCAAAGAAAAAATCTTGTAATGGTTCAAGCCTTTTCCAAATGGGGAAAAAACTGGCCTGGCGAAAAAAGGATTATGGGGGGCGATGCCGAGGAAGAATTGCCGCATCCGCTTGCCCTTATCCTTGCCTTGGCAAATGCCATTAACGGTGATATCACGATCAAGGACATCGTTTCTCATACAAGTATGATACCTCATGTCCAACCGGAATATCTTGAGGGAGCAAAAGATCTTGAACTTGATTTTCCTGACAAAATGAATGATTCAACCTTACTGGGGTTTAATATTTTAACCCAATCAGGAAGCATACCGGTACATTTGTCCACCTCATTCAATTATTGCAAACAAAACCGCCTGGTTGAAATATCATTCCGAAGGGCTGATTCAGAAAGTTTAATTCCTACTGAAAAGGCATATCTCGAATTTGATGTCAATCCATTTAAAGAAATCTTTGAATCCCTATGTTATTCCACGCCAATCCCCTTGGTGAAAATAGAGGAAGAAGTAAGAAGTTTTTTAAACGACGGCTATGCTGATTTATTGTCTGGCAACAGAGACCGGCTTCTGATAATTGATGCAATTTCAAATCAAACTGTGCTCACGAATGAATATAAGGGCGATAAAATACAGGCGAATCTTCAGGCGGCATTGGAAGTGCTGCTTGGCAATGGTATCGATTTCCGGCTGACTGACTTTAATCAAGCCAAATACTTAACCAGCTTGATTCAAAAAATCATCGGGTAAAAAAATCCCAACAAATTTTTTAACAAAGGCAAAGAACCTAAAAATTCTTTGCCTTTTATAATGGCCGATCAAGCTTTTTTTCCTGCTTATCCAAAAGCGAAGAATAGTTTCTTCTGATTTTTTCGGCAAGATCTTGATCCCACTGGACTATGGAAAAATTTGAATTAGCCTGCATGGCCGTGGCTTTCTGCTTGGTCTCTTCGTCAGTCAGATAAACCGAATCAGCTTGGCTGAATATCAGTTTGTAAATCGGGCGATAAAACCTTTTGCGTAAAGCACCTTGGTTTTCTGTTTCGGATTTATCAAAAGTCAAAAGAAAGTTTATTTTTTTATTCAACAACTTCAAAAATACAGCAGCCAGCCCACCGTAGCTAGCCATTACCGACCATGCGAAACGGAAATTGTATTTTTTTGTCAGCTTGTTTGCCAATAACGCGGCACGAATAGGAAACAAGTATTTTCCCAAGACGTTGCCTGAACCAAGACGGAAAATCAAATTATTTTCGATTTGGGCGAAATATTCCAAATTCTTTCGCGACTTGGTGGTAATAAAATAAAACTCTGTATCCGGCATAGACTTGGTCATTTCCATGATCGAGCGCTCGGCAGGACCCATATCCGGATAATACGTAGTCGTAAATACGATGATCTTTTTTTCCGGCATTTCGATGCCTTTGTAGTGTTCGATTGTCTCCTTGATCCCTTCTTCCAGGGAAATCCTCGGCTCCCAGCCCAAGATTTTTTTTGCATAGCTTATATCCGGCTGTCTAAAGCGCGGATCGCCGGTCAGTTCCCGCTCGTAAACTATCTTCGATTTGGAACCTGTCATTTTTATCACAGTTTCAGCCAATTCTTTAACAGTGATCTCTTTGGTACTACCCAGATTGACCGGTCCAAAAAAATCATCACTAGTCTTCATCATCCGATCGACGCCGTCAACCAAGTCACTCACATACATATGACAACGAGTAAAAGAACCATCGCCGTATATATTCAGGTCGCGATTGTCCAATGCGGCAATTATAAAATTGCTCATAACACGTCCATCGCGGTAATACATATTTGGACCATAAGTATTGAATATGCGTACAACTTTAACGTTCACACCATACTTTCGACGGTAATCCATGCAGATCGTCTCGGCAATACGCTTACCTTCTTCGTAGCAGGCACGTGCTGTCAAGGTATCGATCTGCCCCAGCATGTCTTCGCGAAGAACATCGCCGGATTCGCGCACACCATAGATATCCGAACTGGATGCCTGGATAAACACGGCTTTGTCTTTGCGCGCGATATCAAGCATATTGATCACGCCGTGCACATTCGATTTTACCGTGTGGATCGGATCAACTTGAAGATCGACGCACGAAACCGGACAAGCAAAATTCATGACCCAGTCGACCTTTTCCTTGATGTCAATCGGATCAACAATGTCGTGCTGAATAAACCTAAAATTATCGTTATTTTTGAATCGGTCAATATTGGCAGTCGAACGGCTCTTTTGCAGGTTATCCAGACATATCACCCTGTTTCCCTCTGCCAAATATTTCGCGCACAAATGCGAGCCCACAAATCCAGCGCCGCCGGTTATCAAAATTGTTTTCTGTTTTTTTGCTAAATTATTCATATCCTATTTATTTCTTAAATCAAAAAATTACAAAAGCCCCATTTCCTTTTTATATTCAACAATCCAATCGGAAAGTTCAACTGTCGGTTCCCAACCCAAAAGCTTTTTTGCCAAAGAATTATCGGCCAAGGTTTCTTTTGGCTCGATTCTTTTTTCACCATACGCAATTGGTCCGCCAATCATCTGCGCTAATTCATTCACGCTATAATTCTTACCGCGCCCGATATTCATCACTTCGCCCTTGCCGACATTCTCGCTTTCCGCGGCCATGATATTGGCGCGCACCGCATCAACAACCGAAGTAAAATCACGACGTTGTTCGCCGTCATTGGTTATAGTCATCGGTTGACCGGCTAATCGTTGACGCGCAAATATACCCATCACCAAACAATAAGCGCCTTCCAGTAATTGGCGTTTTCCATAGATATTAAAATAACGCAGACTGACGGTCGGTAAACCGTAGATTTCACTAAAAAGACGGCAATAAAGTTCGCCGACATATTTCTGTAGACCGTAGGGGCTAAGCGGATGCGCGGGCATATCTTCGCGAAGTGGCATTTGCGATTGGTCGCCATAAGCCGAGGACGAAGCGCTGTACACAACCTTTTTCACTCCGGCATCGCGAGCGGAAACAAGCACGTTCAACGTGCCGTTTAGATTGATATTATTCGCGCGGATTGGGTCTTCGATAGAGGGCTGGACCCGGGCAAAAGCGGCCAGATGAAAAACATAATCAACGCCAGTAAACAAAGACTTGATCGAATCCAGGTCGCACATATCCACTTCATGAAATTTTGCCTTCAGATTAATATTTTCCTTTTTGCCAGTTGACAGATTATCAATAACAATAACCTCGTCTCCGCGCTCGATAAGAGCATCAACCAGATTTGAACCAATAAATCCGGCGCCGCCGGTTACTAAACATTTTTTATGTTTTTTTTCTTCCATATATTTTTTAATTAATCCATTTACTATATTTTATTATTTTTTTCTGGAAAAAAATCTTTTTCATCCAGTCCTGATTGAAGTAAGATCGAACGAAACGTTCCATAAGGTATTTCTTTTTTTGTTGTTTTAATCGTTAAATGTTTTTCAGGAATTTCAGTACGACTATAGCGCGCGTGTGAACCCTTTTGTCTGACAAAAATAAAGCCCTTGTTATGAAGAACTTTCAATATCAAGCTTAATAAAACAGGTTTAGGCATATTTTAATGTAAGTTGGATTAAATCAGGACGTTCTACTTTTTGGATATCTTTCGCTGGTACATCTTCCAAATGCAATTCCAATGCTTCTTCAAGACAAGCCATAGCCTCTTTTCTTGATTCCCCAAAACTAGAAACGCCTGTATTCAGATTCCAAGCAACAAAGTGTTTCCCTTCTTTCCAAATAACATTTTTTAGATCTATTTTTCGCATATAATTATTAATAATAATTTTAATATTTTAATTATATTATTTTACTTTAAAACATCTTTACCGTAAACACCCTCCAACAAGTCCAAATCCTTCCCCGACTTCAATAACAAATCAATATTTTTTTTCTCTATTGATTTTAGTAAGCCAACGCCAAGCTCGTCTCCGACCTGTTTTTCATAGATCTCACGAAATGCTGCAAAGTCCTTAATAAAACAATGCCCGCCGGCGCCGCGGCCTCCTGATTGGTCTATTTCCGAATTAAGGTGGTAAGCATCTCCGCCAAGCGTGCCGCTCTTGTGTAGTGGCGTCATATGGCTTGGTCCGATGCGCGGGTCAGCGGACATAGCATCGCGGATCATTTCCCAGCGCGCGCCGTTCTTTATGGCCAAATCATACAGCAGGTTGATATATACGACTTTGAAATAAAACCAATTATTGCCACCGTATTTAATAAGCTCGGCTTCACGAGCGCGGCAAATCTGTTCAAAAGGCGCTTTGGGCAAAACGCTTAGGATAAGTTTTGCCTTTTCCCGATATTCATCATTCTCAATCGGCATACCGATTATGTTGCGTTTCGGATTAGCCGCGTCTTGCGCCGCGGTCGCTTCGGTTAAAAATTCCGGAGAATGAAAAACAAAAATATTTGGATTCTCTTTTTGGATCTCTTCGGTAATGCCGGGTAGTAGAGTTGATTTAATAATCGCAATTGCCCCGGTACCCACTTTTTTTACAGCCGATTTTAAAATCGACGAATCAAAACCATCTGGATTACTTGGCGTTGGCACTGCGATAAAAACCATATCACATTCCGCGATTCTATCGCCGTTATTAACATGCGGTTCTTCCAGTGAATACCGGACAACGGCATATCCGCGATTTTCAAAATCATCAGCATAGTGCTTACCGATCCAGCCCTGGCCGATAAAACCAATTTTTATTTCTTGCATAATTATTTGTTATATTTTATTAATTTCTAAATTATAATGTCTAATGTCTAAAAATTAGAAATTAGACATTATAATTTAGAAATTATGAACTCTTGTTTTTTATCTATCTATCAGTTATTATTAAATAAAAGCATATAAAAGTCAATTACATGAAAATACTGTTATTAATTACCAAAGCCGAAATCGGCGGCGCACAGATGAGCGTTTTGGGACTTGCCCGGGAACTCAAAAAATCAGGTCATGATGTTAGCGTTGGCTTTGGCCAAGGCGATTTTTTATTTGATGAACTTGCCAAGGATAGTATCCCCTGTTTTCGTTTTAAGAATCTTATTCGCACCCACAACCCTTTGAAAACCCTTGCATTTGTCTTGGAATTTAAAAAGTTTCTAAATACTAATGCCTTTGACATAATCCATATCAACAGCTCGAATGCCTTGTCCGCCGGACTCGCAACCAAACTTGCCAAAAACAAGCCAAGAACCGTGTTTACTTTTCGCGGACTTTCGCTTTTGGATCCGAATTACAATAAAAACAAATATCTCAAAAATATTTACAAAATATATTTTAAATTCTTTTTGCGCTTTATTGACACTGGTGTTTTTGTAAGCAAGTTCAATTATGATTTTGCGATAAATAATAATATTATAAATAAATATCCAAAATCAAACACTGTGATTGTTAATGGAATAGACTTGGTTAATCTAAAGTTTTATGAAAAAGACTATGCCCAAAAACTGCTTGCTGATCATCTTGGGACAAGCCTGGATGACAAGCTGATTATCGGATCAATCGGTCGCTTGTGCTATGCCAAAAATTATGAATTCTTGATTACGATTTTTCCAAAAATATTAAAACATATCCCAAACGCGATTTTGATAATAATCGGCGATGGCGAAGAAAAATATAATTTATTAAAACTAACAAAAAAATATAATTTAGAAAATAATATATTTTTTTGCGGTAGTATAAATAATGCCAGTAAGTACATTAAGGCGTTTGATATTTTTACTTTACCATCACGCTATGAAGGTCTATCAATCACATTAATCGAAGCGCTAAACGCCGGTCTCCCGATTCTCGCCTCCAAAGTCGGCGGCAACAACGAGCTTTTAGACAATTCCGAGGCGCAGTTATTTGAATTGAATCATATTCATGATTATGTAAATAAACTGATGGCATTGGCAACGGACGAGGGGTCGAGAAAAGGGATTGTGGAAAACAATTTAGTGTTGGGCAAAAAGTTTGATATTATAAAAACTGTAGAAAAATATATAAATATTTATAAATAAATTATCTCCTTTTTTGTCATCTCGAACCGCAGTGAGAGATCTATAATACAGGAATAATAATTAACCATACCATTTAAAAAAATAGGGATAATAGTCTATTTATAAAAACAAACTTTGTAAATTATTCACATATCATAGATCTCTCCGCTCGCTTCGCTCGGTCGAGATGACAAAAGAAAAGATATATTTACCCACATAATTATCTAAAGAACCAATTTATTCTAACTTCTTACTTCTAAATTCTAACTTCAACAAATGTGCGGCATCACCGGAAAACTTAATTTCAACAACAAACTCGTTGACGAGACGGAAATCTTGGTCATGAACAAAGAAATCGAACACCGCGGTCCGGATGATCGAGGTGTTTTTGTTGACAAGCCAATCGGCCTTGGTCATGCGCGTTTGTCAATAATTGATTTGAGCGCAAACGGCCATCAGCCGATGGCGGATGCAGACAAGCGCTTTTGGATTACCTATAACGGCGAGATTTATAATTTTCCTGATTTGAAAAATGACTTGATCAAAGACGGCGTACAGTTCAGGTCAAATTCAGATACCGAGGTAATAATCTATCTGTATAAAAAATACGGTCCGGATTGTTTGCGTTACTTGCGCGGCATGTTCGCGTTTGCGATTTGGGACAAAGGAAAACAAGAGCTTTTTGTTGCCCGCGACCGACTGGGAAAAAAACCACTCAAATATTATCACGACAATAATGTTTTTATCTTTGCTTCTGAACTAAAAGCGCTTTTGCAAAATCCGGAAATCAAAAAAGAAATCGATTGGACGGCGATTGATGAATACTTGACATTCAAATACGTACCGGCGCCAAAAACTGGCTTTAAAAATATTTTCAAGCTCTTGCCTGCGCATTATATGATAGTCAAAGCTAACGGCGAAAAGATTATCAAAAAATATTGGTCGCTTGACTATGCGAACAAACCGGAATTTAGCGAAGCCGAATGGCAAGAAAAAATCAAAGATAAGCTGATTGAGGCAACGAGGCTCAGGATGATAAGCGACGTACCGATTGGCGCGCACTTGTCCGGCGGAATTGACTCTAGTCTTATTGTTGCTTTTTTGGCTGGTCTTAGCAATAAACCAATCAATACTTTTACGATTGGCTTCAAAGAAGATATCTACAACGAGATACCTTACGCGCGACTGGTGGCAAAGCGGTATCGCACCAGAAGCAAAGAACTTATTATGGAGCCCTACACCGCGGAAATATTGCCTCAGCTGGCGTTTTATTATGAGGAGCCTTATGCTGATGCCTCGGCTTTGCCTTCCTGGTATTTGGCAAATTTTACCAAACAGCATGTGAGCGTCGCGTTAAACGGTGACGGCGGCGATGAAAGTTTTGCCGGATACGAAAGATACCAAGCAGCCGCTTATTACAATCTGCTCAAATATTTACCGCTAAAAAAATACGGCGCAAAACTGTGCGAACATATTTACGCTGTAAATGAGAAAAAAATATTCCGCCAAGCCGGACGCCAGCTTAGCGCGGACTACAAGACTTTTTATAATTTTTATGAAAGTATAATCCGCTATTTTTCGCCTTTGGAAAAAAATAATATTTACGGTGACAAGCTAAAAAACTTAATCAAAAATGAGAGCGAAGGCAATAATATTTTTCTAAAAAATCAAAACGCCGATTGGCTGGACCAGCTCCTGTCCCTTGGCGTAAATACGCATTTACCAGATGATCTTTTGATAAAAAACGATATCGCCTCCATGGCACACGGCCTGGAATTGCGCTCGCCTTTTCTTGACCACGAATTCATGGAGCTTAGCGCTAGCATGCCCGCTGACCTTAAGATGCGCGGAAACAACAAAAAATACATCTTAAAAAAAATCGCCGAAGAGTTTTTGCCAAACGAATGCATCTACCGCCCCAAACAAGGGTTTCGCGTTCCATTGGAATTTTGGTTCCGCGGCGATCTTAGCAATTATCTGGAAAAGAATATCCTATCTGACGAGTTTCTTAACCACGGCTTTAATAAAGAAGCGATTACCAAAATGCTCCAAGATCACAAAAACAAAAAAGCTAATTTTGAAAATCAGCTTTATGCTTTGCTTATGTTAAGTTTGTGGTTTAGAGAATGGTTTTAACAAAGTAAGAAGTAAGAAATTTTCTTACTTCTAACTTCTTACTTCTTACTTCTTACTTCCAACTTCGTACTTCCAACTTCTTACTTCTTACATCCCTAAACCTTCTATAAACCTCTCCGCATCCCCCTTCACCTTCGGATCCACCTCTGCCGCTTTTTCCGCTGATATTTTAGCGTTTTCCTTGTCGCCGGTCTGCTTATAGAGCGCGGCTAGCTTGATCCAATATTCCGGATTATTCGGTTCCATGCCGGTTAATCCGCTGTACATCTTGATCGCGCGCGCGTAGTCTTCTTTTTTTAGATATTCGTTGATAAGATTCTTGATCAAAGATACCGGTGCCAGATTGGCGGTGCCGTTTTTATCAACGCAACGGTCAATATACGGGAAGGCCTCGGCATCCTTTTTGTAAAACAAAAGGGTTTTTGCGATGTAACAAGCGCTGTCGCGAAATTCCGGATTAAGCGAATCGGCATATTTTAATGTTTCCAAAGAACCTTCGTTATTCCCTTGCGTAATCTGAATCTGCGCTTTTTGGTAATAAGTCGGTACGCGCCCCGGGCTGGCGGCGATTGACAGGTCAATCGCTTCTAAAGCGCGGTTCATATAAAAAGCCTGCTTGTCGGATTTACCGTTATAAAATATCGCGGCCGCGTTATACAACTGCGCCAAAATCATCTGATTCAAGCTGTCGCCTTTGTTGTATTCCACGTTCGCTTCCGCGTGCTTGATAGCAAAATTTAATATCTCTTCGCCCTTGGCGGCATCGACTTTGGAGAGAACGCTCGGATTGGATATGATTACTCTGACAAAGCTAGTCCGGCTGTCGCGGTCAAGTACAGAATTGTTTTTCAAAGCGATTTTGTAAGATTCATAAGTCTTGAGCAAATCGCCCTGCGACCAATTCCGTTGGCCATCAATCGTCGCAACCAGCATCTGCCAAGGACGGATGTTGTATTGAAAAACAACCGCTAGCATGATTATGCCAAAAACCAAAAACGCATATATCTCTTTATTCTCCAATGACTCGTCCTTCCCAACCGGACGGACAAAACCGCGAAAAGTTTCTTTCTCGTATTCGTCATGCCCGCTTTCTTCGGCATTAAGCCAATTAACATAAGCCAAGGTAATCATGAGCATTAAATAGGTTGCCATAGAATCAAATACCGCCAGATTCTGCACAAAATACGCAGTAAAAAGTCCCATAAGCATCGCGAATTCATGGACGGATATTTTGTCCTTGCGATATGCGATAACAAGATAATATAAAACAAAAATAAAAATCGACAGATACGCCAAGATACCGATCGAACCGGTCGTGGACGCGATATCGATGACATTGTTGTGGGCGCGGTCAAAATAGGTTTCTTGGTCAGTATAATTCAAAAAAACGGGATCAAAATACTTATCAAACACAATCGCGTAGTTCCCATGCCCAACTCCCAAAAACGGATGGGTTTTAAAATCCTTGTAGGCCGCTTTCCAAGAAATCAAGCGGGTTTGGAAAGTGTTTTTACTAAATGTTACTTGTCCGATTGTGCCTCGCAAAAATTTGCTATCTTGGACAAGAGGTTTATTCACATTATTCAAAAGATAAACGATAAGAATCGAAGACAATAAAAAAACCGCAAGTGTTGCTACGCGTAGTTTTTTATTTTTGTGCAATACGCCATAAAGAAAAAATACGACTAGAACGCTAAACCCAAGGCCGACAATTGCGCCCGTCGTGTTCGCACGGTAAAAAGCCGGAAGCTGAAAAACCAAAGGAGTAAGATAAAGCCAGCGCAACAAAGAATTTTTTTCTTTAAAAAACAAAAGAAGCGCGAAATAGATATTGAATATTAGGTAGCCGCTAACATACGATGAATTGCCCAGCGTGCTGTACTCCATTCCGGTCAGGCCTTTTATGCTCAAAAATACAGACAGAATAAGCGACCAAACGAGCATTTCCTTCCAATCGCGCCAGTCGCGAAAAACCGTAATTATAATTAGGTAAAGACCGAAAAAATGCAGGATGTGAAAAGCGCCAAGCATGCGCTCAATATCGCCCCAAAAACTAAGGTTCAAGTCAACTCCGGTAAAGCAGGATATAACCATTACCGCAAAAAAAGCAATCAACCCGCTGGTGATCAGCTTTTTTTTCTCCGGCCGGTCAAAGGGGTTGTAATCCGGATATTTGATAATAAAAACAGCCCAAAAAATCAAAAGTACTTCAATCAAAATATTAAAAGGTATCTGTTTTGAGGTAATAAAAGGAAAGAGCAAATTCTTGAACACAAAAAAAATCGGCAATAACGCGAGTAACGAACCGATTTTTAGGATATAGAGATAGGTTTTTTGGGACATTGGATTAAAAAAAATACCGTTTTTTGGTAATTTTGTTAGTTTATTATAGCTTTATAGTATCAAGACGCGGGTTTAGTGTCAAACTCTTTTAGGGCATAGGTACTTAGGGATTGTTAACAAAGGTTTGATAAAAACCCCAAATCCCCAAGCACAATACCCTAATTAACTAATTACCTAATCAACTAATTAACTAATTAGTTACCCAAATTTCTAATCTCCTCCTTATAAACATCCTTCTCCGGAAACATCTCTGCCAATACCTTGAACTGCACAATCGCCTCAGCCTTGTCTCCCCTGTCGCGCAGATAGCCGGCATAGCCTTTGATCAGGTTCACGTTATCATATACGTTCGCGATCGCTTCTTCGTAAAGCTTTTTTATTTCTTCCGGCTTTTTTGTCGGATCAAAAAACCATGAATCGATTCTTGATTGATATACCGTAATTTCACCACCACCGGATATTTCCATAGCTTTTGCGTATGCCTTGTCTGCTTCAACAAAATTTCCAACCGAACTATAAGTATTGCCCAGATTCAAATACGGCAACCAATATTTGCTTTCAGTATTTTTGATTATCAAAGAAAAAGTTTCAATCGCTTTATCATAGCTCGCCCTATCCCCCATATCACCCTTGGCTTTCTGTTCCAGACCAAGTGTCATAAGCGTATTATAATCGTTAGCCGTAGATGTGGCATCCGTCTCTTCGGTCGGCGAAGAAGCGCCCGGCAAATTTATCACCTTTGCTTTGTAATAATAATTATTATAAACAAAAACACCGCCGGCAATTAATAAAAACACGCATAGATATAATATTATTGATTTTTTGTTTGGCATATTTTTATATTTAAAATCATTTTATCAAAACCCTGATTTTATTTTTTTCCATTCGCGGATAACTGTCGCCATTAAATATATGTCATCGGAACCATAATATACGCTTTTAATAATGGCAAAAGCTTTTTTAAAATCATTTTTATCCAATTGACCAACCGGCTGTTTGTTGTTGCTTAAATCACAAATATTTTGAATGTCTCTTCGTTTAAAACAAGCGTAACTGTTTTTGGTAAAACAACAATATTTATCGGATTCCAATTTTAAAGAATAATATTTTTCTTCTTTTGATGTGATTACTGAACACAACAGATTGTTTTGAAAATTCATTATCTGCGAAGGCAATAAAACCAAAGCAAAATGTTTTGCGAAACTATTGTTATCCGTAAAATAATATTTTTCAAAATGCAATATGTCAGAAATCTTATATTTATTCATAATTACGCAGAAATCATTTCTAAAATATCTTCGTCAAGCGGTACGCAATCAAAATTTAGTTTTTCGCCTTTTAATACTTTTGCTTTTTTTTGTTTTTCGATTTCGATTAATTTCAACATCGGCTCGGTGTTGTAAACGATTTTTTTCAGCTCTTTGATCGGCAATAAAATATACGATTCTACCACGCTATTTATAAACAATTTTTCCGATTCGTTTAAATCAATTTTGTTTATTATATTTTTCAAAGATATGCAATGTCTTGGATATTCATAATTATCTTTCTTCTCTTCTGTCATATTTATATGTTTGCCGCTCAGAATGTTCAGCGCATTGTAAATATCTATTGAAATCGGACCATTCTTGTCTCTGACAAAAGAAATACTGGAATTAAAAAAGCTTTTTCCGGTAAACTTATAAGATTCAATTTCCAATAAATACAATAATTTAAACAATTCAAATTTTGACAAATTTTCCTTGCCTCTTTCTTTCGCTCTCGCGAGTAAATATAAAATTGTTGTTTCTAGTTTTGACATATTAAATTATATATCATAATTATACCACAATAATCCCAAAAAACAAGTCAGAACCACTGATTATCGCATGATTACACGTGATTTCGCTGATATTTTATTTCAGTGTAACCAGGATAATCATGCGCTAACCTGCCTGCCGGCAGGCACGGTCAGCGGTTCAGACAATCAGCGCTAATCAGCGGTTAAAAAAAGTCCCCCGCCCTTCGAGAAGGGCGGGGGGCATAAAACCGAAATTCGATTTTTAAGGTTGAACTGATATTTCTAAGTGATTAGAAATTTAAAGTTCCACCGGTTACTGGAAGTGAATTTACTTCTGAAAAATAAGATGCTCCAATGGATACTCCATCTTCCCATCTAATATCACCAGCGTTTAAACTAGCAGTAATAGTGTCATCAGAAGCAGAGTTAACGCTTGCATCAACAACAACAATGAGTTTAACTGTTGCGCCAGAAGCAATGTTCACATCTTTAAGCGATCCTGATGCAGGATTTGTATCGCCACCTGTCCAGCCTTCAAACGCAACATCGCCAACTACTGTACCGTTGTTGAATGTTTTTGTTCCAAGCAAGTTAGCAGCAATTTTGCTTTCCTTGTAAATTTTTACTGTACTGGTTGCTGTACCCCATCCGCTGTTTGCAGAAACTCTTACTGCCAAATCAGAGATTTTTGCCTCTTGACTGTCCACAGTAGAAGTATTGGTTATAGAAAATACAGCAACAGTAAGGTCTGCGCTAGGACTTGCAGAACCAGAAGGTGAAGTAGCGTCTTTTGCAACAGTAATCTTTGTTCTAACAATGGTCATCTCATTGCCAGTGGCAGAATTTACAGTTTCAGTAATTGTATTGCCAGAAGCAGCACCAGTGGTGTCAATGTCGCCAGCTGCAGCAATACCGATAACACCGGTTCCTGCTGATGTAGCATTTGGATAAGTTCCAACAGAAGCTTTAACTGTCAAAGCCTTTGAAGTGTTCTTAGTTATTACCCAATTGGTTGACAAATTGAATTCAGCATAACCATTGGAAGCCGCATCAAATGAATTGATAGAGGATCCAACTTGAGTCGCACCATCGTAAAGTTTAACATTAGTTAAACTTGTTCCAGCGTTTCCGGTATTTTTCAATTTGATTCTGCTAATATTTAGGTCCTCTGAGGAGCTAGCAGTAAATTTAATAACTGCTAAAGTCAAATCAGTAGCACCCATAGTGATCTGAGCAGCATCTGGAGTGGTAGAATCAATAGCGATAGTCACTCCGCCGCCAGCTGAAATGATAACATTCTGCAAATTTACCAATGTTGAATAAGTTGCATCTGCAGAAGTGTTGTTTCCAGTTGCACTTGCACTCACAAACTCTAGACCTGGTTGAGACCCTGAAGCAAAGCCAGTAGCACTGGATTTGATGTCAGCATAGCAGTCAATAACAACCTGCTGTCCAGCAGCTATAACCAAAGCTGGGCTCAAATTAAAAGTATAATTTGCGCCTGCATCTCCTGATAGTGTGCCTTGAGTGGTTGCCAATGCAGTTGTACCATTCTTCAAAGTCAAATTTTGGAAATTATCACCGAAATCAGATGTAGCTTCACCGTCATCATCACCGACAACAACCTGGGTAACGGTAACGCCTTCGCCAGCACCTGCTGTCAATACGAATGAAGCGACTTTAACATTGTTCGCACCAGCAACTCCGGTTGGGTTAGTGGTGGTGTAGTTTGCTAAAGAAGCGTTAATCGCTGCGTTTAACGCACCGGTTTTTGCAGTTAACAATTTACCAGTAGCTGCGCCAGCAGTAATTGTTGACAATGAAGATTGTCCGCTTGCGTCTGATCCGCCAATCAAGCTAACAACGATAGTTTCGTTAGCAGGCAAAGCGGCAGATGATGTACCGATAATTATATCAGCCTTGTATTCCAAAATAGCAGTGTTGCCACCAGAAATTACTTGGTTCATGGTATAAAGTACATTTGCTTCATCAGTAACTTCGGTATCAGTTGAACCAACCTGGGTTCCGTTGAAATATAATTTACCATTCTTTAATGAGTAATCAATAGATTCAACGTTAACATCAACAGTCGCTTGGTTGATTTTGATGTCTTCGCCATTGGCTTTGTATGTGAATTTTGCCAAGGTTACGCCGGTTGCACCAGATGCTACGTTTCCGGTTGGGGAATCTGTAGCTACGCCTACGGTCAAAGTGCCATTATTAACACTTGTACCAGCGCCAGATGTCGGTTCCATCAAAACGAAAGCTGCGTCATTTACCAAAGGTTTAACAGCAATACCATAACCGTTATCTTTTACGGAAACATCGCCAACTTTTCTGATGGTAAATTTGAATGCTCTGCCAGAACCATTAATAATATCGCCTTTGACAGCAATAGTCTTGGTCTGGCCGCTTGTGATTTTGTATGGAGCAGATGATAAATCAAAAACAAGTTCCTTGCTTGATGGCAGGCTAGATACGGTTGAACCGATCTGAACGCCGGCAACTTCAAGTTTGAAATTTGCCAAGTCAGTGTTGGAAACAGTTCCAACAACAGTCATTTTGATTTTTTCAATCACCATGTCTTGATCATTTGCAGTTGCATTGAATCTCCAAAGTTCTTGATTAGTCAAACCTGGATCAATTGTAGAAGGGATTGTTATAAAGCTGGAAAAATTCATGTGTCCAAGGTCAGTTACTGTGCCAACAGACATTTGATTTCCGTTAATCGGAAAAGAGCCGCTAACAGCCGCGCCGTTAGTAGTAATGTCAGAAGCAGAAGCAACACCCAAAATGATTCCGGAAACAGTAGCGTTAAGAGCGGCAATGTCCGCGCGAACGCTGATAGTTTTGGTTGTGCCTTTGGAAACAGTGAATAATCCGGCTGAATTTGAGAAAGTAACGATTTTGCTTGAGAATGAAGTATTTTCAGCAATCATGTTCTCGCCTTCATACAAATAAACAGTTCCCAAATCGCCGTCAGCGGAAATACCACCTCTGGTCAATTTCAAAGTATTAACGGTAACATCACCGTCATTTGAAGCTGTAAAGTTGATTGTTGTGAATCCTGCGGCAGCTTGCGCAACAACAGCACCAGTGTCTCTGATATATGTAGCAGAAGCAGGTGTCATTCCTGACAAAGCAACAGTCAAACCGGTTCCAGCGCCAGCAGTACCGCCTGCACCAGAAGAGGTGTCGGTGATAGCTGATTCGGATCCAGCAATGTCAGTGCCAGCGGCAGGCATGGTCAAAGTTGATGTGATAACATCATCCCATTTAAAGCGGTTTGCTAAAAATGCGGCTTCGTTAGCAACTTTGCGAGCAGCGCCGTTTGCATCAATGTAGTAAACATCAGCTCCGCCAAACTTTACCAAAGAACCGGTTGGGTAAGCAGTTGCGCTTACTGTGTTACCGGTTACAGTGTAGTTTGTGAAGAAAGAGTCAGCTACGTCAACAACGCGCTTTGCCCAATCAGCGCCGAACAAAGCGATAGCAGTAGCTTCGCTTGGAACATGCACCAATTTGCCATCTGGTTCAACTGCGTAAACTTTTGGGTCTGTGGTAATTTTTACCAATTTTGTTCCCGGTCTCATTGTAACGTTTGCGCCCAAAGGATATGTTTCTAATTCCGATTGAGGAATAGTAACAACGCCTGAGAAATCGCTGTACCAGGAGAAATATGTATTTTCATTAGGGAAAACGTATCGCTTGCCATCGGCAGCTAGGAAATAAACAGATGAAAGACCATCCATTTTAATTAAATCACCGGCCTGTGCAGTTGCGCCAACCTGGAAAGGTACAGCCAACATGCTGACAGACAAAACGGTAATCGCCATAACGCCAACAACTAAAGCTTTGCGTAATTTTTGCATAATAATTTTGTCCTTTCAAAATCTTTAAAATCTTTTTAAAATTTCTCTTTATAAAGCAGTCGAGCAAATAAACCGGAATCCCGCTTCCAAGTCCCCGGTTTTATAAAAAACGGGAAGCACTGGTACCAATTGACAAGCGAACGGATACTATCCTGCCCCATTTGTTTTTCACAAAACCGGGGCCTGGAAAAGCTAAGTTCATTTACTTTTTGCTTTAAGACAAAGAAATATTCAGATTTAAAGATTATGTTTTTATTTTAATTAAGAGGCATAAACCCTCATCAAAGGGCCGACCTTTCAATTATGCCTTGCGTCTGCCACTGTGGCGGACGAACCCGCGTATAAACGCAGATTTTTCAAACCAGATTTTTGTCTGGACTGAAAAATATGCGTTTAGAATTTCTAAATTATAATTTCTAATGTCTAAAAAAATTTAGAAATTAGACATTAGAAATTATAATTTAAAACTACTTAACCTCCTCCGTACTCGATGCCTCCTCACCTGCCTTCACTTCCCCGCCTCCTCCAACCATATCCATAACCTCCCCTGCCTCATCCATAAGGCTCAAAGTAGAATCAATATCATCGCTGTTCAAAAAATCGCCGGCTTTTTTTAGTATTTCCCGAGGGTCTGCGACAATCACCGCCTTGGTGCCGGAAGCCGCCTCTTCTGTCTTTCCATCCATAATTGTCGGCGTGGCAATATCCTCTGCCTTGTTTGTCGCAGGATCAAAAATATTTATTCCAACATCATCCTTGTCCGCGTTAGCGCTAAAAACAAGCGAATCGTCATCATTTAAAATTTCTTCGTCTGGATTTTTCACGCCATCATTATTAATCGGTACGATTTTGTTATCCGCAGTCTTAGTCTGATTTATTTTTTCCAAACGCGATTTTGCAACCTTGATTTCTTTTTTAAAATCCACGACCAGTTTTTCCACCTTCTCACTGTTTTCTTCCGATACCTGTGACTGCGCCAAGACCTGGTTTATTTCTTCGGCGCGATTGCCGGCAAACTCAATTCCCAAAAGCGCTTTGTTCTTTTCGTCAAATGTCAAAGCGAGCTGAGTTTTCTCGCTCATTATTTTTGCGATATAAAAGGAATCGCCCGGAACGGAATTTTCGGAAGCGCGCAAACTGACAACACTACCACTAACCAAAAAGACAAAAATAAATACCGCAACCATGGTTGATTGAGGTATTGTTTGTGCATATTGAAACACGATATTGTTATTGAAAAAATATTTAAAACTGAAACCGGCCGGAACGTTAGCGTTCTGGGTTGAGGAAATCTGATTATACAAAAGCTCCCGATTCTTGGTTTTCCAATCAGAATCCGGCCTTAGGCTCGAAAGCGTTTTTATATGACTGATAATTTGTTTTTCATTAACACTCATTTTTTTCTTTTTAACTATTCGTTTTGCGCGACATTTTGAAATATATTTAATTATTTTTTTAAAATTACTCGCCTTTACGTCTATTACTATTAGCGTGTATGTTAAAGCAATAAATACAATATCTAATCTTGTATTACCATTTAAATTTTAAAAGTTTAAAGGCTTAATTTTAAAAAAATAATTAAATATATTTCAAAATGTCAGATCTGGGCTGTAAAAATTAATTAGAAACTATTTTTTTTATCGCTCCGATCGCTCGGAAAAGTAAAACCCTTACATTGCCTTTGTCTTTCTCTAATATATCCGCGATTTCTTTTATGGATAATTCATTAATATATCTTAGCATCAAAACTTCTCTGTATTCGCCTTTTAGGCTTGCCATTGCCGACATCAATTTTTCGTAATCGAGCTTGATGTCAAAAGCTTTTTCCAAATCAATTTTTTCATCTACGATATCAATGCTTCCTTCTTCCTTATCTATGCTGATATTTTCCAATCCGCTGTTTTTGCGGTAATGGTCAATAACCGCGTTTCTGGCTACCTTATAAAAAAACGCTTTCAAAGTCTTGTAGTCCTCCAGCTTATTATTCTGAATATAGTCCCAAGATTTTAAAAATACCAAAGAGGTTATATCCTCTGCGTCTTCTTTTTTACCGACTTTAAAATATATAAAGCGATAGATGTCATCAATATAATTGTCATAGGCTTTTATGAATGCTTCCTTGTCTTTCTGTCGGAGCTTCAAATATATAATTTTTTCGTTAATCTGCGCGCTCATCAGGTTAAAATGATTCAAAAACAAAAATGCCTATGAATTCATTGTAATTAATAATACGTTAAAACATTAAAAAGGTTACAGTCGTGTTTTGTAATTTATTATAGAATACTATACCTGGGCATAGTGAACTGTTAATATACTACGCTGGGAAAACAAAAATAAATGCATTAAAATACCAAAAAAACAGACTTTCAAGGTCTTTTAGGGAAAAAATATAGCCATAAATATAAAGCGGGATTCCTTATATAGAAGCTTATAATTAACATGTGATGATAAAAGATTAGCATATTGTGTAACTATGTGCAAATTTAAAAAATACTGTAATAAATATTCAATACTCAATAATCAATATTCATTAAATATATTAATATAACAATATTCAATAAAGCGCTTTTGTAATGAATATTTTAATATTTAAATATTCTAGGACTTACGCGTTTGCCAAATA
>DOSJ01000014.1 GCA_003514005.1 Candidatus Falkowiibacteriota bacterium
GCGGCTATATGTTAGGCGACGGAGCTTGGACTCCAACACTGCGATGCATAGCCCACAACTGATAAAAGCATACCAAATATGTTATGCTTTTAGTATACGAACACCTGCCTATGCGGTTCCAGAAATTTACCTTAATTTAAACTTTCTCTTTCACTTCGTTACAGAGAAATAATAAGGAGGGAAAATTTCTTTCACCCAAATTTTATTTATTCTTTTCTTAATAAAAATAATAAGGTAGAATAAATAAAACTTCGCATCATGCGGATCCGTTGTGTGAAATAAATTTTTTATCTTATGGGAACTTTATAATTTAAATATTTAAACACGGCAAAAATTTGATTTTTTTATTTAATTAACGAGGGGGGGAAAAGTGTTTTTTCCGCTTTGCTACAAAAAATATATCTTAATAATTAATATTGACAAATAAAGTCAATCCAAAACTATGAAGGAATAAATGTCTTACAAAAATGAACCTAGTCAAATCAACAACCCAGAAACAACTAAAAAAACGGCTAAATTTGAAAATGAACTTGGAAATGATTTGGAAAAAAACCAACAAACTGCTGATAGAAATGCCAAAATGCAAATGCCTTATGCGGATTTGATGAAATACGAATATAAACGATCTGAAGAAATAAAACAAAAGATTAATAAAATACTCACTAAGGAAGAACTTGATATATTAAGGAGACACTCCGACCATATAACTGGCGATAGTAAATATAATTATCCCCCCACTTATGAGCAATATCTAAAACAACGCGAAGAAGAGTCAACAAGTTTTGAATATGATCTAGATTAAATTCTTAATAACCAAATGCCATATGAAACTATATCACGGCTCAAAAAATAGTAATCTAAATGCCATCAAAAAAATGCAAGCCAAGGCAGGTGAAGGCATTGAGGTGCCAGAAGATGAATTAAAAAATGGAATTTATTTAACACCACATTACGATTATGCACTCGCTATGGCCATCAGACCAAACGGAATTACATACATTGATGACAAAACTAAAACAATTGAATTTGAAAACCCGGAATTATTTATGCCCGAAGAAGAAGTATGTATTTATGAAATCGAAGTACCAGAAAATGAAGTAAGAAAAATTGATAATAATCAATTTATCATCGAAGGTCTAGACGAAATTAAAACTACTGCTCAATACTCGTGTCAAGCAAAAGAAATAAAAAAATATTATAATCTGAAAAACTGGACCGAAGAGCAGAAGCAAGAAATATATTCAGAATTTAAAATCAAATAAGGAGTTTTGGGCAAAGGGCATTCACCCCTTAATCCCCTCTGTCCTTTGCCCAAAACGAAAAAAATCAAATTTTCTTTTCTTATAGAAAAGATATAAAGACGAGATAAAAAATTTACATCGTACAACAAATTGTATCAGGTTCCAGAAATTTGCCTCAATCATTTTTTTAAGGAGTGCAAATTTCTTCCACCCAAATTTTTGTCTTTCTTTTACTAATACTAATAACGAAAGAAAGACAAAAACTTCTGATACAATTAACGTTAGCTGAAATTTTATTTTTTGCTTCAACCCTATGAGAACAATCTGTATCTGTGCATCAAAGAAACATAAGAAGAAAGTCAGCCAATTTTGCTCCGAGCTTGAAAAGTTGGGCGTGGTTGTGTTTGAGCCGAATATCAATGAACCTGCCCCCGAAGATTCATTTTTTCATTCAAAGCTGATTACCAAAACTATTTTCAAGGGATTTACGCTTGAACGTTTTGACTGGATTCGTAAGGCTGATGTGTGTTTTATATATAACAAGGATGATTATGTTGGAGCGAGTGTAACTTTAGAGATGGGTTATGCCTGTGCACTTGGTAAAACCATTTACGCTTTGAAAGAAAAAAACTGGCGACCCTTGTCGGGATTCATTAATTGATAGAATAGTAACTACACCAGCAAAATTGGCTGACTTACTAAAATAAAAAAATGTTTCTAGAAGGAGAAAATTAAACAACTAAGGAGAACACAATGGTTTATTTAATTATCATGGTTGGAAGTTCAAGCGACGAGCCTTTTTTGCGCGCTGGATTGGAGTATCTCAAAGAGCATAACATAAAATACAAAGTTATTGTTTGTTCGACCCACAGAGAGCCCCAAAAAACCAGCGCAATAATTCTCGAGTCGCTTGAAAACAAGAATCTCAAGGTGATCATTGGAGGCGCGGCGACAGCGACGGGATTGCCAGGTGTAATAGCCGGCTATCTAAAAGAAACTCTCATTCCTATTTTCGGAGTTCGCTTTACAAAGGAGCCGGGGCAATCCCTCATCGAGGACGCAACGTTCAATTTATCCTCTATGCCTAGCGGAGTACCATTGGCGTATGTCGGCTACAATGAGAAAGGGTTTCTCCATGCCTGTATGCTCGCCACGAGAATTATCAACGCATAACCGATTTCAGAGGAGCGCTTTTTGGGGCACCTCTCTTTCTAAAAACATTTTTTTTGAGAAGATTTATATAGGGACGGGTTGAAACAAAAAACAAAACATCAGCTAACAACGCATATCTGGCTCCAAAATTTTTCATTATTTATATTCAAAGGAGTGAAAAATTTTCTCGACCCAAATTTTCATCCCTTAGTCCGATGAAGGTTTAGGCGGAGATAATTAAACAAAGTATTGTCTGAATAAAAAAGTATACCCTGCTAAGTCGGGATGAAAACTTCAGATGATGCGGATACGTTAGTGCGTTGAACAAAGACGAAAATTTGATTTTTTATTTATTTAAAGAGGGGCAATAGGGAGTTTTTTTGCTCTTGGAATCGCAAAAAAACGATTTTAAAATTTTTCTTATTAATTATGAACCTACGGAGAGAAATTCAGAATATTCCAAAAGGAATTCGCCTAATTAGCTGGGCAACCGCTATAAGGTATATTGGTTGGGGATTTGTTGAGGGGCTGATACCAATATTTTTATTTTCGTTCACTGGTAGCTATGCAGAAAGCGGACTTTTGAGCTCAGTTTACGATATTATCTTTATAATATGCCTGCCGTTAGCAGGTATGCTCGCCGACCGAACCGCCAGCAAAAAAATAATCATCAGCGGATTAATTCTTTATCCTTTTATTGGATTAAGCTATTTTATCGCCGGGGTAACTTCAATGCTAGCATTTGTGATTATCGCCAGAGTTATGAACGGTTTTGCTTATGCTTTTGATTTAGTAGGACGCAATACATATTTCAGGAGACACTCATCTTTTCAAAATGCTTCAACAGTTTTTGGGTATTTTGAAACTTTAAGCACAATCTGGTGGCTAGTCGCTATGATAGCAAGCCTATGGCTTGTCGCCTTCGTTAAAATTCATTATCTATTTTTATTACTAATCCCGACTGTTTTGGTTGCTATTTTTATAATAACGAAATTGAAATCTGATATGGATGAACCGATTAAGACGAGTCTGGGTAAAGTTTTTCATTTTGGATATTTTCTTAATATTATCAAAGAAATAAAAACGTGGGACAAAGGTTTGCGTTTGATAACCGCAATCGTTTTTTTTCTTTCATTTCTTGGAGCGATAGTTGAATTTATCATCCCTATTAATGCTTACAGCAATGGGGCAAACATACAATATGCCATATCGATAAATATCATTTTTGCCATTCCCACACTTTTTGGTTTTTATTTAGGAAAAATTATTGATAAAAAAAGAGAGTTTGGAATAATTTTTGGAATTTTACTCGCCTCGTTATTATTTTTAGCGTATCACTTTGTAGACTTCAAGCCTTTGCAGCTACTTATTTTCTTAGGCATTGGCATAGCTTTTCAAATGGTGACTCTTGGATGTGACGGCATAACTACAGTAATAGCAAAATCAAAAGAATTCGGTGTTGTTAGCAGTATAATGTCTGCCTTGGCAGATTTTGGCAATATTGCAGGAATGGTTGCATTGGGATTAATTGTAGACAAAAAAGGGATGGGCTTTGGAATATTTACCGCCCTCACTATTACAACGATGTTATTATTTGTTATAATAAAAAACAAGAAATATATCGCAACAGCCATGCCAGTGCGCTATGAAAGAGGAAATAGCTAAAAAATTATAATAAGGAGTTTTTAAAAAAAGGAATTCACCCCTAACCCCTCTTCCTTTTTTTAAAAACAAAAAATCAAATTTTCTATTAGAATAAACAAGTTGTTTCCGTTAAACATGAAGATAAAAATTTACATCACATAACTAATTATATAC
>DOSJ01000021.1 GCA_003514005.1 Candidatus Falkowiibacteriota bacterium
GGTGCAATAGGTATTGATTCTAGTAAAATGAGAATATAATAAATAGGGTCATAATTTTTTTTACTAATTATTTATATCTGGCATGCGCAAAACATGTCAAAACTTTGGTGAAAACTGAAGTTTTTTATTTTTTCAATTTTTATGATAAGCAAAATTAAATCTTTTTCTCTCAAAAATTATTTGCCGATTTTGGATGATGTAAAAACTTACAACTTTTTTAAATTAAAAGCAGATCTAATTTCTGGTATGACCGTCGGCATTGTTGGATTACCACAATCAATGGCCTATGCCATGATTGCCGGTGTTCATCCAAAATATGGTCTATACGCAGCTATTGTCCCTTCTATTGTTGCCTCATTTTTTGGAGCATCAAAATACTTGGCGGCCGGTCCAACCAATGCGATATCCATGCTCTTATCATCTTCACTGGCTTCTGTATTCGTTGCCGGAATCGCGGTATCTGATTTGGCGGAAATGGAAAAGATGGGAATGATATTTTTATTATCATTTATGGTCGGCGTTTTACAGTTTTCCATGGGGCTTTTGAAATTCGGCAATCTACTTCGTTTTGTTTCTCATTCTGTTGTAATCGGTTTTACTGCTGGGGCGGCTGTGTTGATTGCATTTAACCAAATAAAAAACTTGATCGGTGTAAATATCGGGAATCATCATGAATTTATTGCCGTAATGAAACATACGATTTTGGCAATTCCGGAAGCAAATTTCTACGCAATCGGCCTTGGTCTTTTTACGATCGCTTTTGTTATTATCGCCAAAAAAATCAGCAAAAAAATTCCCGGACCATTATTGGCTTTGGTCTTTTCCGCTTTTTTTGTTTTTGCCTTAAAGCTGGAATCTTATGGCGTAAAAACTATCGGCGTAATACCACAAAGCTTGCCGCCTTTTTCACATTTTCCTTTAAATTTTGAAAATTTTCGCGCTCTGTTTATGCCAGCACTCGCTATCGCTATCCTGGGTATTGTAGAGGCTTTATCAATGGTAAAATCCGTTGCGGCCAAAACCGGAGAAAAGATCCAACCAGATCAAGAGTTTATCGCGCAAGGCTTGGCAAATATGTCAGCCGGATTTTTTTCCGGCATTCCCGGTTCCGGCTCATTTACCCGCAGTGCCGTAAACTTTTCTTCCGGCGCCAAATCCCGATTTTCCGTTATCATGTCCGGTCTTTTTATTTTGCTCGTTTTACTGATTGCGGCACCGCTGGCAAAATATATTCCGACCGCCAGTCTGGCCGGTATCTTGATTATTATTGCTTATGGGATGGTGGATTACAAAGGAATAAAAAAAGCCATAATTACAACCAAATCCGATCGTATGGTTATCATTATTACCTTAATCGCCACCCTACTCCTGGAACTGGATAAGGCGGTATATGTCGGGGTGTTTGTTTCCATATTGCTTTTTGTAAAAAATGTTTCTTCCCCGGAAGTATACAAAATGATGCCGGACAATGGAAACGCACGCTTAATGCAGGCCAAACCGGGTTGCAAAGATTGCAGGCAATTATCCATATATCAGGTTGAGGGCTCTTTATTTTTTGGCGCAATTGACGACATGGAAAAAAGATTGCATTCTTTTGATTTGGATCATGACAATTGCATTATTATCCGCATGAAACAGGTGCAAATGGTTGATGCCACAGCCATTCACGCGCTTGAGAATTTTTTGGAAGATTGCAAAAAGCGAAAAACTCGCGTAATTTTTGCCAATATAAAACCGGAAGTTCTTGCCACTTTTAAACGCTCTGGATTTATCGACCGGATTGATAAAGATGGAATTGCCGACAATACCACTGCGGCAATCGCTATCTTCTTTGAAAAATATTGCGATGCAAAAATCTGCGCCACTTGTCCTGTCAGACTTTGGAAAGAATGTCCGGGACAAAAAAATGGGACATCGGTTTAAATATAAAATTTTACAAATTGACATTTTGTCTTACAATTGATATATTGTCATTAAGAATAAACTATATGGCAAAATCACAAAAAATATTAGAGTATCCAGCTATTTTTACACCAAACGCAGATGGCGGGTTTGATGTATCTTTTCCGGCTTTTCCGGGCTGTGTTACTTTTGGAAAAAATTTTGAAGAAGCCAGAACAATGGCAGCTGAAATTTTAGAATTATGGCTCGAAGAACTAAGCGCACAAAAAAAGAAAATTCCCACATACCCAAATAGGCCGATTATTGATGCAATCAAAGTCTCTTTACCAGTTAATTGCAAAACAATTTATGCGGCCAATTACTTCTAAAAAATTAATATCTATCCTTTCTGCAAATGGCTATGTTTTGTCACGCCAAAAAGGTAGTCATGTCATATTTTGCCATATCGAAACAAACACAATTGTGCCTGTTCCATTGCATGGTAAAAATAAACCTGTATCAATCGGTGCTCTATTAGCCATAATTAAGCAATCAAAAATATCTAAAGATAAATTCAATTAAAATGCAAACCCCCGAATACATCGTAGTCTCGCTTGGAGGATCTTTGATCGCTCCGCTAGCCGGTATTGACTGGCGGTTTTTAAAAAAATTTCGTGAGTTAATCGTTAAAGAGGTTAAGAACAAGAAAAAATTTATCATTATCGCCGGCGGAGGAAATACAGCACGGACATATCAGACTGCGGCGGCAAAGGTAACCAAGCTGACAGCCGATGATCAGGATTGGATCGGCATTCACTCTACCCGACTAAACGCGCATTTAATCAAAACTATTTTTCGTGCCTACGCACATCCACGTATAAACAAAAATCCGCGCACAAAAGCAGATATTCGCGAACACTTTGCTCACGGCGAATCTATCATGGTTGCGGCAGGCTGGCGACCAGGCTGGTCCACGGATTATGTTGCAACGATTCTTGCAGAAAGACTAGGTGCAAAAACCGTTATCAATCTATCCAATATCAAATACGCTTGCGACAAAGATCCAAACAAATTTAAAGACGCAAAAATAATCAAACAAACCGATTGGCATACTTTTCGCAAAATTGTCGGCAACAAATGGGACCCGGGACTAAATGCGCCTTTTGATCCGGTCGCGTCCAAACATGCCGAAGAGCTTGGACTTCGAGTAATAATTGCAGAAGGAAAAAATATCAAGAATTTAGAAAAAATATTTAAAAACGAAAAGTTTATCGGAACTATAATTGAATAAAAAAGGAGAAAAAATGAAACTTATCGCTTTGCGCAACTTTCGGGGCAAAATGGAAGTGCTTTCAAAAACCGAAATTAAAGACATTCGTATAGAGCTGGGACAAAGAACCGCGGAAAGTTTTCAAAAATTCGCTCATGCAAGAACTTTATCTTGGCACAAAACCAAAAATAAAATTCTTGACTAAAAATCTTAAAACAAAAACCGCCACGGCGGTTTTTTAATTTGTTGTGACTTTTATTATTTTAACTAATACCAATCGCCTTCTTCACTCTTGCCAAAGTCGCCTCAGCAATCGGTACTGCGCGACAGGCACCGTCTGCCAAAATATCAAGCACGGCTTTGTCAGAAATCTGATTATATTTTTTTTGAAAATCTGTTAAAAATTCTGCAACTATTTCTGCCAAATCTTTTTTAAATTCACCATACAACTTACCGGTATATTTTTTTTCTAAATCTTTTATTTCCATTCCGGCTAACAAAGAATAGATAACTAATAAATTGGAAATTCCGGGCTTTGCCGCTATATCAAATTTAATCTCAGAGCCAAGGTCAGTTGTTGCCTTCATGATTTTCTTCATCGCCACTTTTGGATCGTCCAAAAGCTCGATTCGATTGAGTTCACTCTTCACGCTTTTACTCATTTTCTTTTCCGGATTATCCAGTCCCATAATGCGCGCGCCTTGTTTTAATATTTTCGCTTCCGGTAATTTAAAAACATTTGTGTAGTCATGATTAAATCGCTTCGCCAAATCGCGTGCCAGCTCAACATGCTGTAATTGGTCATCACCAACCGGCACAACATCGGTATTATAAAGAAGAATATCTGCCGCCATCAAAACCGGATAATCAAAAAGCCCGGCGCTAATATTTATATTTCCATCACTAGACTTATCCTTGAACTGTGTCATTTTTTGCAGATCACTGATGCGCGCGCTGACTGCATTCAACAACCAGCAAAGCTCAACATGCGCCCGCACATGAGACTGCTGAAAAACAATCGCCTTTTCAGGATCAATTCCGGATGCCAAATAGATCTTGGCAATCTCTATCACTTTTTTTTGCAGATTTTTCGGATCTTGCGGCACTGTTATTGCATGATAATCCACCACGCAAAAAACACTGTCATAATCCGCGTAAATATCCGCCCATTGTTTGATTGCACCCAGATAATTGCCAATATGCAAATTACCACTTGGCTGAATCCCTGAAAATATTCGTTTTTTAGTACTTTTACCCATTTATCTATCATAGCAAAAAAGCCAAGATTTGCAAACTTGACAATATATAAAATATATGCTATGATAATAATCATATTTAAATGATCTTTTTAAAACTTATAAACATAGGGGGGGGGTATGCCAGACAACATCCAAAAAAAAACGATCAGGAAAATTGCCGAAATTTCCAATTTCAAACCGGAAAACATTGGCCTTGAGTGCAGTATAATTAAAGACTTGTATGTTGATTCGATAAATTTTGTTGAATTACTTGCGAGTCTTGAAGAAATTTTTGACATTGATATTGATGAAAAGGAAATTAATTACAATATCACCGTCGAAGAGCTCATAAATTTGGTCAGGGATTTGGCGCTTGAGGACTTAGACAGAATGCTTAAGTTAGAAAAAGCACTTAAGGAGAAAAAACATGAAATTCAATAATTCATTGAAAATTTCTTTCGGTTCAGCCATACTGTTGTGTCTATCTATTTTAATAGACCAACTGTTAGACAAAGGATGTATTATTCATGAAAATCTCCCGGAAATTGCAAACGTTGTCCTCTATTTTTTCAACATTTATACTTTTAAAATTATTGTTGCTCTGGCTTTTGCGACGGCAATTTCTATAATTACCGGGGTCATTCAATATATCATGAAATGTGGTGAAGGAGAAATCGTGTGAAAACAATTATTATTTTCTTGGCACTTCTGTGCCTTGCCGTGTGCTATCTCTCCATCGGCCATCATGCCGGAGCGGTCAGCTCGGTTAATTACTGGCCGATAGCTTTTTTAATCGGTGGCGGATCCCTCCTTTCCCTCGCCTAAACCCGAAAGGCGCTTTGCTTCAACCAATGAAGTCTAAAGCGCCTTTTTTCATTGACTTTTTGTGATTATTGGAGCAAAATATAAGCATAATCATTAAATTAAGACATAAAAAAACCTCTTGTCGTTCCCGCAAAGGCGGGAATCTCGGTGTAAAATAGAAAAACAATAATATTATTTAATAGTTTTATAACAGCATCTTAATAAAAATATTTTGTTATTTATTAACGAAGATTCCCGCCTTCGCGGGAATGACAAATAAGCGTATGTTCAACTTCCTCCATACTTACAACCCCGAATCAATCCTAATCAACATTGGTCCGATCAAAATCTACTGGTACGGTTTTTTCATAGTTTCCGGAATCTTGCTTGGGATGATTGTGATTTTCAAGCTCGCGGATAAATACAAGGTCTCCAAAGAAACGATTATTGATTCGGTATTTTATTTGATAATAGCGGGAATAATCGGCGCGCGAGCATATCATGTCTTGCTTGAGCCTTCATATTATTTTGCAAACCCGCTTTCTGTTTTCAAAGTCTGGGAAGGCGGACTAGCAATTCATGGCGCGATAATCGCGGGCTTGATTACCACTTGGTTTTTTGCAAAAAAATATTGCCTCGATCTTTGGCAACTTTTCGCGATTTATGTACCCGGCCTTGCGCTTGGACAAGCGATCGGGCGCTGGGGTAATTATTTTAATCAAGAGCTATACGGCACGCCCACCAGCCTTCCTTGGGGCATCCCGATTGAACCGATTAATCGCGTCAATAATTATTTTGATATGTATTTTTTTCATCCGACTTTTCTGTACGAAAGCATTGGCAGTCTGTTGATTTTTGCGATTTTGATTTATTTGCATTCATGGATATTAAAAAAAGAAAAACCAAATTACAAAATAATCGTTTATTCATATCTTTTTCTCTATTCAATCCTTAGGTTTTCTTTGGAATTTATCCGTATTGACCCCACACCGGAGTTTATCGGCCTTCGCTGGCCGCAAATCATCAGCCTAATAATAATCGCTATAATTAGCACATTATTCCTAAAAAACTATAAAACAAAGAACCCCTTGAAAAATATTTAGTCTTGTGTTATATTAGGTTGGTAACTCTCACACCACTCAAAAATCTAAAATCATAATTCATAAATCTAAAATTTATAAAATATGCCTAACAAAAAATCCGCAATGAAAGAATTGCGTAAAAGCGTAAAACGAAAATTTTATAACGACAAGATTGAAGACAATTTGAAAAATCTTTTGAAAAAAAGCCGCAAAGCGATTGATGCTAAAGACAAAGGCGCGAAAGAACTGGTTGACAAGACCTTGAAAGCGCTCGACAAAGCCGCACAAAAAGGCGTTATCAAAAAGAATACGAAAGACAGGAAGAAGTCGCGATTGCACTTGAAACTGAATAAGTCTGTAAAAGCTTAGTTATAAAAAAACCATTGTGAAATATCGATGGTTTTTTGTTTACTTGTCATTCCCGTACCCCGCTGGGCATAAACTCCGGCGGGATTCTTGGTTTAAAAAATATCAAAATATTTTAATTGAAATATACGTTATAAAACTATTTTTTGTCATCTTTATTTACCTGTCTTAACACCGAGATTCCCGCTTTCGCGGGAATGACAAAAAATAATATCAAAACGTTTTAATAATCCCTATTCCCTAATTACCTATGCCCTAATTACCTAAACTAAATCTTCGCAATCATCAAAGCCAAATCCGAACGTAAATCACCCTGCCCGGTTTTGAGACGACGATCAAGTTTGATTAAATATGAGAAAATGCTTTTTAATAAATCCAAAGAAAAACTGCGGGCTTGGTTGATGCTTTTTTGCACGACAAAAGGGTGGAGTTTCAGCTCGCTCGCTATCTTGCGCGAGCTGTGCCCGAGACCGGCCGCCTCTTTTACCTGCAGGAGGATGCGGAATTGGCGTGTTATCATATGGACTAAATACACCTCGGCCATGCCGTTGTCCAATTCTTCTTCTAACAACTTTATGGCAAGCGCTTTATTTTTTTGACTGATCGCGTCGGTCAGAGCAAAAATATTTTCCGCAAATCCGCCACGGACCAATTCTGCGACGTCTTCTCCGCTTATCTCCACGATCTTTTGTTCCTCGATTAGACGCTGATCCTGCGCTTTGCGATAACTGATCAGTTTGTCAATGTCGTTTGATATCTGCCACAGATCATTGCCAACCAATCCAGCCAAAGCATTAGCCGAACGCAAGCTGATGCGTCCACCGCGCCTTTCTGTCTCGCTCTTGATCCATTGGGCGGTTTCCGTATTGGATAGCGGACGGAATTGCTGGACAAATTTTTGTTTTAGCAAAAAATTAAACAATTTATTTTTTTCCATTTTCTCTCCGCTGACTTCATCAAAAAAAATAATAATATTATCATCCTTGCTATCCGCGCTTTCCTCGCGCTTGCCGATTTTTTGGAACAAATCCAAGACAGGCGCATGTAGTGCCTTGTTGCTAAAAATATTTTCAATAATCACCAAACGCTTGCGCACGAACAAAGACGGCGCAGCCGCGGCTTCGATTATTTCATTTATGCCCGCTTTTTCACCATTAATAACAATAATACTTTGCCCGTTTTTATCAACATCGGCAATGTATTTGTTTTTTAATTCATTGAGTTTTGACCGGCTCCGAAACGTGTCTTCGCCGTAAAGAAAAATAATCATTAACAAATTGATTATTAAGTTAAGCGATTACTATTATAATTGAGCTTTTGTGAATAAGTAAGTTTTTCTGTGCATACACAATTGTAGCTATTTTTTAAAAAATTATTCAATATTATATTATAATTCATAATTTCTTAAAAAATGCACAAATTTTGTCAGCACAGAAAAACTTATTTATTCACAAAAGCGGATGCGGCTTAAGTTCAAACTTTCTCCATCTCCCCCCAACTCTCCCCAACCTTCGCATCCACAATTACAGGCACTTTGAGTTTCAAAATATTTTCCATTATATTTTTTATTTTAATTACCGCTTCTTGCACCTTATCTTCTTTAACCTCAAAAATCAACTCATCATGCACTTGCAAAAGCATGCGGATATCTTTGTCATTAATTTCATCCGCTATTTTTATCATTGCCAGCTTGATCATATCGGCGGCTGTGCCTTGGATCGGCGTGTTGACGGCCATGCGTTCCGCGGCCTTTTTTACCATCATTACGCTTGAAGCGATTTCCGGAAGATAACGCTTGCGTCCGAACAATGTTTCGACATAGCCGTGTTCCTTGGCTTCTACAATCTTTTCTTCGATATATTTGGCTACGCCAGTATAAACGCAAAAATAATTATCAATAAATTCTTTGGCGCGAGCAAAAGGAATATCGGCACTGCGCGCCAAGCCGTAGGCGCCCTGGCCATAAAGAACGCCAAAATTGATCGCCTTGGCCTCGCGGCGCATTTCGCTTGTTACCTCTTCCGGTTTGACATTATTGATTTCCGCCGCGGTCGCGCTATGAATATCCGCGCCGTCCTGAAATGCCTTGATCATTTTTTCGTCGCCCGACATATGCGCCGCTAGCCGCAACTCTATCTGCGAATAATCCAATGCCACAAGTTTAAAGCCCGGCTCGGCTATAAAGGCCTTGCGAATCTCGCGTCCAAGCTCGGTGCGGACCGGAATGTTTTGCAAATTTGGATCTGTCGATGACAAACGTCCGGTAGCGGCTACTGCCTGATTAAAACTGGTATGCACGCGGCCGGTTTTTTGGTTTACTAGGAGAGGTAGAGTATCGATATAGGTGCTGACCAGTTTTGTTAATTCACGATGCTCTATTATCAACGGAATTATCGGGTGCAAATCTTTGAGCTTATCCAGCTCGTCAAAGCCGGTTGAAAAACCGGTTTTAGTTTTTTTGATATTATCGGTTGCCAGGTTCAGTTTTTCAAACAATATATGCTTAAGCTGTTTGGTTGAACGCACATTAAAACTCTCTCCGGCATGTTCAATAATCTTGTCTTCCAAAATCTTTATTTCTTTTGTCATTTTCTTGCTCATTTTGTTGAGGAACGCGGAATCAATCTTGATACCTCTGTCTTCCATGTCACCCAAAACGCGAACCAATGGCAATTCAATATCCAAAAAAAGCTTTTCCAATTTTTTTTCTACCAGCTGAAGACGCAAGGCTTTAACCAAACGAAAAGTAAAGTCAGCGTCTTCGCAAGAATACAAACTAAGTTTTTCCAAATCTACATCCGAAAAATTTATCTTGTCCTTACCCGTTCCCAATAGATCTCCTTTGGATATTTTTTCAAAACCCAGCTCCGAAAAAGTCAGAGCATCCAACCCGTTCCCCCGCGCCCCCGGATTGAGAAGATACGAAGCAATCATAGTATCAAACACTAGTCCGCGAACCACAACCCCCTTATTCTCCAAAACCCGAATATCAAACTTAGCATTATGCCCCATCTTTTTTATACTTTCATCCCCAAATATCGGCTTGATTTTTTCCAACCAATCTCTTCTCTCATTCTTTATATTTTTCTTCTCGCCACCAAACAACGACTCCTGCACACATTCGACACTCGACACTCGACACTCGACACTCAATAATCGACACTCGACAAAATAAGCCCTTCCCTCTTCCCAAGCAAAACTAACCCCCAACAAATCGCAAGTCAAAGGGTCCAACCCCGACGTCTCAACATCAAACACAAAAGACTTTTGTTTTTTAAGTTCTACCAAAAATTTCTCAAACTTCTTATCATCATTAATCAACTCATA
Organism: Candidatus Falkowiibacteriota bacterium; assembly: GCA_003514005.1. Classification (GTDB taxonomy): domain Bacteria; phylum Patescibacteriota; class Patescibacteriia; order Patescibacteriales; family UBA12075; genus UBA12075. Next base: position 9,969 of record DOSJ01000021.1, read on the forward strand.
TTTAAAATCCGCCTTATCACGGCTAAACTTATCGTCCGTTGCCTCTTGCTTCTTTTCTTTGGTATCAAGACCAATATCATTAAACATACTCTGCACCCGCGGCAGTAGCGATTTGAATTCAAGGTCAGACAAAGCACCAACTATCCTGTCTTTATCCAAATCAAAAAAACGAGTAGCCTCCAAATCAAACTCGATTCCAACATCACACTTAATAGTCGCAAGCTCCCGAGACAAATAAGCACTCTCTTTATGCGCTTTAAGCAACTCCAATATCCGAGGCTTAACAACTTCTGCCACTTGTTTTGTGTTGCCTGTTGCATGTTGAGTGTTGTGTTCTACATGTTCATAAAGCTTATCTAAATTATCAAATTCCCGCAAAAGCTCCACCGCCGTCTTCTCGCCAATCCCCGGCACCCCCGGAATATTATCACTCGGATCCCCCCGCAAAGCCTTGTAGTCCACCACCTGATCCGCCCTTACTCCCATCTTCTCCTTTACAGTATCCAAATTATAAATTATAGAATCAGTCAGCCCACGACTCATAGAATAGACCTTCGTATTATCATTCACCAACTGCAAAGTGTCCTTATCACCAGTCACAATAATACACTCAATATTCGACACTCGACATTCGACACTCGACATTCGACACTCGACATTCGACACTATCGTTCCAATCAAATCATCCGCTTCAAACCCGTCCATCTCAAAAACCGGAATATTAAAATCCTCCGCCAATTTCCGCACCAAAGGTATCTGCGCGTACAGCTCATCCGGCGCCTTCACGCGCTTGGCCTTATACTCCTTAAACTTCTCATGCCGAAAAGTCGGCGCCTTGCGGTCGAGTGTCAAGACAACATACTTGGGCCGGATATCACGCATCGCCTTGATCAAAAAAGAAGCAAAACCGTAAACAGCATTAACCACGACTCCGTCCTTTGTCATCATAGTCGGAGGCAAAGCATGGAAACTGCGATGAATAAGCGCATTCCCGTCAATTATCATTAATTTGTCTTTTGGTTTGGACATACATCCATCTTATCATCCTTTAAATTTTTTTGCAAATTATATGCTAATTTTAGTAAAAAATGAGCCCAGCTAATTCTGGGCTCAATTATACAAATTTTTAATATTTTCGCAATTCCTCGTAAATGTCGTAAAAACTGCCGGGCATGATCAGTCTGTTTTTTGAAAAATTATCAAACACCTGAATCAAAATCTTGATAATATTTTTGATTCTTTTTGTTCTTGGCGGATTCTGTTTTGATCCAAGCCGTAGATAAAAAACTTCCATAAAGTTTTGTAACCACATGACTTGGCTGTTTTCTACAATATCCGGATATAAATACTTCAAACCTGCCACTACTGAACAAAAATTTTGCATTTCAGAGTTAATCGTTTTTAAAGGACCGAAATCCTCTGTATTAATAAATCTTTCAAGCGTTTCTTTTGCTTTTGTTGAATATTCCGTAAAACTCAATTCAGTATTAGCTTTCATTTTCCCCTCCTTATTTAAAATTTAAAATTACAAATTTAAAATTATATATTGTGGACCAGACAGGACTCGAACCCGCCACCCCCTGCGTGCAAAGCAGGTGCTCTACCAGATGAGCTACTGGCCCAAAATACCCCCACCCCGACCCTCCCCAAGCGTGGGGAGGGAGTTTTTTTACCCCTCTCCAAACTTGGAGAGGGGCAGGGGGGTGAGAGAATATTTCAACTATAAAATATTACCCTAAAACAAAAAAAATTGCAAGATACGTCTTTTTCCCTAATAAAAGCTCAAAAGCGGTGATAATACAAAACGCAACATTCCGCCGATCATGTCTGTAATAAATAATATTCCAATAAAAACAACTAACATTCCAAGTAGTTTATAGCCCATACGCGAACCGCCGGATGTTGCAAGGTGCTCTTCAAACCAGCCAATACGCCCAACGTTGCTCATAAACCATTCGGTTTTTATAATAAATATTAGACCGATTGATAGGATAATTAAACCAATTAGAATGTGCATAATATTTGTTCTTTTCACTTGTCATTCCCGCGAAGGCGGGAATCTTGGTGAAAAAATAATTAGCCATTTTTTCACCAAGATTCCCGATCATTTAGTATTTATTCCCTGCGGGGCTAAGGTGTGTCGGGAATGACAAAAGATAGTTATCTTATATAATCCAAAGGATTATACTTTTTCCCATTTATAATAATCTCAAAATGCAAATGCGAACCCGTTGACCAGCCAGTTGAGCCCATGCCACCGATTGTCTGTCCTTTGGTAACGACATCGCCTTTTTCGACATTGAATTTTGACAAGTGGGCATAGCGGGTTTTTTTGCCTCCCCCGTGGTCGATAACAATCTGGTTGCCATAGCCCTTGCCCCAGCCTGCAAGCTCGACAGTACCGGCGTCAGCCGCATAAAGCGGGGTGCCGACCTTATTCGCGATATCGATCGCATAATGCCGCCAAGAAAAATATTGCGTAATGCGCGAGCCAACGGTCGGCCAGTTCATCTTGTTTCCGGCAACCGGCTTGGCGCTCGGTGCTTTGACTATGTCCTTGATCGCTTCGAATCCCGTATATGTTTTTGGCGCATACGCGGTATAGGTTATTTTTTTACCTTCAGGAATAATTATTTTCTGTCCGATTTTCAAAACATCGTCCGCCTTAATCTTGTTTGCCAATGCAATCTTGTCCTTGTCTATCCCGTATTTATCAGCCAGCTTACCCAGATTGTCGCCGCTTGCCGTTTTGTGTGTAATACCGGTCATCGGCAAGATAGCGAGTTCATCGCCTTCACGGATTATGCTGTACACGCTCAAATTGTTTTCCCAAAGAACGGTATTAACGCTAACGCCGTATTTCTGGGCGATTGTGCTAACAGAGTCGCCGGATACGACTTTGTGAAAAACGATTTCCTCGCGCTCGCGCTCGGTTATCTTGGTAGCCGCGATTTCCGGCTTGACGATTGCTGTGCCGCCTTGAATAGTGGACACTTGGCTGTCATCCTCCTCTTCTTCTAAACTAATCCATGTCTGCGCTTTAAAAGAGCCGAGATTGTCCAAGTAATTCTGCTGTGTCTGCGATATTTCGGCCTCGCTGTCAAAGGTCTCTACGATTAATTCTTCTTCTTCATAAGTACTGTCAAATTTATCGCTGATAAGTCCCGCTAAGATAGTCTTGTTAGCCGAGCCGGTAAGCCCGCCGGCTTTCGTGTCAATCGCGAGATTCACAAATAAAAGCGATATGGTTATCATTACCACAAGAACATGCACCAAGCGCTGGTGGAACATAAACGAAAAAAAATCCTTGCCAATATTGTTCCAACCCAGTTTTTTAAAAACCGCCCGCTGAATAGAATAGGCTTTGACGATTACGCTATAAAAAACAAAGCGCGCAAAAATATAAAGCGGCTTGTAGATTGCAAAAATAAAAAAATAACCGATAAATTTTTTTAAATAACCGGATATTTTTATCGCACAAATAAGAAGAGTAGCCCCAAAATGCAAGAAAGCCTTGCCCGGCTCCGCTCCTCTGCGACGTAATATTTTTCTGTGATTATAGTATTTTATATAGTAAAAATGCTAATTTATTGAGCAAATATATTTGTATTTGCTGGGTGGTATTCTAACATTTTAGTTGAATAAAAGCAAGTATTTTTTTATCAAATATAATAAATTCTTAAAGTCTGATTCGCCACCAGCTGATGGTATGTAATTATAATTATTTTAAAAATTTTTTAACAAACCCCTTCAAATCCGCCTCAAACACCCGATAAGTCTTCCGCCCAAACTTGGCAACACGCAAATCACCGCTGTCGATCCAGCGGTAAACAGTCCGAATATTGACCTTCAACATCGTACTGACCTCTTTGATTGTATATATGTCGCCTTTTGAAAACATTTTAAAATAATTTTAAATTTTAAGTTTTAAATTTTAAATTAAATTAATAATTTATAAATTTAAAATTGATTTAAAATTTAAAATTTAAAACTTAAAATTTGAAATATAATTTCCATTCATCCGACTTCCTTACCAAAAAGACCAAGCCTCGGTAAAACAAGGGCGAAATTACTCGTTTTACGTCAACGGCAGGGCGGAGGCATGGGGATGCGACAATCCGCCCCAGGGGAAATTGATCTAGAAGAATGCAAGGAAGCCGGGTGAACGAAAATTATATACCGCAGATTAACGCGGAAAATACTATAAAAAACAGATGGGGATAACCCATCTTCATTTTACAATATTTTTGTCACCATTGTCAACCATACTGTATTATTTGGTTTTATTTATTATCATAATATATTATTTGTTATCAAAATATCCTATTGTCAAAATTTAGTCTATATTTTATTTATAATTAGCAAATCTATGTATAATTTTTCCAAAGAAAAAACCGAGTCTTTTTTAGACTCGGTGTTAATAATTATTGGTTTAAAATTCTGATGCACGGCATGCCGGCGGGCAAGGCACTAATGTTGTGTGAAACTTGCAGCCGATTGCTTTACATCGTGCGCTGTCTGAAAAACTGCTCATCCAATCTTGATGACAATCAGGGTTGCTCCCCTTTTCACTACAAAATCGGCTAGTGCCTTTACAAAAATATTTTTTGCCGGACCATGCAATTCATGCGGCTTCATTACCGCATAATCGCCGCCAGGTGCGGCAATATCGGAAAGCACAGGACAATTGTCCGGACAATCAAACGAATAAAGCGACTGTCCCAAAGCTTTCCTTGTTTCAAATTCTTCTTTCAATAAACATCTTGAATCTTCACCAGAACATTTAATCCCCATTTTCCCTCCTTATTTATTTGTGTTATTTGTAACAATTTGTAATTTGTAATCTTACTTAATTTGTGTTATTTGTAGCAATTTGTAATTTGTAATCTTAATTAAAAAGAAAATGACAAACATCCCCATCCTGCATCACATATCCCTTGCCCTCTGTCCGCAAAACCCCAAGCTCTCTCGCACGTGCTTCACTGCCGGCAGATAAAAGTTTCTCCCAATTAATTACTTCCGCCCGAATAAAACCTTTTTCAAAATCCGTATGTATCACACCGGCTGCTTGCGGTGCTCGAGCGCCGATCGGCACGGTCCAGGCCTTTGTCTCCTCCTGTCCGGTTGTGATAAATGTCATCAAACCCAATAATTTATAGGCTTCTGTGATCAGTTTATCCAAGCCGCTTTGGTCAAGTCCCAACTCGCGGATATATTCTGCCTGTTCAGACTCATCCAGTCCGGCAATTTCTTCTTCAAGTTTGATATTTAAAATTAAAATATTTTGTTTCGGTGAAAAACTTGCGCCTGGCGTTTCCGTCCCGTTAACGACATACATAATCGGTTTGATAGTCAACAGATTCAAGGGCTTGATTAATTCTTTTTCTTCATCACTAAACAAAACATCTCGCGCCGCGAAACCCTTGTCCATTTCTGTTTTAAGTTTTTCCAAAACCGCATTAAGCGCTATCGCCTCTTTGTTTCCACTTTTCGCTTCCTTACCGGTTTTGGCAAGCCGCTTTTCAATTGTTTCCAAATCTGCCATAATAAGCTCAGTCGCGATCGTTTCCCGATCATCCTCCGGATTAACCTTATTATTCACATGAATAATGTTATCATCCTCGAAATTCCGCACTACTTCGCAAATAGCATCGCACTCGCGAATATTTGCCAAAAACTTATTGCCTAGTCCCTCACCCTGATGCGCACCCTTGACTAGTCCCGCAATATCAACAAACTCAATCGTTGTTAGCACCACTTTTTTTGACTTTGACATTTCCGCCAGCTTTTCCAGCCGTTCATCCGGCACGCGAACAACCCCGACATTCGGGTCGATCGTGCAAAAAGGATAGTTGGCTGCCTCTACCTGTTTTTTGGTCAAGGCATTGAAGAGCGTTGATTTACCGACATTTGGAAGGCCGACTATGGCTATGGATAGGGACATGTTTTAGGTAATTAGTTGATTAGTTAATTAGGATTTTCAATAAATAATATGATTAGAGAATAGCAGATGATTTTTTATAAGTAAATAGGGAACTAAACCCTAATTACCTAATCAACTAATTACCTAATCAACTAATTACCTAATTAACTAAACCGTTCTTTTAATAAATTTCTAATAATTTTATAATATAATGTATATAGCTTAAATATAATAATCAACAACCATATGACCATCCTAGTCGTCGAAGACGAAATCAAAATAACGCGTTTTATTAAAAAAGGTTTGGAAATGGAGCATTATACGGTTGAAACCGCTTATGACGGTCAAGAGGCCTTGGATAAAGCGGAAATAAATAACTATGATCTTATCATACTCGATATTATGTTGCCGAAAATCGATGGTATTACGGTATGCAGAAAACTAAGAGAAAACAAAGTGGAAACGCCGATTATTATGCTAACCGCGCGCGACACTGTCGAAGATCGCGTCAAAGGACTTGATGCCGGAGCAGATGATTACTTGATCAAGCCTTTTGCTTTTGGCGAGCTGATTGCTCGTATCCGCGCGCTTCTGCGCCGCGAAAAAACCGTCAAAAGCACAAAGCTTGTTGTCGGCGACCTTTCCATGGATCCTGCGACACACGAAGTATTCCGGGGAGACAAAGAAATAAATCTCTCAAGCAAAGAATATCGCTTGCTTGACTATATGATGCGCCGACCCGGACAAGTCTGCACCCGCACTATGATCGGCGAACATATCTGGGGCTACAACTTTACCGACGATTCCAATGTTATCGATGTTTACATAAGCTATCTGCGAAAAAAAGTCGACAACGGCTTCCCGAACAAGCTTATTTTGACAGTACGCGATGTCGGGTATAAGATTGCGGACAAAAAGAAAATTAAAATGTAAATCTCAAAATGCAAAATGACAATATAAAATTCAAAATTATTGTATAAATAATTTTTATTTTAAAACAGTCATTTTGCATTTTGAGATTTACATTTTGATTTATTTCTAGTTGATTTTTTCTATGAAAAACACTAAACAATCGCAGAACGACCTCAAACAGATCATTGATACGATTCAAAATGGCATCTGCGTTATCAATAAAAAATATAAAATTACCAATTGCAACAAAACATTCCAAAAGAATGTTAATTTATCAATGGAAGAAATAATAAACCAACCATGCGCAAAAATAATTCCGCTGTATAACAAAGGCATTTTAAAAGAGCACTGCGCGCGCACGGTCTGCAACAAAGAGTGCGGTACGGCAAAAGTTTTTTCCACCGGCGAAGCAATTGAATATGTGGAAGTCGATGTTGATGAAAAAAATTCCAAGCATTATCATAAAATCAATGTCTTTCCGGCAAAGAATGAAAAAAACGAAACATACCAAGTCGTGATGATAATCCGAAATATCACCATGCGCGCGCGAATCAATATGGAGCATCAGAAATTAAGCGAATTCAATGAAAAAATCCTCAACTCCGCTCCAATCAGCATAGTCGCCCTAGACAATGGTGGCAAGGTAATCTCCGCGAACAAATTAGCAAGGGAATTAATGGACAAGCCTAAAAACCAAATTATCGGACGCAGGCTGATTGATACTCCAGAAATCAAAAAGAATCACGGCTTGCGCGAATTATATCTGAATCTGCTGGAAGAAGGCGAATTATTTTCTTATGAAAACCTGCAGTATACCGCTACCCCAAAAGGTGAAAAAAAATATTTAAATATCATTGCCGTGCCCTTGTTTGATAAAAACAAAAAAGTAAGCGGAGCGATCTCGATGGCAATCAATAATACTGAGGCTATCGTAGCAAAGACTAATTTGGAAGACATGAACCGCAATCTGGAAAAAATCGTTCTTGAAAGAACCAAAGAACTTGACCAGATCAACAAAAAACTGCAAGAAATGATTGAATTAAAATCAAAATTCATTGCCGATGCCTCGCATGAATTGCGTACGCCGCTTACGGTTATCCAGGGCAATTTGGACTTGGCGATTAGTGAAGCCAAAAATCGGAATGAAGACATACCGGAAGCTTTTGATCTTATAACAAGCGAAATCATGCGAATGACGCGCGTCTTATCCGACCTAACCATGCTGACTAATACTGACGCGGGTACAGAAAAACTTCAGAAAACGGAAATCAACATCGGAAAACTGATCAAAGCTTGCGGGCAATCACTGATGATTTTGGCAGAACAAAAAAGGATAAGCCTTATTTACAGGCCGGGCATAAAAAACATCAAAATATTCGCGGACGAAGACAAAATTGAAAAATTGCTTTTAAATATTCTGCGCAATGCCATAAAATACAGCGGAGAAAAAGGCAAAATAAAAATTTGGTCGGAAAGCAAAGAAAATTTTGCCATAATCCATATCCAAGACAACGGCATCGGCATTCCTAAAGAGGATCAACCATTTATCTTTGAACGTTTTTACCGTGTTGACAAAGCCCGTTCGCGCGCCGAAGGCGGCACCGGCCTCGGTCTTTCCATCTGCCGCTGGATCGCGGAAGCCCACGGCGGACATATCGAAGTTGCAAGCGAGCTTGGGAAAGGGAGTACGTTTAGTGTTTATTTACCGATTAGATAAAAATTTTTCAGAAAATTTTGCAACAAATAATAAAAACCATATTTTGTCATCTCGGACAAAAAAATTGTATTATTTTGTAAAAAACTAATTTTTACGTTATAATAAATACTATAAATCCTAAATCATAAATTCCAAACTATGAACATCCCCCTAAGCGTACCAAAAAACAAGGAGAGCGAATACAAGAAAAATTTTAATACCACGACCCGCGGAACCGGTCGTATGATGATGTTTGCCGGAGACCAAAAAGTCGAACACTTGAATGATGATTTTTTTGGAAAAGATATTCCGTCCGAAGTTGCGGATCCGGAACACTATTTCAAGATTGCCGAAAAAGCGGATATCGGCGTTTTTGCCACGCAGCTCGGACTGCTTAGCCGCTACGGTCGTGATTACAAAAACATTCCGTATTTAATAAAAACAAATTCCAAAACCAATCTCCTGAGCACTGAATACAAAGATCCCTTCAGTAATAATTGGATAAAAGTTTCCGATGTCGTTAAATTTAAAAAACAAACCGGCTTGAATATCGTCGGTGTCGGCTATACGCTTTATATCGGATCCTGGTATGAATCCGCGATGTTTGAACAGGTGTCGCGCATGATTTTTGAGGCGCACCAAGAAGGACTCTTGACTGTTGTCTGGGTATATATGCGCGGACGCGCAATAAAAGACGGAGAGGACTTGCATCTTAACGCCGGTGGCGCAGGTGTCGCGCTTTGCCTAGGCGCGGATTTTATCAAAATCATCTGTCCCAAAGACAAAGACGGCAAGCAAAAAACCGAAGAATTCAAGGAAGTAGTGAATGCGGCCGGACGCTCCGGAATCATCTGTGTCGGCGGCTCAAAACAATCCGTGCCGGCTTTTTTACAAGACCTGCACGACCAGATTCATATCGCAGGCTCGCGCGGCTGCGCTGTTGGACGAAATATCTACCAACGGCCGCTAGACGAGGCGATTAATATGGCAAATGCGATTTCCGCGATTACACTTTATGGATATTCGGTTGAAGATGCTCTTGCTGTGTTTGAGGGGAAGAAGAAATTAATAATTAAAAAATAAAGTTTTAATTTCTAAATTATAATTACTAATTTCTAAAAATAAATTATTAAAATTTAGAAATTAGAAATTATAATTTAGAAATTTTTTTATTCACCTGCAGATAACCGCACCACCGCCTCCAAATCATCCCCCTCATCCACCCGATTCCACCGCTCATGCCCGCACCGCAAACAACGCTGTAAAATCTTCAGCTCTTTGTTTTTTTTCACAAGCGAGACCGGCTTCATAAGTCCGCGGCACACAGCCTCGCGATCACCCGGATTAATATCAACATGCAAACTATATAAACACTTCGGGCAATGATTCGTATAACCATTGCCTTTTGTTTTATGTCCGCAGTTTTCACAAACAAAATCCTCGATTTTTCTTTGAAATTTTTTAGTATTCATAAACAATAAAAAATCAAATCAAGCTTTTGGAAAATAAATAGTTATTTCTGTGCATACACAATTGTAGCAATTTTTAAAAAAATTATTCCTTATTTTATTATAATTCATAATTTTTTGAAAAATGCACAAATTTTGTCAGCACAGAAATAACTATTTATTTTCCAAAAGCGGTGGTTTTATAACCATTAACCAAACAACAAAAAACAAAAACATCATCCCAAAATGCAAACTCCAAAAATAATGATCAAACATCATTAATATCATTAAAGCAATAAGTAAGGCTACGGCAAAACCGTCTTTTATTTTTATTGCTTGATAAAAAACGTATAAAAACAAACTGACAAAAAATAAAAAACCAAACACTCCAATCTCGGCTAGAACAAGCAAAAAGACATTATGCACCGGTTGATACGAATAAGCCGGCTGTCCCGGATTGTTTTTTTCCAGCGCCATAGTATAGTTGCCGATTCCGGCGCCAAAGAAAAAATTGTTTTTAATTATCTCGAATCCGTTTTGATATGATTCCATCCTCTCAATATTCGATATCTGCTCCAAGCGCGACTGCGCCCTAACCCGCGTCAGCACTAAATTTTCAAAATTAATAAACAAAATAAAAAACAAAACACTAACAAATAAAATAATTTTCAAAAGCTCGCGCTGATAAAACCAATCTTTTTTTATTATTCCAAAAATCAACATCACCACTATCCCAACCGCACACGCAAGCCAAGCCGAACGAGAAAAAGTGAAAAATAAAGCAGTGCAAAAAGTGAGAAGGAAGAAGTAAAAAATAAGAATTAAATATTTATATATTGAATGAATATTGAATATTGAATATTGAGTATTTTTCTCTGAATATTGAATATTTCTTTTTAAAAAAATTAACAAAAAAATAACAACCAACACTCCAATCGCCAAAAGCCCACCAAATATATTCGGATGATCCAGTCCGCCATATGCCCGCAACCAACGTTCGCCAATGCCATCAGCGCCAATCGCCTCAACCACAGACACGCCCAATGTTGACGGATCATGCTCAGCAATCCCCAACCACTTAAACGCATAAGCAAATTGATTCAAAAAGTGCCAAATCCCAAGCACTGCCTGAAAAAACACACCCAATAAAAAAGAATAAAGCAATCTAATTTTTTTATAATCAAAGCTCTGCAACAAAAACAAAAGACCGATTCCCATAAGCAACCAAATATATTTATAAACCGCAATCGATTTGTCTTCACTAAAAAATATCGAAACAAACACCGTCAATTCCAACCCGCCTATCATAAATAACGCATTCGAAAATCGAAAATCGAAAATCGAAAATTTCATCTTTACTAGATATAATATATATAAACAAAATATTATCAATAATAAAATGTCCGTCCCATACAACCCCACGCTTCCATACTCAAAATACCCCCCATTCAAACTCCCCGGCCGCAAAATCAACCGTGTTTGCCAAGGCAGAATGAAGGCTAATAGATACAAGCTGTATTCGATTATTTTTTTTAATTTAAACATAAAAAAAATTTTGTCATTTTGCAATGAACGAAGCGAGTGAAGAAATCCCTTATACTTGCCATTTTCTCGGATAAGGGATTTCTCCGCTTCGCTACGAAATGACAAAGTTGATAATTTTTCATTTTAAACTGTCAATTTGCATTTTGAGATTTGCATTTTAAATTATATATCCATATTACCGCCAATATTACATCTTGGCAAGCTAAATTGCGGAATAGATTTTATTCTGATAGAATAAGATTGAAAAGAAAAATATGGCAGATACCAAACAAAAAAAAGAACAAGCACAAGCGCTTTTAAAAATTCACTATGGTTTTGACAAATTCCGGCCCGGACAAGAAAAAGCGATTGATAATGTTTTGGCAAAAAAATCCACAGTAGTCATAATGCCGACCGGCGGCGGCAAGTCTTTATGCTACCAATTACCGGCTTTGGTGCTGGACGGCACGACAATCGTAGTATCTCCGCTAATATCCCTAATGAAAGACCAAGTTGATGCTCTGGAACGAGTCGGTATCCCTGCTACTTTTATTAATTCCTCCATCAGCCCGCTTGAAGCCACAAAGCGTTTGAGCGCAGTTAAAGAAGGCGTTTACAAACTACTCTATATCGCGCCGGAAAGATTTTATAGCATCGAATTCATGAACGCGTTAAAAAATATTCAAATTGATTTGTTCGCGATTGATGAAGCCCACTGCATCAGCCAATGGGGGCATGATTTCCGACCCAGCTATATCCGTTTGAAAAACGCGATTGCGCATTTGGGCAGTCCGACAGTCATCGCGCTGACCGCGACTGCTACGCCGGAGGTAAAAGAAGATATTATCAAACAGTTGGATTTAAAAAACCCTGAGATCGTCGTAACCGGCTTTGCCCGTCCCAACCTGCAATTCGGTGTTATCCAGGCGCGTGAAAACGAAAAGCCCGGTTTTGTAATGGACGCGATCAATAGCGCCCCGGACAGCTCTGGCATAATCTATGTCAGCACTCGCAGTCGCGTTGACAATCTCTTGCAATATTTATTGGAAAACGATATCGAAGCCGCCAGCTATCATGCCGGCATGGACGCGGAAGACCGAAAATGGGTGCAGAACAATTTTCTGTCCAACAAGATCAAAGTGATTGTCGCGACAAACGCCTTTGGTCTCGGCATCGACAAACCGAACGTGCGCTTTGTCGTCCATTACGACATGCCGGGCACGGTTGAATCCTATTATCAGGAAGCAGGCCGCGCCGGGCGCGATGGCAAGCCCAGTTTTTGCCTTTTGCTCTACAATTCCCGCGACCGCGCTCTGCACGAATTTTTCATCAAGGGTGATAATCCTTCGCCGGAAAATATTATGGAAATCTATGAAACCCTCTTGGCTTATGAAACCGATACGGTCATGATAACCTATGCCGAGCTTGGACAGATTCTTTCCGACAAAATCCCGGATATGGCAATTGGTACTAGCTTGAAAATCTTGGAAAAAGAGGGCTATATCCTTCGTTCCCGTGAAAAAAGCGGTAATGCGTATTTAAAAATATTAAGCGCTTTTAATGAAATCATCGCAACACTCGGCACGCGTGCAAAAAAACAGATCGATATTTTAGAAGCGATTAAAACACGCTATTCTGCCGAAGCGCTAGCTGGCTGGGAAATTAACCTTGAAGAAGTTGCGGAAATTTTGAAAATAAAAAAAGATTCACTTTCCCGTTTGATAAAAAAATTGGCGGACAGCGGCTTTGCGGAATACCGCCCGCCCTTCAAAGGCACGGAAATCCGCATTCTGCAAAAAATGGATAGAAAAAATTTAAAAATCGACAAAGCAGCCTTAAAAGAAAAATTGCGCCACGCCTATGGCAAACTGGACGCGATGGAAGAATATGTTTACGGATTTGATTGTCGCCAAAAATTTATCCTAGACTATTTCGGCGACTCAAACGCCGCCGCCTGCGGAAAATGCGACGCCTGCTTAAGCACAAACAAATCCGTGAACAAATCAAAATTACCAAATAAAGAATATTTACCCTATTAATTACAATTTTTTCTTCCGCGTTAATCCGCGATAAAAAGATTTTTCGCGGATTAACGCGGATATAAACGCAGATTTACGCAGAAACACTAAAATACCTTTACATTTAACTATGAACAAAAAAACCGAAAAAGAACTATTAAATATTGTTAAACGCAATTATATCGAAATTGCGGATCATTATAGTGAAACCAGAAAAAAACATTTGTGGCCGGAGCTTATTAAGTTAACTGAAAATATCAAAGCCGGGAGTAAAGTGCTTGATGTCGGCTGTGGTAGTGGAAAATTATTAACCGCATTTGAAAATAAAGAGATTAATTACCTTGGAATAGATCCTTGCCAAGAACTTTTAAACAGCGCCAAGACGCAATTCCCTGATTTTAAATTTAACACAGGCGACATTATAAATTTAGGCGATATCAATGAACTGGATTATGATTATGTTTTTTGCATCGCCGTACTCCAGCATATTCCCGGTAAAGACATGCAAATCAAGGCTTTACGCCAGTTAAAAAACAAAGTCAGCCAGAATGGAAAAATTATTCTTTCCGTTTGGAACATCTGGAATCAAGAAAAATATCAAAAGCTGATTTGGAAATTTTGGCTCCTAAAACTGATTGGAAAAAACAAAATGAACTTCGGCGATATCTTATTTGACTGGAAAAACCCGGCCGGCACAAGCATTAGTAAACGCTACTATCATGCTTTCACGATATTTGAACTAAAAAGACTAATCAAAAAATCCGGATTAAAGATTGGAAAAATCTATAAAGACGAGTATAATATTTTTGCGGTGCTGGGAAAGTAATTGTAATATTACAAATTCACGAATTTAATCACAAATTCAAAGGCCACAAATCTACAAATCAATTACAAATTCACAAATACTAGTTTAAACGTTTTGAAAAGTATTTGTGAATTTGTAATTGATTTGTAGATTTGTGGTAATACAATATGATTATTACAGTAGAACAATTCGAAGAAATAGTTGCCGAAGCATTTGATGCCTTGCCCAAAAATATCAAGGAAAAAATGTATAATGTTGCGATTATGACAGAGGACTTGCCGACAGACGAACAGCTTGGCAAGCTAGGCAACAATGAAAAATATAGTCTATTCGGATTATACGAAGGACATATACAATCCAGCCGTATTTATGTTGGCGCGGTTTTACCTGACAAAATCACGCTTTTCCGTTTGCCGATCATGAAAAGCTGCGATGATATCACAGCGATAAAACAACGCGTCGCCTCCACTCTAAAACACGAAATCGCCCATCATTTCGGCTCGGATGAAAAAGGGGCGAGACGGGCGACAACAAAAAATTAAAAAGACTACCCATTCTAAGCAGTCTCTTTTATTTGTTCTAATTTATCTTTTATTAATTTTTTAAACCAAGAGTATCGTATCTTGTTTTTAATTCTGAATACTCGCCTGAAAGCTTTGCATATTTATCTCGTAATTCATCTTCAATTTTTTCTATTGTTAAAAAGCTGTTAGGATAAAAATTGCATTCAAATTCAATCCCAATTGTATATGGATGCCTATCACCACCATAAACAACAATATCAATATCTTTCGCCTCTATCTTTGGGATTATTTTTTTTGCTTCAGCTACCATGTTTAAAATATTCTCTAAATTATGAGCGCTTCTCTCACGATGTGAACAACGAATAATACATCTTCTGTCACTTTCACAATATTCTTGAATATACATTTTCTTTTCTCCTTTTATAAAAAGTACAAAATAAAATTATTATTTTATTATTAGTGCCCCCAGAGGGATTTGAACCCCCGACATTCTCCTTAAGAGGGAGCTGCTCTACCAACTGAGCTATAGGGGCGGGCAAAATTTTCGATTGCCGATTTTCGATTTGCGAATTTTTTACATTCGTAAATTGAAAATCAACAATCGAAAATCAAAAGTGGCTGAGGAGAGACTTGAACTCTCGACCTTGGCGTTATGAGTGCCACGCTCTAACCAGCTGAGCTACCCAGCCAAAACAGTATAAGTTATAAAGTGAAAAGTATAAANNTTTATACTTTTCACTTTATAACTTTCAACTAATATGTGCACCCGGCAGGGATCGAACCCACAACCTCTTGGTCCGAAGCCAAGCGCTCTATCCAATTGAGCTACGAGTGCTCGTTTGCTTTATTACAAAAAACTCCCGATTAGGAGCTTTAAATATAAAATAACACAAAGAAAAAAATAAATCAAGAGCCTGTAATTACACGAATTACAGGCTCTTTGAGTAAAATATTCAGTTTTTTCAGCTTAAATCTTCCCTTTCAAAGCATCCTTCAATGTCTTTCCGGTCTTAAACTTGGCAACCGTTACCTGTGGAATCTGGATGCGTTCTGACGGCTTTTGCGGATTTACTCCGCCTCGGGCATGGCGAGTGCGAGCCAAAAATGTGCCAAAACCGGTGATAGTTACCTCGTTGCCGGCTTTGAGTTCGGAGATGATTATTTTTACCAAATTTTCAAGCATTGCTTCTGCTTGTTTTTTTGAAACGGCCGCTTCTGCCGCCAATCGCTCAATAAGAGTTGCTTTGTTCATATTTTTTAAAATAAGCTATCAGTTTGTTTGACAACTGATAAGCGGTTTATATTATATTTGTTTAATAAAAATTATATTTAAAAAGAGAAGATAATTTTAAATTTTAAGTTTTAAATTTTAAATTAATTTTTAATGATAAATTTATAATTTATCACTATTTTATCTATTAAAATAATCATTAATCATTTATAAATTTAAAATTGAATTAAAATTTAAAACTTAAAATTTAAAATTATTATAGAACAATATTTAATTTATCTTAAACGATCTAACAACTGGTTTTATCTTTTTAATTCTTCCCGTCTTATCATCAATCACAAGTAATACCGCATTAAAAATAGTCTCGCCTATTTCCGGGATTTCGTGTTTGTATTTAATCTGCTCTAAAAACGTTTTTATAATATTTTCCTTATCAATTCCTAGCGAGCTGTTTGCCGCTCCGACCATGCCGACATCGCTGATATAGGCCGTTCCTTTTTCCAAAATCCGCGCATCTGCGGTCATGACATGCGTATGTGTTCCCAAAACCGCGCTAACGCGGCCGTCTAAATAATAGCTAAGGCAAACCTTTTCCGAAGTCGCTTCCGCATGGATATCTACAATTATAGCAAATATCTTTTTTTCTAGCAAATCTATATTGGCTAAGATTTCATCGATTTTTCGAAACGGACAATCATAATCCAAACGCATAAAAACGCGCCCGATCAAATTTATAATCGCAATATTTTTACCATTAACCGTAACAATCTTAAAACCTTCACCCGGAACACCTGGCGGATAGTTTGCGGGACGTACCAAAGGATAATCTGTAAAAACATTCAGATGTTTTTTATTTTTAAAAGCATGATCTCCTGATGTAAAAAAATCAATCCTAGCTTCTTTAAGCTCATCCAACACCGTTGCCGTAATACCCGAACCATGCGCGGTGTTCTCGGCATTAGCAATCACAAAATCAAGCTTAAGCTCTTTGCGTAATTCCGGCAAAATCTTTTTAACGCTTTCCCGACCGATTTTCCCAACAATATCGCCGATGAATAATATGTTCATTTATTTTTTTATAATAATTATACTTTTATGCTAACATAACATAACGAAACGCGCAACTTTTTTTAGTTAATTAGTAATTAGTTAATTAGGACAAACAAAAACGTCCTCGAATAACCCGAGAACGTTTTTAAAAAAAGCCCTAATTAACTAATCACTAATTAACTAATCTACCTCGCATACTCAATCACGCGCATCTCGCGAATAACACTAATTTTAATCTCACCCGGATACTTCAATTCCGCTTCAATCTTTTTGGCAACGTCGCGCGCTAGGTCATGCGCTTTCAAGTCGTCAATCTCAGTCGGAGAAACAAAGACGCGCACTTCGCGACCAGCCTGGATGGCATAAGATTTTTCAACACCAGGAAATGAGTTAGTAATTTTTTCAAGCTCTTCAAGGCGCTGAATATATCTTTCATAACTGTCATGGCGCGCACCCGGTCTTGCGCCGGACATAGCGTCCGCCACTTTGACAATTACTGACAAAAGCCCGCGCGGACGATCATCGTGATGCGTTTCGATCGGATCGATTATTTCTTGTGGCAAGCCGAATTTTTTCGCGATATCGCGTCCGATTTCCGGATGCGTCCCCTTTACTTCGTGATCAACCGCTTTGCCGATATCGTGCAGCATGCCGGCCTTCTTTGCCAAAGTAACATCAGCGCCAAGCTCTTCGGCAAGCAGGGCTGACAGGTGCGCTACCTCCAATGAATGTCGCAAAGCATTTTGTCCATAGCTTGTGCGATATTTCAAACGGCCGATAATATTCACGAGCTTAGGGTCAAGTCCGGTAACGCCGACTTCATACAAGGCTTCTTCGCCGGCTTTTTTAATATCCAGCGCCAATTCCTTCTTTGACTCTTCAATAGCATCTTCGATTTTTGTCGGATGGATTCTGCCATCAAGCATTAATCGCTCTAATGTCTTTTTGGCAATATGACGACGGATTGCGGAAAACGCAGATACTGTAATAGTATTTGGGGTGTCATCAACAATAATTTCCGTTCCGGTTAATTGTTCGATTACTTTTATATTGCGTCCTTCGCGGCCGATTATTCTACCCTTCATTTCATCCGAAGGCAGAATAACCGCGGTTGTCGTAACCTCTGGGGTATAATTTGAAACAAGACGCATCATCGTGCTTGCCATAAGCTCGCGCGCTTTTTCTTCCATCACTTCCGTATCCATATTTTCCTGCTTGCGAATGCGTGAAAGCAAGTCTTCTTTCATTTTATCTTCTAGATTTTTAATAAGCACATTTTGCGCGTCCTCTTTGGACATTTGCGCGATAGCTTCAAGTTTGTCTAATTGTTCTTTTTTAATCTCGTGAATCTTGGTTTTTACTTCTTCGACTTGTTCGATTTTTGTATAAAGTTTCTGCTGTTTGTCTTGCAACTCCAGCAATTTCTGGGAAAAAGTCGTTTCTCGTTTTTCCAGACGAGCTTGCAGATTATTGATTTCGCGATAACGATTTTTTTCTTCGGTTTTTGCTTCTTCAATAATTTTTAAGGCTCTTTCCTGCGCCGCCAAAATTATTTCGCTTTGCTTGGTTTTAATGTCTGCTAATTTTTTTTCCGCACCTTCTTCGGCAATCTTTATTTTTTGACTAATGTGCTGTCTGCGCGTCCAATAGCCAACAAAAAAACCGCCTGCAAGAATAATGCCATAGATAATATATTCCATACATAAGGCACTTTGCTAACGGTAATAATATTCTTTTTTTGCTTAAATAAAAAATATTCCAAACAAATGTAATTTGTTTAGTTGATTTGATTTTTTGTTTCAAAAATTTTTTGCGAACTATTATTTTTTAATGTTTGTTTATTCACAAATTTTTTTTACTAATTTAAGCAGATTTTTTTAAAAATATTACTTTTCTTACCGTATTTACCGTTAACAAAACAATTAATTTTTTATTTCAATCAAGCGCTAAATCTCTCTTGATTACGTTTTTATCCTAACATAGGGAGCCTAAATTTGCAAGAGCCGACAAATCTTGTATTATCATCTCTCGCGGTCTATAATAGAGACAGAATTAATTTATTAAATATAAAAACTATGAAAAAAATGCTCACATTTTTTGCGCTATTGGCAATTTTGCTTTCAGGCGTAAATTTCAACTCCACAATGAATCAAGCCAAGGCAAGCGAAGAAGTCGCCGCCGGTACGGTTATCAAAGGTAGTGGCTTATCCACTCTTTATTATTTAGCCGAAGACGGAAAACGCTATGTTTTTCCCAATGATAAAGTCTTTTTTTCTTGGTATGACGATTTTAGCCAAGTCAAAGAGGTTTTAACCGAAGAACTTTACAATTACCCGCTCGGCGGAAACGTAACCTACAGACCCGGCGCGCTTTTAGTCAAAATACAAACCGACCCCAAAGTATATGCTGTTTCTGAAAATGGCAAATTACGCTGGTTAAAAAATGAAAATATCGCGAAAACTCTTTATGGTAACAACTGGAATAAATTAATTGATGATGTCCCTGATGCATTTTTTACTAATTACTCCGTAAGTGAAGAAATTGGTGATACAAACACATTCAGCCCAACTGAAGAAAGTGAAAGCGTTCCGACTATTAGCCATAACCGCGGTTTCAAGGCAAAGGTGACCGCAAAAGTGCGAACCCAGCAAGAAAAAATGTGCGGACAGCTGGAAAACGCTTTGAATAAATTACAAAAACGGCTTGAACGCTGGAATATTACTCTCCCAAACATCGGCGATGACGTTATTGAAAATTGTTATGGACTAAAGAATGACGACACACAAAACAATAACGCCCCGCGCGCCAATGAAAAGGTTGTTCTTTGCCACAAAGGAGAAACTCTGACTGTCGGCGCGGCCGCGGCTCGCGCCCATCTAAGACATGGCGATTCATTGGGCGCCTGCAACGGTGAAATTCCAACTCCAGCTGATACAACACCGCCATCAATATCACAAATCAGTGTTGTTGCCACCGGAACAATTGCTTCTGTTTCCTGGACAACTAATGAAGCGGCGACCGGCAAAATCAGTTTCGGCACAATTTCTCCGATTACCGGTGCCAATTCCAATTATCTGGCAACCGACACCTTGTCCACGCTTCATACTTTTGAATTAACCGGTTTAGCAACTGGCACAAAATATTATTATCTGCTTGAATCCAAGGATGCGGCAAACAATATCGCAACCTCTGCTGAATTATTTTTTAATAGCGCAGAATAAAATACTTTAAATCCTTTTTACGCATTTTTAAAAGCCGCTTCATTGAAGCGGCTTTTATTTATTTTTGTTGTAAATAAATTTATTTATTCCACAATTTTTTTGCGACTTTCCAACCATATTTAACGGCAATCGTTATTATTAATAAATACAGTGCGTATTGGATTATCAAAAGAATCAAAAGCACGAAATTAATGCTCAAATCCTGAAGAATACGATTGGTGTCTCGAACAAATTTTTGCACCGCGCTTTTCCAAGAATCTTTCAAAACTTCGCCATCAATAAATTTATTTTCATAAATACTAATATTAAAATATGCGTAATTCAAGCGGTCCAATT
Organism: Candidatus Falkowiibacteriota bacterium; assembly: GCA_003514005.1. Lineage (GTDB taxonomy): Bacteria > Patescibacteriota > Patescibacteriia > Patescibacteriales > UBA12075 > UBA12075. The sequence goes on from DOSJ01000021.1 coordinate 30,657, forward strand.
GTTCGGCTTTGGCGCGTCCAAGACGATCCAACTGTTCCGCAATATTTATTTTTTGTTGTGACAAACTTTCAATCACGCGAATCTTGGAATCGATTATTTTTGCAAGACTTTCCGCGTCTTTCGCGTCCCGGGCAACCTCGGTAATCTCGTCATAAGCTTCGATGGCATTGGACAAAGTACTTTCTACAGAAGTAAGTTTTTTCTTTAAAATTTCTTCTTCACCGGTATAGTCATCCACCTGGCTTTTGATCGTACGGATATTTTCCGTAAAATCTTTCGGATCTAGCGCTTTTATTTTGTTTAAAATTTCTTCGCGATTCTCGCTTGCGACTTTAAAATAATAGTTACACGAGCTGTCATACTCGTTTGCATTCTCAAAAACAACATAATCAAGCGCTTTCAAGGCAGCAACGCTAGCGCAGGTGTCTTTTAAACGGCGTGTTTCGATTGATGCATTGTACTCGGTGATTTCATAATTTTCCGAATCATTACCAATATTGACCGGCTGTTCATAAGAAACCGCAGGCGTGACATTGCGACTCGATAATGATAATTGCTTATTCATTACCGCGTCATCCATGTCGCTGGCAACATGACCAATGCTTTCAGTCATTTTCAGACCAAAGCTATCGCCTGATTGTTTTGCAGAATTTTGAAAACCAAAACTACTAAAAGAACTGCTTGTTACACTCAACAACAAGGATAAAATTAATAAAACGCCCAAGGCTAATCCACCGATTTTTAAAATCTGCGGAAATTTTGCTTTTAATTGATTAAAAAAGTCCATAGAGATTTTTCAAATTAATAATAATACGATAGCCATAATAATTGGCTGTCTTTATTGTAGCATATTTATTATTAAAAATCATCTTACGCGACATTCTGAAATATATTTAATTATTTTTTTAAAATTACTCGCCTTTACGTCTGTTACTATTAACGTGTATGTTAAAGTAATAAATTAAATATCTTGTCTTTGTGCTACCAATTAAATTTTAAAAGTTTAAAGGCTTAATTTTAAAAAAATAATTAAATATATTTCAGAATGTCTAGTCAGAATAAGGCAATGAAATAAAAAACCGTCTTTCAAAAGGAAAGACGGTTTAAAAGACTTTGCTTATTTTCCCAAATCCCGAAAAAGCGGCATGCCTGTAGACGGATTGGTCGGAACATAAATAGTTCCTTCACGGCTCTTCAAATCATTAATATACAGATAATACAAATAATTCTGAGTCAAGCTTTCGTTGATGATTTTCTGCGCGTCGCGCTGGCCTTCCGCTTCAATAATCTTGCGCTCTTTTTCCTTTTTTTCTTTTGCTAGAATAAAATCATATTTCTCCGCCTCTTGCTCTGCCTGCAGTTTTTCCTGAATCGCGGTCGCAAGGTTGGCGGGCAACGCGACATTGCGTAAAAGCACTTGTTCAATAACAATACCACGGGGTTCAAGTTCGCTAATCAACTTATCCGCAATCTTGCTTGAAGCGGATTCGCGCTCTTCAGAATAAATATCTTTGGCTTCGTACTGCGCGATAACGTCCCGAATCGCTGTGCGAATAGTCGGACGAATAACCTTTTCATCTATATCCTCTTTTAATCCGATAGTTCGATAAATATCAGAAGCCCTATCTTCTTCTACCCGATAAAGTACGGTCATATCCAAATCAACGCTTAAACCTTCTTTTGTCAAAGAAGTAATCGCATCCGCCGTATAGCGTTTACCCTCGCCCTGGGCAATACTCATTGTATATTCCTCGGTACGAATACTCATTTTAGTAATACGCGCCAAAGGAATAACCAAATGAAAACCGGAACGAAGTTCCTGATCCCTGACTTTTCCAAATAAAGAATAAACGCCGGTCTGTCCGGCTTCGACTATTACGATCGAGGCAAAGAAAAGCCACAAACCGAAAATAGCCAAAACAATAAACGTAATACTGGTTTTGATGTTTTTCATATTGTTTAAATTATTTATATTAATTATTTTTGAATCATTTTTTATCCCAAACGGCGTGTCTTTACTGTTCTTAAAATCAAAATTTTTCAATTGCTTGCCATATTTTAAAAACAAAATTAAAGCCACAATGAAAAAGATTACAAAAAAACCGCTGTTTTTAAACATTGGCAAAATAATAAACAAAAGGAAAATAATAAATGGCAGTTTTTTCAAAATTTGTTCAAAATTCATGAGGCTACTTATTACAAATAATTAGTCTTAATATATCAATAATTTTTAATGTTGGCAATTTAAAATAACAAACTTGATTACCTGTATTACCATTATTTTCAAGCTAATATAATAAATATTAATTCTAGTTTCTAGTGACTCTCTTGCAATATAATAAGTTATATGATTATATACAATATAAGTAAACCATAATAAATCATAATTATCAACAAAGGAGGGTAAATTGTTATTTAAAATATTATTGTTATCAATCGGTGCTTTTTCAACGTCATGGGCAGCAACATCGTTTAGCGGATTAACAATAAAAAATTACATTTTTTATTTATGTGCTCAAGCAATAACGATTGCATTATTTCTGCATGCCAATAAAGACATGTCTCCACTAACCTATTCCTTGAGTGTTGGCGGACTTGTTTCGTTTTTTTGCACTTTGATCGTATGGGCAAGAGGAACAATGCCTTCGCCATATGCCATCCTAGGTGCTATAATGATTATAGTTGGAACTTATTTAACTTTTAAATAAAAGGAGAAAACTATGCCCATTAAAAAAATCGTAAATTTTATTTTTGAACTTAGCCAGCTTAAAAGACAAGTCCATGCCGGATGGTTAAAAATCGGCATCAAACAGCCGGTAAGTGTTGCTGAACATGTATTCCGCGCCGCGCAAATCGGCTATATTTTAGCTGAGATGGAAGGCGATACTGATCCTGAAAAAGTTGTTACCATCTTAATAATTCACGACAACGCCGAGACTCGCATTGGCGATCAAGACAAAGTCGCCGCCAGATACTACTCAAACAAAGAGGCCGAAATCAAAGCCTTTACCGAACAAACTGAATTATTATCAGATAAAATTCAGAAAAAATGGAAAGCCTATTTTAATGAGTATGAAAACAGAACAACCAAAGAAGGAATAATCGCCAAAGACGCGGATTGGCTAGAACAGGCTTTTCAAGCCAAAGAATACGTAGACTGCGGTTACAAAGCGGCGCAAAACTGGATTGACAACGTGGCCAAAGCCGTAGAAACCGAATCGGCAAAAAAAATAATTGCCGAAATGCAAAAAACCGAGTTTACGGAGTGGTTTGATGGATTAAAGAAGATGACACATAAGAAACTTTAAAAAATACCCCATTATCTATTACAACCAAAAAGATTATCGCAATTTATACCAAAATGGAAAACGGAAATTGAAAAAGAAAAAATACCGAAACAGTATTTTTTGAAATTTCTTGATTAATAATTCAATCACAAACAAAAAAAGCAGGATTGTCTTCCTGCTTTATTTTTTTATAAATCTTTTTAAAGGGCCCCGCAGGGATATTTTCTTCCGCTGTGCTTAGAAATTTTAACTTCACTATTAACTTTTTGAATGATAGCATAAAAATCACTATCTTTCATGCCAATTGATTCTGCAACCCCTTTTAAATTAATATTTTTCTGATTAACAATCGATAACAATTGCTCCACAAAACGAATAGAATAAATTTTTTTTAGTTTTTCGACTGTCTCAGTTGAAAAATATTTATTTAGTGGTGTTCTGTTAACTTTTCCTTTCATCATAACCCCTCCTCCTTTTTTTAATAAACAATAAGTTAGTAGTTACTATTTTACCATATACTTATAGTAAAAACAAGGTATTAATACCTTGTTTTAAAATCTGCGGAGCGGACGGGACTCGAACCCGCGACCTCTGCCGTGACAGGGCAGCGCTCTAACCAACTGAGCTACCGCTCCATATTGTTTTGACTGAAATAATTTATGCACTTAACAACATGGAAAACTAATAATTTTTCTTTCCAACAAAACTACTACTCTAAAATCTCAACAAACAAAAGATAGCGCAGCCGGCTATCTAAAAAGATACTAACATACAAAATAAAATTGGTCAATATCAAGTTTAAAAAATGATTGACAGCAAATACCCTTTGTGCTACTATAATCATAGGCTAGTTATCGAATGATAGACTAGCTTTTTTTATACTAAAATAATAAATTAACAGTCACTTTTAATTAATAAAAACTTACGTTCTCATTAGTTTTCTTGCCTTTTTATTTTTTTATCGGAAAGTAGCATCTTTATTATATTTTGTTATAGAGGCATTGCAGGGAGATAAAAAAATAAAAAGGCAAGAAAACAGGTTGTAGAAAAATACGTAATTTTAAAACTAAAAGTATTAAAAAATATGTCAGAAATTTCAAACGCGATTAAACACATCTGCGACGAAAAAGGACTTGATGTCAATGCTGTTGTTTCAACTGTTGAGTACGCCTTGGCCGCGGCTTATCGTAAAGATTTTGGCCAAAAAAATCAAAACATCGTAGTCGAATTCGATGTCGAGGACGGAACATCAAAGGTTTATGATGTTAAAACCGTTGTCGAGGACATGCCGGAAATAGAAGAGGGCGAAGAAGATGAATCAGAAGAAAAAGAAATAAAAGAAAGCGCGGAAGACGGTGAAGAGGCGGAAGAAGAAAGAAAATTCAATCCCAAAACCGAAATCCAGATTAGCGACGCCAAACTTATCAAAAAAACCGCGAAAATCGACGACGTTATCAAAACCAAGCTCGAGGTACCGGATGCCTACGGACGCATGGCCGCACAAACCGCTAAACAAGTGATTATCCAAAGACTGCGCGAAGCAGAACGCGAAATGGTTTTTAACGATTTTAAAGGCAAAGAACATGAAGTTGTCAGCGGTATAATCCAAAGAAGAGAAGGACGGATTGTGCTGATCGACCTTGGAAAATCTGTTGGCGTATTACCACCCGAAGAGCAAATTCCAGGCGAGAACTATAAATCGGGCGAACGAATCAAGGTTTATGTTAAAGAAGTTGCCCTTCGTCCAAAAGGCGCCGAGATCGTTTTATCTCGCACATCGGATGAAATTTTGAAAAAAATATTTTATTTAGAAATCCCGGAAATATCCAATGGTTTAATCGAGCTAAAAAATGTAGCGCGCGAAGCCGGTTCCCGCTCCAAGGTTTCGGTCTGGACCGATTCCGACAATGTTGACCCGATCGGATCCTGTGTCGGACAAAGAGGCTCTCGTATCCAAACAATCATCAATGAATTGGGCGGAGAAAAAGTAGATATTATCGAATACAGCGATGATATTACAAAATATATTTCCAACGCGCTTTCACCGGCAAAAATTATCTCAATCGCAACTGATGAAAAAACTAATAAAGCCACGGTTAAAGTTGCCGCTGATCAATTATCACTGGCAATCGGAAAAAGCGGACAAAACGCTCGTCTCGCCGCCAAATTAACCGGCTGGAAAATCGATATCGTAGAAAACAAATCCAATCCGGAAGAACCAAAAGAAAAAGAAACAGCAGAGGCAGAAATAACCGAAGAAAAACCGAAAAAAGCAAAGAAAGAAAAAACAACCGAAACTGAAGAGCAAAAAGCAACAGAATAAAATAATTTTTCATTTTGCACTAGCAAATCTTTGTTATTATTTATTTTTACTCCGATGACTGTCTGAGCCTAAACAACGACTGGATTAACTCGTGGTGTGGGCGAGTTCCGCAGGAGGAAAAATAAATAATAACAAAGATTTGCAACGGTTATTTACTGATTAAATTCATTCATAATTTATCAAAAATATGTCTCAAACAATCTACATCATCGGCCATAAATCACCAGACCTGGATTCAGTCGCGGCCGCAATCGCTTTTGCGAATCTAAAAAATAAATTGGAAAATACAAGTGACTACGTACCAGCTATTGCCGAAGAAATTAATCAAATAACAAAATTTATCTTAGACAAATTTGCAATTTCAACTCCGGAAGTTTTAACAGACGCCAGCGAAAAAAAAATAATCCTAGTCGACCACAACGAAGCCAGCCAGACGGTAAATGGTTTTGAAAAAGCGGATATTGTTGAAATTCTCGATCATCACAAACTAAATTTTCAAAACGACAAACCGATTACTGTTTCTATCAAGCCTTGGGGGTCCAGCTGTTCGATAATCGCTCAAATGTATTTTGACAGCAACATCGTTCCGGATAAAAACATTGCCGGCCTGATGCTTTCCGCGATTTTAGACGATACCGTAATCACAAAATCACCGACCTGCACAGAAACAGACAAGGCTTTAATCGCAAAACTTTCAGAACTTGCTTCAGTAGAAGATTGGCAAGCCTATGGCCTGGAAATGTTCAAAATCAAATCCAGCATCAAAAATTTCAGCGAACTGCAAATCATAAAAAATGATTTCAAAGATTTTGCTTTCAAGACCGGCAAATTCGGCATCGGCCAAGTGGAAATGGTTGACCTAAGCGAAGTGGACGCGCGCATGGATGCTTTATTTGCAGAAATGAAAAAACTGCACACAAGTGAAAATTATCACAGCTTAATCATTTTCTTCACAGACATAATTAACGTAGGCTCCCGATTTTTAGTCGTTTCAAATGATCTGCAAAAAATCGAAGAAGCATTAGGACAAAAACTTGAAAATAACACAACCTATATCCCAGGAATTTTATCCCGAAAAAAACAAGTAGTACCGATGTTCAGTAAAATTTTTGATAATTAATTAATTTCCCAAACAACCACACATCGAAGTTTTCTTGCCTTTTGTTTATTTTTGTCGGAAAGCAGCATCTTTATTATATTTTGTTATAAAGGCATTGCAGGGAGACAAAAATAAACAAAAGGCAAGAAAACGGTTTATTTAGAATAGTTTGAAAATTATATTTAAAAATATATTTGAAAATTATATTTAAAAAAATATATGAATATAGAAAAAAAAGACTTAGAAAAATCGCAAATAGAGCTTAATATTGAATTAACGGTTGAAGAATTTAAACCATTTATCGAAAAGGGCGCAAAAAAAGTTTCCGAGAGTGTTAAAGTCGACGGCTTCCGTCCCGGTAGCGTCCCCTATGATATTCTAAAACAAAAAGTCGGTGAAATGGCTATATTAGAAGAAGCCGCGCGCTTGGCGATTAGCGCAAAAATCGGCGACATTATCAAAAACAATATCGAAGGCGACCCGGTTGGACAGCCAAAAGTAGACATAGTCAAGCTTGCTCCCGAAAATCCGATGTGTTTTAAAATCGTCTTAGCCATGCTTCCCAAAATAACGCTTGGTGAATACAAAAATTTTAACATCAAGGCCAGAAAAGCAGACGTAAGTGAAGAAGACGTAAATAAAACCTTGGAAGAGATAAAAGAAATGCGCGTCCAAGAAAAAATCAAAGAAGGCGAAATAGCGGACGGCGACAAAGTATTAGCCGATATCCAAATGTTTCTCGACAATGTCCCGCTTGAGGGCGGGCAAAGCCGTGAAGCCACAATTATAATCGGCAAAAATTACGTTGTCCCTGGCTTTGACAAAAATCTTTTGGGTCTAAAAAAATCCGAAACAAAAGAATTCGCCCTGCCCTATCCAAAAGACCACCACATGAAAAATATTGCCGGCAAAATGGTTGATTTTAAAATCACTGTAAAAGAAATATACGAACGCAATCTACCGGAACTTAACGATGAGTTTGCGGCAAGCTTTGGTCTAAAAAATTACGAGGAACTAAAAACCAATATTACAAAAGGCATAGAAGAACACAAAAAGAAAGACCTTAACCTCGCTACCGAAAAAGAGCTTTTGGAAAAAGTTTTGGAAAAAACCAAATTCGGCGACCTGGCCGAAGATTTAATCAGACACGAAGGCGACAAAATGCTTGCCGAGCTTGAACAAACAATCACACAACAAGGCGGAAAATTCGAAGACTATCTGAAAAGCATTGGTAAAACCGAAGACCAGCTTACGCTCGATCTTTTACCGGACGCGATTAAGCGCGTAAAAGTTTCTTTGATGATACGCGAAATTGGCAATACGGAAAATATCAAAACCGACGGTGCGGAAGTTGACAGCCAAATCGAAGAAATGAAAAAATATTACACCGAACAATCCGCGACAAATCCGGAAGCAAAAAAAGCCCTCGAACATCTGGGCTCTCCCGAGTACCGCAGTTATGTCAAGAATATTCTGAACAGCCGCAAAACAATAGACAAGCTAAAAGAATGGAATATTGTTGAATAAAAAAAATTAATCCCGCCCCGGTCAAACCGGGGCGGTATTTATATGCACTATATAATTGACGCCAACAATCTAGCCGGAAAACTCGGAATTTTATTCGAGCCAAATTTTGATAAAAAATTAATCGAGCTGATTAAAATTTTTTCCCAAAACAAAAATATCTATTACCTGATTTTTGACGGTATCGATTTTATGGGCGACAAATACTCAGATAACAATCTAAAAATTATATACACTCCCCGCGACACATACTACGCCTCTGCCGACGACAAAATCGTTGAAGTAATCAAAGACCTAATCATCAATCACAAAGTCGAAGTAAACCTGGTTACTGACGACTTGGAAATAATCGCAAAAACAGATATAATCAGCAAAGACAACAAAGAAAAAAAATTCAAACTAATCAAAGCAACCGATTTTGCAAAAAAAATAACCGCCATGGCAGACTTTTGCGAAGATGATGATGATGAAAAAAAATTGAACAAAAAAGAAATGGATAAAATCAATCAAGAATTGTTGAGGTTGTGGAGTTAGTTTAGTTAATAACTATAAACAATAACCCCGCCTTTCGCGAAAGGCGGGGTTATTCTGTGCCCGAGGCCGGACTCGAACCGGCACGACATCGCTGTCAAGGGATTTTAAGTCCCTCGTGTCTACCAATTTCACCACTCGGGCAGTAAATAAAACAAGTCTTGCATTCCTGCAAGCTCAAAAATATTATATATTATGTATAATATTTTGTAAAGAAAAGTTTTATTTAAATAAAATATTCGACATTCGACATTCGAAAATCGACAATCTCAATTGTGGAGATGGCGAGAGTTGAACTCGCGTCTAATAAAATGTTAAAAATATATTTACGAAAAATAGTTTGATTTGTTATTTCGCTCTTGTCATAAAAAATCAAACAAAACCAACAAGAACTAGCGTTCTTAGATTTTTGTCATGCAACCGAACGCGCTCTGCAAGCTTAGCCCTATGTTATGACACCCGGATCCGATGTATTAGGCATTGTCGGTCGAATGGCTACAGTAATTAAACGGTAGCGAAGGCAAAAACCGGCATGCTAAAAGCAGCTTTGGCTTTTGCAAGTACATTTGTTGCACTTATAGGTTGAACCTCGGATTAATGTGCAAGGTCCAGGCACATTTCGAATATTTTTAACAAGGTTTACCATCGATTCCCAGCATCCCCATGTTATCGGCTTCGCCGACCCGCCTCTACGAATGCGGGACATACGAATATGTATAAATATTATTTGTAGTATTTGAATACTATTTGTAGTATTCGAATTATACTTTATATTTTGTCAAAGTCCGCATATTTCTCTCTATATCTCTCTTCTTAATATCCTCCCTCTTATCATACTTCTTCTTCCCTTTCCCAATCCCAAACTCAAGCTTAATTAGGTTGTGCTTAGTATATATTTTTATAGGCACCAAAGTCAAGCCTTGTTCCTGTTTTTTACCAATTAATTTTTCTATCTGGCTTTTATGCAACAATAATTTCCGCGGCCGGTCCGGATCATAAATTGTATCCGGATTGGCTCGTTTATACAATGGAATGTGGGCATTTGTCAAAAATAATTCTGGAACGCTTTTTTTCCCTTGCTTTTGCGTAACAAAAGATCCCTTAAGGCTAATATGCCCGGTTTTTACCGATTTTACTTCCTGCCCAAACAAAACCACTCCGGCCTCAAAAGTCTCCCCGATCTCATAATCAAAATTCGCACGTTTATTATATGCTAATGTTGGCATATTTTATTTATTTCACTATATTTTTTTACCATCACCTTATCCTACATCAATTTTACCTTATTTTCAAGGGCTTGTCCTGTTAAATAACAATAAATAAGGAATTAATATCCAAAATTTTTACTAATATCTCTACTAATATTTTATCGTATTTTACGGGACTTGCCAAAATTTTTTATATAATTTATAATAATTTCAGTTAAGGAAAGTCTATTCTTAACTTTTTTGTTTAAACCAAGCTGACTTAAAACAAGGCGGGCCGCGCCCGCCGAAGTCCAGACTAACCAACCCACAAAACACAAACCACATCATAAGCCTTTCCGTGCTACAATAAACCAAACAACACGGACGAAGGCGGGTATCGTATAGCGGCTATTATGCGACCTTGCCAAGGTCGAAATACGGGTTCGACTCCCGTTACCCGCTCATCTTAGAAAACAATCCCGAAAGGGGTTGTTTTCTTTTGTATTAGCAATAAACGAGGGACTTAATAGTCTGTCTATAATAACAACGTTCCTTTCGTTTCGCGCGCCTGTGTCCGCTTTGCGACCAAAATTATCTTCCGTGTCCAGCGTCCTTATCGCTTCCTGTAGTGAGGAGGGTACTAGATGAGCGTATCTCATAGTAGTCTTAATGTCTGAATGCCCCATGAGCTCCTTTATCGTAATTATTGGCACGTTATTGCTTGCAAGCTGAGTCGCAAACGTATGTCGAAGCGTGTGCCAACCAAATTTTTCCAAACCTGCCTTTTCACATATTTTTCTAATATTAAGCGAGCAGTTATTTGTGCTTAAAAAATACCCCGACCTTGTTTGAAATACATATCCGTTATTTCTTTTTTGTTTCGTAAATATTTCAATCAAGTTTTCAGTTAATGGGATAATTCGACTTTTTCCATTTTTCGGCGTTCCAATTTTATTTCGAACAATAGATTGTCTAACGGTCAACAATCTTTTTTCAATGTCTACGTCTTCCCACTCAAGACCGATTAACTCACCTAAACGAAGTCCTGTTTGTAGAGCAGTTAGAGCCATATCTCGCCACATACCTTTTGTATTGCTTAAAAACAACTTAGCATTTTCTTTTGTTAAAAAGCTACGTTCATTGTATCGAACTTTAAACAATCTAACTTTTGGTATTGGCTCAAGCTCAAACCATTCACCGGCTGTCTTCAAACATTTACTTAAAACTGATAACTGATTATTGATTGTTTTATTACTTAAACCATTTTTAAGCTTTAGAGTTTTATATTGTTCAATTTGGAATGTGGTAATCTTGCCTAACTTTGTTTTTCCAAAGAATGGAACCAAGTGCAACTTCAAAATATATTGTTTCATCATTATTTCTGAATGCTTATTATTCGCTTGCACATATTTTTCAAACCACATCCACACAAAATCATTAAACGGTTTATCCAGCTCCGCACTGTTTTCTTTTTCTGGTGATTCCCCTTTTAACAACTTTTGCCTCAAAACTGATTCATAGTTTTTGGCTCCAGCGCAACTATTAATCGGACTCTTTTTGCGAATGCGTTGCCTTTGAAAACGAAAATCAATATACCAAATATTGCCTCGCTGTTTTACGCTCATATATATCAATCAACTGACTCCAAACGATTTTGCTCTAAATAATCAATTACATCGCCATGAGAAAAGCGAATACATCCTTTGATTTTATAAAAAGGAATTTTTCTAGCCTCAACCAAACGATATATCGTAACATTAGAAATACCAAAAATTTTGGCTATCTCTTTAATTGAATAAAACTTTTGAATTGTAGTGAAGTCAGTTGTCATTAATTGTTAATGGGCAATAAAGTGCTAGTGAATTAAATCACTTTTTGGTCTTTATTACCCTATCATAAATTTGTAAAAAATCAAGTAATTTCTAAAATCCTTTTACGGCGAATAAATAACATCTCTTTCAAATCCCTGCTTGAACGGAATATGATTTAAAGAATATGATTTATAATCAATTTCTCCCAGCCATTCAGTATAAAATATTTTTTCATAGACAGGTGCTATTAATGATAAAAATTTTTCAATAAATAAAGTGGCATGCCAGCCAATCAATTCGACTGATTCATTTAAACCCCGAGAGCGAAAAAACTTTTTCTTGCCAAATAATCTTTCGTCTAAATCCTTGCCAAGATATTTAGACATATAAACACCGATATTATTTATTTCGCTCATTTTTTTTATTTTAATAAAGCCGTGCGACCAAATGTTTTCTAATTTCTTTGCTTCTACAAATGGTAAATTACAGATTAAGTGATAATGAACTGCACCTCGTTTTTGAAATTCGGGCACTGCTAAATATTCAACATTATCATAATGATAAGTTAAGCGTTTTATAAACTGGTTAAAAATATAATTTGTATATTTTATGTCAGTGATATTTTCTGCAAAAGTAAGAGTTAAAAATTTATTTAAATTAGTATTAGCATTCACCAATCTTCTTATTTCAGTTTTTGTTCTACATAGTGAAAATTTCATTTTTCTTTTTTTTATTTTTTGTTGTTCAAATATGTTTAATTGTTTTGGCTCTTTTATTTTTTCAAGCTTTTCGCTTTTATACTCTCGCCAAACATTTTTCTTGTATTTATACACCTCTACCTGTTTGCCAGATACCACGACTTTTAAATCGTAGGGATAGGCCATAATATTTTTCGTTAGATGTGTGGCTATAATCAAGTTAAGATTCTGGCGATTTGAGCCGGGCTGTCGCCTCGGCTCAAATCTTTCTTTCCGTTATTTATTTGGAATATAAAAATCCAAAAACGCTCTTTTTCTTTTCCCGTCAACAAATGAATACGGGTACGCCTCGACTGCCAATTCAACCACCGCTCCCTCTTTTCCAATTTTTAAATCCAAATTCGATGTACTAATCTTAATTGGATAGATACTACCTTCTGGCTCGATAAAAATGTTTTTAATCGCGCCATTAGTTCCGTCTTTTTTTGTAAACTGTTTGATTTCCTCTTTCTTAAGGATTCCTTTGATTTTAATCATACGATTTTTTTTTAAATTAATTAGCAAAAATAAAAAGATGGTTGTTACCATCTTAAATAATTCGCATTACGTAGGTTTACGCGTAAGAACTACGTATAACAAGAATTTATTCTAACATTCCCATTTTTTCCAGTTTTAATAATTAAAAAATTATTTATTTTTTCATTAGTTTCTTTGCATACTTTCTTTTGTATATTCACACAAGCGTCATAAGCCTTTTTTCCTGGGTTCTTTTCAAAATCTCTTTTAAATACAGTTTGTATAATTTCACTAAAATCATAAACCTCTTTAACATCATTTCTAAAAATGTGCTCTAACAAATAATGCGCATCTGGCTTATCACCGCGAGGATTAATTTGTATAACATGGTCGTTGATATGTAAAATACAATTTTCTATATCATAAAATAATTTAAATTTTGTTTCACCTTTTTTAATAAATTCATTTGCCTTAACAATAGAAATCACGTGATTATGGAATTCTAAAAATATTTTTTCTATTATTTCATTTGCTATTTTCGGAATTTGGTCGGATAATTCTATTTTATTAATCCTTTCAATATCAATCGAAAAATTATCAAGACCTGCTTTAAAAGGTTTTGTGCTATTTGTATTTATTATTTCCCTAAAAATATCAGAAAAATCATGATACAACTTAAGAGTATAATAGTATAGATATGCGTATGATTTTATTTTACCACTTGAATCTAATTGATTGATTTGCAATTTTTCCAAACTATCAAAAATTGGTTCGTTTTTATTACTTATTTGTTCCTTAGCCTCAACCGACCATTTATCAATATATGGTTTTAAAAATTCATTTTTATTTATTTCTTCAACATAATTATAAACACAAAGAATACGACTAATTTCATTATTATCGGACTTATACTCATTAACAATATTGTTTAGTTGAGCAATTAATAACATAAAAACTGATTAATATTTTAATCAGCTTATATCAATGTTTATCCAAAGTCAATCTATTATAAATCTACTCTATTTTAAATTTATTTGGCTACACCTTTCTTTTAATAGTTCATTAAGATTATTTGCTGTTCGAATAATCGTTTTATAATCTTTAGTTAAAATATTTGGAATTCTTATTGTGATATATTTTTCTTTGAATGAAAAAAAATCTCTATTTAAATCCGCGAGTGCTTGTTCTTGATTATACGAATGATGTTGCCCGTCAACCTCAATATATACTCTAGCTTTGTCAATGGCAATATCAACGTGTTTATACCCATCATATTTTTCAAATTCTACTTCCCAATAATATTTATCACTTAACAGATGACCAAGCTTACTTGTTTCAAAAGTAGGTTGATGATGGTTTTTTTTACATAAAGATTTATTAAAATATTTTTGTGAATAATCATTTACTTCTTTGGATATTTCTTCTTTGCATCGCTCACAATAATATTTTTTTATAATTTGTTGAGTAGCTGTTTCTTTATGTGCCGTTTCAATATCTATTTTCCCAAACTTATTCAGTAATAAAATTCTAAAATATTTTTTTGCTAACAAAATTACAATTATAATACCAATAATTATTATAAAAATAATTGCTAACAATTTAGTGTAATAAAAAACTTGTTCTGCATATTTCAAAAACAATCCCGCAATTGCAAAAAATATCACAACCAGACTTAAATATATTAAATTATTTAATTCATTATTTCCTTTTGACATAGTAATTTTTAGACAACAAAAAAGGACAGCCGACCGGTCTGCCCACAGTTACATAGCCCAAAGGTTCTGCTTGTGGAGGTCAACTGCCCATTGCCATCCGCAAGCAGACAACAAGGACAGTTGATGTTTTGGGTAAAATTTATGTAATTGTAGGCAGACAATAGTAATTTAACATAAAAATTTATAAAAAACAATAATCAACAAAAAACCGTCTTAAAATAGACGGTCTTTTGAATTGCCCTGGCCAATCTTGTGACCATATAGTGACCAAAAAGTGATGTATAGTGAAATAATTGAGTTAATCAGACTAGATTTGATTAAACCAATTTCAAGCTAAAACTAAATAGAAATCAATAATTATCGAACGATTGTACAAAATCGATAATGACTTTCGACTCCCGTTACCCGCTCCAAATATAAAAACATCAAAACTAACATTTTGATGTTTTTTATTTATGAAATTTTATTTTTTTATAATTATTTTAAAAATAAAAACAGGGAGCTAGTGCGTATGACACAAAAGCTCCCTTTTGGTTACCTGATGGATTTTATCCCAACATCTTCATAATCAGTGCCTTGGCTTTTTTACGAACAGACCAAACGCCTGCATTTGCCACATCCGTCAATCTGGTGACGAAAGCACTAATTTTTTCTCTTAATTCGAAATTTATTTTTACCTATCCCTCTAAAAGTCTTTTGAACTTGTCTTGACTTTCCTGTAGAATAAAAAGGTCAGTCTCCTGCCGTTCCATTACTCGGCTGATGTCCCGCAGTTTTAAATGGATTTCTTTTGCCAAATTCCCAATTGAATGATTTCTCGCTCCTTAATACTTAATTGTTTATATATTTTAGGCATACACCCATTAATATACAGGTGTTGCACTTACTTGTTGAACCCACGTTCGTTTTTCTGTTAGGAACAAGTTAAAACCAGACTGTTAAAAGTTAAAACCGGAGTATCGGCAATTTTTCCAGTTTTTCTAATTGCTCGCCTAGAAAATAATTATCTTGCCAAAACCTGATCTTAACTAAACCCTTTTCTTCAACGGGTGTTATCTTTAAATCAACTGTTTGGCGAGGCGTGCCCTTAGGCACTCTCAGTTCAAGTCCTTCAAAAGAAATTTTGCGATAACTATCTACAACGCGATTCGCTTGCAGGCAGAAAATATCATCGACTGTTTGATGTTTGCTGGATAATTTGAATGGCTTGAATAATGTTTGTTTGTTTTTAATCGCATTTTCAAATCTGACAATCGGAATTTCTTTTGTCGTTGAATGAACCCATTTTGTATTATATTTATCAATCAGTTCTTTTAAAACTTTTTGTAGCTCTTCAATTGTGGTTAGTTTTTCTTTGGCGGCGGTACGAACAATTCTTTCTTGAATCCATCTATATGGCCGTTTAATTTTTCCTTTGGCCTGCGGACTGAGCGCGTATGTGATGCCGACGCCACAATTATTCAAAACTCGCTTCCATTGCGGATCAACATCATCCGTAAATTTGCTGTAAGTATTGTGCGGTCGATTTTTGTCTCGGTCTTTAACATATCGAAATATCACATGTTGATCAGGATAATATTTCAATGGACAGCCATATTGCAAAAACACTGATTTTAAGGCCAAAATATGTTGCCAGACATTTTCTTGCTTAACTAATTCAGCATACAATAACATCCGTGAATAATCATCGATTGTGGTTATCAGATACAATTTTTCGTCCATATACGGCGACCAGAGATGATGCGAGCTATCGTGCTGCTCCAATTCGCCGATGAAGTTGTCAGTACTTCGCGATCGTGGATTTTCTTTACCGGCTTATTTATGTAAAAATTATTCTGCTTAGCTCGATTGATGACTGTTGTCAGAGATGTCTCAATTTGATATTTATCTTTCAGATTTTCTTTTATTGTCGTATAGTTGTAAAACTTAATCGGCACGTCTTTATTGTCAATCAGTTCTTTGTCTGATTTTAATTCTTCTAGAATCTTTACCTCAGCTTCTTCTGAAATCCGGTTATTGCTCTTTGTCCGTCCTTAGTCGATACTGAACTCCTTTGAGTTATTCTTATATCGTGACACTAATTCAAAAAATTGAGATTTTTTCAATTCCAATTTTTCTCTTGCTTCTTTCGCGGAAATTTCTTTAGCCAAATAGTTTTCCAAAATTACAATTACTTGATCTTTAGTTAACCTCTTATGAATTTGTTGATTGCTCATACATTTAGATTAATTATTAGTTAATTTGTCAGTATGAGCCGTTAACAGGATTTTGCCAATCTGTCAAAAAAAGTTCGGTTTTAACTTGGTGACAGTCCGGTTTTAACTTTTAGATGACACCACGTTCGATAGATTCAAGGATTAACTGCAC
>DOSJ01000002.1 GCA_003514005.1 Candidatus Falkowiibacteriota bacterium
CCCCAGGTAACGGCCGTGTTCCAGCTGGCGTAATTGCTATTTACGATATTGGAATTGGTATTGTAGAATGTGGAGCTGGCCGCGACCGCGTTCCAGGCGCTGTAATTGGAATTGACGATGTTATAGGCCCAGTTGTACATGGATGAGCTGGCGGCTACCGCGTCCCAATTAGCGTATTTGGAATTAACAATAATGTAGGCATCGTTCCAATTGGTGGTTGAGGCGATGAGGGGGATGTTGTAGAGTCCGTCAAGGCCGATCGTGTTACCAGTGAATGTAATCGGCGCGGTGGTATTGATAATGCGTGATTGATAGGCGGCGTTCCAATAGGTACTGGACGCGACATAATCGTCGTCAATATTATCGCCGTTCCAGGTACCGTCCGTAATAATGCCGGTAGCGCCGACTAGGAATTGATTATTCACCGTAGAGCCGACACTGAGTGCGGCTCCCGGGGTAGTAGTTCCGATTCCCAATCTTGTGTTGCCGTTATCCCAGAATAGGCCGGTGGTGCCGGTGGCTGTCATGCCATCAGTAACATAAAAAGCGAGCTGTCCGGCAAAGCCTTCGCGAACAGTGCCATTGGTAGTGCCGATATCAGACCAGGAAAAAGTGCCATTGCCGTCCGCTACAAGGACTTGATTTATATTGCCTGTACCGCTTCCGCTCATGGCAAGCTTACTTGCCGTAATCGAATCATCAGTAACACTAAATACAGGAACCCAGCCTTCGCCCAGTGTGCCGGTGATGGTGATGGTATCTGAGCCTGTTGTTGACGAAATATAGTTGCCGGTGGTGTGGGTACCAAGGGTGATAAGATCATTCAAAGTCGTAGCGCCGGTACCGCCGTACAAAACGTCGATAACTCCCCCATGCCAAGTCCCGCTCGTTATCGTTCCAATAGTCACCAGATTCGCCATAGATGTGATTTGCGGCGCGGACGTAGTCGCATACCAATCGCTTAGTTTAAAAAAAGCTGTTGAATCAAAATTATCAAAAGTACCAGCCCAATTACCTGTGTTATCCAGGCTGATAGTCGAACCGTTCATCGTAAGTCCGGCGCCGGTACTAATATTTGTCAATCCGATATCGATAGTACTCGACGCGATAGTCAGTCCGCCTGATACATAAAGAAATCCGGTACCAGCCGAAAGATTAACGCCGGTGCCGCCATAGGCTAGTCCAATTGGAGAGCCGTTCCAAGTGCCGGAAAGAACCGTTCCTGTTGCGCTTACGAGAAATTGAGAACCGACTTCGTAGCCGACAGTCAACATCGCCGATGGCGAACTGGTACCTATACCGACTTTGCCGTCATTGCCGACATAAAATACGCCACCGGTCGTACTCGCATTCATACTTGTCATTTTAAGCAAAGGTCCGTCGCCATATTGATTTCCCCAAAGCAAGGGATCATTGGAAGAATAAGAAACCTCTGTCCCTGTTTCAAAATAGCTTTTGTCAACTACGCAAGTGCAAGTTGGCCCGTCCCAAGTGCCGACCAAAGAGCCGACTGCGCAAGAGCCGCCATTTAAAATTTCGCATCCGTTTCCGGCGCCGGCGCCCGATGCATCACAATCGTAGTAGTTGGTATCGCAAACGCAAGAACAGCTGGCATTAATATTATTATTCGAACCAACCGCGCAGTTGGTAATCCCAGATCGCACTTCGCAACCGTCGCCATCCGTATAGTCACCGTCGCAATATGTATAACCGGTCATACATGTGCCACAAGCATAGCTTTCTGCCGCGCCGCCGGTACAAGTAGTCAGACGATTAACGCCGTAACAAACACTACTTCGATCGCACCACCAGGTACCACTATCGTCGCAACGCGGCACAGACCCGTCATTGGCATAACAGTTCAAAATATAACCGCCGTTAAAGGTATTGGCATTCGTACCGGCAGAATCTTGGTTAGTCGTAGAATTATTTTCACTTGCAACCGGCGGATTAAGCAAAGAAGTGTCATAGCAATCAATATTCCCACTAACCACGCCGCAAATATCCAACGTATTACAATCCTGTCCCGGGTATGTGGCGCTATCACTCGAAGGACAGTTATCCGGATCGCTTACCCAGTATTGCGCGTTAGAAATTCCCGCATACGAAAAAACTCCGATTATCAAAAAAATCGCTATCAGTAAAAAGCTATTCAGTTTTTTCTTAAAAAAATGCATTATAGTAACTGATATATAAAAAAAATTTTGAATTATTTGCTAGCCAATCTTTGCTGTTATATATTTTTTCTCCGAGGACTGTTTGAGCCTAAACACAGTTTGGTTACCCACGCAGTGTGGGCGAGTTCCGCAGGAAGAAAAATATATAACAGCAAAGATTTGCGTCATGAACATAAACTTGAGACTTAACAACATATACCGCTTCTACTCCTGGATTCCCGCCGGAGTTTATGCCCGGAGGGGTACGGGAATGACAAAAAGGAAAACACAAAAAAAAACCAACCCAAAAAGGGCTAGTTTTTGCAATTACAAAAATAATAAGGCGTAAATTGATACATGGGGAAATGAATCAGTTTATATTTAAGTTTTAACTACAAGCGATAATTTTTATTTTTATTTTTTCTTTATTATTATAAATTATTATAACATATTTACTCAAAAAATCACAATAAGCATAATTATTATTATACCATAAATTCATAAAAAAATCAATAGTAATAAAAAAATAATTTACCTAACCTAAGGCAAATTATTTTTTTATTTTTTAATCAAGATTTTAATAAATTCTTATCAACAATAATAATTTTTAAATTTAAAAT
This sequence comes from Candidatus Falkowiibacteriota bacterium, assembly GCA_003514005.1. Classification (GTDB taxonomy): domain Bacteria; phylum Patescibacteriota; class Patescibacteriia; order Patescibacteriales; family UBA12075; genus UBA12075. The sequence continues at coordinate 2,777 of DOSJ01000002.1, forward strand.
AAATTTTTATTTTATCCACAAAAATACAATTAATTCGCAAATCGAAAATCGTCAATCGAAAATCCCTACTGCCACTTACAGCAAGCCAACGGCTTCACCTGCGTACAATTAACCAGCTTACCATATCCGCCCGTATCGCCGTTAAACACCCAAAAAGCGCCGAGATAATCAATATCGTTCGTGTTCCAGCCGTTGCAATCGTTTGAATTGTCCGTAAATCCGGGCGGTCCTTGCGCGATCCAAGCGTCCGCGTTTGCTGTCCCCCATTCCGAAATATTGTCCTGCTCAACCGTTACCAAAATATCATAAGTCCGGCAAAAATAACTTCCCGGATATTCATTGTCGCAAATAGCGTTGCCGGCCGCGTAGCCATCCAAAGTGCCGGTCGCAAAATGCCCGTCTGTTGTTGCGGTGGTTGTGCCGATAAATTTGGAATATGCCTGTTCAACTCCACCGCCTCCAATTCCAAGACTAGTTGTCGCAATCCACTGCCCGCGCCCATCGCCGTCCGATTGCCAGAGCCAGCCGGCAGTACCGGTAGAATTTATCCCAAATTCGTATATTTCATCCAAATCCAAATTCTCGCGCACACCCGTTGCCGTTGTCGCTCCGGTTCCGCCATAGGCGATAGCGATCGTATCCGCCATCCACGAGCCTTGTACGATAGCGCCCAGGGCAGTAATACTTGTGGTTGTTGCCCAGCGCGTATCCGTACCGTCGGAAAAAAGGATATATCCGGCCGGTCCCAATTGTAAACGGCTCCATTTCGTATTAGAATTGACAACCATCAAATCGCCACGTACAAGCGTACCAGTTGCTTCCGCGTCGCCATGGATTACTGACAAAATATTGTGTGCTGCCGCGGGCGAAGTGCTGGCCCATGACAATTCGCCTCCGGAAACTATCAATACTTCCCCTTCTTCCCCGATCGGAAGTCCGGACAAGGTATTTTCTGAAGATGCATAAACAATAGATCCGCTCGCAATCGCGTTCATTCCGGTTCCGCCGTATGCTATCTCCAAAACACGGCTGGTTGATGTTGAAAAATAATTCTCCAACGCATGATCGCCCCAATTATATGCTTGGTTATAATAGGTTGAAGAGGCGGTAACGGCATCCCAACCGGCGTATTTGCTGTTTACAGTATTATAGGCCCAATTATACCAAGTAGACGAAGCCGCAACCGCGTTCCATGATAGATAATTTGAATTGACGGTATTGTAGGCCCAGTCATACAAAGTCGAACTGGAGACGACAGCGTTCCATGCTAAATAATTGTTATTTACAATATTGGCGTTTGTATTAAAAAATGTCGAGCTCGCAAACGCATCGTCCCAATTTGCATATTTAGAATTAACCAAATTATAATTATTATTCCACTCTGTCGTCGAGGCAATCAAGGGGATATTATACAATCCATCCAGACCGATTGTGTTGCCGGAAATACTGAGCGGTGCAGTCGCGCTTGTTATTCTGGATAAATATGCCGCGTTCCAGTATGTACTAGATGCGACATAGCCATCATCAATAGTGTCTCCATTCCATGTACCATCCGTAATTATACCCGAGGCATTTACCAAAAATTGATTCCCAATCGTAGCACCGACACTGAGCGCGGCGCCCGGAGTTGTCGTTCCAATCCCCAAACGATAATTATCATTATCCCAATAAAGATTAGTGGTACCGGTAGCAGACATGCCATCAGCGGAATAAAAAGCAAGCTGTCCGGCAAAGCCCTCGCGGACAGTGCCGTTTGTTGTGCCGACATCGGACCAAGAAAATGTGCCATTGCCGTCTGCGATAAGAACCTGTCCCAAATTACCTGCACCACTGCCGCTCATAGCAAGCTTTGTTGCGGTAATCGAGTCATCCGTAACGCTGAAGACCGGAACCCAGCCCTCACCCGGCGTACCGGTGATGGTGATGGTATTTGAGCCAGTCGTAGATGATATGTAGCTACCAACAGTGTGCGTACCAAGAGTAACAAGATTATTTAATGAATTAGCCCCTGTACCTCCATTGGCTATTTCTAAAATATACCCGGATGATGTGGAAAAATAACCGCGGGTCGAGTGGTCTCCCCAGTCAAAAGCATTATTCCAATTGGCATAATTTGTGGCAACAATGTTGGAATTGGTATTGTAAAAAGTAGAAGATGAGACCACATCGTCATAGCTGGCATGATCATACATTCCTGTGTGATATGTCAAAGTGCTGGTCGCTTGTCCGAGAACATCATAAAGTCCCGCGTGGTTACCCCAGGTAAAAGCACTATTCCAATCGGCATAATTACTATTAACGGTGTTATATGCCCAGTTAAAAAGTGAGGAACTGGATACGACCGCGTTCCAATCCAGATAATTTAAACTTACAATATTAGAATTAGTATTAAAGAATGTCGAGCTGGCTGCGACCGCGTCCCAATTTGCGTATTTGGAATTTACGATATTATAAATATTATTCCATTCTGTTGTGCTTGCAATCAAAGGAATATTATAAAGCCCATCCAAGCCGATCGTGTTGCCACTAAATGAGAGCGGCACAGTGGCACTGGTTACTCTACCAAAATAAGCCGCGTTCCAATAAGTACTGGACGCAATAAATTCGTCGTTAAGCGAGTCGCCATTCCAGGTGCCGTCCGTGATCACACCGGATGCATTAACCAAAAATTGATTACCAATCGTAGAGCCGACACTGAGTGCGGCTCCCGGAGTTGTCGTCCCAATTCCCAATCTCATATTGCCATTATCCCAGAATAATCCGGTTGTACCGGTGGCGGAGATGCCATTAGTCGCATAAAATGCCAATTGCCCGGCCAAGCCTTCCTTGACATAGCCGGAACTGGCGCCGGCCGCCTCCCAACGAAATGTGCCATCGCCGTTTGATATCAAGGCTAAGCCATTGCCTTCACTATTTATGATATTCAATTTTCCTTCACTGATTGAATCGTCGGTTACGGAAAATATCGGAATCCAACCCTCACCCGGAGTACCCGTGATTGTGATAGTATCCGAACCGGTCGTTGATGATATATAATTACCGACTGTATGCGTACCAAGTATAATCAAATCATCCAAAGTAGTTGACCCGGTTCCGCCCTGGCTTATCGGCACAATTCCGTCGATTGCGTCAAAGTCGATTCCCAGGCTCGAGGTCGCCACCCACACCGGCCGACCCGAGGAGTCGACCATCAGTATCATGCCAAAAACGCCTTGCCCGGTCGTATTCACCGCGCTCGTTCCATTGCCGTACAAAACGCCGTTTACCGCGAGTGTGGATGAACCAGTGCCGCCATAAGTTACTTCCAATATTCGTGCTGATGATGTTGAAAAATAATTCTCTAACGCGTGATTGCCCCAATTATACGCTTGATTATAATAAGTCGAACTAGCCGCGACCGCGTTCCAGGCGGCATAGTTCGTATTTACGGTATTATAGGCCCAGTTGTACCAGGTAGAGCTGGCGACAATATCGTCATAACTTACGTGATCATACATTCCAGTGTGCAGAGCCAAGGTACTTGTCGCTTGTCCGAGAACATCATAAAGTCCCGCATGCGGCCCCCAATTGTAGGCATTGTTCCACTCTGTCGTCGATGCTATCAGGGGAATATTATAGAGCCCGTCAAGACCGATCGTATTGCCGCTAAACGTAATCGGCGCGGTGGTATTTATAATGCGCGCCTGATAAGCAGCGTTCCAATAGGTCGAGCTAGCAATATAATCATCATTAATCGCTTCGCCTTGCCAAGTGCCGTCTGTTACAATACCCGAGGCATTAACCAAGAATTGGTTTCCAACCGTAGAACCGACACTGAGCGCGGCTCCAGGCGTAGTCGTACCAATGCCCAGCCTAGTATTTCCATTATCCCAATACAACCCGGTCGTACCCGTTGCTACTATACCATCAGCGACATAAAATGCCAGCTGTCCGGCAAAACTTTGCTTCACAAATCCCGAGCTGGCGCCCGCTTCATTCCAACTAAATGTACCATCACCGTCCGAGGTTAAAACATAGCCGTTTGTACCATTCGATCCGACTGCCAATTTACTTGCCGTAATCGAATCATTTGTAACAGAAAATACCGGAACCCACCCTTCACCCGGAGTACCGGTGATAGTGATAGTATTTGATCCGGTAGTAGACGAGATATAATTGCCTGTGGTATTTATGCCAAGCGCAATAAGATTATTCAATGAATTTGCACCTGTACCACCAAAAGCCACTTCCAAAATTTGTGCCGAAGATGTCGAAAAATAATTCTGTGCCGCATGGTTACCCCAAAGATACGCCTGGTTCCAATATGTTGATGAAGCATTGACCTGCGTATAGGTATTATTCCAATTCGCTGCGGACGCGATATAGCCGTCCGCGATCGCGTCGCCCAGCCAAGTACCGTCGATAATCTGCCCGCTGGCGTTTATCAATATTTGACTGCCACTAACATTTCCGATCGATAAAAGCGCCAAAGGAGTAGTTGTGCCAATGCCAATATATCCGCTTGGTGAAATTATAATGCTTGAAGTTCCTGTAACTTGACTGCCGTTTGCCGCATAATAAGCAAATTGTCCGCTGGTTCCGGCCGACGCATAAACAAAACCAGAAGGCGAGCCCCAGGTCAGATTACCATTTCCATCGGTAAGCAGTGCTTGCCCCCCTGTCCCCACATCCGCCGGCAATGTCAGGACAAAATTGCTTACCATAGTTCCTGTTGCCCGTATCGCCATGTAATTACTGCTATCCGCGTCATAAAACCGCAGTTGTTGCTGGCCGGAAATACTTATCGTATCAAACAAAGACGAACCGTTTACCTCGAATATCTGTCCGTTCAAAGTTGTCGTCGCGTTATTGCCAAGTACCGTAATATAGCTTGTGTCAATCGGGTAAATCAAAAGACTGTCCGAACTGGTTGCCCAGAGCGTTTTGCCGTCTGATCCGAAAGAGCTGGCAAAATCCGCCGCCCAATAAAGATTGCCACTGGCATCGGTTTTCAAAATCTGCCCGGCCGAACCGTGAGCTGTCGGAAAAAAGTAGTCGCCAATCTGCACTCGCCCATCATTCAACACCGCAAAAGCGGTCGTAGTCCCGCTTAAAAATTCCACAACCTTCCCGCTGCCATTTTGTATTACAGTAAGAGTAGTAGCCGCGGATGTGGCGGAAGTTGTCAAAATATCCGCAAAATTCCATTGCCCCGTAACTATCTCGTTATCACCCAAAGCCGCAAACGATTCCGCCCCAAGCCCGCCTAGCTTCATGGCATTAAAAGCATAGGGCACGGCATTGTACATCTTGCGCGGCTGCATAGTCTCGCCATTAAATACAACTTCTAAGTATAGAATCTGATCAAAATCGACATTGCTTAAATCTGTCGCCGCTCCCAAATCAACATTTATCACTCCACCCTCGACAAAAGGCCGGTTATTGATAGCCGCGCCAACACTCCAAGCCGGGGAGCTCGATGCCACGGTAATCGTATCGCCAACACTGTCAAAGTCCACGATTAGGGCGCCAACCGTCCCGCTCGCAGTTGCCAAATATTGCCCAACGTGCAAAGTGCTTTCATTTACCCCGCCGCCATACGAATAAACAATACCGTCAAGCGACGACCCCACTGTACTGATTGTTCCCGAAAAAAGATTGGCCCCAGTCAAATCCTCGCTCCAAACAGCCGCCCCGCCGGTCGAGCTCGCAAACAAGCGAAAGCTCATATCATAATTCCCATCCGCCAGTTCCGACCCATCCGTCTCCGTCACCTTGCCCGTGAAATTCAACATCGGATTAATAGCCGCCCGCACGGAAACAACCGTTGCAAATATGCCAATGGTTATTAGAAATGCGTAGATTGTGGTTTTTAAATATTTCATCTTGTAATTTTCGATTTTCGATTGCCGATTTTCGAATACTAGATTTAGAATACTGGATTTTATTTTTTATTTTTATTGTTTCTTGCTGTTATTTTTGAACTTACGATTATTGCAGTTATTTCATTTGCCTCTTTATATAAATCCTGTAATAATTCTTTTTTAATTGTTTCGCTATCCATAATCATTTCTAGCCAAAACATTGTTTCATCAGCCTCCTCTTCAACAATTCCCAATTTAGCAATAAATTCTGATGTCGATCTAGTCCGACATGCCGCTCTATAATTTGCGGCAACAGAAGTTCCACTACGAAAAATTTGATTCCCAATATTTTTTCCTGCAATAGTCCCAGGCAAAGCATCAACCAATTTAATTATTCGTAGTGAAAAATCTTTAGTTCTTTTTATCAAATCATTTTTATTCATAAAACTAAATCGCAAATCGCAAATCGGCAATCGCAAATCGCAAATCACCCAATCTTCTTCATCCACCCAAAAGTATTCTCCAATATATTCATAATAATCTGAAAAATCGATTCCTTTTTCTTTGCGGTCATGAACGTATGCAGTTTTGACAAAACGACGTTGCCGCCCGAATCAATCGATTCAACCCGAAAAGTATAAACAGAACCCGGTTTAAATTTGGTAATCACAACGACATGCTCTTTGGTGTAGTTACTGTTCAGTTCTGTGGATTCTTTCAAATCCGCGTTTACGCTATGCACCCCTTCCTGATATAAAATGCGCGAAGTCGCCGGCTCATTCGTCAACCAGGATATTATTGTCTGCGTCTTGTTGTTCCTGTCTAAAAACACTGTTGAATCCGCCTTGATATGTGATGCAACAGGTGGTGCGTCGTCCGGCGCTGTCGTAAAATTTGCCAAAGTCTCTGTTATCCTATTTCCATTTTCGTCCGTACTGGCAAAAACAACATTGTAAACCGTTCCACCAATAAAATCGCTTATTTTAATATTGTGAATTACTGACAACGCGTTATCTTTTACTGTTCTGCTCAAATCAACCGCCAATACCCCGTCGCGATAAGGCGCGTAAGTAATCTCGGAATCGGCATCCTTGTTCGTTACCCATTTGAATTCAGCGCTTTGGTCATCAATAACCTGGGAAAAAAAGCTGGTAATGCTAAGCTCTTCTGTCGCCGTCTCAAAGATAAAATCCCGAGACCGAGCCATCGCGCCGATAGTCGGTTTGCTCCGAAGCTGGATATGATAGGTCGTATTCGGCGCCAAATTATACAGCGTAACCTCGTGCACGGTATCCAGATTTTCCGTATTGCCGATAATCTGCCGATAAGCCTCGCTGGCGCCGGCGCGATAATCGGCGTCCGTGGCCATGGCAACCTGCGATGTTGCCGGAATATCGGTTGTCCAGGAAATAACCGCCTCGGTCGCGGTCACACGTATCCGCGGCTCGCCGGATAGAATGGGTGTTGGCGCGAAATTATTCAAATCATCCAAAGAATTGATATCAGCCAAATTATTTCCCAAATTATTTAGGGACACTTCCGGAAACAAGCGGTTAATAAACTCCAATACGCGCCGAGATACTTCGGCCATTATCCCCGCCTCATCCAAAGGAACGACCGGAGGCGTTGTCGATGCCTCATCATCCGGCTTGTCCGTAATCACGCCTTTTACGGTCGAAAACAATATATCCTCCGAATAACCGACATTCCCCCAAGAATCCGAACTAAGCGCGCGGACATGATATTCCACCCCTTCCTGCAAATTACTAATCTTAACAACATGTTCTGTACTCGCACTCCATTTTCCAAAAACAAATCCATAAGCAAGGCTGGATCCATATTCGGCAAATTCCGTAGCGTCTTCATCTGTTTTCCAGCTAAGCTCCGCCTCGCTATTATTTAATATTTTCAAAGCAACCTCGCTAATAACCGGCGCAATCTTGTCGGTCTTGTCAATAATCAACAAACCGCCACCACTGGCCGCCGGCTCCGCTTCGGGCGTCGGTTCCGGCACAACAACAGCCGCAGTCGTAAAAGAATTCCCTGCCGGCGTGCTAATACTCACTCCCCCGTTCAAACGCTTTGATTTGACGCGATAATAATATGTTGTCGCGCCCGAAAGCCCGCTCACGACAACGCTATGGCTAGTCGCGTTCTGCACGCTCGTACCCTGCTCTTTACTAGCCGCAAAACCGCTATCAGTACTATATTCCACAAAAGCATCACTAATCTGGTCAGTCGTCCAAGTCACAGTCGCCGTCTGCTCCGAAACGCTATGCGCCACCGCTGAAATCACCGGCCCATCAAAATTATGCATCACACTATCGTAGATCACATAACTCGAACTCTGCATCGTTGCCAAAAGACCATTCATGGGCAAAAATAAACAAATTAAATATATAATAATTTTTTTAATTTTTTTCATTTTATAACAATCTTTCAAAAATATATTTTAAAACAAATCACTAATTTTTTACCTAGCAAATCTTTGCTATTTCTTATTTTTACTCCGAGGACTGTCTGAGCAAAAAAACAATTGAATCACCCTGCGTCCGGCGCGAGTTCCGCAGGAGGAAAAATAAGAAATAGCAAAGATTTGCGTCGCAGAAAACAAAAAAAACCAACCAAAAAATGGCTAGTTTACACAAAACAAAAAATTCTTCTTAAAGCTAAATTGATACATGGGGAAATGAATCAGTTTATGTTAAAAATTATTAACTTTCTTTATTATTATAATATTATTATATCATAAATTTTATATAAATTATAGTATTTTGAAATCTATATTACACAATTTTTCAAATAAAAAAGCAAGAAGATATTTTTTTGAAATATCTTCTTGCCTTGGTTTTTTTCTTTATTATTAGTTAATTTTTTCTAAAATTTTTATAATAAATTAATAAATTTTTATTTTAAGTTTTTATCTTTTTGTTTTCCAGATAAAGACAAAGTAATAATTTATTATTTTATCCACAATTTAAGCTTCTCCCTCCATCACTAAACGCCCAAGTTTTTCATAACTGCCGATATGAACTCCCTCTTCGCTTAATTTTTTCTTTTTTTGTTTTATCTTTTTATAATACTCGTCAACCTTCCAAGTATAGTTTTTTGTTTCCCTTGGCCAATCCTTCCACTCCTCAATTTTTTTGAAATTTCCCGGACCCATGTTATACGCCGCTAAAATATATTGCCGGGATAACTCTTTTTTCTCTTTTTTTAATTCAACCTTTCCAATATTCGGCCCATGAACGCCGTTTGGACCCAAATATGATAAATAGGTGTTTCCAAACTTGCGACACAAATTATCATCCTCGCTAATCAATCGCATAATTTCGTTAATTTCTTCGTCGCTAGGTGTCACCGGTTCATTGATTTTTATTTTTTTATTTTTATGCAAAACATTTATATATTCAAAATCCGCCTTAATCGCAATCGGCCTAAGCTGACGAATTCCAACCGCACCTTGAGGCGACACAGCCGATCCGTCCATTCCGGACTCGACTATTTCTATAGCCGTCAACAAAGGCGCGGGAAGCAAATCTTTGTTCCAAAGATCAGATTTCGTAATCTGCTCATGCGCCAAATTTATATTGTCAATCAGCATTTTTATTTTTTCTTTTGATTTTTGTTTCTCCTCGTTTTCTTTTTGTTTTTCGATTGAAGCCTTTTTCTGCTCCGGTTTTTCGATAACTTCGTTTTTGGGTTCAGCTTGTTTTGCTGTTTCGTCTTTTTTCAAAACCATTTTCTCATGCGCATCCTCCTTTACTGTTTCAGGGTTTATGGCCGGTTCAACTTTTTCTTCGTCCAAATCCAAAACATTCTCCGCAATTTTAAAGGCTGTCGTACCAACGACGGCTGTTACGGCTGCTCCGGAAATCAATTTCAAAAAACCTCTTCGTTTCAAATCAATTGCCTCCTCGTTATTTTTTCCGGCATTATCTTTTTTTTCTCGCTTATCAATTTTCTGTCCCTCTAATACTAATTTCGAGCCTTCAAAATTCATATATTTATAATTCAAATAAATTGAACCTTTTTACATAATAAACAAATTTATCGTTTTTGGCAAGTTGACTTTTCTATTGCTACGTGTTATAAAGATTATGGAAACAAAAAATATTAACAAAAAAAAGGGGGGGAGTTTGCTCAAAATAAAAAAACAACCTAAAATTAGTTTGGCTATTACGTACTTTGCTGTCGAAGATAAATCTATAAAAGCAGAAGGTACTATTAAAATTCTTGACCAAGAAAAGGAGTGTGTTGGAACATTTGCTGTCGTATCTCACAATAATAGATATGTCTGCGTCTTGCCTGAAGAAGAAAATCTTGAAATTACACGTCTACACAAGAAATCAATACTAAATTATGTACGTGAACATGCTAAAAAAAATACGGAAACATAAAAAGACCTAAAACAAACCTTAGATCTTTATAACGGAGCCGAAACCGGGACTTGAACCCGGGACCCCTTCCTTACCATGGAAGTGCTCTACCACTGAGCTATTTCGGCTTAACCTCTAACAATTAAACAGTTAATCCCAAAAAGATTAACTGTTTTTATTTAAAAAAATATTACAAATTAGTCCTCTATCTCATCCACCATTTTCCCAAGCTCATCCAATTTCTGATTTTCCGGGTTAACTTCTCTTATTTTTGCCAATGTTTCCGTAGCTATTGCCTTATCTTTCTTTATTATACTGATTTCCAATTTTGTGTCAAGGAAACGCGGACTGTTCGCCTCAATCATCAGCGCCTTATCAATAAATCCAAGCGCTTCTTCATAGCTTTCCATAACCTTGCAAACCAAGGCAACATCAAAATATGAGCCGGCTAATTGCTGGTTGACCTCCAGCCGCCGCTCTGCATCATCTTGTCCTTTGCCGTCTTTGGGCGCAGAAAGCGCCAAATCATCATAGTCTTTTTCCAAAAGCCGGATCGCGTGCAAAATAGTTTGCTTTGCCTCATGAAAATCTTTGCGCAAAAAATAAAGCTCGCCCAAATAACGAAAAGCCTTGGTGTTCTTGCTGTCAAGGCTGATAATCTTGATGTATTTACTCTCGGCCTGATCAACCGCCTCTTGTTTCAAAAGCTCTTCCGCTTCCAAAAATAATTTTTCAATCGAATTCTCATTAAAATTTTCCAATGCTTTTTCTTCTTTATAGCTTTCTTTAAATTCAATCAGCTTCCGATACAGGCTATGGAAAAAATCATTCAACCCCTGACTCAGCGGTTTAAGCACGCGTAAAAAACGGGAATAATAAAACAGATAATTCCTTTTCAAGCGATTACTAATAATCTGCTCCTTGAATTTCGCCTCCCGCTCCGACTGTATGCTATCGATATCCAGATTTGCCAAAACCGAAAACTTCCGCGCCACAATCGCGATAATAATACTAAAACTTATCAGGATTAGGATTAGAGGGATGATGTTGTACATATTCTAAATTTTAAGTTTTAAGTTTTAAGTTTTAAGTTTTAATTCAATTTTAAATTACAAATGATCAATCTAATAACAAACACAAATTTTTTCTTTGCGATTTAATAAAAAATTTAACATTAAAAATTAATTTAAAATTTAAAACTTAAAATTAATCAAAGCACCGCCTTCACAACCTTATAAAACTCCTCCGCATCCAAGCTGGCGCCGCCGACAAGCATGCCGTCGAGATTTTCCAGGTCAACAAAACCTTTTACGTTTTCCGACGTAATACTGCCGCCGTAAATAATCTTGAAATTATTATTCACGATCTTCATGCCAAACATATTATTCAAGGTCAGCTTGATGATTTTGTGCGCGTACTCCGCCTCCGAAGGCTCGATCGCGGTTCCGGAACCAATCGCCCAAATCGGCTCATACGCCAAGATTATTTTCTGATTGCCGACAATATCGATTCCGGACAAAGCCTGCTGTAATTGGTCATACAAAACATAATCGCGGCGATCAGTCTTGCGCTCTTCCCAGTTTTCACCGATACAAACAACCGGAGTCAAGTCCTCGACCTGCATCACCGCTTTGATTTCTTTGTGAATCATCTCATAATTCACCATCAGGTATCTCCGCCGTTCCGAATGTCCGACAATCACATATTTGCAGCCCGCTTCCGTCAAGTGCCGCGGAGAAATTTCGCCGGTATAGGCACCGTCCTGCTCCCAAAAAACATCCTGCGCGCCCAAGCCGACTCCGCTGTCTTTCAATATTTTGCCGACCTCCAAAAGCGAAATAAAATTCGGGCAAACCGCGATTTCACTGCCGCTAAAACCCTTGAATTTTTCCTTCATCTTCTTTGCCAAATCAACGGTCTCGGCCAAACCAAGCTTCATTTTCCAATTAGCGATAATAATTTTTTTGTCTTCCATATATTTTTTTTTAAAAAATTATGATTAATTGTTTATATTCAAACGTAGCTTTTGCAAACAGATTAGTCTTTTGTGTGCATACACAATTGTAGCAATTTTTTAAAAAATTATTCCTTATTTTATTATAATTCATAATTTTTTTAAAAATGCACAAATTTTGTCAGCACACAAAAGACTAATCTGTTTGCAAAAGCGGCTTTACTAAAAAATCTATAGGGCACTCTAGTAAACCCAATCAAAATTACCATATGTCCACTCTATCAATTCTTGGGTCTTGCTAAAACGATAGCCGATATCCGAGCCGCCCAGGACTACGCTGATTATTTCTTTGCCATTGTCTTTGGAAAATTTCCCGACAAAACAATATCCGGCCGCTTCGGTATATCCGGTCTTGCCGCCTAGAAGCGATACGTCCCCCAAGGGAAAGCTGTCCAAAAGCGCGTCAGTGCTATATACGACTATTTTCCTGCCGCCGGCTGTTTCAAATCCGTATTCCTTGGACAAAACCGCGCTGCCGATGCTTTCATCCGCAAGAGCGGCCTTGGCGATTTTTGCCACCTCGTACGCGCTGGAAACATTGTAATTGCTGAGGCCGATCGGATCCGCGAAAAAAGTATCTTTCAGATTCAGTTCGTCCGCTTTTTTATTCATCGCCACGACAAAGTCTTTTTCGCTCATGCCTGTCGAACGGACAAGCGCCAATGTCGCGGAATTGGCCGAACCGACCAGGCTCAGATAAAACAAATCCTTCACCTTCACAATATCGCCGTTATAAATATATTCTTTCCCACCCTCGACCTTGTCGTCCTGAGATATTTTATACTCTGTTTCCCAGCCCGGATTATTTTCAAGAAAAACCATAGCCGTCATCAATTTCGTAATGCTGGCAATCGGCGACTTGCGATTCGCGTCTTTACTAAAAATAATCTTTCCGCTTTCACTATCCATAACAATCGCCGAACCGCTTTCCAAAACCGGATCACTTACATCGGTAATTTTCACGGCCTGCGCCATCCGCCGTACCTCCTCGCTCTCCGGCAAACGAGTTTCTGTCATAACCAAGGGAACATCCGTCTGCACCGCGCTCACATTCGCCACCGCGACAACATCATTTATCGACAAAGGCTGAAAAGCGCTCAAAGTCGGAAGACTGTTGTACAGAAAATAAGACACGGAAAAAAATGCTATGGTAAAAATTGATAAAATTATAAATAAAGGGTTTTTATGCATGGGTAATGTAATTAGTTAATTAGAATATTAGTTAATTAGGAAATAATAACCAGCTAATACTTAACCCTAATTAACTAATTACTAATTAACTATAAATCAGCCTTGTCCTGTGTCTTTTCCCCCTCCAGCACCCTCTCTATCGTATCATCCTTAGACAGTTTTTCAAAATCCGGCAATTCTTTGATATCGTTAATTCCCAAAAAACGGATAAAATCAAAAGTAACCGTATAGTATGTTTCTTGCTTGACCGCGTCATTCTTGGCCTCGATCAAACCGCGAAGAAGCAAATTGCGGATAATCAAAGAACAATTAACTCCGCGAATCCGCTCCAAATCAACCTTTGCAATCGGTCCGCGATAAGCGATAATTGTCAGGGTCTCCAAACTCGGCCGCGACAACTCTCCGGTTGTTTCGTCCTTGATAAATTCCTGAATCAACTGTGCGTTCTCCGGCGAAGACGCCATCTGAAATTTAGAGCCGTTCTTGATTATCTGTATGCCTTTCTGATTATTTTTATACTCCTCAACGAGTTCATCACCTGCAACAGAAATTTCTTTTTCATCTTTTTTTATCAAACCAGCCAACTCGCGAACAGCCATCGGCTTTGCGGAAATAAACAAGAGGGATTCGATTTGGGATTTTATATTCATGTTACAAATGTCGATTGCCGAGTGTCGATTGCCGAATTATTTATTCAACAAATGCTTCCAAGACTTAGTAGTTTATAAATAATAAAAATTTATCAAAACCAGAAATACCCAATAGCTTTCTCAAACAGATATAATTTCTGTGCATACAAAATTGTAGCTATTTTTAAAAAAATTATTCCATATTTTATTATAATTCATAATTTTTTTAAAAATGCACAAATTTTGTCAGCACAGAAATTATATCTGTTTGAGAAAGCGATGGTTGTTTTACGCAATTCGTTCAATCAAAATCTCCGCAAACAATTCGTCCTGAACCAAAGTAACCTCTCTTTGTCGCATCATCTCGAGAATAGCCAAAAAACTAACAACGATTTCAGTCTTGTTTTTTGCGTCAGCCATCACCTTGTTAAAGCTGACCTTGATGCGGTTAAGAAGCATATTCTGAATCGACAAAATTTTGTCTTCAATATTTACCAAATGTTCCAAAGTCTTTTCCTCCAATTTTTCCGCCGGCTTAAGGCGCATTAATATTTCCGCAAACACGCTACGCATTTCCTCGGCCTGCAAGTTTTTCGGCGGCGAAAAAGAATTCGCCTGGCTCATAATCGCCTTGCGATTGAATTCGCGCGGGAACATAAATGTTTTCTTATCGAGCATCTTCTCAATCTTCTTGGTCGCCTCCAAAAACTCCCGATACATCCTGAGTTGATCCTCAAGCTCCGATATCTCCTCCTCCTCTTCCGGATACAAATAAGGCAAAAGCGCCTTTGACTTGATCAAAAGCAAACGCGCGGCCACCACCAAAAAATCCGCCATCTCATCCGGCCGAATATTCTGCGCCTGCCGAATATAGGTAACATACTGGTCCGCAACCTTAGCCAAACTCACCTGCGTAATATCCATCTCCTCTTTCTCAATCAACTGCAGAAGCAAAGCCAAAGGCCCCTCAAATTTATCTAAAACAAAATTAATCATGTATGAATATAAATATAAACAAATCTTTGCTATTTCATATTTTTTCTCCGAGGACTGTTTGAGCCTAGACAAAGACAGGATTACCTCGCGGTGGGGGCGAGTTCCGCAGGAGGAAAAATATGAAATTGCAAAGATTTGTGGTTTTTGAAATATAAAACAATTTGAATAATAAGAATACTCATACACACATTATAACTTGTTATGCCAAAAATGGCAAAAAAAAGCAACAGCTCAAATAGCGATACTGTTGCTCATAAAAATTAGCCATTAGCCTTTTTAATTACTAAATTTTCCGCCTCTACTAAATATTTTTCATTAATATTTTTTCCATTATCTAGTTCACTATGATAAACAGACATTAATTTATCAAAATTACCGGTAATAACTATCGTTTTTTTATTAAACTTACTAATATTTTCAATCGGAAATGCCAATAAAATCATATTCAGGTCTTTCATTTCTATTGTTTTATCATTGCCAACACTATCAATCACAAAAATATTTTTCACTTTTTTTAACAAAAACAAATACTTTTTTTCAAATTCGCGATAGCCTTTCCCCCAATAATACGGCCAATCAAAAGACAGTTCCTCATTAGCAGAAAAAACATACAGATTTTCTTTCAAATTGCTTTGATCGGACAAAAGCACAGACAGCATAACGCTAACACCCGAGGCATTATCACAAGCCCCCAAAGAAATACTGTCATAATGCGCAAAAAAGATATTTTTTGGATTTCTTGAATTGCCGACCAAAATATTTCTGACCTCATGCTTTTTTGCAACCACAGACATCTGTCCGCTGACTTTCTTTGCCGCAAAAATTTTTGGCAAATCATTTCTAGAAACCGCCAAAGCCGGCGCATTATAATAACAAGGAATACTAATCGCATCCGAATGCGGATTAAAATTAATATTTTTAATTTCCTCCACACCTGAGCCGGATATCAAGGAACTTAAAATCACGTCTTTACCCAAAATCTTTCCGCTTTTTAAACCGCTTGGTAAACAAGCAACCGACCGACCATCGCAAATCAAATTCGCTTTTTTAAAATACGGAAGCTTGGCAGAATATTTTTGCAAAATATATTCAATGTTATTTTCATTCAAAATATCAAGAATAAAATCCGCAGTCTTTGTTTCGCACGCAAACTGCCTAGGCGAAAAAGACAAAAGTTTTTTTATAAATTTTTGATGATTATGTTTCATATTATTTTTAAAAATATACCAGACTTACGTATCCATTCTTTAACCCGAAATGTATTTGCTGATATTTTATAACTATTCGATTTGGGCGATTGCCCCTTCCATACGCCCCATGAGAAGAGTTATAAAATATCAGCAAATACGATGATTGTATAAAAATTAAACAAGTAAGTCTAATGTTTTAATTATAAAGAATAAAAAATAAAATTAATAGGGGGTCGCTTAATTTTAGCGACCCCCTTGGGTTTTAGTTGAAGACTATAAGCTCTTCTTCTATTTCACGCATAGCAGAAAATAAATTTTTACTTTTTGGGGTAATGAATTTGTCTTCATCCCAATTGGATAAAGCACCATTAATTTCATAAAGATTGCTCTTATAATCGTTGACATTTACATTTTTCGGAGTATTAATGATAAGTGGCTCAATTCCGATTTCTCTTTTAATAAGATCAATCGAGTCAGAAAAACATTTTTCAATCTTGTGGCAATCATCAACCTGATTTACCAACGCCCTTTCGCCATCCAAAAAAGCCAAAAGATGAAGATAATAGAACCAGCTCGCTGGCGGACGGATTTTTTCACCGCTTAAATATCCTTTCGCTTCAACTTTTTTATCGCGATTGCCATCAACAACATAATAATACTCGGGAGCAGTACCCTGATTATCAATGCACTGCCTTAAACATTCTTCAAACAAATCCGATGCATCAGTCGAACAGTAAGGTTTTTTCAAAATTGAGCTCATGATATTTTTGTGAAATTCCGGAAGATTTGTCCCGTCTTTGGTAATAATTCTTGCCAAAATCCAATCGCTAATATCGCCGTGCTTTTTGTCTACTATTTTTTCTCCTTCCACAAAAAGCTGTCCGGTCTTTTCCTTTTTTTTCAACCAACGCATTCTCACCAAAGATTTTTTGTATTCATTGGCGTAAGAAAAAGAATCATTAACAAATGATGAAAAACAAGCAACTGCCGGCAATCCGGAATTTTTTAGCCATTCAGCAAAAAATTGCGCAGAAACATGTTCAATATTTGCAGTCGCTACCTGACAGCAAACCGTAACCTTTAGTTCATCGGATTCTCCAAATTCCGAATTCATAAGAGCGGAATAATTTTTAATTCCAAAAGTATTTCGTGCGAAAAAATCAATCCGCTCCCTTATTTCCGTTTTTTTTTCTTTGCGACGTCTTACATCTTCTGCCAAAAAATCAAAATCACACAAATACTTTTCCTCTTCCATCTGATAATTACCCATAAAAGCCTCCTTGTTTTATTTTCTATTTTCAAAAGAACAATCAAAAAATTTAAAACCGGCTTCTTCCAAAGCCGGCTTTTGTAAATGCTTAAATATTTTTAAACAATCACAAAAGCCGGTTTCCATAAAAAAACCAAAAATAAAAATATGAATTTTTATTTATATTGCTATTTAATTTTAAAATACTATCTTGCATATTTTTATCACCAAACGAGCTTTTTGTTCTTAAGTTATTTTGTCTGCATACAGAATTGTAGCTATTTTTTAAAAAATTATTCCATATTTTATCATAATTCGTAATTTTTTAAAAAATGCACAAATTCTGTCAGCAGACAAAATAACTTAAGAACAAAAAGCGGTGGTTTTAAATAAAATAATATAATTTCAACAAACAAAACCGGCTCCTCGTTAGAAGAGCCGGTTGTTGTTTTCCCTAATGATGTTTTTAACTGATTTTGGTTAAAACACCACGAACAACCGATCTCTTCATCGGGCTAAACCAAAAATAGAAATAGTTTGTTCGTATTGTCTTAATCATGTGGATAATTATAGCATAAACGCTAAATTATGCAAGCTTTTTTAATAAAATCTTAATTATTTAGCTTAAATTAAATAAAAAATAAAGACGGCTTTTTAAAAAACCGTCTCGTTTTTTTGCTTATCAGCTCAATTCAATCCTAATTTTTTCAATTTCCCTTTGGATGTCTGCAAGCTTCTTCCTTGTCACAACTTCGACAACCTTATTTTCAGGCTGTTTTAACTTATTTTGTAATCTTTCTCTTTTGCAAATAAGATTATGATACTGTTGCGTTTTGCCTGCTACATTACTTGTGTCAATCATAAATCCCTCCATTTTTGTTTAAAATTGATTAAAAGAACTATTTTTGTTTTTCTTTCTCTATGCTCACGGGTACAAAACCGGCTTCACCCACTGCTATGCCTTGTTTGCATTTGTCATACGCACAGCTATCTGGCGAATGTTCAATTATTTTCATTGCCACCCGAAACCCATAACCGCAATCCTCTATTCTTTCATCCCTTTCGTTTTTTTTGCACATCACGCACCCCCCCCATTTTTATGTTGCCCGATGAACTGCAATTATTTTTAAAAAACCGCCCAAGATTTTGTCTTAGGCGGTTTTTCAAACTTTATTTGAACTATTTATTTTTATCTATTTAAGCCGCCCAAGATTCAATTGTAACAAAATAATACCCAAGACCATATTAATGGTTGAGTTCAATTTAATTACAATTGTGCGAACAGTTGGTTTCATAATATTTTTATATTATCTTCATTTTAACCTTTTTTTAATTTTTGTCAATGGGGGTTTTTATGCCTAACATTAAATAAAATATTTTTGTATTTTTAAGATATTAGCAGTTTATCCACTTAGTTAGGCTTGTAGGCGAGTAGGCGGGTAGGATAGTAGTCTTTTATTAAAATAATTACTATCCTACCAGCCTACCCGCCTACCCGCCTACAATCCTACCCGCCTAACTCCCTATTCCTTAATCCCATCCAAATTCACATCATACAAAATCTTTTCCATCAAATGCGTATATTTCAAAACCTCATCTTCACCAAACCAGATTTTGATTTCTTTTAAAGCCTCGTCAACCGTGCCGGAAGCATGGATAAGGTTGCGAACACTGCGTCCGTCCGTATCGGCTAGCGCGTATGAGTCCAAAGTAAAATCGCCGCGAATCGTGCCGACATCGGCAAGAAGCGGAGCTGTCGCGCCGGTAATCTTTCGCACAAGCTCAACCGCGCCAGCACCCTGCCAAACCATAGCAACGACAGGGCCGGAGCTTAGGTATTTGGCATTAGCCTTCAATACTGCCCAGCCATTGTCCTTGTTGGTTTTATACGGAGACTCCATACCCTTCTTTTCATAAGCCGCACGCGCTTTGCGTCCGACTTCTTCGATCCATTCATCGCCGCCAACTTCATAGTAATGCTTGGTCGCCATGTCTTCACCGGCCTGGGTCATCTTCATAGCAGTCAGCTTCAAACCGACCCTTTCATAACGTCGGATAATTTCACCAACCAAAGACCGCTGTACGCCATCCGGTTTGATGATGACTAATGTTTTTTCTGTTTTCATAAAAAATAATTCAAATCTACAAATATATTCAAATACTTCAAATATTTAATTGTAAATTTGTTTTTAAAAAATAATTCGAATAATAGAAATTATATTCATTTACAATATTTGTAGTATTTGAATACAATTCGTAGTATTCGAATTATAAATAATTACAAAACGATAGTTTATAAATATTTCTTAATCGCCTCCCCCACCTGCGTCGGCGTCAAACTCGCTTTTACCAAATAATCGGTCGCGCCGTATTCACCGCCTTTTTTCTTGTCTTCGTCTGTGCCAAGATTTGTCAGCATAATAATCGGCGTGCTTTTCATTTTTGCGCTGGAACGCAATTCCTGCAAAACCGAAAAACCGTCCAATTGCGGCATTATTATATCCAGTAAAACCAAATCAGGGTTTTGACTCATAGCCATGCTTAGCCCCTGCGCGCCATTATTAGCCATCAAAACCAAATAACCCTCTTGCTCTAATTTGGTTTTATACATGGAAGCGATCATCTCATCGTCTTCCACGATCAATATTTTCTTGTTCATATTTTAAAATTTTTCTAATATCAGTATATAACAAAGAACCTTATTTTGGCAAGAGGGAATGATGATTTGCAAAGGCTATTTAGAAATATCATATTATGTGACTTAGGCCGAAAATAAATAATTGATTTTTATTAAATTACTGCTTGAAGCGGATCATATTACCTACTCGAATGTTTGTGTGTGCATCTAACTAATATTTAACCCACAAGCTCTGCGCTTTTTCTGAGCTGAGCTTAATTTAATAAAAATCAATTATTTATTTTCGGCCGATACAGATGAGAAATACCAATAAAATACATTGAAAACCATTATTAAAAACAATATTTAAAATCTAACTGTGCCCGCCAGATCCGTCCGCAACACTTCCGTACCCATGCGCTCCAGGCGCTTGATAACGCGCAAATTCGGATGACCGAATTTATTATCCGCCCCAACGCTTATTATCGCCTTTTCCGGATTAACCAGACGGACAAAATCCTCACCGCTGGAAGTATCCGAACCATGATGTCCGGTCTTGAATATTCGCGCCGACAAATCCGCGCCGCTCTCTGCCAACTCTTTCTCAACCGCAATCTCCGCATCGCCGGTAAGCAGCGCCTCCTGTCCGGCGCAAAAATATTTTGCGACAATCGAGGTGTTGTTCAAGTTCGCCGCGCTCACGCCCAAATAGCTTGCGCGCGGATAAAGAATATCAAAAAAACAATCACTGCCAAAAACAATCTTCTGTGGCCGATCGATTATCACCAAGGGAATATGCCTATTTTTTATCAAAGCCAACCACTCCAAATACGCCGGCGCATCATGTGTCACGCCGGTATACAAAACTTTGGCAACATGAAATTTACCAATCACATCGATCAAGCCGGCAACATGGTCATCGTGCGGATGCGTCAAAACCATCAAATCGATTTTCCGATCCCACCACGAAAGCTCTTCTTCCAGTTTTTGAATAACGCTCCCGTCCGGCCCGCCGTCGATCAAGATATTCTGCCTAAATGGCGTCTGAATCAAAACCGCGTCACCTTGTCCGACATCCAAAAAAGCGATTTCGGATTTTTTTTCTGTTTGTATTTTGGGATAATAAAACCAAAAAACCGGGATAGCCAACAAAACAAAAACAATCCCCAAAACTAGCAATACAACATACAAACGCTTCTGCGTATTAATTTTTCTTTTTAACATAAAAAATCTAGCCTAAGTAATTATAAGTTTTCTTGCCTTTTTATTTTTTTGTCGGGAAGCAGCATCCTTATTGTATTCTGTTATAGAGGCATTGCAAGGAGATAAAAAAATAAAAAGGCAAGAAAACAGATTGTTATTAGCAAGTTTGTATTTATCTTATCGTTTTTCACGATTTAAGACAATAAAAAAAGCCCGCCTATTTCCTTATAGGCGGGTTTTAAATTCATAGAATTTTACTGTCTACGGCGTATTTTACGTATTCCATTTTTTCACAAAACACATCATTCTCAGTAATAGCGGTTTGTTCAATCGCTAAAAAATAACATCTTAACCAGACCATTAACGCTTTATAGTACTTTTCATCGTCTGAGAGCGAGGCGCCTAAAAAGTAAGCATTTGTTTTTTCTGTATTCAATAAATCAATCGGATAAATATCTTCGTTTCTAATAATCTTTCCTTGGATATCAAGTGATGTTCGCGCGATATGTTTTTTATATTCATCACTTCCATAATGATCCAGGATCGCGAATACCACTTCAAGAGCAAAATGTTTAGCAGTATAATCGGCGGCATAACCCATTGACGACTTGTCAATTATTTTCGAAAAATTGATACGAAAAAGTGTTTGTGCCGATTCATAATATATGTTTACCGCATTCCAAAAATCCGACATATCATTATTTTTTTTCAAAATCGGTCCTTGATTATTTTCCCAGCAATTGTTAAAAATGTATTTGGCGGTGATTTTTACAAATTTGTTGTCTACGCCATCGTTAATCATCTCAACCTGAGATAATAATTTTAGATAAACCTGAAAGCGTGTTTTGTTAGCTTGGTATTCACTATTTTCATTCCATACTGCATGGACCGGATTTGCCAAAAATAAAACAAAAATAATAACCAACGTTTTCATACTACCCCCCCCTTTTTTTTATATTTTAAAATTTAAAATGAGCAGATTAATATTTAACTTATAGCACATATTTGGAAAAATGTCAATCAACAAAAAAACCGCTATCACGCGGTTATTTTGTTAAGATATATTATCTGATAATTTTATTTATCGGAATAGTTTCTTAAAATCGTCTTGGACGATCTTGGTTCTTCTGGCGGTGGCAATCTCTGCAGAATAAAGGTCTTTCTCCATCTGGAGCGAAGGGAAGCTCGGTAATTTGCGCTCCGCATTGTGAGCAGGTCCAGTTTCCTTTTACCATTTGGCGGTCACCGGAGTAGTTTTTGTTGTCCATTTACTTTTATTCGCATTTTTTTATATTAGTATAATCAAATGCAAATTTTATTAATTAATGCTTTTATACTAGCAAATTATTTGCCTCTTGTCAATGGCGGTCGCCTAATTTAATACCTTGCAAATTTCAACTTTTCCCGCAAAGCAAGGCCGCGCCAATCGCGCCAGCATTAGCCCCGAGCTTGCTTTTAACAATCTTAATTTTCTTGGCCGCATCTGACGAATTAATATGCTCTTTCATTTCTTTTTTGGCAATTGATAAAAATAGATCGCTCGAAGCAACCGCGCCCCCGCCCAAAACAAAAATCTCCGGATCGATTAAATTCGATATGTTTGCCAAAGCAATGCCAAGCTGACGACCAAATTCATTATAAACTTGCTCGGCTAACGGATCACCGATAATCGCTTCCTGCGACATCTTACCCGGATTATTCTGCATAATTTTATGATAACCCTGCTCCAAATTCAATCCTGATGCCGAATCAATAATCATTGCATCAACCTCGCTAGCTCCGCGATGAGATCCGTTATAAACATCGCCGTTAATCCACCAACCGCCGCCAATACCCGTACCAACAATCAAACCAAAGACATTCTTATAATTTTTCCCTGCTCCGATTAAAGCTTCCGCGCGCACAAAACATTTCGCGTCATTGTCGATTAGCACAGGCATCCCGATAAATTTTTCGATTCTTTCGCCCAAAAAAACATTATTAATCGTCGGGATATTCGGTGAAAAAAGCATCTTTTTTCCACTAGCATCAAAAACTCCAGCAATACCGGCGCCCACGCCGTTAACCACGACCTTCATTTCCCGCGCACGTTCCAAAAGCGGATCAACCACGGCTTTGACCATAATCAAAAAATGCTCCAAATTATCTTTGGGCGTTGCCAGCATATAGTCCATGACGACTTTTTCGCCATCAAAAAGCACAGCGCTGATTTTAGTCCCGCCGACATCGATGCCGATTGTGTAGGTTTTGGATTTTGACATAGAAAAGTTAATTAGTTAATTAGTTAATTTGGAATTTTTTAAAAACGTCTTGATTTGTATCAAAACATTTTTATTATATCCTAATTAACTAATCAACTAATCACTAAATAATCCTCTCGCTTCCTCCCAAATCCCCCCATCACCATTCACCGTCTTCTCCCAATACCACCACTCCGCGCCCCAAAGATAAAATTCTTGAAAACCGGTCTGGCGGGAAAATTCTATAATATTTTTAAACTTTTCCAAGTCCATAGTCAGTGAGCGTTCCTCTTTGCTCAAATCCTGAAATTGTTTCGGTCCCCACGGCTCGGCCTGCAGTTCAATGACCAGCCATTTTTCAAGTCTGGAAAAAAGCCTTGTGATATTTTTTTTGAATCGAAAAAAACCAGGCTCAATCGGATAGCGGACATAACTTTGCAAAAGTTTGGAATAAGTATTCAGATACATGGTCGTACCGAAAATATCCGCCCGCTTCGCAGCCGGGAGCCAAGCTGACAATTCTCCCGAATCGGTAATTATAATCTGCCTATTATCCAAAGCGCGCACCAGAGCGATTTCCCTGTCCAAAAGCTCTTTATCCAGCTTAGGGCATTCTCCAAAATTAATCAAGAAAGGCTCGTTTTCCACCTGCCAAGCAATAATATTTTTATTGCCTTGATAACGCTTGATAACGGCTTCGATATATTCCAAAAGCTCCGCGTCTTTTTGTTCTCCGGAAATATCCGCGGTCCAAGCCGGAAAATGACATTCCGGCCAGCGCGGCAAACGACCGCCCACTGCCAAAATAATTTCCGCGTTTACCTTGCTCGCTTCATTTATTTGCCAATCCAAACGCTCCCAGCTATATTCATTAATATTCGGCTCAACCTCATTCCAATAGGCCGACAAACGCAAACGCCGCACCTGCAAATCATTTAAAATCGCCAAAAAAGTCTCCTGCCAATCCATCCCCAGATTTTCCGCCTGCTTCGGTGAAAAAGTAATTCCATAGCCGACATCCTCCCTGTCATATATATATCCGCGGCTAAGCAAAAATATCACAAAAAAAATAACAATTAACACCACCACTAAATATTTGAATCTTTTTATCGTTCTAAACATTTTTTAATTCTACGTCTCCTCGACATATTTTGTAACTTAGGCCGAAAATCAATTATTTATTTTCGGCCGATACGAGTGTGAAATATCTACAAAATAAGTTAAAAAAACAATTTTCTATATTTCTCCCTTAAGCGCGCTTTCTGTCATGCTTATAACAAAAATAGTTATCGCGTACGCGGCAATAATAATGATAATTCCAATAATCGAATTTAACAGCTGGCTTTTTGCCTTGGAAACCTCGTCCTCATTTCCCCGCGAATTCATCCAGCGAAAACCGGCCAAAATTATCAAAACCGTAAAAAACAAACCCAAAATACTTAATAAGATTTTAATAATATTTACAACCAAACTTTTTAAATCCGTTTCTTTGTTGATATCACCAAACGCGCTCCCAATCTGTCCGGAATCGGTTCCCATTCCGCTTTGCTGTCCCCACAAAGAATTATCCGCCAACAACGGGCTTATTCTCACAAAAAAAAGCAAAGCGATAAAAAAAACCGCTACCAAGCCGGTAAATAATTTTTTAGTATTTTTCATAAAAGTTATGCTATAATTTAATTAAGTCTTATCTGTATTCATTATAGCGAAAAATAACAAATAATTCAAAAAATATTACTTTTCGCAAAAGTAGCCTTTGTTAGCTGATATGTTTTTGCGCATACAGAATTGTAGCTATTTTTAAAAAAATTATTCCTTGTAATCATTATAATTCATAATTTTTTTAAAAATGCACAAATTCTGTATGCGCAAAAACATATCAGCTAACAAAGGCGGTGTAACATAACTAAATTCTTTATGCGTCTCTCCACAAAAGTTGCAATCAATACGCTGGTCCAAATCATTAGCAAAGGATTGGCTACAGTACTTGGCTTGGCCGCCGTGGCCATTATCACCCGCGAACTGGGGCAAAACGGTTTCGGCGAATACACAACCATAATCACCTTTCTTTCTTTTTTCGGCATAGTCGCGGATCTGGGTTTAACTTTGGTAACGATCCAAATAATCAGCCAGCCGGAAATCAACCAAGAAAAAGCCCTCGGCAATCTTTTGGCCCTGCGCCTTGTATCCGCCGTATTCTTCCTAGGGCTTGCGCCAATCGCCGTCTTATTCTTCCCTTATGCCGCCGAAGTCAAAACCGGTGTTGCCATCACCTCTTTTTCCTTCCTATTTATAGCACTCAATCAGATATTAGTCGCGATATTCCAAAAAAATCTGCGCATGGACAAAGTCTCCATCGCCGAAGTCGCCAGCCGGCTCGTCCTTTTATTCGGCATAATCATTACCGCCCGCAACGATTACGGACTAAACGGCATCTTAGTGGCGACGGTAGCTTCAAGTCTAGTTAGCTTTCTTCTGCATTTTTTCTTTTCCCGCCGCTTTGCTCGCATCCGTCTGCAATTTGATATGGATTATTGGAAAATGATAATCAAAAAATCCTGGCCGCTCGCGATTACAATAGCACTCAATCTCATATACCTCAAATCCGATACCCTCTTCCTTTCCTTTATCCCTCGCCCCTCGGAAATAGGCATAATCGCCGAAGTAGGAATCTATGGCGCCGCTTACAAAGTGATCGATGTGCTCATAACAATCCCATTCATGTTCGCCGGAATCGTACTGCCGATACTGGCAAAGCGTTGGGCCGAAAACAATAAAAAAAGCTTTTTTTCAATACTGCAAAAATCTTTCGATGCCATGATAGCTGTTGCCTTGCCAATTGCGGTCGGCACACAATTCGTGGCTGTTGATGTTATGAGAGTCATCGCCGGTCCCGAATTTTCCGATTCCGGACCGATACTGCGCGTCCTTATCTGGGCCGGAACCGCGATCTTTCTCGGAAACATGTTCGCGCATGCCATTATTGCCCTGGAAAAACAAAAAGAAATAATCAAAGCCTATGTCTTTGTTGCCGTAAGTTCGCTCGTCGGCTATCTGGTCTTCATCCCGCTTTTTTCCTATTACGGCGCCGCCTGGATAACGATCTATTCCGAATTCGCCATCGCCCTGGCCTCGTATCTTGTAATCTGGAAAAACACACGCTTCCGACCCGATTTCACGGTATTGTTCAAAACCCTAATCGCCTGCGCTATCATGTCCACCTCAATCCTGTTTCTAAAGAAATTCCAAGTCAACGACCTTGTCCTGACAATCGCAATCGCCGCCACAGTCTACGCCTTCTCCCTCTATTCGCTTAAAGTTCTTACCCGAAAAGAAGTAATGGAGCTATTAAACAAAGCCTAATGACACATCTATTCGTTAATTTCGTATACTTTCGTTCTTTTCGTGTCTTTTATTATAAACAAAAACACGAAAAGAACAAAAGTATACGAATAAAACAAAGACATTAAAATTCGTAACCAAATAATATATGGCAAAAAAAATACTTATCGCAAACACCGGTTCGCAAAATTGTCTGCAATTCAAGGATCTATTCAACCTTTTCTCTATCAACGGCTATTTGCTTTATTTTTATTCCCAAAAAAAAGAAATAAAAAAATATTGTGAAGATAGCAAGTATTTTTTTAAAAAAGCCGGAAATCTAACATACGCAAACACGCGCTTATCCAAAATACTTTTTATAATCCTCTTGCTTCCGCTCTTGCTTTTCAGCCTGACCACGATCTTGATTTATAAAATCAAATACAAAATCGATATTTTTATTTGTTTTGACTGGCAAGAAAAAATACTTTTTACACCTTGGGCAAAATTATGCGGCCAAAAAATAATCTGGATAGAGTGTCCAGGACCGAACAAATCGCAATCAAACTTTTTCATACGCGCTTTAACCAGACTCGTCCATAAACATGCGCAAATAATTATTTTTAATCAAAAAACCAAAGACAAACTAAAAACGGAAAAATACAAGATTGAACACATCCAGCTCGTTCCCCCGGGAATCAATCTAAGTCAATCTCTGCGCCAAGAAAATATTTTTCATGATCTTGCCAAAACAAAAAACTCTGAAAACAAAAATAATTTTTATACACTCGGAACGATTGTGGACTTAAACAAAGAACAAGAAATAGAAATCATCTTAGGCGCGATAAAAAAAGCGCTGAGTGTTATACCAAATCTGCAATTCATCATTATTGGAGATGGCACTGAACGAAAAAACCTGACTTGGCTTGCCAAAAAAATGGGTATTGGCAATCTGGTCTGGTTTGTCGGCGAACAAGCGCACTTGCATAAATGGCTAAATAGCTTTAATATCTTTATTACTGCGGCAAAAAACGCATCATTCACGGATATGCAGGCGCTTTTACACGCCCTATCATCCGGAATTCCGGTTATTACACCGTATAATCACGGATTTGATGACATTATCAATGATAATATAAACGGCTTAATTGCAGAAAAGCTTGATTCCGATACTCTTTCCAGCGCAATTATCAAAATAAACCAAGATAAAAAATTGGCAGAAAAACTTTCACAAAACGGAAAAATTACCGTAACCGAAAAATACACAGACAAAATAATGGCAGAAAACTTTATTAAGTTATTATAGAATCCTTTTAAAAATCTTTTTTCTTGTTTTTTTTGTTTTCTTTCTATCAGGATAATTCAAAATGCAAATCTCAAAGTGCAAAATGACAATGTAAAATTTAAAATAGAATTACTTTATTTTTTCAAAAGAATCTTTCTATTTGTCATTCCCGCGTAGGCGGGAATCTTGGTTTAACAATAACAAAGTATTTTATACAGCTTGTTTATTTTAAAACCATTTTATCATATTCTTATTTAATTTATTTAACACCGAGATTCCCGATTATTTAATATCTACTCCCTACGGGGCAATGGAGTGTCGGGAATGACAAAATATTTTACCCATAAAATTGTCTAAAGAACCAAATAAATAAACAAGAAATAAATATATGAAATACGAATTAATCGACAAAACCGAAGACTATCTAGTAATAAACAAACCGGCTGGTTTGCTTACTCATGGAGCAAAACATATAGACGAAACTTCACTCACTGATTTACTTTTGGCTGACTACCCGGAAATCGCAAAAGTCGGCGAGGACGAAAGTCGGCCCGGAATAATGCATCGTCTGGATAAGCTCGCCTCCGGTCTGATAGTTATCGCTCGCAATGACGAGGGCTATGCTGACCTAAAAAAGCAATTTCAAGAACGCGCGATCAGTAAATGCTACACCGCGCTCGCTTATGGCAAGGTTGAAAAAGACGAAGACGAAATAAATTTTCCCATCGAAAGAAGCGCTAAAGGCCACAAAATGGCTGCCCTGCCGATTACGATAAAAGGCAAACCCAGTTTTGACGGTCGGCACGCCATTACCAGATTTGAAGTATTAAAAAGATACATAAACTATACTTTATTAAAAGTAAAAATCGAAACCGGCCGTACCCACCAAATCCGTTGCCACTTCTCAGCCTACGGCTGCCCGCTCGTAGGCGACGATTTGTATGCCACCAAAAAAACCAAGCTAAAAAACGCCAAACTAAATCTTGGCAGAATATTTTTGGTCGCAGACAACCTGGAATTTACAGACTTGAACGGAGAAAGAAAAAAATATTCCATTGAATTACCTGAAGAACTAAAAACATTCCTCGAAAAAATACACTAGCATCATCTGGTATTGTTTATTTTTGAAGCGAGGACTGTTTGAGTCGCTTCCAAAATAAATAATAGACCTGTTGCTTTTTAACAACAAATGATAAAATTAGTGTATAAAGATTATTTAAAATAAATTGAAATAAATAGGACTTACGCGTTTGCCCTTTTTAGTTAATATTTTGGCCAATATTTTTGTCCAAATATGGGATTTGTGAGATAATGTAATAGAGCGGAGCTCAATTAAAAAATAAACACAAACCCCATGCAAAAACAAAAATGTTCGTTGAAACTCTATAGCGAGTTTCTAATTGCCAATCGGAATAAATTTTCCGGATTGGAATTATCTAAGTCGACATCCGACATGGCTCACGATTCCGTGAATCGATGGTTATCCCGGTCAAATTTCAGACCGGCGGAATTGTGGAGCGATGTCAAAAGATTAGTTGACGTTAATTCTGGTTATCTCGTCGGAGACGATTCTGTTTTAAACAAACAGTACTCGCGCCACAACGAGCTGGCTAAAAAACAATACAGCGGAAATGCGCACGGAATAATCAATGGCATCGATCTGGTAA